>CADAOY010000010.1 GCA_902789665.1 uncultured Lachnospiraceae bacterium | reverse complement strand
TAGAATTCCCGGAATCTGTTGCCAAAAGTAAATCCGCACTCTATAAGCCCTGTACTAAGAGTCAGTTCCTTTATCGTGGTCTTAGAGCGATTACTTTTCCTCTTTTCAGGCAGAATCATATCGCCGGAAAAATAAGCCTTAATGATATCGTTCAACTCAATTTTGCTTCCACTGGCTTTAAGTCCAAGTTCTTTACATATTTTGATCAGTTCTTCGCGATACCAATAATATTTACAAAATTCGTCGTAGTCTTTTATTTCGTTAAACTCCGGTCGTTCCATCCTAACTATCTCTGCCTTTTCCCATTTATAGAATCATTTTTTTTCTCACCGTATATGTACTATCTTTGTTTTTATTCAAACAGCTCGTGTGTGTTTGATTAAAAATAATACTGCATGAAATTCTCGTTATGCTTAAATCCGTATGATTCGTATAATTTTACACCCATGTCGGATGCTGTAATATAGATTGTTCCGCAGCCATATTCTTTGGCCTCTTTTACTACTCTGTCAAGTAACTGCGTGGCGATTCCAAGGCGTCTATAGTTCGGATCTGTATACATGCTGGATAAGATACCTAATTTTCCTGAAGGACAGGTGAAGTAAGGCGGCTTCTCGGCAAAAGACATGCCACTTGTTCCCACTATCTTATCCCCGTCAAAAGCGAGCCAGGAAACATAGGTGCCGGCAGCCATATTCTTTTTATAAAAATTCAAGAGGTCCTTTTCAAGGTCCACACCTTCCGGAACAGTTTTGCCCGCTGATGTATATTCCTCCGTCAACTGGTCTATTCTCATTTTTATAATTGTACTTAATTCATTCTCCGTCAGTTTTTTATAAACAATATCCATTTGTTCTCTTTCCCTTCGAGCATTATCCTAATAATTATATATCAAATATACTCATCTGCGTATATTTATCCGGCAGATCTGCCATATATTCAAAGCACTCGTCCGGTGTACACATTATCTTATTTTTTCTGCAAATGTCATTAAATATTTTCTTAAGTTCCTTCGCATTGGGACTTGGAAGTTCATACGAATTTCCGTAACTTTTGATATAGCGCTCTTTAAGACCGGGGAAGTGTTTATCCAAAGCCGCATAATAATATTCCCTGTCGCCTTCCCTGAGCGTCAGCCCCATGCCAAAATCAATGACGCCTTTTACACCCACCCTGACACATTCATTTAAGATAGGTGTTATATTTTCTTTTGTATCATTAATAAAAGGCAAAATCGGCGTCAGCCAGACTACTGTTGGAATTCCCCTTTTCTGCATTTCTTCGAGCACCTCTATACGGCGCTTTGTATTGCAGACATTCGGCTCTAATATCCTGCAAAGTTCATCATCATAAGTGGTAAGTGTCATCTGCACCACACACTTTGCCTTTTTATTAATTTCATCAAGAAGGTCAATGTCCTGAAGAATCCGGTCTGACTTGGTCTGGATGGCTACACCGAATCCATATTGTAAGATAATTTCAAGGCACTTTCTTGTCAGCCTGAGTTCTTCCTCGCAGTGCATATACGGATCTGACATCGCGCCGGTTCCAATCATACACTTCTTTCTTTTGGACCTTAATGCTTTTTCCAAAAGCTCCGGCGCATTTTGCTTAACTTCTATATCTTCAAAAGGATGCGTAAACTGATAGCACCTGCTACGACTGTCACAGTAAATACAACCGTGACTGCAGCCCCTATATATATTCATTCCCACAAAACCGGAGTTATTTGTAAGTATTCCTTTTGCGTCTACAAAATGCATTTTCTATCCAGCCCCTCAATTAAACTTTCCAAGGCCTTACTTTGCCAATCCAGCCATTTTCATTCCAGTACTTAAAATCAGTATATTCCGGATTCTGTTTGCCAAGATCTGTCTGCAGCATTCTTACTGCATAAAATTTGGCTTTTACAATTAAGTTAGTATGCCCTTTTTTATTATAATTGATGGCGCTCATTTTATCAGCAACACTTCTTAATTTCTTTTCAAAAGCAGCCTTCTTTTTATCATCAATTTTATCCCATTCAATTTCTGACATCAGTTTAAAACTTACAACCTTTATTGTTGATATTCCCCACCATGAAAGGCTGTCCTTAATATCCTTGGCAGTGGACTTTCCGCCGGCTCCAAGGCACTGTGTTATTATTACTGCACGCTTTCCAAACATTTCTTTCGCCGGACGGTGAGGCATCCACCTGTATCCAAAGTGGTCAAGCAATGCCTTCATTGCACCGGTTGTATGGAATACATATGCAGGGGATGTAAAGACCAGAAGATCCGCTTCAAGTAAAGACTTTTCGATTCTCTGAACTTTTTCCGCATCCTTACAAAGATTCTGATTTCCTCTAAAGCATGTAGTACATCCTGAGCAGAATCCCGGGCCGTCCTTAGGCAGATAATATTCTGTAATCTCAGCCTTATCCCTAAACTTCTCCAAAAATAATTCTTTCATTTTGTATGTCACACCGTGTTTTTCTGTCGCATTAATTACTGTAATTTTCATCATCAATCTCCTTTATCTCATCCTGATTTTCTACCATATAATCTGTTAAACTCTCTTATGTGCGCTTCCAGCGTTTTAAGGGCTTCTTTCTCACGCTTTGGTTCTCTGTCACATACGGTCAAAAGCATATAAATCGGCGCATAAAAATGTAATGTCATAATCTCAACATTATCCGTTTGCAAAATCCCCGCCGCACTCATCATTCCAAGCAGCATCCCCTGATATGAAAGCGGATCATCCACATACTGCTTCATATAGGCATCCGCAAGTTTCTTATCGTGAAACTGTTCTATGGTCAGCATCTTTCGAAACCGCCTTGTATAATCATCATGAAGAAAATATAAAAATAAATTCTTCCCTAAGTCTATCAGCTGCTCTTCCGATATCTGCTTATAGATTTCGGCATCCACGCTGGCATCTGTTCCGCTAATCTGAAGCGATCCCGCCTCTTGTACAAACCTTCGGTTCATCTCTTCAATAATCGCATCAAAAATCGCCTGCTTATTCTTATAATGCTTATAAAGTGACGGCGCCTTAATCCCAACTCTCGCTGCAATATCTGCTACGAAAACATTGGCATATCCCTTTTCGGAAAACAGCGTCAGCGCTTCATCAAGTATTCGTTGTTTAGTATCCATTTTGTATCCTCTTTCACTTAAACCTGCTTTGGCTAATTTCATTTAGCCTCATTATAGGCTAATTTGAATTAGCCGTCAAGTTCAAAATTAAAAACCGGGGAAAAATCCCCGGTCCTTATCCTTTTATTAATTATATTTCAATTACTGTATATGCATCACGCGTCCTTTTGGATTCATAAAGCGCACTGTCCGCAGTCTTAATAAGATTGCTGACAAGTTCTGTTCCATATGCAGCGCCAAAGCTCATGGATATTGATACATCTTTTCCATTTAAACTGGTAATCTTCTTAAGCTCATTCCTGAATTTTTCAAGTTTATTCTCCAGATCTTTCTTTGAGATATCAAAAAATACCATCATAAACTCATCACCGCCATACCTTAGAACAACATCATCTCTTCTTACAGACTGTTCCAAAGTCTCGGCAACTTTACGAATAGCTTCATCACCACACTGATGCCCAATCGTGTCATTGATTTCCTTAAATCTGTCTATATCACTCATGACTACAGCCTTGCAAGGCTGGTAAATCAGTTTTTCATCAAGGAATTTTCTGTTTCTGATTTTGGAAAGAGAATCAATATATATTTCTGTTTCAAATTCAGAAATCTTTTTCTGCTGAGCCAGATTCTGAAGTTTGGCTTCTGTGGTATCCTGACAGCCATATACTATATGAGCAAGGCTTCCATCTTCATTTCTGTCACCCACCATGAAAATTCCTTCGAACCAACGATTGGCGCTTTCTGAGTAGAATTCCATACTTGTTGAGCCATTTTTGTCAACGGCAGCAAGAATATCATCCTTATTAAGCCAGTCATATAAGTTCTGACGGAAACTCTCGGCAACAGATGATGCAACATTTTTCTTAAGGAACTGAATTGCATCCGGATCTTTCGGAACTCTTTCAACATATTCATTGGTGCTTATCATACGATAACTCATATCTTTAACATCAATAAATAAAGAGAAATTAAAGACTTTGCCGATGGCTTCGATGATTTTGACATACTCTTCGAGTTGCTGCTGAGCTGTAATATCAAGGTAGCAGCCCATATAGATTTCCAAAGAGCCATCATCAGGTCGTCTGATAAATCTTCCAGCACCGGTAACCCAGATGATACTGCCATCTTTTTTCTGCATACGATATGTTGCATGGGTAATGTCCGGAAGTTCTCTGTGAATTCTGACTGTATCCCAGAATAATTTAACTATGGCATCTTTTTCTTCCGGCACAAGAGTTTTAACCCAGCTGTCGAACTCATTAGGCAAATCCTCAATTCCATCGTAGCCAAGCATCTGTCTGGTTTCGTCATTAAATTCAAAACCAAGCATGTTCTCGTCGCGGTCAAAAGTGCAGAAATACATACCTGCTCTTAAGCCCTTTGCGAACATATCCTCTCTGTATTTGGCAACACGGTATTTGCTGTTGGCCTCTTCAATTCGCTTATTGCACTCAGTCAGTATTTCATGCATCTCCTTCGGATAATCAGATAAATCAAACAAAGGAGTTTCATCATCTACAACAATACTGGCTTCAGCATTAAACTTGCCAATACCATTATCTATGCTTTCTACAGCCGATTTATTATCCATATAATCGCCTTCTTTCTTAATACACTGCACCCATATATTTTAACAAATTTTCAAAAAGAAAAAAAGCATCCAAAATGATTTTCGAATGCTTTATCTCTAATATTTTTATAATTTATACCGGATTTTCTTTTATGTATTCTTCAAGTATTTCCGCTGCATCTCCAATAATCTCAGGGCACGGACGTTTCTTGTAATATTCTTTTGTTCTTGCCTCAGGTATCGGTGCCTCTCTTTTTACATTAAGACCAAGAAGTTCACGACATACAATGGAGCCGTGTTTTTCTTCAAACCTGTGAGCCAGTTCCTGCACTCTTTTATAATGCTCTGCCTTAACCGGTCCGGTTTCAGGTCCGTCATAACCATAAAGTAGTCCGATTACAATGAACATTCCGCTTACAGATCCGCATACCTCGCGAAGCCTGCCCATTCCTCCGCCAAAGGAAGATGCCATTTTAAGAAGGTCTGATTCCTTAACAGGCAACATATCTGCAAAGGCAAGCACCACTGACTGAGAGCAGTTATATCCTTTCATAAAATTTGCCATTGCCATTTCTCTTCTGGTCATTTTTGCTCCTTAATTGTCTTTTTTTTCCGAATCAAAAATACAATGCACGCACACATAAATAAGTAACATCAGCTAACGTTTCATTTCTCTTATTATTACATCTATTCCACCTGCACGCAAAAATTCTAATCCAAGGGTTGCTGCATTATCATACATTTCTTTGGACTTTATTATTTCTTCAGCAGTTTCTCTAATATGTTCTGAAGTAAAATCCCCGTCCAAAACAACAACTCCCGCCTTGTTATTAGAAACCGAACCGGCATTGTATTTTCTTTCAAATACTTTACCCGGAACCATTATCTGTGGAACCTTGTGAATAAGTCCGTCAGCTATACTATTCTGCCCACCATGATTTATAAATAAAACTGCTTCATCAAGCATGGAATTAAAATCCCACCTTTTTGCTACATGTATATTTTTATCATTGAATTCATTTAATGATGCAGAAGCAATATATACCTGATAATCACTTCCCAAAAAAGCTTTTTTTATAACACTTAGCATTTTTTGCGGAGACACTGTACCATTTCCCATATAACAAAGAATTTTATTTCTGGTATGTGATGATTCATTAGCCGACACGGTTTTCAATGAACCACAGTAATATACATTTGCTTTTTCTATTGGTTCAAGTTTTTTTATGCTTGGACAAAACGATTTATCCGCCCAGTCAAACAGCTTCAAAGCAGACTCAACCTCTGTAAGTCCAAGTTCTGCAATAAGCCTGTTAAGCCCCCCTGCAAGTTCTGCTTTATGCGCATATTCATGCTGTGTCGGATAACTCACCGTTGTAAATAAAGGTATATCTTCTTTTTTTGAAGCTATCATAGCCGAAATATTGAATTCTGAATATACAATATCAGGTCTGAAATCGTTAATCGCTTTTCTTATGGACTCAACGCTTTTTTTCAGGTAATTGTAATTAAGATTTCCCGTAAGCCAAAGTACTTCATCAAAACTTCTGACTGTCTTTTTCGAAGTAATACCCAGTTTCTGCGCAACAGGAAAGCTCCTTGATGCAATGGCTTTCGGCAGTCCGAGAGGCATCGGAATATCAAGGAAGTAATTCGGTATATCTTCTATTTTTGAATAATTAACATCTTCGGCCCTGCAGGTTGCAACATCCAGTTTTGCTTCTTTAAATCCTTTTGCAAGCAAGCGGCATCTGCCAGATGGACCGCCAGTCTCAGCCATGGCCGACATTGGTACCAAAAGAACTCTCATTTTTATTTCCTGGTTATTACTGCTATGGCGCATGGCATACGTCCGCCCCCAACATAGTTATAAACTTAACTGCAACCATTCCTGTCCCCGTTCTTCTTAGCATAATAGTCCGCTTTATTCTCGTACATCATGGCATCGGATTCTTTTAAAACTTCCTCAATCTCTCTGCCGCTGTCTCCAATATAGCTGTATCCGATAGCACAGTTATATTTGGTTTCCGAAACATACTTATTAATTCTCTCTATCAGCTGCTTAACCTCTTCCTCGCTTGACCTTAAACAGATAATAATGAACTCATCACCACCAACGCGGTATACCGACTGTTTTGATTTAGCAGCCTTAAGGAAACAAAGAGCAATAGTTGAAAGCGCCTCATCACCTGCCGCATGACCTTCGGTATCATTAATGACCTTAAGGCCGTTCATATCAATTGATACAAGGGCTGTAATATCCTTACGATTTACATCAATCGCCGTATAATATGCCTGCCTGTTCATAAGCCCCGTAAGAGTATCTTTGTTTGTAATCTGTAAAATCAAAAATACATAATATACAAAAACCGCAATAACAATGGTGGAGCAGAAAATCTTAAAATAGTCCACCCCGATAATCAGCGGAAGTGCTACACCTGAAATAAATGCAACGCTTAAGAAAATCATTGGAATCAGCTCAGTTATCAGTTTATTGCTATGAATATAAAGTATCCATATTAATGCCACGCAGTAACCACCAACTGCAATATAAGGAAGATATCCCAAAGGTCCTCTGATAAGCTGACCGTTCTCTCCTATTGAACACACAATACCGGTAGGAATTGAAATGAAATTTATTATGGCGCAGACAATCGCCGGCACAAAATAATACACATTTGCCTTCTTGATAAGCGTAAACAAAACCATGGCAATAATGAACGGAGTCGTACTGTATCTTATCATCATAAGCACAATGCGCACGTCGGGAAGGACATTCTGCTCTTCCAGATAGTACTCAAAGAATACAATCATGGAAAAAGCAAAAAGTGCCACCACAAGAATATACATTTTTTTGATTATTTTCTGATCAAGAAATACTGTAACTTTAAGCATTACTGCAAATGCCAGAAGAATAAGAATAACTGACCAGTTTTGTATCAAATATTCTCTAATAAGTTCCATTTCAACCTGCCCGAATTAATCTTCTTAACCAATTGGTTCAAAATCAGCCGCTCCATGCTTACAAAGTGGACATACAATATCCTCTGGAAGTTCATCTCCTTCATAAACATATCCGCAAACCTTACATACAAAGCCTTTCTTGCCTTCTGTCTCAGGCTTTGGCTTAACATTATTCTGATAATAAGTATATGTCATGGTCTCAGCCTTGGTAATAACTCTTGACTCGGTTACATCACAGATGAACATGCCATGAGTTCCAAGATCCACATAATTAACTACCTTAAGTGAGAAGAAAGCATTGATATACTGTGGCAGGAAACGAAGTCCGTTATCGGAACGAAGTTCCTCCATATCCTTAAGTTTATCTTCTGCTCTTCCGCTCTTAAATCCGAAGTTCTCAAAGACTGAGAACGGAGCCTCAACTGAAAGACAGTTAACATTCATAATGCCTGTCTGCTCAGCCACATGATGAGTATAATTCTCTTTATTAATTGTAACAGCCACACGGTTTGGAGAACTTGTTACCTGAGTTACGGTATTAACGATACATCCGTTATCCTTCTTGCCATCGTTGGTTGTTACAACATATAAACCATAACCTATGTTGAACATTGCGCGAAGGTCATTCTTATCTGCAGTATCATCTCTTCTTGCCACATATTCGCTTCCGAACTCTTCAGCCAATGCCTCAAGCTGAGCTGTACTCTCCTCATTAAGAGCAGACTTAATATGCACAACATTCTCTGCAAATGTACAGTTCTTGCAATTCTCCAGCATACCCTTCATAACCTTGTAAGCCATCGGAGCCCAGGTTCCATTTTCAATAAAACCAATCTTATGATTCGAGAAGTTACGCTCTGTCAGATGATTTATAAACTCCCTCATAAATGGGAAAATCTCCGCGTTGTAAGTTGTTGTCGCGAGGATGATTTTGCCATATCTGAAGGCATCTTCAACAGCCTCAGCCATATCGCATCTTGCAAGGTCGTTAACCACAACCTTCGGGCATCCCTTGGACTTAAGCATATCTGCAAGTTTCTCAACTGCTGCCTTTGTATTTCCATAAACTGAAGTATAGGCAATTACAATACCTTCAGTCTCCTGCTGATATGTTGACCATGTCTGATAAAGGCCTAAATAATATCCAAGATTCTCGGATAAAACCGGACCATGAAGCGGACATATTGTCTGAATCTCCAGATTTGCTGCCTTCTTAAGAACTGCCTGCACCTGAGCACCGTATTTACCAACAATTCCGAAATAATATCTTCTTGCTTCACATGCCCAGTCTTCTTCCACATCAAGTGCGCCGAACTTACCGAAACCATCGGCAGAGAAAAGCACCTTATCCTTGGAATCATATGTCATGATTACTTCCGGCCAGTGCACCATAGGAGCTGCAACAAAGTTAAGTGTATGGCTTCCAAGTTCAAGTGTGGAGCCTTCTGCAACAACTACCTGCTTCTCCTCGAAATCAGTTCCGAAGAACTGCTTCATCATGACAAAAGCCTTGGCAGAAGAAACAATCTTAGCCTCAGGATAAGTCTTAACAAAATTCATTATATTGGCAGAGTGATCCGGTTCCATATGCTGAACCACAAGATAATCCGGCTTTCTTCCATTTAAAGCCTTATCCAGATTATCCAGCCACTCATGTGTAAAATTCTTATCTACGGTATCCATGACAGCGATCTTGTCATCAACGATTACATATGAATTATATGCCATGCCATTAGGCACATCATACTGTCCTTCGAATAAATCGATTTTATGATCATTAACCCCAACATACAAAATATCATTTGAAACAAACATACCATACCCTCCTATTCACTATAAAAATTTTTAACCTCATCCCTGTAACCATAGGACTTTCTTCTGTACATGCTGACGCCTTCAACCGTCTCGCTGAAATCTTCAAAGCCGAGAACCATGGTTCTTTTGCCATTGTTATCGGCATCTGTTCGCATTTTTGCATGCTCCTTAGGCGTTATTCCAAAAACCGTCGCCGGGAATACCAGCCTGTCTTCATTCCACAATTTATGGAATGTATAATGCTTTTGAAAAATATCCGCCGGAACCTTATATAAAGTTAAATTCTCTCCCTTTAAATCATAATTATCATTAATGAGATTATAAACATAACTTAAATAATTATTATCTATATCCTTCTTAAAGACCATAAAAGCGCCATTATGATACCACTCATCCAGCAGGTTTTCGTCCTTAAGCACAGTGATATCCACCCGCTCATAAGCCTTTGGGACGTTCAAATAATATCTTTCTTTCTTAAAAGGATCATAAACCCTGCCAATAATATTTATTGGTTTACTGTCTATAAGATTAAATAACAGGAACATATTAAGAAGCCAGACGAATATCCCGCCGATTATAAGAACTATATGTGCCCATATTCCTGCACCATTTGATTTAAGAACCTCTACAAGAAACATGCCCGGCAGCAGTGGCCAGCAAATCCAGAGCATAATTATAATTAAAGCAGCAATGGCAATGAGCACTTCAACTAAATGAGCCCCTTTTTTATACTCAAAAACTGTATACTCATAATATTCCAGGGACTCTTGTGTTTTATCAGTTTTACTCATTTAGTCTTCTCTTCTTTCGATGCCACGTTCCTTATAATACTTTGCTTTTTCCTTATACATATCGGCATCTGCAATACGCTCAAGTTCATCTACTGTGGAACCCGGCTTATCCTTATATGCCGCATATCCAACGGAAAGTGAGATTTCTTCACAGTATACTCCATGCCACTCTTTCGTCTTATCTATAATGGAAGCACGAAGTTCTTCCGGGTTCTCCATATGAAGAATTGCCATGAATTCATCACCACCGGTTCTGTACACTTTACCCTTCTTGCCTACAGATAATACAAGGCAGTCTGCAGCCCCTTTGATAAGTTCATCTCCGGCAGCATGTCCCTTGGTATCATTAACCTTTTTAAGTCCATTAACATCCACTGAGAAAATCACCAGATTCTCACTAAGTTCACCTTCTCTGAACTCTTTCAAATCCTCGTCAAAACATCTTCTGTTAAAGAGTCTTGTCATCTCATCCGTCATTGAAATTCTGATTAGGTGTTCTTCTCTTCTCTTTTCGTCATCAACATTTCGTGTCGTATATATAATTATGTTTGGTATACCATCTACCGTTGAATCCACAGTAATATACTGGGCACGGAACCATCCTGAAACCACATCAATAAAATCCGCGCTTATAAGTTTCTTGCCGGACAATCTTGATCTGACTGTTTTTATATTGGTAAATTCAAGGAATCTGTCAACCTGATCCGGCATTACCTGGTTCTTAAGTTTCTGAGCCATGATGGTATGAGTCTGGTTATTCATATCAATTCCATGTTTTTTCTGCTCAGAATCACGCAGTGACATTTCAGTATTATCTATAAAATTAATCAGGTTAACGTGGTCGTAAATTTCAGCCATGGAATCGAGAATTCCCATTTTCTCTTCCATGTCTTTTTCCTGAACTTTAATTTTCTCATACTGAATAAAGAGATTCTTGAAATAATCCAGAATCAGCTTGCCGATAATAAAGCCTGAAGCAAACATAATTATGGATTCAATGGTAAAGCCTCCAATTTCGTCCAGGAAATATGACAAAGCACTGTCATACTGATTACTTCTGAAAGATGCCTCATATGGGGATACTACCCAGCTTCCTATGAGCATCAGCACATAATTAAGAGCTGCCGCATAAAAATAAAGATATTTCTCGCAGAACAGCAAACTTAAAAGAGGCACCAAAAACCATGTAAGATATATACTTACATGAGAGCATTTCATATATAGAATCAGTACATTAAGCGCCGTAAGCGCAAAAATACAGGTAATGATTTTGCTAGGGAATAATTTATATAAAAGAAAATGAATAGAAGATAAAACAATAACAACTACAGAAATCCATACGCAGGTCATATAAGAAATATCGACAAAGATTCCGCCCTTTATACCTGCTGCGATAGCCGGACCTGTAAGCACAAAGAACCAGAGTACCCTGTTAAGGTACTTGTTGATTTTGATACGGTTTTTAGTAAGGAAATCTTCATAATCCGTATTGAAATTTTCGTCATTAATATTCATAACTTCCCCCATTAATGAAAGCCATACATTAATGTATAACTATTTCCTTAAGTTCCATCTTACGGTCGTACATCTTCTTATCTGCACGTTTAAAGACATCATCATAGCAAAGATCTTTATCTATATCAAAATCATCATATCCGCATGATATAACAACCTTGCCATCCATGAGATTCTCTTCAACTTCCCTGTCAAAAGTCTCAACCAGAAGTTTTCTGTATCTGAAGTCGTCTTCCTCCAGGATTGCAACGAACTCATCGCCGCCAATACGATATACAGGACTGTGTTTGAATCTCTGGCATATCATGTTGCTTGCACTCTTGATATATTCATCTCCGGCATCATGACCGTAATTATCATTTACAAACTTAAGATTATTAACGTCAAAAACTGCCACACTGTACTTGGCAAGTTTCTTTTCTGCCATTCTTTTCTCAATATTCTTAACTGCTTCAAGATAAGCAAGTTTATTCTTTACACCTGTAAGCGGATCTCTGTATGCAGCAGTCTGAACCACACCAACCTCATGTGAAATCTCAACAATCTTATCATTATATATGAAAGAATGAAGCATACAGCTTGTAAGCAAGCATCCAATTGCATAGAAAGGCATCAGTGGGAAAAGAGCCTGAAGCGTTATGAACAGTGTCATTATCAGGGCTGATGCACCTACTGCGCGGTGATGTGACTTGGAATTATCCTTGGTTCTGATTGCAACAACAATGGCATAAACAGAAACCAGAGCATAAAAGACTGCCTGAGTATAAAGAACGATATATCTGATTTTCGCCGGATAATACACTCCTTTTGAAACGGTAAACATTATCGGCTTAAAAATATTAATTATCAGAACAATCACCTGTAAAATGAATAAAATCAGGCCACTCCAGTCAGCGATTCTGCTGAAAATATTATCCTTTTTAAGGTAAGACGCAAGGAACTTGGACCAGGTCCAGACAGTACCCGCCATTACAAAGAAGAATAACATTGTGGAAATATTAATCAGGAAGTCCACACGAGTTTCGTACATGCATCCCCAAATGGCATCCACAAGGAAATAAACCATTACACACCACAGGAATCCTGCATATTTTTTTTCTTCGTCATTATATGGTTTTTCAGGCTTTATTCTTAAGAATTCACGATTGATAATCAGGTGAACAAATATAGCCAGTATTCCTATACTCGAATAATACATAAAAAATCCCCTGTTTATTATTTAACAAACTTAAGTCATATTATAACACAATATATACAAATATGCTTTATATTCTTATAATTAATTGCCAAAAATTTATTAAAAATTAATTAATTTGTTGCGGTTTTGTTATATAATATAAACTATGATTTGTGCGTAACAATTAAAAAACTTAAATGGAGGTAATTATTATGCCATACAAAGATCGCAATAATGCAACAGAATTCCAGAATCTTTTAAAAAAAGAATCCACTAATGAAAATGCGAATAAAATCGGCAAAATGTTCGGTTTTATTGACATAAGAAAAAATCACGATATTGCTGTTATTATTTCACAAAATGGTGCTTTAGATGATACGTTTGAAAAAGCCGGTTTTCACCGTAATGGAGATAACAGGCAGTACAGCGTATTTTTAACATGGCTCATGGGTGCCAAAGGACTGTCTATAGAACAAGCCATGAATCTGGGGCCTGATAATCCGGATTTTCAAAACTATGTCAATGATTTTACAAGATTCTTGGTAGATCATCCTGTAAAGGGTGTTTCAACAGAAGATTCAAGAAAAAATACCAAGGCATGGACTGAACTTTACCTTAAATGTGCTAAAAAGATAAATGATTTCAAATTCCCGGATATTGATTATTCTGATCCCGAACAGGTAGCACAGCACAGCGATATACTTGGATTTATATCCTATATTCAGATTGATATGACTCAGGAATTCGAAATGCTGACTGCAGACGAAAGAAAGGAATATGCTGAAGAAGCCGCAGGTGGGTCACAGCAGCTTAGAGAGGGTATGGCACCCTGGTACGCTCTCGAGACTATTGCGTTAAATCTCAAGCACTCATATACCCCTGAGAAATTCAACTCAAACGTTATAGATAGTATGAAACGTAATAACTACGGCAATCTTTTACCAATAATCAATTCAAGACTTGGCCTTAAAGAATTTGGTAAGAAATTTGCCGGCAAGACATTAAAAGAGTATTCAAATGAAGCATTAAAAGCCAATCAGAATAAAGAATTATATAAAGCACATCTTACCGCAACTCAGGCACGCCTAAGCAAGTCACCGTACAAAAAAGAAGAAATGCTTGATTATCTTATGGGGTATTCCAAGGATATTGAAAAGACTTATGAGTCAACCTATGCCAGGGCTATCAATGAAGCTCGCGAATACGTGAATTCAGGCGAAATCCAGGCGGGTGCAAAAGAACTTCAGCGTCAGGTTCATTTGTATTCCGAACAGATTAGATCTAACCCTGAAACAAATATGATTGCATATGTTTTTGGAAATCTTAATGATCCAGAACCTGAAGAAATGCTTAAAACTCTTAAGTCAGATCAGTGCAAAGATTTGAACCATCTCCTGGTTGACGGTTTTGAAAAGCTTACAAATTACTCAATTGTATCAGTTGACTTTATGAAGGCAGCAGGTATTAAAGACCCATTATCAATAATTAAGATTAATGGTAAGACTGCAGAGGAATTATGGGGATCTAAATATTCTAAAGTATCTAAAGAAGATAAAGAATATCTTCTCAAAGCAGAAATTGTAAGAGAAATGATTTATGGTAATTCCAAGATTACCGTTGACGTTTATGCCATTGATAAAAATGATCAGATGGTTCAGACCAAGCCGTTCACGCTGGCTGAATCTAACCAGGGCATAGTACAGACCTTCCCATTCTTCAGAGCTGTTAATAACCTTCATGAGAAACTTGATACAGAACTTAAAACATTACTGGAAACCCAGGATGATCCTGAAAAGAATATTGTAAATGGTAAAGGAACAGAAGGTTCAGCTGAATACAGAGCCATGCTTGAAGCTTTAAAAAAATGTGTAGAATGCACTGATTTAACAAAGAATACAGGTGGCATGAAGGAACTTGGAGAAGCTATGAGTAATCTGAAAAAAGCTTCTGCTAAATATTATAAATCCCATACCAGTTCATTATTTAAAGGATATACCAAAAACAAAGGTAAGGTCAGAGTTAATTCAGCCAACACTTTCAAAGGCGATTTCTTAACTACAGAATATGGTATGTTGAAGGAATTATATGCTTTAACTGATATTGAGCCAAGTGAATTAATGCATCGTCCTTTTGAAACAACTAAATTTAAGGAAGGTTTCGAAAAGATGCAGGAAATGTGCAAGTCAAGAGGCACTACTCTGGACATGGACCGCGTCAATGCGCCGAACCATTTGGCTGATAAGATTTTTGAATTTTCTGACAGAAAGAAAAATCTTAGATATGAAGTACTGGAAGCTTCTAAAGGTCTTAGAACTCAGACCGAGAAAGCAACAAAAGTCATTAACAATATGGATATGTGGAAAGGCAAGGATGCCATTGGTTATGCCAAGAAGATTGTTAAAGATGAATTCTTTAAATTTATTAAGGATGCCTCAGCCAAATCAGATATCACTCTGGATGAATTAGAAACTGCCATTATGGATGAGAGTTTTGCTGACAAGTTCCACGCTAAGGTAGATTCTGTTCTTAATGACCAGAAGTTTTTAAGTCTTCTGGAGAAAGATCCTGCAACCTGCATAGCAAAATATAAAGCCATTCAGAAAACCAGAAACGAAAACTATCATAGTTTCATGAAAGAAAATAGTGAAGCTTATAATGCCCTTTCTTTAAAATATGCTGATCCTACAATATGCGAATTCAAGTGGACACAGGCTGAAAAACAGTTATCAGACTGGCAGAAACAAATGAATCTTGAAGAGGATAATATTACAAGTATCAGAGCTTACGCCATGGATGAAGAAAACAGAAACTGCTTTGAAGCAAAGGATGTTAAAGAGGGCACTGATCTTAGTAACAATCCTGAATTATCTGAAAAGGTTGGTAAATTAAACTATATCAAAGATACTCTCTCCGATATCATTACTCTTAGTATTATGAAGGATGATATTAACAAGGCCAAAGACAAGACTGAGGCCGGTATGATGAAGGCCATTAATCCTAAGGAATTCAACGAAACAAAGAAACTCGTTAAGAAGAGTATTGAAGCAGATAAGGTGCTGTTTTCCAGAGATTCCAATACCTTTGCAACAAGTTTAACATTGGGGTTCGAAAATCTTAAATTTGATGCCAAGAAATTTGTAGAAGCCGAAAAAGCCAAGGAAGCCAACAAAGGAAAGAAAATGGACGACCCAAACAAAGGTGCAAAGAAAGGTGCAGCTCCTAAGGCTCCAAACAAGTAATTAGAAATACTCAGTATTAACCACTAAATTAAATAAGCCTGAATGGTAATCCCATTCAGGCTTGTTTTTTATTTGCCAATTACATAAACTACTTAAGTCTGATATCCGTCAGTGCACACATATCACCGCTAAGCGCAACATATATTCTCTTCTTGTCATCATCTGTCTCAGTAGTATTGGAAATAGCAATTCCAAGATTCTCTGTGAATATTATAATCTTTCCAGCCTTACGTTCCACAGTAACTTCACATTCCAGGCCCTGTTTATTAACTGTTTTCCAGTAATCCCAGTCTTTAAAGGTTTCTTTCTTTTTAACGCTGAACTTATTTACAACATTCTCATTATTCTCTTCTATTTCACCATTAAGTTTTATCGCTGCATACTCAGTGTAGCCTTTGCCATTAACTTTACCATCTTCAGATGAATATAAAATAATATATGGACAGTTCCACACAAGGTTAGCATCCGGGAGAGTCTGAGTATGGAACTTAATGCCTGTTCTTCTTCCTACGGCAATTCCTGAAGTATATGCAGAACGTTTTCTTTCAATCTGAATATTCGGAATATCCGATTCCATCCTGTCCGTAAATAACATTACAGGAGCAATTGTCTCTATGTCTCCTTCTTTTAAAACTTTCTCAGTATTTGTTACTGTAATATTATCAAGCCTGCAGTTTTCACCGGTTAAAGCAAGACATATATTATTATATCCACCGGATAAAGCAATAATTACTTCTTTCGAACCGTTATAAGATGTAAGCATTATCCTGATATGATTTTCATATCTTCCTGCGGTAACAATATATTTCTCTTCGCTCTCGGACTTAATATCAGGATAAGAGATTTCCCTGTCTTCCCTTGCTGTTGTAAGTACTGTAGGTGAATCAAACCAGCTTTCCGCATATTCCACATAGCCATATGCTTTTATAGCCTTTGCATCAGAATGAACTCTTTTATCATATGAATCAAAGATTACTAAAGAAGGAGAACTGAATCCTTCCTTATTCTCATTTGCGATGCTGTAATCAAAAGTTATTTTAATCTCTTTATTATCAATTGGAATACCCTTTGTTACACCGGTCTTATATCCTTCACTTACAATTGTGGTTTCAACCACATTTGATTCATCATCAATTTGTTCCTTACTGTCATGATCAATAATCTTAACCATAAGGGATGCATAATCAGGATCAAACTGGGTTCCTGCATTTTTAATAAGTGCCTCTCTGACTGCAAATGCAGGGATGGCTTCTCTGTCCCTTCTTCTGCTGCTCATGGTAACATAGGCATCTGCAACTGTTACGATTCTTGCTATTTCAGGAATTTCTTCGCCCTTAAGCCCTACCGGATATCCGGTACCGTCATAATGCTCATGTGTATAATGAACACCTTCGCTAAGATAAGGATACTCAGTAATATTCTTTAATATCTCACCACCAATAACAGGTTTTTGTTTAATTATGCTATATTCCTCTTCAGTATAGTTTCCGATTTTGTTTGCTACACTGTCTGGAATACCAAGTAAACCTACATCGTGAAGAAGGCCTGCATAAAATGCTTCTTCACATATCTCCTCACTCTTTCCTGCCATCTCGGCGAGTCTTTTGGCATAATTGGCTACCTTGGCAGAATGACCTTCATTGTAAATATCTTTTTTCTCAATAGCTTTAACAAATGCCATTGCTGTCTGACTGAACAGCCTTTCCATACTTTCCTTGCCTGCATGGAGATCCTCCACCTCAAGTTTATGTCTTTCCTGCAGTCTCTCATTAATATCAAGATAGGTAAAGAGATAGAGAAATAATGAAACCATAGCCAGCGAAATATTTATAAGTGAAATACCATAAACCTTTACCTGAATAATGGCACAAACAACAGGTACGATAAGATACAGGTTAAGTGAAATGAAAATAATTTTACTGAAATACTTACGGTAAATCAGCACAACTATATACTGAATAAGCGGAAGCGCAATGCTTAAAACTGTAAGTATAAAGAATCCATTTTCCCTGTGATACTTATTATTCATATCAATACTGTAAAAGAAATTGAAATGAATATTCGATATGTTCAGCACCATAGTTATAATACTTAATATCTGAACTATCTTAAGCCCCATTGGAGGTTCCTTAAGTCCACCTTCATGAGTCAGCAAATCTGACAGATAATAGTTAAATCCAAGTATCATCCCGGTTGTAAGGAAAAATACTGCGAAATTACTCACCCTCACCATAATATATCCCATCTGGGTAAGATCACCGGAATAAATATAAGCATATCTGTCAAACCACAGCAGGAAAAATGCCACAAGTTCCATCACAATAAGAATGGTTTTTCTGGATGATGTTAAGAACCTGGTCATTGCCAGCATTATGGTCATTGCCATACATGCACCGCATACAAGCAGCATCAGATTCAGTTGATAATTTCTTATGAAATCAATCATTTATGTTTCTCCAAAACTTAATCTTTAATCTCATCAGGCAGGTGCTCCGATATAATTCTCTCCAGTAATTTACCATCTACCGGCTTTGACAGATATCCATCATATCCCAGATTGATATAATAATCCTCGCCCTTTAGGCTATCAGGAGAGATTGCATAAACAGGAATATCCTCATTCATATCCTTAATCTTCTCGACTACTTCTTCCGCATTGATTCCCTGCACCATGAAATCCACAAGTACAACATTATATATTGTTCCTTTAAGAAGTTTAATGCATTCATCCAAACTGGAGGCTGTTGTCACAAAGACTCTTGTAGGTTTTAGAAGCCCTGTCATTATATTAATACTGTCTCTGTTATCATCAAGCAGAAGAATATCTGCTTCAGGTGCAACGAACTCAGGCATATAATCTTCCATGTACATGTCATCTCCAACATCCAGGAATGCGCCAATCGGAGTAGCATTGATAATTCTTTGCTTAACGGTAAATACGAACTCGGAGCCTTCACCATATACGCTGTTGCAGGTAAGTTCACCGCCAAGAAATTCTGCAAGTCTTTTACATACATCAAGACCCATGCCTACATTGATTATTTCTGAATCAACATCATTTTCAATCTCAGTATATTCATTAAAGATTTTATCTATATCTTCTTTCTTAATTCCAATACCTGTATCCTTAACAGATATTCTTAAGGTACAATAATCTCTATCTCTTTCTGTCATTGAAACAGAAAAGCAGACAGAACCTTCATCCGTATATTTAACTGCATTCATTAAAAGATTAAGAGTAATTCTTTCAATCTTTACAATATCACCATATAATCTGCCAGGTAACATTTCATCAAGATCAACATCCAGAATCAGTTCCTTCTCTGTACAGTTTTCTTTAACCTTACCAAGGGTTAACTGATCAAAATCCATGGTATCATACTCGCGTTCTGTCAGATATAATTTACCATTTTCAATTACAGACATATCCAGAAGGTCATCAACTATGCTGCCGAGGGAATCAGATGCTTTCTTAATGCCATCAGAATAAGCATTGATTGATACAAGGTATTCTTTAGGAACATCCTTATTATCTTCTCTTATTATCATCTGATTTAATCCAACTATTGTATTAATTGGATTACGAAGTCTGGACGACATATTGGCAAAGAATCTTTCCTTGGCAAGTTTGGCCATCCTTGCTTCCTGTTTAGCCTTCATTAGTTCCTTGTTTTTCTTTTGAATTACAGCTCTGTCTAATATAAACCAGACTATAAAAGCCGTTAAAGCTATGGAAAAAAGATATATGATTATTAATATAGCATGGGAAAAATTCATTACTCCTCCTCTATGCATTCTGATTATACTTTTTAAGTACAACCTTAACTTCAGGAAGTGAATCCATTAAAACCTCAACGCACTTTGGATCAAACTGTGTTCCTGATCCTTCCTGTATTATTTTTAAAGCTTCATCCAGTGGAAATGCAGGCTTATATACTCTCTTTGATGTTAATGCATCGAAGACATCGGCTACTGCCATTATTCTTGCAGAAAGTGGAATTGCCTCGCCATGAAGGCCTTCCGGATAACCTGTACCATCCCATCTCTCATGATGATAGCCTGCCATATTTCTGGCTTCCTTAAGATATGTAGAACCATCAACTGTGGCAATGGCTCTTTCTATAATCTTTCTGCCTTCGGTTGTATGACTCTGCATAATCTCATATTCGTTACCTTCAAAACGTCCCGGTTTATTGAGGATAGTATCGGAAACGGTGATTTTGCCCACGTCATGCAGAGGTGCGGATCTTACAACATCTGACATAAATCTTGGAGTTAATTTCTCAGTATAATAACCCTTTCTCTTAAGGCCTTCTGCAATTATCTTTACATATGCTGCAGTTTTCTGAACATGAGCACCTGTATCTGAATCCCTGTTTTCTACCATGTCTGCCATGGTTACGATAAGACCATCCTGCATAGCAAGAGTTGATTCATTTAACTTCTTGATGCTTCTAAACTGTTCAGCCTGATCCGCTGTAAGTTTGCTTATTGAATTATATAATTTCTCAATCTCATCACCGGTCTTTATATCAATACTTCTGATTCTTTTAACATTCTTATCGATAAGTTTCTGCGAATTACCTGCATAGGAAAAGTCTTCAATATACTTGGTTATGGACTTAATCGGGATTATAACATTCTGCTCCGTCATCCATGTTACAAGTGTAGTAATAACAATAAAGAATCCTACGAAAATGGACATCATTTCTACCACGAAATCAACGGCCATATTCTTTAGGGCATTAAGATTCATGCTTACACTTGCATAGCATACGCATTTACCGCTGGCATCATATACAGGTTCAAAGGATACAATATAGAAAGTATCCCCGTAATAGCAGGTCGTAGGAGCAATCTTCTTACCCGCTAAGAGCAGGTCTCTGTTGGTGCCCATTATACTGTCATAGGATATCATGTCACCAACTTTGTTCTGGCTTTTGCCTTCATAATCAAGGTCATATAAAACCTGGCATCCGCTCTCTTTTGGAATAAAGACTGTAATATAATCAACATCCGTTGAACTCTTCAGCATTCCGTTTAAGAATACCCTGGTCTTGTAATAATCATCTGTTATTCCCTTATTTTCAAGCATAGGTGTAATGCTTTCAGGGTCGATTGTCCTGGCAACTACCTCACCTATACCTTTGGCAATTCGTGAATGTTCCTCAATAAAGGTCTTTCTGTATACAGCTAAAGAGATAACAAGAAAGGCCACTGCTACTAAAGCAAGAGAAAGGCTTAATACTGCTATTAATTTATTTTTAAGTGATTTCCTGGTAGAGAACGGATCGTTGATTCTGCTGATTTCATTAGCAACTCTCTGATCCTGTTTCCAGCCGATGAAACTGAAATATGGAATAACCCTGTCCGGAAGCAAAAACATTATTGCCACAGAAAGGAATACTGTTATGGCCTTATCCGGGAAATTGGTAATAATATTGGCAAGAAAATGTGATACTGTTTTACCTAAGAATCCAAGTGACGAAAGGGAATCTGATATTGACTGGCTTATATATGGAAGGTCCTCCAAAAACCATGGAATAAGTGCTCCGAAGAAACCACCCACGACTGAAAAAACAATAATTGAGAATACAACTCCAAGAGGTTTTCTAAACCATCTTTTCTTACCCATATATGCTGCAATAACAGCTATGAATACATTAATATATACATAGTAAATGGATGTCGGGTCATTGATGGTAATAACCATGTTAGTTGCAAGTCCGACTATAACACCCGGCAGATATCCTCCAAGAGCAGCCACAGTTATTGTTCCAACTGTATCAAGGAACAATGGAAGACCGAATGCACTAACAATGGCATTTAATGACAAATTCAGCAATATACCTGCTACACACAGAAGTAACGCCCTTATATTTCTTTTTGCGGGATTTAAAACTGAGTTATCCAAACCCCTCATATGCACCTCCATCAGACATCAAAACAAGCTGATTTAAAACACAATACAACAAAATATTATACCATATCCGCAGACTAACCGTCAAAAAATAACATAAAGACATAAGCATTTAAAAAAGCCTGTAAATACAGGCTTTTTAAGCATTTTATTTCTTGACTATTTTAATAATTCATATATTCTTCTTGCTGCTTCCTTGGTATCTTCGTTACTTCCAAACATCGAGAATCTGAAATATCCTTCGCCGCAGGCACCGAAACCTTCACCCGGAGTTCCTACAACCTGGATTTCAGTTAAGAGATAATCAAAGAATTCCCAGCTTCCCATTCCATTTGGACATTTCATCCAGATATATGGTGAATTCTTACCACCACAATACCAGATGCCCAGTTTATCAAGAACTTCCATGAGATATGTGGCATTATTTTTATAGATATTAATATTGTCATGTATCTGTTTCTGACCAGCCTCAGTGAATACTGCCTCGCCACCTTTCTGGATTATATATGAAACACCATTTGTCTTGGTTGTTCTGTTTCTAACCCACATTGCATTGAGATTCATTTCTGCTCTTACCAAAGTTTTAGGAATAATTGTATATCCCATTCTTGTACCTGTGAAGCCGGCAGTTTTGGAGAGTGAACAGATTTCAATTGCACATTCTCTTGCGCCATCAATTTCGAATATGCTGTGTGGAAGTGTATCATCTTCAATAAATGCTTCATAAGCCGCATCAAAGATTATTATGCTTCCATTTTTATTGGCATAATCAACCCAGGTTTTAAGCTGTTCTTTATTATATACAGCGCCTGTCGGATTATTAGGTGAGCAAAGATAAATAAGGTCTGCCTTAATGTCGTCCTTTGGAAGCGGAAGGAAACCATCTTCTTTTGATGAAGGAAGATGTATTATTTCTCTTCCCGCCATAATGCTGGCATCCACATATGCAGGATATGCAGGCTCTATAATCAGCGCATTGGATGACTTATCAAAAAGATCAAGAATATCTCCAAGTTCATCACTTGCGCCACTTGAAACGAATACCTCATCGGCTTCAATATTCACATTTCTTTTATTATAATAAGCTGCAATTGTCTCTCTAAGTGACTGTGCACCAACCTCCGGCATATATCCGTGAAATCTTTCCTTTACGCTCTGATCATCAACTGCGCTGTGAAGAGCCTTAATAACCTCATCACAAAGTGGCAGTGACACATCACCGATACCAAGACGAAGGAGTTTCTTGTCAGGATTCTCCTCTAAATATTTTTTAGTCTTCTTTGCTATATTAAAGAAAAGATAAGACTCTTTTAATTTGGAATAATTCATGTTAGGTGTAATCATTTTTGTTCTCCTTATGCATCAATGGTACTAATACCCATTGTCATTTCTTCAAGTACATCCAAAAGCATTCTTACTGTATCAAGAGAAGTAAGCATTGTGATATTATTCTGAGTTGCCTTAAGTCTGATCTTTGCGCCGTCACCATAGTGGTTACCCGAAAGAATCGCTCTTGTATTAATGATATAACTTACATAGTCTGAATTAATGGCTTCCAGAATTTCGTCGCTGCCTTCACTTGGTTTATGTAGAATTCTTGTCTTTACGTTATTTGCCTTAAGGAACTCACCTGTAACGGTAGTAGCCTCAATATTAAATCCCATATTGAAAAATCTGCGAATCAGCGGAAGTGTCTCTTCCTTATCTTCATCGGCAACGCTGACAAGTACGGTACCATAATTCTTAAGCTTGAGTCCTGATGCTATCATGGCTTTATATATTGCACGATGAAGTTTGTCATCATATCCGATTGCCTCACCTGTTGATTTCATCTCAGGTGAAAGATAAGCATCCATACCCTTTAATTTGGCAAATGAGAATGCAGGAACCTTAACATAGAATCTTTCCTTTTCTTTAGCATAAAGTTCTGTTATTCCCTGCTCTTTAAGGCTCTTTCCAAGCATTACCAAAGTAGCAATGTCTGCCAGCGAATATGATGTTGACTTGGATAAGAATGGTACGGTTCTTGAAGAACGCGGATTAACTTCGATTATATATACCTCATCATTTGAATCTACAATAAACTGAATATTATATAAACCGATTATTCCGATTCCAAGACCAAGTCTCTTGGTATAATCAAGAATCTTTTCCTTAACCTTGTCACTAAGAGAATATGCAGGATAAACGCTGATGGAGTCACCGGAATGTACACCGGTTCTTTCAACAAGTTCCATGATACCCGGTACAAATACATCAGTTCCGTCACAGACTGCATCAACCTCTACTTCCTTACCTCTTATATATCTGTCAACAAGTACAGGTTTGTCTTCATCTATCTCAACTGCTGTTCTTAAATATTTATATAATTCTTCTTCCTTGGCAACAATCTGCATTGCTCTTCCACCGAGTACGAAGGATGGACGAACCAGTACAGGATATCCAATCTTTGCTGCAGTTTTAATGCCTTCTTCTATTGATGTAACAGCGTAGCCTTCAGGCTTTGGAATATTAAGATCTGTAAGAAGTTTTTCAAAGAGATCTCTGTCCTCTGCCTTATCAATGGCTTCACAGTCTGTTCCGATAATCTTAACTCCTCTCTTTGCAAGAGGGTCTGCCAAGTTAATCGCAGTCTGACCACCAAGTGTTGCAATGACGCCAATTGGCTTTTCAAGTTCAATTATATTCATTACATCCTCTACGCAGAGAGGTTCAAAATATAACTTGTCTGAACAGGTATAATCAGTAGATACTGTTTCAGGATTGTTATTAATAATTATTGCTTCATATCCCGACTTCTTAATGGTCATTACAGCATGTACTGTGGAATAATCGAATTCCACGCCCTGTCCGATTCTGATTGGACCTGAACCAAGCACAATAATCTTCTTGTTATCTGAGATTACTGATTCATTTTCTTCTTCATATGATGAATAAAAATATGGTATGTAACTGCTGAACTCAGATGCACAGGTATCAATCATTTTGTATACAGGAGTGATATTATTTTTATGTCTTAAATCATATATCTCCTCTTCGGACATATCCCATAAAACACCAATTTCCTTATCGCAAAATCCCATCTTCTTGGCGCTTCTTAAAATATCAATATCACCCTTATTAGCCTTGATTTCCTCTTCAGCTTCAACGATATTTCTTATCTTACGAAGGAAGAAATTATCAATCTGTGTTAAGCTGTTTATTTCTTCCGGTGTAATGCCTCTTCTTAAGAGTTCGGCAACAGCATAGATTCTGTCATCCGTTCCTATCTGAATATATTCGCAAAGTTCAGATGTTGATGTCTCATCAAACTTGGCATTATGAAGATGGAAAAGTCCAATCTCAAGAGACCTTACTGCCTTAAGCAGGCTTTCCTCGAATGTTCTGCCGACACTCATTACTTCACCCGTAGCCTTCATTTGGGTATTCAGAGAATTGTTGGCATCAGTAAACTTATCAAATGGGAAACGCGGCATCTTGGTTACAACGTAATCAAGTGCAGGTTCGAAAGATGCCGGCGTATTGGCAATTGCTATTTCATCCAGAGTCATGCCGATGGCGATTTTGGCAGAGACTCTTGCAATCGGATATCCGCTGGCCTTTGATGCAAGGGCTGATGAACGTGATACCCTTGGGTTAACCTCAATTAAATAATATGCAAATGATTTAGGATCAAGAGCGAACTGAACATTACATCCACCTTCGATTTCAAGCGCTCTTATAACCTTAAGGGCGCTGTCCCTTAGCATCTGATATTCCTTATTACTTAAAGTCTGAGACGGGCATACAACGATGGAGTCGCCTGTATGAATACCAACCGGATCCAGGTTCTCCATATTACAAATGGTGATGGCCGTATCGTTGGCATCTCTCATTACTTCATATTCAATTTCCTTAAAGCCTTTTATACTCTTCTCAATAAGAACCTGTTTAACAGGTGATAAGGAAAGTGCATTCTTCATAAGCGGCAGGAATTCTTCCTCATTGTCCGCAAAACCACCGCCCGTTCCACCAAGTGTAAAAGCAGGTCTCAATACAACCGGATAACCTATCTTTTCTACAACCTTAAGTCCTTCTTCTATTGAAGAAGCTATATCTGATGGAAGCACAGGCTCGCCAAGTTCCATACAAAGTTCCTTGAATAATTCCCTGTCTTCAGCTCTTTCTATACTTGTACTTTTTGTACCAAGAAGTTTGGTATGGCACTCATTAAGTACCCCTTTCTTCTCAAGCTGCATTGCAAGATTAAGACCTGTCTGGCCACCGATACCCGGCAGTATTGCATCAGGTCTTTCCATTCTGATTATCTTTGCTATATATTCCAGAGTCAGCGGCTCCATATAAACCTTATCTGCAATGGCAGTATCTGTCATAATGGTGGCAGGATTGGAATTGCAAAGTATTACTTCATAGCCTTCCTCTTTAAGTGCGAGACAGGCCTGAGTTCCTGCATAATCGAATTCTGCTGCCTGACCGATAACTATAGGACCTGAACCTATAACAAGTACTTTTTTAATCTCTGTATTCTTAGGCATTTCTAAGACCTCTTTCCTTTTTCATTGTTTCCACAAATTTATCAAAAAGATATGAACTGTCCTGTGGACCCGGAGCGCTTTCCGGATGATACTGTACACTGAACAGTCTGTCCTTTTCACACTTAACGCCTTCCACTGTATTATCAAGAATATTAATATGTGTTATCTCAAGGCCTGTTCCTTCTATTGAAGAATCATCAACTGCATAGGAATGGTTCTGGGAAGTAATTTCAATCTTTCCATTCTCAAGATTTCTAACAGGATGATTACCGCCTCTGTGTCCGAATTTTAATTTGTATGTTTTAGCGCCGTAGGCAAGAGAAATAATCTGGTGACCTAAGCAGATACCAAACATAGGATATTTACCCTTTAATGCCTTTATGGTTTCAACTGTTTCCATTACATCTGTCGGGTCTCCAGGACCATTCGAAATAAATACTCCGTCCGGGTTAAAATCCTCGATGCGTTCAGCGCTTGTATTCCAGGGAACTCTTATTACATTGCATCCTCTCAAATTAAGAGAACGCACGATATTCTGTTTCATGCCGCAATCGATTGCAACCACGTTTAGCGGTCTGTTATTAACAGTTGTTTCATTGATTGCTGCCGGGCATGAAATAAATTCCTGACAGCTTACTTTTGATACTGCATCTTTAGGGATGTCTGTATTTTTAAGAATTTCAAGTCCCTGTTGGGGCGTAGTATCAACGCCGGTGATTAAAACTTTACGGCTTCCAAGATCTCTGATTGAACGGTTTATCTTTCTTGTATCTACTCCGTATATGCCGGGGATTTGGTATGATTTAAGGATACTGTCCACAGTCTTTTCAGATCTGAAATTGGAAGGTTCATCATTAATTTCATGAACTATTAAAGCACCTATGGTAGGAGTCATTGTTTCATTATCTTCAAACATCATACCGTAGTTTCCAATTAAAGGATATGTCATTACAACAGCCTGATAGGTATAGGAAGGATCTGAAATGATTTCCTGATATCCAACCATCGAAGTGTTGAATACTATTTCACATACCTTGTCTTCGCTGTCGCCAAAAGCATATCCCAAATATTCGCTTCCGTCTTCAAGTATTAGTTTTCTGTTATAATCTTTAACTGTTTTCATTTTAATACCCGCTTTATTCCTTATTTATTTCAGACAACCTTTTCTCGAACCTGTCCTTACTTGTAACCTCCGGAATCTTTGTTGGATAATCTCCTGCAAAACACGCGCTGCAATATTCATTATTGCCCGTTAATGCATGAAGTTCTTCAACAGGAAGATAACCCAGGGAATCGGCACCGATAATCTCTGCAATTTCCTCAACGCTGTGAGAACATGCAATCAGATTATCCTTTGAATCAATATCAGTTCCATAGAAGCATGGGAATAAAAATGGTGGAGAAGATATTCTCATATGTACCTCTTTGGCGCCGGCGTCTTTCAGTAGTTTAACTATTCGTCCGCTGGTGGTTCCTCTTACAATGGAGTCATCAATAAGTACAATTCTTTTATCCTTAACTACTTCCTCTATGGCTGAAAGTTTAATCTTAACTTTATCAAGTCTGCTGTCAGGTGCGATAAAAGTTCTGCCTATGTAATTATTTTTAATAAGTCCTATTTCGTATGGGATTCCGGATTCCCTGCTGTATCCAAGTGCTGCATCCAATCCTGAATCAGGCACTCCGATTACAAGGTCAGCATCCACAGGATGTGTTTTGGCAAGCACCTTTCCTGCATTCATTCTTGCAGTGTGAACACATACCTTATCTATAACGGAATCGTGTCTTGCAAAATAAATATATTCAAAAATACACAGTTTCTTTGGCATCCTGTTACAGTGCTCAGTCTTGGATTCAACACCGTTTTTACTAAATACAATTATCTCACCCGGTTCTACATCCCGGATAAGTTTAGCACCAACAGCACTAAGAGCGCAACTCTCAGATGCAACAATATATGTACCATCTTCTTTCTGACCATAGCAAAGTGGTCTGAAACCGTGTGGATCCCTGGCACAGATTAATTTTTGTGCAGACATAAGAATAAGAGAATAAGCACCATCAAGCGAGTACATAGCCTTACTTAAGGCATCTTCTATACTCCCTGTAATGAGCCTTTCTCTTGTTATAATGTAAGCAATTATTTCAGTATCACTTGTAGTATGAAAAATTGCTCCTGATAATTCCAGTGTATTTCTAAGTTCGTAGGCGTTGGACAAGTTGCCATTATGAGCAAGAGCCATTCTGCCTTTTTGATGATTAACTTCCACAGGCTGGCAGTTACTTCTGCTTCTTGCACCTGTAGTGCCATATCTGGTGTGAGCAACTGCCATGGTTCCTTTCGGCATTTTGCTTAAGGTCTCTCCATCGAAGACTTCACTTACCAGTCCAAGGTCTTTATGAGAGACGAATAATCCATCATCATTGACAACAATACCGCAGCTTTCCTGCCCCCTGTGCTGAAGGGCAAACATGCCATAATAGCAAAGATTTGCCACATCAGTCTCACTTTGGGAGTATGCTCCAAACACACCACATTCTTCATGTATACTCATAATTTCAACCTGTCTTTCCTACTATTTACGTTCTAAAGATGCTTTAACAAATCCAACAAACAAAGGATGAGGTTTATTAGGTCTTGATTTGAATTCAGGATGATACTGAACTCCCACATAAAATGGTCTTGATGTTATCTCAACTGTTTCAACAAGATTTCCATCCGGTGATAAACCGCCAATTGTAAGTCCCGCATTTGTTAATGCTTCTTTATAATCATTATTAAATTCATATCTGTGTCTGTGTCTTTCACTTATTTCAGTTTTCTGATAACATCTTTCCATTGTGGTACCAGGAGTAATAACACAAGGATAAGCACCCAGTCTTAAAGTTCCGCCCTTATCTATGGTATCGCTTTGTCCCGGCATAAAATCTATTACCTTATCAGGACAAAGTTCATCAAATTCTCCCGAGTCAGCATTCTTTATTCCTGCCACATTTCTTGCATATTCAATAACCGCAATCTGCATTCCAAGACAGATTCCAAAGTATGGAATATCATGTTCTCTTGCATATTTGGCTGAGAGTATCATACCCTCTATTCCTCTGCTGCCGAAGCCTCCCGGTACGATAATTCCCTGAAGATTACCAAGTTTCTCATCCACATTTTCAGGCTTGATTTCTTCAGAATCAATCCATGTGATATCAACGTGGGCATTAATGGCATATCCGGCATGTCTTAAAGCTTCTGCAACTGATAAATATGCATCATGAAGTTCTACATATTTACCAACAAGACCAATGTTCACATTGTCTGTACTGCCTTTGATTCTCTCAACCATATTTTCCCATTCGCTCAAGTCAGGCCTGCTTGCATCAAGACCTAATTCCCTGCAGACAACCTCGGAGAAATGTGAACGTTCCAGCATAAGAGGTGCTTCATATAATACAGGAAGAGTAATATTTTCGATAACGCAGTCTTCTTTAACATTACAAAACAGAGATATCTTCTTAAAAATCGACTCCTCCAAAGGTTCATCGCATCGAAGCACGATAATATTAGGATTAATACCCATACCCTGTAATTCCTTAACGGAGTGCTGGGTTGGTTTTGATTTATGCTCATCACTACCATGAAGAAATGGAACTAATGTTACATGAATAAAAAGAGAATTCTCTCTGCCAACTTCGAGTGAAATCTGTCTTACTGCTTCTAAGAATGGCTGTGATTCGATATCACCGATTGTACCGCCGATTTCCGTAATAACCACATCTGCTTCAGTCGTCTTACCTACACGGTAAACAAATTCCTTAATCTCATTTGTGATATGAGGAATAACCTGAACTGTTGAGCCAAGATATTCTCCTCTTCTTTCTTTATTAAGAACATTCCAGTAAACCTTGCCTGTTGTAAGGTTGGAATATTTATTAAGATCCTCATCTATAAATCTTTCATAATGACCCAGGTCAAGATCTGTCTCTGCGCCATCTTCTGTTACATATACTTCACCATGCTGAAAAGGGCTCATTGTTCCCGGATCAACGTTAATATACGGATCCAGTTTCTGGGCTGCAACCTTAAGTCCTCTCATTTTTAATAAACGTCCTAAAGAAGCGGCAGTAATACCTTTTCCAAGTCCCGAAACAACTCCACCTGTCACAAAAATATACTTGGTCATAAAGCCTCCTAAAAATACTAAAAATAATCCCTCAAAACAAAAAAATGGCGTCTTTGATACCAGGGTATCAAAGACGCCATTGCCTTTAAAACACTTTATTTACATAGATTATAATACTCTTATCATCTACTCTTGTCAACAATAAAACATCCCTGCTTAATCCTATTTTCCACTATCACCGTAGTTTGATAATACACGCGCTGAAGGGTCGTTTACATTGCAGCCTTCCCAACTCTTGTTAGGCATCCAGAAGTCCTTAATCATATCTCCCTGACCCGGATAATATTCCTCAAAAATCTCACGGTATAAAAGTGATTCTTTGGTAAACGGAGTAGCATGTGTATAACTGGATGCTTTTTCTTCCCAGTCATCACCATACTGTTTTTCAGCATACTCTTTAAGGTAATCTACCATAGAATGTCCAACAGCATCAGAGAATGCTGCCTTTTCTCTCCAGAGAATTCCTTCCGGCAGATAATCTCCGTCTTCAAAAGCATGACGAAGCAGATATTTACCTTTTCCATATTTATTAAGTTTAAGTTCCGGATCGATACTCATTACGTATTCAACAAATGCGAGATCACCGAAAGGTACCCTTGCTTCAAGTGAGTTTACTGATATACAGCGGTCTGCTCTTAAGACATCATACATATGAAGTTCGTGTACTCTCTTAACTGATTCTTCCTGGAAAGCCTCAGCAGATGGAGCGAAATCAGTATACTTATATCCGAATAATTCATCCGAGATTTCACCGGTTAAAAGTACTCTGATATCTGTCTGTTCATGTATGCCCTTGCATAATAAATACATACCCATACTTGCGCGAATTGTTGTTATATCAAAAGTACCAAGAAGTTTAATTACATCTCTAAGAGATGATATAACCTCTTCAGGAGTCATATAGATTTCCGTATGCTCACTTCCAATATAATCCGCAACCTGTTTTGCATATTTAAGATCGATTGCATCTTCAGTCATACCGATTGCAAAAGTTTTAATCGGAACATCACTTTTCTTTGCTGCGATTGCACAGACAAGTGAAGAATCAAGTCCACCTGAAAGTAAGAAACCAACTTTTGCATCAGCAACCAGTCTTTTCTCAACACCTTTTACAAGCAGATCTTTAATATTGGCACATACAGTTTCCAAATCATCTTTTGAAACTTCATCAACCTTTGTAACATCCGTATAACATATGAACTCTCCACCCATATAATAATGTCCCGGAGGGAAGGGCATGATTTTGTCGCAGATTTTAACAAGGTTTTTAGGTTCTGAAGCAAATACAATTGCCCCATCTTTATCATACCCGTAGTATAACGGTCTGATTCCGATAGGGTCTCTTGCTGCTATAAATTCATGTGTATCTCCGTCATATATAACACAGGCATATTCTGCATCAAGCATTTCAAACATGGATACACCATAGTCTTTATACATTGGAAGTAAAATCTCGCAGTCGGAGTCGCTTTGAAATTTATAGCCATCTTCAATCAAATGTTTTTTTATTGCATCAAATCCATATATTTCTCCGTTGCAGACAACATAGTCACCTTCATATTCAAATGGTTGCATTCCTTCCGGATGAAGGCCCATAATTGCAAGACGATGGAAGCCCATGATACCGTCTTCAAGTTCTATAATACGGCTGTCATCAGGTCCTCTTGAAACGGTTTCCTTAAAGCCGTCTTCGAACAATTTCATATCTGCACCTTTTTTGCAGTAAGTCATTATGGAACACATTGTTCTTTCCTCATTTCCTTTTTATTTTCCCTTACATAAAACATTAAATCTCCGGCCCCGGTGGAAATTGTCCACCAGAGCCGAAGCTTAATATTTAAATATTTAACCTTTAATTATTCTACATCCTGAAGAGCATCGAAGCCTTCTTCACCGGTTCTTACCTTTACAACATTTTCAACATCGTAAACGAAGATTTTACCATCGCCGATATGTCCGGTATAAAGAACTTTCTTGGCTGTTTCAATAACTGATCTTACAGGAACCTTGCTGACTACAATGTCAACCTGGATCTTAGGTAACAGATTAGCTTCAATCTGTACGCCTCTGTAGTACTCAGGTTTACCTTTCTGTACACCACATCCTAAAACGTGAGATACTGTCATACCTGTAATACCAAGATCCATCATTGCACCCTTAAGTGCTTCAAATCTTGCTTCCTTACAAATGATTTCAACCTTTGTATACTTATGTCCATCCTCTGTGAATGCAGGCTCTCTCTTAACAGGGATTGCTTCTGCTTCAGGAACGTCACCGGATACTGCTGCAACCTTCTCATCATCAATGATGTAATCAGGAAGCATTGCAAATCCTGCATAAGCTGATGGAAGACCATGTTCTGTTGCATCCAAACCTGTGATTTCTTCTTCCTTTGAAACTCTGAGTCCGAAGATAGCTTTAATTAAGTAGAATACAACTATCATTGTTACTACTGTCCAGCATGCTACAGATGCAAATCCAAGTAACTGGATACCAAGTAATTTGAATCCGCCGCCGTAGAACAAACCTGCCATCTGTACGCCGTTTGCATCAGCGATTGCATAATCTGGAGCTGAAGGAGTTGCGAATAAACCAACTGCGATTGTACCCCAGATACCGTTCATACAGTGAACTGCAACTGCACCGACAGGATCATCAATTCTAAGTACATAATCAAGTAACCATACACCGAATACTACAAGTAAACCTGCCACTGCACCGATGCATATAGCGCCGGCTGCATCTGTTACATCACAAGGAGCTGTGATTGCTACAAGACCTGCCAAAGATGCGTTCAGGCACATTGAAACATCAGGCTTTTTATATTTTACCCATGTGAAAATCATACATACTACAGTTGCAACTGCAGGAGCGATTGTTGTTGTAAGGAAGATAGAACCAAGCTGTGGCAGTGATGTTGCTGCTGCGCCGTTGAATCCGTACCAGCCAAACCAGAGAATGAATACACCAAGTGCACCGATTGCAATGTTGTGGCCAGGGAAGGCGTTAACCTTAACAACCTTACCGTTTTCATCTTTGTTGAATTTACCAATTCTGGCGCCGAGGATTTTGGCACCGATTAATGCTGAAATACCACCTACCATGTGAATTGCACATGAACCTGCAAAATCATGGAATCCCATCTGAGCAAGCCAGCCGCCGCCCCAGATCCAGTGTGCTTCAATTGGGTAGATAAGTGCTGATATAACTGCTGAATATACACAGTATGATAAGAATTTGGTTCTCTCTGCCATGGCACCGGAAACGATTGTTGCGGTTGTTGCGCAGAATACTAAGTTAAATACGAAACTTGAAAAATCAAATCCCTCATATGATGTAAATAAATCGAATCCCGGTTTTCCGATGAATCCGAATAAATCTTCGCCCATCAGTAAACCAAAACCTATAATTATGAACACTACGGTACCGATACAGAAGTCCATAAGGTTCTTCATAATAATGTTACCTGTGTTCTTCGCTCTGGTGAAGCCTGCCTCCACCATTGCGAAACCTGCCTGCATCCAGAATACCAGTGCGGCTCCGATTAAGAACCAGACCGCGAATACATCGGTGGATACAGTCGAATCTATTAATTCTTTAATTGCTGTTGCTTCCATATATTTTCTCCTTTCCGGAGGCTGTTGTTATACTCCAAACAACAGATCTGAGTATGTTGGGAATGGCCAGTAACTCTTTTCTGTCATTGTCTCAGCCTCGTCACATGCTGCTCTTAAGCTTTCCATTGCTGGAAGTACTTTATCTCTGATCATTGCTGACTCTTCGATGATGTCTTTTGCATCATCAAGTCCTGCAACTACCTGTTCAAGTTCACCTGTTCTTGCATATGCACTGTCAGCAAGAGCTGATAACCTGGTTACAAGTGATGCTTCATAAGAGCATGCAATTGATGAATCAAGTTGTTTCTTTGTAACTGCTTTCCTGGCTACATCGCCGGCATAGTTCTCGATAGCCGGAATAATTTGTGTCTTAGGATTCAAGTTCCTGTTTTGTAAATACCTTATGGGAAGTAAGCATTTGAACATTCTTCTCATCAAGTAAGTGAGGCATACAATCTGCTGTTGTACGATAGTTTGAAAGTCCTCTAACCTTTGTTGCTTCTTCAATCCAGGCATCATCATATCCGTTACCGTTGAAGATGATTCTCTTATGATCTTTAATAGTCTTCTTAATCATCTCATGAAGTGCACTTTCGAAATCAGATGCTCCTTCAAGACGGTCTGCATAAATCTTAAGTGATTCAGCAACTGCTGAGTTAAGCATTATGTTGGCGCAGGCAATTGAGTTGGATGAACCAAGCATTCTGAACTCAAACTTGTTACCTGTAAATGCGAATGGTGATGTTCTGTTTCTGTCTGTTGTATCTCTGTTAAACTTAGGAAGAACATCAACTCCAAGTTTCATTTGTGTCTTTTCTGTTCCTGCATATGGCTTATCCTCTTCAATGGCTTCAAGAACTGCATTGAGTTCATCACCAAGGAACATTGAAATTACTGCAGGAGGTGCCTCGTTAGCACCAAGTCTGTGATCGTTTCCTGCTGTTGCAACTGAAAGTCTCAGAAGATCCTGATAATCATCAACAGCTTTGATTACTGCACATAAGAATAATAAGAATTGTGCATTTTCATATGGTGTTGCTCCAGGTGAAAGTAAGTTTTGTCCTTCATCTGTTGAGATTGACCAGTTGTTATGCTTACCGCTTCCGTTAACACCTGCGAATGGTTTTTCATGCAGTAAGCATACAAGACCATGCTTAAGGGCAACTTTTTGCATTATCTCCATTGTCAACTGGTTGTGGTCTGTTCCAACGTTTGTAGTTGTGTATATAGGAGCAAGTTCATGCTGTGATGGGGCAACCTCGTTATGTTCTGTTTTAGCAAGAATACCAAGCTTCCAAAGTTCGTCATTAAGTTCTTCCATATAAGCTTGTACTCTTGGCTTAATGACACCAAAGTAGTGGTCATCCATCTCCTGTCCTTTTGGAGATTTGGCACCGAATAATGTTCTGCCGCTCATTCTTAAGTCAAGTCTTTGATCAAACATTTCCTTCGGTACTAAGAAGTATTCCTGCTCAGGTCCTACAGATGATGTAACTCTCTTTGCTGTGTCATTTCCGAAGAGTCTCAATATTCTAAGTGATTGTGTGCTAAGAGCTTCCATTGAACGAAGAAGAGGTGTCTTCTTATCAAGTGCTTGTCCGCCGTATGCACAGAATGCTGTAGGTATGCAAAGTGTTTTGCCCTTAATGAATGCATATGAGGTTGGATCCCATGTTGTATATCCTCTTGCCTCGAATGTTGCTCTGATTCCGCCTGATGGGAATGAAGAAGCATCAGGTTCACCCTTAATAAGTTCCTTACCTGAGAACTCCATAATTACGCCGCCGTCCGGCGATGGAGTAATGAAGCTGTCATGCTTCTCTGCGGTAATACCTGTAAGAGGTTGGAACCAATGTGTGTAATGTGTTGCTCCTTTTTTTAGAGCCCATTCCTTCATTGCTTCTGCAACATAATTGGCTACGCTCACATCCAGCGTAGCACCCTCATCTATGGTTTTCTTCAAAGATTGGTACACATTCGCCGGAAGATTAGCCTTCATCTCTCTGTCATCAAATACATTACATCCGAAATAATCTTTCACTGTGTTCATCTTTTTTTCTCCTTTTCTTTTTAATTTGTTGTGAATAATTATTCTATCTATTCAATTTTCAAAAAAGAAAAAGCGCCTTTCATGGATATACTATTACCCACAAAAGACGCCAGTGCCTTTTCAAAAATAAAATATTCAACTTATAAAAATAATCCTTGTAAGATTATTCCCTTAAAACAAGAAAACGCCTTTGAGCCTATCACTCAAAGACGCCTTTGCCTTTACAAGAATTAAAATACTACTTTCGTTTTTCTTTGTCAATATATTTTTTAAAAAAATTTTTCTGTTTTTAAAAATGTGGTTAAAACAACATTTATCCAAGGCTGTCAATTATGCTCTTGGCGACCATTTTGCGGCTTACACTGTGGTCCATGGCTTCTTTGCCAATAAGACGGTGAGCCTCTTTTTCTGATATGTGTTTTTTCTCCATAAGGATTATTTTAGCCTGACTGACAAGTTTGACTTCTTCTAATTTCTCTTCCGTCTTGGCTATCTTCTCTTCATATCTTGCGAAGCGTTCCTGAATACCGATTAAGTATTTTACAGCCAGTGTAAATGTATATTTCTGGAAAGGTTTAAGGATAACCATTACGCCCGCATCTGCAACGTAGTCCGTTATCGCATCAAAGAGTTCCGGCGGAGTTGCAATGATTACGGATGTGTTATATTCTTCGCAAATATCAAGCGCAAGATCATAACCCATCTCATCTGTAAGTGGCGCGTTGATAATAACTATGTCATACTTTTTATCAAGCACTGCACGTCTTGCCAAAGTTGCGGTTCTTCTTTTATCAACAGCAATAAAACCCCCGTCAGGCATTGCGCTGTTAACCTGGGTATCAAACTGTTCGGAAGCCGAAACAATCAATATGGAATTAACGCGTTTCTCTTTTTGCGGCATAAACTAAATAATCCAATCCTTACATGGAATAAACTTTAATCAAATCTTCTGGTAAATATTTCTTGATAAAATCACTTTCATTGGCAAACTTAATTGCCTCTTTTTTGCTTGAAGGAAGCATTGCACCTTCTTTCATAATTTCAGGCAGGGTCTGCTTATTGGCAATACCTTCAAGGCCTGCATAGATTAAAAGTGCATAGATAAGATATGGGTTACTGGAAGCATCAGGAGAACGAAGTTCTGCTCTTACCCTTCCCATATATTCCTCAACATACATAAGCTCTGCATCACCGTCACTTGACCATGATACTCTGTCAGGCGCGGAGCTGTTGCCGAAACGTATATAAGATGCATCTGTTGGATTTAAGAATAATGTCATCTCACGAATACGCTGCATAATACCTGCTGCTGCATATCTTACGACATCTTCCCCTTCATCGTTCTTGGCATAAATATTAATGTGATATCCGTTACCCGGTTTATCTGAAAGAGGCATTGGGGAAAAATCAGCCACCAGACCATTACGGTCTGCGATTGTACTTACAACCATCTTGAAGGTAATTTCCTGATCCGCAGCCTTTAAAGGATTTCCGAAATGGAAATCAATCTCATTCTGTCCAGGTCCTCTTTCATGATGTGAACGCTCCGGTGTAAGTCCCATTCTCTCAATGGTAAGAGTAATCTCACGACGAATATTCTCGCAGCGGTCAAGCGGTGCGATATCAAGATAGCCTGCTTCATCATAAGGCTCTTTGGTCGGATTACCATTTTCATCTTTCTTGAAAATATAGAACTCAGTTTCAGAACCGAATCTGAATTCAATACCTGCCTTGTCAGCATCCTCTATTGCCTTTTTAAGTATCGTTCTGGTATCAAGAATATATGGCTCACCTTCAGGTGTATAAAGGTCGCAGAACATACGAAGAACCTTACCTCTGTCAGGTCTCCATGGAAGCACGGTAAGTGTGGATGAGTCAGGTTTTAAATAAAGTAAACCGTAAGGACAGTTCTCAAATCCCTTAATGACTCTGGCATTGATTGCTATTCCTTCACTGAAGGCCTTGGATAATTCTCCCGGCATAACTGATACGTTCTTCTGTATTCCGTAAGCATCACGAAAAGCAAGACGAATAAATTTCGCATCTTCCTCTTCGATATATTTCATAACCTCTTCCAATTCGTAATTCATAATCTACTCCTTTTATTCTTTAGCCCCTAATCAAATATGCAAAAACAAACACTTCGGAATAATTATAACATACCCAAAGTGTTTGTTAAATTATCATTGTTATCAAAGATTCGTATAACCCATCAGATACTCATCAACTTCTGCTGCCGCATTTCTGCCCTCTGCTATGGCTCTTACAACCAGAGACTGACCGATATGCACATCGCCTGCTGCAAATATACCTTTAACGCTGCTTTGATGTTTGCCGGCGGTAGTTTTGACATTTGTTCTTCCGTCTGTTTCCACACCAAAAGCATCCGTCACATATTTTTCACTTCCAAGGAAGCCTGCCGCAATAAGCACAAGTTCAGCCTTAATGGTCTTTTCAGTTCCATCAACCGGAACCATCATTATACGCCCGGTCTTCTCGTCTTTTTTAGACTCCAGTGAAACGATTACCACTTCCTTTAAATTGCCATTTTTATCTTTCTTAAATTCCTTAACGGTAGTCTGATATATTCTCGGATCTTCCCCGAATTTCCAGATGGCTTCTTCCTGACCGTAATCTGTTTTAAGAATACGAGGCCACTCCGGCCATGGGTTGGATGGAAGTCTGGTCTCAGACGGTTTAGGCATCATTTCAAGCTGTGTAACACTCTTGGCACCAAGTCTAATACAGCTGCCCACGCAGTCATTACCTGTATCACCACCGCCGATTACAACCACATTTTTATCCTTCGCAAGTTCATAAGGCACTTTGACAAAATCACCGTCCAAAAGTCTCTTTGTAACCTCTTTTAAGAAATCAACTGCGAAATATATACCGTTGGCATCTCTGCCCGGAGCCTCAATATTACGCGGGTTTGATGCGCCGCAGCAAAGTACAACTGCGTCATACTCTTTCTTTAAATCCTTTACATCTACTGCGCCTTCACCTTCCTTCATTCCGACATTGGCATTACAGATAAACTTAACTCCTGCCTCTTCCATCAGTTTAACTCTTCTGTCTATCACAGACTTATCAAGTTTCATGTTAGGAATGCCGTAGCGAAGAAGTCCGCCTACGCGATCGCTTCTTTCATATACTGTAACTTCATGTCCTCTTCTGTTAAGAAGCTGCGCTGTCGCAAGTCCTGAAGGACCGCTTCCTATAACAGCAACTTTCTTACCTGTTCTGACGGTCGGAGCCGGTTCTTTTACAAGACCATTTTCAAAAGCATATTCAATAACTGCTTTCTCATTTTCTTTAGTGGAAACAGGACCTGCATGTAAGCCGCAGGTACAGGCTGCCTCGCAAAGTGCAGGACATACCCTTGATGTAAATTCAGGGAAAGAGTGAGTAATTGATAATCTTTCATAAGCCTGCTCATAAAGTCCGTTATATACCAGATCATTTACTTCAGGAACAAGATTATGAAGCGGGCAGCCTGACATCATTCCGGATATCATACATCCGGCCTGACAGAAAGGTACACCGCACTCCATACATCTCGAAGCCTGTTTTTGTTGTTCTTCCTTCGGAAGACTTTGATGAAATTCTTTAAAGTTTTGTACACGGTCCTTCTCAGGAACAACCGGACCGTCTTTACGTTCATATTCCATAAAACCTGTTGCTTTTCCCATTGTCTTCCTCCCTAAGATATAACTTCTTTGAAAGCTGCTATCTGTGCGTCTTCTCTGGATTTGCCTTCTGCTTCATGTTTGGCAATTGCACCCATAATCTTCTTGTAATCTCTTGGTATAATCTTCTTGAAATGAATTACATAGCAATCAAACTCTTCAAGGATTTTCTTTGCCTTCTTTGAGCCTGTATGCTCATAATGCTTTGTGATTATACTCTTAAGTTTTTCCTTGTCATTCTCATTATCCACGGCTTCCATATTCACAAGTTGCTTATTCAGGTTACGATAGAGCTTGTTCTCTTCATCAAGAACATAGGCTATACCACCACTCATGCCCGCGGCGAAGTTTTTGCCAGTAGGTCCAAGAACAACAGCGCATCCGCCTGTCATATATTCGCATCCGTGCTCGCCTACGCCTTCAACAACGGCTGTTGCACCGGAGTTACGTACGCAGAATCTTTCGCCTGCCATACCTGCTATATATGCTTCACCTGAGGTCGCACCGTAAAGAGCAACGTTACCGATAATGATATTCTCTGACGGATCGTAAAGCGCTTCAGACGGAGCATGAACATATAACTTACCACCTGACAGACCTTTGCCGAAGTAGTCATTGGAATCACCCACAAGATCAATGGTAAGTCCCTTTGGAATAAAAGCACCGAAGCTTTGTCCACCGGCACCCGTGGCTTTAATTGTAATTGTATCCTCCTTCATTCCTTCAGGATGCTGCCTTGTAATCTCAGCACCAAGAAGTGTACCAAAGGTTCTGTTTATATTATTAACTTCAACTGCCACTTCGCAGGACTTCTCATCCTTAATGGCTTTTTTGATATCCTTACTGGTCAGAAGTTTAACTTCATCAATTGTATTTTGAAGTTCAAAATCATATACGGCTTCAGGATTAAATACCTTCATGGAAGTATCAGTATCTGACATATCAAGAAGAATTCTTGAAAGGTCTAATTTTGCTTTTCCATATGTGCCTTTCTTCTCCTTAAGAAGGTCTGTACGGCCTACCAGTTCTGATACTGATTTAACGCCAAGTTTAGCCATATATTCACGAAGTTCTTCCGCTATAAACATCATGAAATTCTCAACATACTCAGGCTTGCCCTGGAAGCGTTTACGAAGTTCAGGATTCTGAGTAGCGATGCCCATAGGACATGTATCCTGATGGCATACTCTCATCATTACGCATCCCATTGTTACCAAGGGAGCTGTTGCAAAACCAAATTCCTCAGCACCGAGAATTGCCGCTATGGCAACATCACGTCCGCTCATCAACTTACCATCTGTTTCAATAACAACCTTGTTACGAAGTCCGTTGGCAATCAAGGTCTGATGTGTTTCTGCAAGACCAAGTTCCCAAGGAAGACCTGCATTGTGAATGGAACTAAGTGGAGCAGCACCTGTACCTCCGTCATAACCTGAGATAAGTACTACCTGAGCACCTGCCTTGGCAACACCTGCCGCAACAGTACCTACGCCTGCTTCGGAAACAAGCTTAACTGATATTCTTGCATTTTTATTTGCATTCTTAAGGTCATATATTAACTGTGCCAAATCCTCGATTGAATATATATCATGATGAGGTGGTGGTGAAATCAGACTTACACCCGGTGTTGAATGTCTTGTTTTGGCAACCCACGGATAAACCTTCTTGCCAGGCAAATGTCCGCCTTCACCCGGCTTTGCACCCTGGGCCATCTTAATCTGAATTTCCCTTGCACTTATAAGATATTTACTTGTTACGCCGAAACGACCGCTGGCTACCTGCTTTATTGCAGAACTTCTGTCATTATCAGTTCCTGCAGATGCGATTCTCTCATCACTTTCACCGCCTTCACCACTGTTGGATTTACCCTTTAAGTGATTCATTGCTATTGCCAGTGTCTCATGAGCTTCCTCTGAGATTGAGCCATAAGACATTGCGCCTGTTTTGAATCTTTGCACAATCGATTCTGCGCTTTCAACTTCACTTATATCGATGCCTTCCTTTGGATAATTAAAATCAAGAAGGCTTCTTAAATATCCTGTTTCTTCAGCATCAACCATCTTTGTATACTCTTTGAACTTTTCATAGTTGCCTTCCCTTGTTGCATACTGAAGCATATGGATGGTTGCAGGATTATATCTGTGATCCTCGCCCTGACTTCTCGCCTTATGTCTTCCCATTGCTGAGAGTTCAAGATTGGTATTAAGTCCCAGTGGGTCAAAAGCCCTGCCGTGCTGCTTCTCTACAGCCTTACCTATATCTTCAAGTGTGATACCACCGATGCGGCTTACTGTACCCGGGAAGTAATCATTAATTACGCTTTCAGATATACCGATGGCTTCGAAGATTTTACTGCCCTGATATGAACGTATTGTTGAGATACCCATCTTTGATGCAATCTTGATAATACCTGTATGAATTGCGTTATCATAGTCTTCAACTGCTGCATGATAATCCTTATCAAGCAGTCCTTCTTCAATAAGTTCTTCTATTGTTGCATGTGCAAGATAAGGGTTAACTGCTGATGCACCGAAACCAAGAAGAGTTGCAAAATGATGTACCTCTCTAGGTTCACCAGACTCAAGGATAAGTGACATTGCTGTACACTTTTTGGTTTCTACCAGATGGTTGTGTACTGCTGCCACAGCCAGGAGTGATGGAATCGCCACATGGTTTTCATCCACACCTCTGTCTGAAAGAATCAGGATGCTGCATCCGTTTTTATATGCTTTGTCAACTTCAACGAAAAGATGTTTAAGTGCTCTCTTCATCGGAGTATTCTTATAAAACAGTATGGATACTTTCTCTACCTTAAATCCATCTTTCTTCATGTTTGCAATCTTCATAAGATCAAGGTCGGAAAGAATTGGATTCTGAATTTTGAGTACATGACAGTTCTCAGCCTTCTCCTCTAAAAGATTACCGTTCTTACCAACATATACAGCACCTGAAGTGACGATTTTTTCTCTTTCTGCATCGATAGGCGGATTGGTAACCTGCGCAAACAACTGTTTAAAATAATAGAACAGCGGCTGGTATTCTTTTGAAAGTACTGCAATTGGAGTATCGATACCCATGGCACCAATTGGTTCAACTCCATTAAGCGCCATGTTTCTGATGCTCTCTCTGTAATTCTCATATGTATAACCGAAAGCCTTTTGAAGTCGCTTTCTGTTTTCGTTAGAATATTTTTCAACCTTATGGTTTGGAGCCTTAATGTCTTTTAAGTGAAGCATGTTGCTGTCAATCCACTCACCATATGGCTCCTTTAAGGCGTATTTTTGCTTAATCTCTTCATCATCATAGATAACGCCCTTCACGGTGTCGATAAGGATCATCTTGCCCGGATGAAGACGCTCTTTCTTAAGGATGTGATTCTCCGGGATAGGAAGCACACCTACTTCTGAAGAAAGAATCAGTCTGTCGTCATCTGTAATATAATATCTCGATGGTCTGAGGCCGTTTCTGTCAAGGATTGCACCCATCACATCACCGTCTGAAAACAGGATTGATGCAGGACCGTCCCATGGCTCCATCATGGTTGCGTAGTACTGATAGAAATCTCTTTCTTCCTGTGTCAGGGTTTCGTTGTTGGCCCATGGTTCAGGAATTGCTATCATTGCAGCCAGTGGTAAATCCATACCGCTCATCATTAAGAACTCAAGGGTATTATCCAGCATTGCAGAATCGGAACCGCTTTGTGAAATAACCGGAAGTACCTTGGTCATATCCTCATCTGAGAATACACCTGACTTCATGGTTTCTTCCCTGGCGAGCATTTTGTCAGCGTTACCCTTAATGGTATTAATCTCACCATTATGTACCATTAATCTGTTAGGATGTGCTCTTCTCCAGCTTGGAGTTGTATTGGTTGAAAATCTTGAATGCACCATTGCGATGGCTGATTCGTAAGCCTCATCTTCCAGATCCTTAAAGAACAGACGAAGCTGTCCTACAAGGAACATACCCTTATATACTATTGTTCTGCATGAAAGTGATGGAATATATGTATTAACATTACTTTGCTCAAACTCTCTTCTTACGATATAAAGCATACGTTCAAAATCAAGATCTGTTTTAGCGCTTTGGGGACGCTCTATTGCTACCTGATAGATTTTAGGCATGCACTCTAAGGCTTTGCTTCCAAGCACTTCAGGAACAACATCAACCTCTCTCCAGCCAAGAAGTTTAAGACCTGCTTTGGCAGTTATAATATCAAACATGGACTTAGCCTGTCTGAATTCTGGTTCGTTTTGTGGAAAGAAAAATACGCCGATACCATATTGTCTTCTTCCCGGAAGTTCAATACCTGCTTCCTTCCAGGCTTTCACCATAAACTTATGAGGAATCTGAGTCAGGATACCAACGCCGTCACCGGTTTTGCCTTCACCATCTTTACCTGCTCTGTGCTCTAAATTCTCCACAATGTGAAGTGCATCACTTACAAGCTTATGAGACGGTCTTCCCTTAATATCAACAATTGCACCTATACCACAATTGTCATGTTCAAATGAAGGATTATATAATCCTCTCTCTCCAATCTTTTCAAATTGCTCCCTCATAATTTAATTCCTCCGTATAACATTGCATCTCGCAGCTAAAACCCGCTGCATTTATGCGTATAACACAAAAGGCGCTCCAAGCTTAATCTAAGCTTGAAGCGCCATTGCTTCATATCAATATTCAAAATTTTATTTATGAAACTTATTATACACTTATGTTTTTAAATGTCAAGCAGCATATTTAATCTTATTATTACTTCTTCATTCCACCGCCTGCTTTAACTACTTTCTTGTTGGCTGCAGCCTGTTTTTCTGCTTCCTCTTTTGCCTTCTGAGTTTGTGAAATCATGTTTTCTCTTAAAGATGCCACCTCATTATGTACATTTGCGGAAGTACCCTTGGCATCCGGCATCTTAATATCATCTAACTCAACATATTTACGACCATTTTTCTTAGCCGTATCTTTTACAATTTTTTTAATATCTTTAATGGAGGTAAACATCTCTCCACCCTTATACTGAACATTATTATATTCACCACCTTTGTACATAGCCTGAGCCTGTCTAAGAAGATTTCTTGTCGGATGATTCTTTGCATGAATAATTGTTGCATCCAGAAGATTCATATCTTCATAAACTTCCATGTCTCCAAGCTGTGATGTTCTGGTAACATAGTTTTCATGTGTCTCGTCAGGCTTTAAAGACCAGGAATCACCATTAAGTTTATACAGTATGTCACCGACTTTACCAACGGAGCGATAATAATTATTCTTTATAGTAGTTTCTTTACTCTTATTAAGTGCCTTTTCATTTCCTTTCGCATCCGCTGTAATCTTCTCAAGTTCTTCATCGGTAATATAATTACCTTTTTTTATTTTCTCTGTCTCCTTTTTCAACTCTTCCTGCAAAGGAGGTATGCATGAACTTTGCATGGTAGCTACGAGGGCGAACTCTCCATATGCATAAGTATGTTCCATTGTATCAAGCACACTGAGAGCTGCAGAAACACGTGGCTGTTCATGAGCCTGTTTCTTTCCATCATTTACTCTGTCCGGATTGTTAAGAAGCTGTCCCTTCTTGTAATCAACATATGTTCTTACTTTATTAAGACATTTCTTTTGCATATCAAGATACTTTGCAAGATCTGTTGAAGAAGTATATCCATTGTTCCCTTCGAAAAGATTGGTCTCAGCAAATTCCTTCCACTCTTTAAGAGCATCTCTCATTTCATTAAACTGTGTAGAGCCCTTACCAAAAAGATTGAAGTCAACCTTCTTTATCATGTTATACATATCTTTGGCATTTTTGACTAACTGGCTTTTCTTAACAAGAGGAAATGCTATACCAGCCTCTTCTTGTATTTTTGCTTTCTTTTCATCTGCTATTTTTTTCTTTTCATCTATCTTTTCTTTCTTAATAGCTTTTTCAGCAAGATTTTCAGTATTCTTGTTATTTAGAATATCCTCTGCATCTTTCTTTTTATCACTTACTGGCTTATTATTTTTTAACGCCTTTTTATCAGCATCAAATTCTTCTTTTTTAATCTTAAGTTGTTCTTTACTATATTGTTCTTTATATGCTTTTTTAATATTCTTGACAGATTCTGAGAATTTAAGCTTAAATTTTTCAACATTTTTATTTTCATTCAGTTTTGCACTAAATTTATCAAGTAACTGATAAATATCCGAAGCCGGATTATTCTTATCAATCTTTTTGGATGTAAGAATAGCCATAGCCTCATCTGGCTGAATATTATACTCGGATAATGCATTTGAAAGTCTATAATATACGGTTCCAAGCTTATGGGCAGAAACCTGATCCCATCCATTTGCAATAAGTGCATTTTGATATTTTATCTGATTCTCATCAATCTGCTTATTTTTTTTATAACTTTCAAGGCATTCATTATATTTCTTTTCTTTAGCTTCTCTATCTAATCTATACTTAAGATTCTCCAAAGTAGTAAAGTCTTTTCCTCTTACCAATTTATCCATTTTCTTTGAAACATTATAAATCTCTACAGCCATCTTATTTCTTTCCTGTACGGATTTAAGAGATGTATTCAGTACCTTATCAAATAATTCAAGCATTTCCGGATAAGCTGAGTTCCTGCATAATACATACATGTATTCCATAACCATGTAATCAGCTGGCATTACCCATCCATTAGCCTTAGCTTTCTCAATGAAAGCCTCTTTATTCATTCCGTATTTATCATCAAATGACTTATTATTATTTTCAATCTTTGCAATATAACTCTTTCTAAGTCTGTTATCTTCTGCCTCTATAACTTTTGATCTTTCCTTTATCCAAAACTCATTACGCTGAAGAAGTTCTGTAGATTTATACTTCGTCATTCCATCTTTAGCGCTATTATATGCTTTAATATCTTCTTCTTTAAGTACACCATCTTTAACATATTGCATGATAGTATTATCAAGTTGATTTAAAATGGATACTCTTTGCTTTTCACTCCATCCATCCTTTTTAGTCATAACCATAAGCTGAGCATCGAGAGCATCAAGTTTGTCATTTTTTTCAATTAGATCATAAAGTTCCTCAAAAGCAGGAACCTCTTCATCTTTAGCAATCCAGCCGTTGTCTCTTAATTTAATAATGAAATCAAATTTAGAATATTTTTTGTTTAAGTCTCCCATAATTTTGTTCTCCTTTTTACTGTTATGACTTTTGATATATGCATAATATCATGTAATGTGCAACAAATATGCAACACTAATGTCTTATTACTTCAAATCTTTTTAAAGTTATTTTTTCATTGCTTCCAATGCCTGCCTTATTCCTTGCAATTCTTACCTGTTCTTCCACACTGTCAACTCCTTCCAGATCCGGCAAAAGGAGGCCTCTTTTGCTTCCTGACGTAACTATTACTCCATATTTCTTTACATCCAGCATACTCATATCATCAATGTCTTCTGCCTCGGAAAGTACATCAACACTTATATCCAGATAGTCGAGTTCATTTTTTGTAACCGGTGAAAACCTGTTATCATTTGATACTGCGCTTATGGCATTACCTATTATTTCTTTGGCAAGATTTTTTCTTGTCGCAGCTATGGTTCCGATGCAGCCCCTTAAATCACCAAACTTATGAACGCTGACAAAAGTCCCGCCTCTTTTACTTATCATCTCCCCGGGCAGATTATCCGGAACCTCAAGTTCCTTTCCATTTTGAACATATTCATATATGGCAGCCCTTGCCAGATTAACGTAAGGATCTTTCTTTTTATAATTATCATTTAACTCATTCTTTATTTTATTTAAATCAGCATCAAGAAAATGCCTTGAATCATCTGTTCCCTGGGGCTGTAACATGCATATGCCATATCCTACTCCAGTTACATCCTGATGAGATAAAACCCTGGTTTCAACACTTAGACCATCCAGCATTCCTGCCATAATAACAAATGATTTATGGCCACATTCTGCAGCCTTATCACAAAAACTTTCATCAAATTTAAGAAGTTCTCCCAGGGCTCCCCTTCTAAAAACATCCATTATTTTCTCATCATATTTTGGACCGTTCTCATCAAAACCATAAGGACCGTCATCTTTTAACTTGTGTGAAAGGTCACCACTTGCAACTGCAACTGCCCTTCTTCCAAGGGTAGTCACTGCATCAGAAATTATCATTCCAAGTTTATAATGATCATAATAATGCAATCCTGAAAGACCAACTCTAACTATTTTTCCGCCTTTATAATACTGCCTTATGAAATAAAGCGGCACCATAATTCCATGGTCAAGTCTTGGATTTCTCTCTCCAAGAGTGCCGGCAAATACCTCTTCTTTCTCTGCCTTTTTCTCAATAAGGTCTACAAGTTCTTTATCATACTGCTCCTTAAATTTAATATTTGGAGCGCCAAAAGAGGACAGGTCTCCTTCAGCCCTGTCCCCTGGTGATATGTGATTATAATCTGCATACATAATCGTATGAGGGTCCGTTACAATAATTGTATCCGGTTTTACCTCAGCAATATCCTTTGCCACTTCAATATATGCTCTTGTTGTTTCTTCAATGGAACTCTCGCTTCCTCTTCCAACTGCCGGAACAATCATTGGAGGATGTGGTACCATATATGCCGAAATAATTGCCATTATCTGCCCCTTCCTTTTACACTGATTTTGCTGCCATTATTTACGTTCTTAGAAAGATTTTTTTCTGCAGTTTTTCTCTGACACATTTCAACTTCTTCTTTACTACTGTATATCACAGCACCTATAAACTTATCAAGTGATTCTACATTTTTATACCTGTGAAGATTATTCTCATGCAGGAAATGTTGAAAATCTTTATATACATTATCTCTGTCGATTTCATTATGAATCGTTCTGCTTAAAACAGTTTCAACATATTTTTTATATATCTGATGACCTGCCCTGGTTCCTTCTCTTTCAAGATTAAATACTGTTCTTAATAATTCTTCATCTTCAGGATACTTTGCTAAATCCCAGCCCTTCTTTGTAAGTATTTGTCTGGCTTCCTTATAACTTTTTGTTATTTGTAAATCAAGCCGTTGCTTACTTACTTTATCAAGAATCTGTTCTTCCTTAATTGGCAATCCTTCATTAGACATGAATCTGTTATTTGCCTCAATGCAGTAATCCACATACCTGGCCAGGCCGCCTAACTTCTCACTGTAAGGAGCATAAGCATCAATATTCTCTGCCATTACCTTAAGCATTTTATTCTGATTTTCTCTGCTTTTAGGCTTAAGTCTGTATATTCCCTGAATGAAAGACACCAGCATATCATCCATATAAGGATTTTCTCCGGCAGATCCATAGATTAGTGTAATAAGCATCTTATTCTGAAGATTGTTTGTAAACCCACCTCCATTAAACATATGCTCAAACATGTCATCCAGAGACATGCCATTAAAAACGGTCTGCTTTCTGATATTTTTAACTGTTCCTTTTGAACCCATTGTCACTAATTCTTTATCTGAAAGCAGGTATTTTACCAGTTCGTTATCATCTTTTTCTATTGTACAAAGTCCTCTAGACATAATCATTCTCCCTTTATATATATTTTCATCATGCACTTATGTTTTAACATACAAAGGGCAACAAAAGATTAACAAATATTATACATAATCATAATCTATTGTAATATTATTGTCTTTCGCGTTCACACTGGCCATGGCGCCCGTAATAAGAGGCATCATAGGCGGAAGATGACCTATATCAAGATCCATGATGATTGGAAGATTCATATCTCCAAGTATATCTGTAACGGCGTTGTACTGATTAACTCCGAGCTGTTCTTCCCCATAGTGCAGCGGTCTGCCAATTAAGAATCCTTTGGCATTGTCGAGCCATCCAGCTTCGCGTAACTGCCAGAAGGCTCTTCTCATACTAAGCGGTGGTAAGTCGCAGCATTCAAAAAACCAGATTACACCATCTTCTTTATATTTTTCATTAAATTCCTTAACCCTGTCATATTTGGTTCCGCAGTGAATAATAAGAATATCCATGCAGCCGCCTAATAATCTTCCCTTGAAAGAAGCCTGATTACCGGAGGCATTAAAATATTTATATTCTGTTTTGGTTTTGGCATTATAAGGTTTAAGCGGTTCTTCATCATCCTTATCTGAGCAGTCATCAAAACTTTCCCAGGTTTCATAACCGTGAGAAGAACGAAACGTTCCGGTTAGTAACCCCAGCGCGTCTTCCACCGATTCATGCCATGGCTCTCTGCCAAATGCAGGAGCGCACGGTCCGTATATGGCCGCAGTATCAGCTAATGTCGCGGAAAGAAAAGTATAATTGGTATTATCGGAATAACCCATATACCATTTAGGCTTTGCTTTCGCTATAGCCTCAAAATCAATATATGGAACTACCTCACACATTAATTCTCCACCGCCGCAGGTAATCACCGCATCAATGTCATCTCTTACCATGGTTTCATTTAATTCCCCGGCACAGTTTTGAGGCGTATTACTTATACCAATACCATTATTTTCATAACAGTTCGGACCTAAATATGTTTTATATCCTTTATTTTCAAGTAATTTAATTGCATTTTTAAATCTGGATTCATAAGGCTCAATGGCGCAGCCAAAAGATGGGGCGATAAAACCGATTGTTCCGCCATTTTCAAGAGGTTTAGGATATCTCATATTATGTTCTCCTTTTCACAAAAAACTACTTTTATTATATAACAAAATCGAGCAGGTTTCCCTACTCGATTTGTAAAAATCTTTATCAAATTTTTATGCATGTGGTGCCTGAGGTGCACTAATCTTTGGTCCTTCAATATCCTGAGTTGGTTTCATCTTTTTCTCTTCAGGAAGGAAGGTTTCTGCCTTATTATTAACTGTATTAATTATTCCGGAAATGGCAACCTTCTCACATTCCTTATCATTAAATTTCTTAAGCATGTCATTAAAGGAAACACCCCTTTCAACCCACTTATCAATTACTCGCTTATTCTTTAGTGACTCAGTTACGCTTGACTGAACATCATGCAGGGTCATTCTTCCAGATGCTATGGCATTAACCACAGATCTGTATGCCGGATTATTAATCAGTTGAGCTGATACAATTTCGCCAAGTCTGTCATATCTGGTCTCCATAGCGTCTTCGAAACGCGGAACATCATGATTTACATCACCATTAAAGATATAATTTGTAAACTTCTCACCATTTACAGTAGTTTCATCCAGTTTTTGTTTGTTTTCTTTAATAATCGACTCTGACTTAGCCTCAATTTCTTTCCATTTTTCATATTTTTCTTTTTTGGAATAGATTCTAAGTGTAGCCTTAAATACTGAATTCTTTGAAAGTCTCTCCACTTCCCTTGCAAAGGAACCATTATCGATTTTTTGCTTTAACTTCTGCTGCATATTCATAAGCGACATGGTAGAAGTTCCATCATTATGCATTTTCTCCAGAGTGCTTTTTACTACGTAACTCATAGCCCACTCATTAATTGTAGGACTCTTACTGTCTTCCAGTTTAAGCATCTTTGAATAATCGAATCCAAGATCTTTAACGCCTTTTTTAAGAATTTCAGTAAACATTCTCTTTTCACGGGCAATTGCTTCTGTATCTTCTAAAATATGCTTTGATAAATTGTCATTGACGGTGATTTTATCCGTCTGATAAATCTTCTGTAATTCACCGGCTTCAAACTTCTTATCAGACAAAGCCATATTATAGTGGAAAATCTTCGCATCCTTAAATGTATGTTCGTTGCTAATTATCAGGTCGGATTTAATACCACGTGTAAGTTCCTGATATGTGGCAATAATGTCAGGAATTCTTTCCTTGCTAAGGGCTGATACGTCAAGTCTTGTCTTAGCTTCAGGCGTGCGCTTGTCAAAGATGCTCTTACGTTCTTTATAATATGTTGCCGCAGCCTTCTGGAATAACTGAAGTTTCTCCTCAATCATATCAAGTGAGGCATTTTTATCACCCAGTATCCTTATGGCCTCATTAAGAGTTTTCTCCATATTCTGGAATAAATCCGAGCCTACAGTACCAATTTCCGCTTTGGCTTTTTCAAGATCTTTCTCAAAATGACCTGATAAAAGTGTATTCTGAATGCTGATTAATTCATTCTTAATCTTTTCGGCACCTTTTTTATAGACCTCATAATTGACCTTAATATCCTGAAGTTTCTCAGCCGGAATGAAGCATGTTATAGCCTTGCCATCAAGTTCATAATGACCATTCTTTAGGGCAAATGTCTTAATCTTAATTTCACTCTTGCCCATGGCAATGGCTCTTAAAGTTTCAACCTCCAGGCATCTTTCCCTTGTTGCTTCATCAAGGTCAGCATATTTATTTCCCCATAATTCCAAAGGCGTCTTTCCATTAATAAGGAGAGTTTCGCTTCTCTTAACACCTGCGCTGTTCATTGCCTGAACATAATTCTCAGTAAACAGGCCGCGCATGGTAAGATCAACCCAGGCTGCCGGCTCGATACCATCTTCCCTTTTCCTTATTCCGGTAATTCTTTCTTTTGATTTAAGGAAGTTCTTAACGCTTTCAGCATCTTCAATATTGTTAATCAGAATATCTCTGGCACTGCCGAAGGATATGCCGCTTGCAAAAGCAGACATATCTGTCATCCACATTTCATTCATGCCCTCAATTTCATACTGAGGACGCAGTTTATCAAATAATTTTTTTACCTTATTTTCAAATTTCTCGACATCCTTATCCTCAAGGTAATTTAATACTTCCTTAAGGCTGATAGGCACAAGTTTGGCAAACTTTTCATCAAGGACACCATTAGGAGCCATATTCGGCAAATCTTTAAGAATCTGCATTAAGTAATACTTTTCTCCACCGGTGAACTTAAGCATATTATTAAGGGTTCTGCCCGGAGCTTCCTTGAATGCAATTTTCATAAATGCTCTTGAAACGGCTGTAAAGAACATCTCCTTTGCCAGTTGTTCGGTTGAATTCTCACTCTCATATTGTTCTGAGTTAATAAATCCGTATTCATAAGGTATGCTTATATTCTGAATTCCATTCCAAAACTCCAGCATATCACGATAATCTTTTGTTCCAAGGAAATCCTCGGCGATGCTTTTGCCCTCAAGTCCTGCACCAAAAGTAAAGATTTTATCTTTTTCCTGTGAGAAATCAATGGACAGGCTTCGCAGTTTAAACAGAAGCATCCTTGTATTGCCGTCCAGTTCATCCTTATCAGAATAATTAATATCCGGCATTTTCAGTTCTTTAATACGGTCAGTTCCGTTTTTAAGTGCTGTCGCCCAGTTCTGGATATTATTCTTGAAATCATTCGCATTATCCATCTTCCATACCGGATTATCTTCACAGAACTTCACGAATTCTTCAACAATATCCGAATATTCTTCTATCTGTACAATTTCATTAAGGTCAATTTCCGGATGCTTACCCATTGCCCAGATAACATATATACTGCTAATGGATGATTCTCTTGGCGGATTAAAAACTTTTGAATAAATGTTTTTGAACTCATCTACGCGAAGCATCTTACGATACTTTAGGCTTTGCTTTTCTAATAATTTCGTTTCCCTTAGTTCAAAATCACTGATGATATTTTGTCTCTCTTCATCAGATACTGCTGCCTTAGCGAAATTTCCATCTTCGTCTCTTCTGAAAAATTCAGGATGAGCCTTTTCAACACTCTTTGCCTTTCTCTTCTTTGCACCTTCACTTCTTAAATTGTATCTCTCATACTGATTTAAGTGGTTTTTATAGAAATTACTTGTAAATTCCCTTTCCACTGCTGAGTTATGGGAATCAATATAATTCTTTCCTTCTGTATCCACCCAATCCTTGAAATTATCATAGTTTGTCTCGAGTTTCTTCTGAAGGGATATTGTATCAACAAGCTTATTATCCTCCAGAGTAAGATTATGCTTTGCCTTTTCCTTTTCTCCTCCCTCTACCAGGAGTTTATTCTTTCTACCTCTTAATACGCCATTGGTGATGTTTTCAATACAAGTATCATCATCAGGAACATCCTCAGGATCATCAAATAATCCTTTATATCTTTCAAGAACATTTTTAGTTCTGGCCGGTTTATCTTTATGTTCGTTTAGAAATTTATTTATTTCCTCATCTGTGGAGTAGCCCTGCATCCTGGCCAATTCTTCCATGGTTGTTTCAGGGGTAATACGAACAATCCTGTTTATTTCTCTTTCTGCCCTGCCATCGGTGGTGGCATTGCTGGCTATGCCCATTAAATTGTTAAGCCCATCGTACCTTATTCCAGCCTTAGTAGACATTTTAGTTAAGTACAATGCTTTTTTTAAGCCAATTTCGCCCTCTTCTTTAAGCTCCGGTTTTTCCTTATATATCCTGTCAATTTCATTTTTCATTTCAATACTGTTGGCAGTATTGATCTGTCCTAATAACTTGAAGACAAGCTGTCTTGTTTTTTGCGAACCATTAGTTACATATTTATTCAAAAAGTCAGTTTCAATTGCATCATAAGCTGTGTGTTCTTCAGCAAATAATACCGGAGGTTTTTTTTCTTTATATATTCGAAGATAACTATGAAGATCAACAATATAATTAATCTTATCCTCAATTGTAGCGGCATTCATGTAGCCATAGATTATTCTGTCTTTTCTGAAAATTTCATTGTTATTTTCTAAAATTCTTTCATCACTTACAACAGATTTGATTTCGGATTGAAGCACTTTACGCTTCCTGGCTCTATCCAGTAATCCCTTTATTGGATAATCTTCCAGCGTTCTGTGTTGTGGTACAACTTTGATTTTTTTATACCAATTATTGAACCTGTCTACAAAAGGAGTAATATTATCAAGAAGTTCTTTTCTCTCTTCGGCAGAAACCACCTCCCTGGTTGTAAGCCTTGTATAAGCCTCATCCATATCAGCCAGTATTTTTTTTGCTTCAGCTATTTGCTCCTTAGGGATATTTTTGATATTAGGCTTACTTTGGGACTCCAGTTTTTTCTTCATTAATTTTAACTGAGTAAAAAAGGATACATCCTCTGGTAACCAGCCACGATTAAGTATTTTAGCATTGTCTTCAGCTACATGAATGGTTATATTTCCAAAACGGGTTCCCCAGTTTGCTATAAACTGGTTAGCTCCGGTTTTATCAACTGTTCTATTATCAATAAAGTCCTTATCATTCTGGTTGGCTGATTTAATTGTTTCAAAATATTCTTTTTGCTTATTAATAAAATCAAGATACTGAATTCTAAATTCTTCAGCCTCTTTTTCTGTTACTTCTCCCCGTTCTTTCTTCTTAACGTAAGGAAGATAAACTTTATTTACAAAATTGACTCTATGTGATATTTGTTCAATAAAAGGGTACTTATTAAGCAAAGCCCCAAATCTTTCAGGATTACTGGAATACTTTTTATTCCCCTTTTCATCCACTTCCCCTGTAAAAAACATATCATTTGGAAAAGTAAGAAAAGTTGATTTGATACCTGGTATTAACATGGTATCCATTTCCATTATGCTTTGATATTCTTTTGACATAAGTAAATCTAAGCCTTCGCCATAGATATCAATAATTTTTCTGTAAGGAGAATTCGCATCAGGGTATTTAGCCTTGATTTTATCAACAAATTTCTTTGTTTTAACATATAATACTGCAATGGATTTCTTATCTTCCGCATTAGAAATCATTACAGAATCAGTATCTGTTCCAGGAAAAACTGACTCACCACATTTATGGTTCTTATTCCCACCTATGGTACTGAGAATCGAAGACCACTCCAACCCGAGAGTCATCATCTCATTCACATATTCAGGATAGTTTTCCCTTATTCCGATTAAAGTCTGCCCAATACCAGTAATATTATTCAATTCAATTGGGCCTGGATGATTCTTAAGAATTTCTTCTGCCTGAGCTTCTATGTCATTAATATCACCATTATTAACTACTACTTCTTCATTTACTTCTTTCATGGCTTATCTTCCCCTTTACTTTCTTATTACTGCTTTCTTTTCTTCTTTTTTAATTGTTTTCTTAGTTACAGTTGTAATAATTTCGGTGGATTTATTCAGGTCTTCATTGTTGTTAATACCTGCCCCCTTACTCTTAAGGTTTTCTGCTTTGTCTTTTCTTTCCTGAATTACTTTTCCTATCGGCTCATCTCTGTCCGCCATATATCTGGAAACCTTATTAATATTTTTAAGTGTGGAAGTTGCATATTTAACAGCCTTATCCGCCCACTCAACTCTTTTTTGTCCGTCAGTGCTGCTTGGATCTCCAAACATTGTATGGCCGTCTGAATAATCATATGCAACTTTCTTAAGTTTCTTTAAGAACTTTTTAAACTGCAGGACAGATGTGTTGTCAGCGCTGAGTTGTTCTCCTTCTTTAATAACATCCATATAAGCCTTGTATGAGCTGGATGGATTTTTATTCTTACGAGTCTCCTTAAGCGCATCTACAGTATCTTCACAAAACTTAACAGTCTGATTAATCATCCGAGCAACACTTTCATCTCTCTCGATTCTCTTCATTTCATTCTCGAGTTTTCTGTCAAGGGCTCCCGGCTTTGCTTCCATTCTCTGTCTTTGTTTTCTTATCTTGGCATCAAGTTCATTCTCCGGTTCACCTTTTATTTTGGCAAGTTCTGCTTTGTACTGATTATTTTCTCTCATGCAGTAAGAAAGAAGATCACTAACCAAATCCATTCTGTATGTGCTGTCCGCTCTGGAAGTAGGAATTGAAGTCTTCTTCATATATTCCCTGCAGGCTTCAATGATTCTGTTATTATGAGCGATTAACTGTTCTTCACTTTGAATCATTTGATTTTTATATTCATTGAGATCATTGATGGCTGCTTTAATATTATCCAGTCTGCTGTTATTATGAGCCATGATTTTATCAACCACATCCTGATTCTTAATCTTGGCATTCTCATAAGCATCTTCATCAACAAAACTCATTTTCAGTTCATTATCCAAAAACCAGTTTCTTACCATCTTATGAATGGTATCCACTCTGCCCTGCTTTGAATTACCATCATATACGGCATCAATCACCCTGGCAAGCTGTGAATAACTTGTAATTCTGATTAAATTATAATTATCATCTGCAATATATACGCCATCCGGAATCTCTGTAAGGCCGCTGCCTCTGAAATACTCGCCTGTTTCTGAATCATAGAAACCTGCAAGATGCGCCTTACCATCACCTTTTTGAAGAACCTGTGAACTGTCAGTGCTTCCAAGTTCCATACCATGGTCAGTAGTTCCGATAATAATTCTCTGTGCGCCTCTTACATTCTGAAGCGGGAAGTTAATATCATAATGCTCCTGAGCCATTGAACAAAAGAGAGTTGTATCAAGATTCTTAACATTTCTTAAGTCCACACTTCCATGAAACCACTTAGTAAAAATCCCCGGCACAGGATCACGAAGAATCTGCTTATACTTAACCCTGTCTGAATATCCCTTACATTCAGGATGAGTATTCTCATATTCCTCTACCCACTTATTCATCAGCTTAACACTTTCGCTGGATGCGACTGCGCCACGGCTGTGTCCTGTTACATGAATATGAATATCCTTCATATCTTCTGCTGTTTTTAATTCATTGGCAGCCTTCTGGAATAATGGTGTTAAGAACTTTGCTGCAAAATTCTTTCCATATACTCTTGTATTCTCAATACTGTATTCGCCAACATTCAGCGCACCCGGCTTGAAAATAAGATCAGGTGTAGGGCCTGCAATACTGTATCTTGTTTTGGTCATTTTCTGGCCATTTTTTAAATCAACATAAGTATTCTTCGCACGAAGGTGAGAATAAGTTTTACTGCTGCCCGGTTTCTGAACCAGGTCACCATACTGCATTGTTATTGTATTATTGGTATTTCTGGTACCATCAGTAAACTTCTTACCATGCTGACCATTATATTCTCTTCTTGCTTCCTTGAATCCTGAACCTGCAAAATCAATCTCAAGGACTTCCTCGCCTTTTTGCAGATACTTGTTTCCAAGTGAATGATAAATCTTAACTGTTCTGTCATTTACATCGCCGCGATGCATCTCATCGATGTCATCATATATTTCATCACCGAAAACTTCCTTTAATGCGTTACGGTTACTCTTTGTAATATGATTATGTGTATGTCCGGTTGTGATGTTGAAACGCTCCATCTCATCTTCCTTAAGTTTGGACATAACATAGTCTTTCTTTCCTCTGACACGCTGTTTCTTATTGTCAGAAAGTCCCATATACATTGTTGCAGAACTAAGAAGATCAAGATAGTTCTCTGAAGGAGAACCATGCTTCATCTGCTGGTTTGGATTTAAATAACCATTCTTCTTAAAGAATTCTGCGAAGTTTTCATCTGTTGCATATTCTGTTGGAAGAGGATTGATATTTAAGGATGCATTTAAAAGACCTTCAAATTTAATTCTCTCCTCACGATTATGTATTGTCGCGGAAAAATCAGCGATATCCCTTAAAACTGTCAGTCTGTCCTTAACAGTCTGAAGCTGAATCTCAGATATAAAATGAAGGATATTTAAACCCATCTTCTTATCGTTGCCTACGGTAGTTTTATCAACAAGTTCATATAACTGTGAAAGCAGAAAAATATCCGTCGGAGTCCAGCCATTAGCCAGGGCTTTTCTAAGGAAAGCACACTCCTGATATTCTTTCATATTCTTTCTGCCTGAATCAGCAAGCGCATTCATTCTGCCATTAAGTAAAACAATACAGGTATTACGCTTATCCACAACGTCAAATAAAGGCAGCTGATTCTTATCCCTGTTAGCACCATACTGTCCGGAAATTTTCATAAGAGCCATCCAGACATAGTCTGTGACATATCTCTTATTGACGTATGTTTCCTCTATCTGATAGATACCATCTTTATTCCTGCTAAGACCATATGAATTTAACTCATGATCAAGAATCTCAAAATCTCTTTCTTCACCATACTGATAATCATACCTAAAATTTTCGTCAAAATGAGATTCGGCAAGATCTTTGATATTTTTAGTATCTATTATTTCACTGTTTTCAAGTATTTCGCTGTTTTCTGATTCTTTCATAGTTTACATCCTTACCCATAGCGTGAAAATCACGCAAAATGGAACAATAATTCTCTTCAAACTACGAGTTAATTATATCATAGATGGTTAACAAATGCGCAACAAACGCCCCGGGCAAATAAAAAACCACGCTGATTATTCTCAGCGTGGTTCTTAAAATACTAATTTAGTTTAAATTACATTGTACCCTTCTCTAAAGCAAGAGTTCTTGTAGTTAAATCACAAACCTCAGCAGGTCCGTAATACTGGATAGCACCAGGATATGTGAAGCATGTTTCAACAGCCCACTTATCTCTGTTTGCTTCGAAATACTTAAATGGCTTACCATCAAGTTCAACAAGAGCCTTACGAATAACCGGCTTGTCTTCACCATTTCTTCTTTCGATATTCATCATCTTTGTAATAGGCATACCACCTGCAACCCACTCTTCAGCTGGCTTTGAGATGTTAGATACCTTTGAAAGATATCCTGTATAACCATACTGAATCAGCATGAATGCGTTGTATCCAAGTGAATAGCAGTAGTCAGCATCGAAGTTTGAAGGGAATGCGCATCTTCCTTCATAACCGAAGAAGTGATGAAGTGCACTGAATTTACCCTTATATGTGCCTGCTGCTTTTCTGTTAGCAAGTTCATTCTTAACAAGTTCTGAGAATAACTTCTCTGACTCGATTAATGAAACCTGTACGTTACCATGAGGATCTCTCTCTAAGAATAACTGCTGCTTAATTCCAAGTGGAAGAATGTCAAATACCTTGAATGCATCAGCGCTAAGACCATTCTTAATGAAGTTATACTTAGCATCCCAGTCAGGAAGAGCATTGAACTCATCTGTCTTTGAACCTGCAAGGAGTTCGTTGATTTCCTTAATAAGTGCTGAGAATTCAGGAACGAATTCTACGATACCTTCAGGAATAATAGCTACACCAAAGTTATTGCCTGCATTGCCTCTCTTTTCAACTGAATCAGCAATGTAATTTGTAATCTGAGCAAGTGACATCTTCTTAGCAGCAACTTCTTCACCAATAAGGCAGATGTTAGGCTGTGTCTCTAATGCGCACTCTAAAGCTACATGAGAAGCACTACGTCCCATAACCTTAACGAAATGCCAGTACTTCTTAGCTGAGTTGGCATCTCTTTCGATGTTACCGATTAATTCTGAATATGTCTTTGTTGCTGTATCGAAACCGAATGATGCTTCGATATCTTCGTTCTTTAAGTCACCGTCAATTGTCTTAGGACATCCGATAACCTGAACGCCTGTATTGTTTGCTGCCATATACTCTGCTAATGTTGCAGCATTTGTATTTGAATCGTCACCACCGATGATAACGATAGCTGTAAGACCGTTCTTCTTAGCATTTTCTGCTACGATTGCGAACTGTTCCTGAGTTTCAAGTTTTGTTCTGCCTGAACCGATGATATCGAAACCACCTGTATTTCTGTAAGCATCGATAAATGCGTCATCAAATTCAACATAATCATCTTTAAGAAGTCCGTCAGGACCGCCCTTGAAACCAAGAAGAACATTGCTCTTGTCTGTAGCCTTTAATGCATCATAAAGACCACTGATTACGTTGTGTCCACCAGGAGCCTGTCCACCTGAGAGGATAACACCTACAACCTGCTTCTTAGCTACTGATGTGTTTGAACCTTTTTCAAAAGTAATCTCTTTCTTTCCGTATGTATTAGGGAAGAGAGCTTTGATCTTGTCCTGATCAGCTACACTTGCTGTTTCGCTTCCTTCTTTAACACAGATATCTGAGATACCGTTTCTGAGCATTCCCGGAAGCTTAGGGCTGTACTCATATCTTGCTTTTTGAAGTGGTGATAAATTCATAAATGTACTCCTTTATATATTAATTTTTTTATGCACTTACAATATAGTAAAACATTTTCATAAAAAATGAAATAGGCTTATTGATTTTTCTTATACATATGCCACGATAAGTCCGCCTCTTTCAGCATAGAAACTGTTAAGGCCACTTGTTTCCATTATGGTTATTTCAAAATCAGGATTCTTGTTAAGCAAAAATTCCTTAAGTTCATTGGCCATATCTGTATTAAGACAGTGGGTAATGAAGATTTTATTTTGTTCAATTCCCCTGTTTTCAATGTCTTCATAAATCTTGGCAAATACTTTCTTGGCACCTCTCATGGAGCCGAGGATTTTGATTTTGCCACTTTCATCACCAATTCCTACACCCCAGAAACCGAGAGTGCTGGCAATGAAACCTTTAAGTGGATTCATACGTCCGTTCTTAATCAGATTATTATAAGAACAAAGTGCGAAAACTATTTTGGTTTTATCCATGAACTCCTGGGCTCTCTTGGTTACTGTATCATAATCATTGGCTTCAGCCAGAATCTTTTTAAGTTCAAGTACCATAAGGTCGCTAAGTCCGCTGGTTCCGAGAGTATCAACTATATATACCTTCTTATCCGGAAAATCCTCGGCCAGCATTTCTTTTGCAGTAAGAGCGCTGTTATAACTTCCAGATAGTCCGCTTGATATGGTAATTGCTATAGAGCAGTCTGCTTCGGCAAACCTTTCGAACCACACCTGCGGAGATGGGCAGGATGAACGTGCGGCGGTCTTCTCAATTTCAACTTTTTCTACCATTTCGGTGATTTTGATACTGCCGTCGTCTACGAAATTCTCTTCACCGGAAGTAATGATAAAAGGAACTCTGTAATATCCTGCTCCCGGGATGTCTATTTCTTCAATATCACATGAGCTGTCACAAACAATATTCCATTTCATGGGCTAACTACCTCCTTACGTAACACGTCTTTCATTATAGCACATTTCAGCCATCTTTTAAAGGCAGGGTTACCGTAAAGGCATATATATATCCACCTTCTGCTGCTTTGTAATTCGGGAAGATTTCCCTGATTTGTTCTTTACTTACCTTATTCGCGGATGCGCTGATTCGGCCACCCATTCTTACCACAGTGGCATTTGCTATGGAAAGACCTATACCATTGCCGTTTCTTTCTTCGTCTGACTTGGTTCTTGCGCTGTCAATCCGGTAAAATCTGTCGAAAAGATGCTTTACATCTTCCTTTGTTGCTGCAAGGTCGCTGGTATTAATTACCTGCAATATGGCTTTTCTGCCTTTTTTCTCAAGGCTTACTTTAATAGAGCCTTCCTCATCACTGTATTTAATGGCATTATCACAAAGGATGCTGATTAGCTGTTTATAAAGACTTTCAGACCTGGTAATTGTAATATTATCTGTGGTTACAACCACCATTTCTTTTCCCTTATATTCTGCAACTGTAAGGAAAGGTTCAGTTGCTTCTTTGATAATTTCATCTGCCCTGAAGGCTGAGCCTTTAACTAACTCTTCGGATTCTTCGAGTCTTGAGAGAGTAACCATCTGATTTACCAGATCTCTCATTTTGACAACCTGCTCCTTGGTGCCTTCAATCCACTCATTCTTACCTGTATCCATTGCAAGTACATCCATATTTGTCGAAATGACTGTAAGAGGAGTCTTAAGTTCATGGGATGCATCTGTTATAAACTGTTTCTGCTTTGTCTCGCTTTCTTCCACAGGCTGAAGGATTTTCTTTGTGGCAAGACTTAAAAAGATAAACATTATGATGATGCCTATCGCTCCAACGCTTAATGATATGCCTGCGGTTGATCTTAGATTATCAAATCTTGAAGAACAGTCCATCATAACTACTATCTTTTTATCATCACTGATATTTCTTATATAATACTTATATTCATTTGTATAACCCGTAGTCTTTTTCCCTGAAGCCACAATACTTATGAGTTTAGCTGCCTCCTCTTCCGAGATGGTTGCAATGTGGCTTAAATTTAATTTATATTCACTGCCTGCTGTAATCTCTGCCGAGAAGAATCTGGTCTCATACTGAAACTCCCTGGTCCTGAATGCGCCATTTGTGCCACTTGGGACGGGGTAAAGTGCACCATTTTCCCCTGATGGTCCGTGATTCTCCCCCTGAGGGCTGACCGGAGTCTCCTTAGGTTCAACCTTGGGCAACATGTCCTCTCTTTGTTCCGGGAACTTGCCGTTATTATCCGCCAGCATTCTTACTGTATCTGTGGTTTCCTTATCAACTCTTATAAAGTTTACAGCATTAATGGCGCCAATCAAGGCCATGACGCTTATTGCCACAGCCAGGGTTCCCAATAATATAAATTTGATTCTTAATTTGTGAAACATTCTTAATCACCGAATTGCAGATTCTTATCTCTGTCTTATCTTCCACTTATAATTATCAAGGCTTGCTCTCAAGAGAGTAACCCACGTTACGGGTTGCCTTAATCTCCGCCTTTGCCCCGATGGCCGCAAGCTGCTTACGAAGATATGAGATATTAACCCATATAACGTTAATTTCCGCCTCAGACTCCCAGCCCCAGATATGTTCCATTATCATCTCACCGGACATAATCTGCTTAGGGGAGCGCATAAACATTTCCATTAGCTGATAGGCCTTGCCGTTAAGTTTCACGGCACCCTTGTCCGTCTTAAGTTCATAGGTACTTCTGTCAAGTTCCATGTTACTGAACTTAAGTAAATCTGAAGTAAACTCTCCCTTTCTTCTTAACATGGCTCTGATTCTGGCTAAGAGTTCTCCACCGTCAAAAGGCTTGGTCAGATAGTCATCCGCTCCTGCGTCAAGACCGTCTATTCTGTCATCTATTTCCGTTTTGGCGGTAAGAAGAAGTACCGGAACATTAATATTCTTAGCTCTTATATTTTTAAGCACGGTTACTCCGTCCATTTTGGGCATCATGATATCCAGAACCACACCGTCATAATCCCCGTATACTATGCTGTCCAAAGCACTCTCTCCATCATATACGCCGTCAACGGTATAACTGTTTTTCTGAAGAAGGGCCGTTACCGCCTTACTTATGTTTTTGTCATCTTCTGCCAAAAGTATTTTCATAATCTATCTCCGTGAATATATTATGATGTTGTGGTCAAAAGGTCTTTCCCCTGACACTATTATATACTTTTTGGATGATATTATGCCAATAAAAGATGTATTAACAGGTAAAAAAATCGGAATCCATGTTTTTCCACAGATTCCGATATTCTTACTTTTTAATTAAGTTTTCTATTTTTCTATATATGATTCTTTTTCTTTAAGCCGGTAATTACCATAACCATTCCAGTCATGGAGAGAATCAGCATAATAAGCGCTGCTATCGGCATATACTCTCCTGTCTTAGGAACCTCGGCCACGGTTGTCTGAGCCGGAGCAGGTGTGCTCTGAGTATTGGATGAGGTATCAGCACTTGTATTGGTTGCCTCTTCTATCTTAGTATCTCTATATACCAAGAAATAAGATGAGAACTTATCGGAACTAATCTCTAAGCTCATACCTGTGCCTTCTGCCAATACTTTTGCTGCACCTTCATGAACTCTGATGACACGGAAAGTTCTGGTAAAACCAGCCGGCGCCTTAAGAGATTCAGGAACAGTTACTGCCATCTTAATCGGGTTACCATTTGTATCATGAACCTGTGAAGCTTCTCCATTTCCAAGTTTCTTCCAAAGAGATATGTCTAAGCAATCACCGTATGTATATCCACTCTCGCTTGTTACCTTATCTATTGCTGTCACATCATCAGCCGGCACATTGGCTTTATCTACTTCCTTCACATCAAGATATACAAGTACAGGAGTACCATTAGCGTACTCTGCCTTTTCTGCATCTGTCAGAAGTTTCTCAGCAAGGGCATTATCCAAGTTATCTGCCTTAATTGCAGGAGCCCCTTCAGCAGTCTTCACTTCTGTTTTGATAGAAGTATCAGTAGCCGGTGTGTCAGGAGTTGCTTCCTCTTCTTTCACTTCATAAGTATATGTGTAAGTTGTTGCTTTTGAGATTACTGTATCTGCACTTGGAGTTACATCCCAGTTTCCGGCTTTATAACCTTCATTAGGTTTTGTTCCCACAGCCGGAATCTGTTCTGCAGAGAGTTTTAATGTATCGCCCTCATAACATTTAACTGTTACAGTTTTATCTGCTGTTGTTCCGTCATCCCATGAACCGTTTGTCACTTTGAAAGTAACAGTCTCGGAAATAGATGGTTTCTCATCAAAAATATAGGTAAACGTTGTGTCTTCTCTAATGGATGGTGTGTACATATCTAATGGGTCTAAATCCCATGAACCTGAACCTCCTATGTATCCAGTAACTGCAACCATGCCTGTAGGCACATTTTCAGGTCGGTGATACTGCATTACAGTCTCTGTCTTGTCTGCCGTAGTTCCGTCAGACCATGTGCCACCAACTACTTTATAAGTTACAGTATAAGTTGGACTAAATGTGCATGTTATATCTTGAACATACCAGTCATTCATATTATCAAGTTTATATCTATTAGTATTATTTGATATCGAACCACCACTCGACATATACCAGCCACTCAAGTCATAACCCTCATTAGGAACAGCTGTAAGGTCCCAGTTATTCGGATCTGTTGCAGATCTTTCAACTATAACACTTCCTCCTTCTGCTGGTGAAACAGTTACACTAGGAGTAGAATCTGCCCGTGCCGTCAAAGTCATCCCCGGCATAAATCCTATAACCATCGCCAGCGTGAGCAAAAAGCTCAGCAGCTTCCTTCCCATTTTTCTTTTTTGTTTCATCTTAATCCCTCCTTGAAATTATTATTTTAACGAAGCGCCCATCTCATAAGCTTCGCTTATTCGATGATGCGGCATTCGCCGCATCATCGTCCAATCTGTAATCCGTCCGCCCGTGAGCAAGTTCCCGTCGTCCGGCTTCCATCTTGTCCTTGGCACTTCTCATTGCTAACGCACAAAAAACCGCCTAACCTGACAGGGCATAAAACCCCGTCAAGTAAGGCGGTTATCCATCACAAATATATGTTATTTTATACGAAAAAAGGGCGCAGTTATAGCTTATGCGATGCGATGCGATGCGATGCGATGCGATGCGATTAAGTGTGTCCGATTTCTGCATAACTGTCAAGTCCCTCTCCATTATTTTCTTAAATTCCATTCACTCTTTTGAGTGAATTATATCAAGTGCCATATTTATCAGCCTTTCGCTGATATGTCTGTTTGCATTTCGAATTCTGTCAAAAGCATCATCTGCTTCTTCTCTCGTAATGATTCCTGCTTGGAATGCTCTAATCAGAATACCCGTGCTACCGGTAATCGGAAGTTTCATATTTTGTGCAACCCTGCGCCCGGCAGCCTCATCCATTAGAAGCAAGTCTGCCTTCGTTTCATCAGCACAAATAATAGCTTCACTTTCGCCTAAATCCAGCCCGGTTGCTCTCTGCAAAAACGAAACCTGACTCCCATTCTTTACTTTTACAACCTTGATATAGTCACTGTTTCTTATAATATCTGCTTCAGCCTTGAAACTCTTATTACCTGTAACTTCAGAAAAAACAGCTTCTGGAATGATTACTTCTCCAAATAATCTATATAGAATATCCAGTTTCTCTGCTTTCATCAGTGTGATAAGCGGTGTGGTGTCAGAAACAACAATCATTTTGCTTCCTCCATCACGCGATTTAATGTTGCCAAATCCCCCATAAGTTCATCCTCACTCTGATCCAAATACGGAATCCCCATAGAATCATAGAATTCGATTAAATCTGTTTTATGTACACCCAAAATCTCTGCTGCTCTTCCATTGGAAATGGTCATATTACGGATGAACGGATAGAGAAACATGGCATTTCTCATAAAAACCTGTTCCTGATCCTCATTATCCAAATATGATCTCATATCTTCCGGAACAGTTATCTGAATATTGACTGTTTTCATGTTTGTCACCTCTTTCTCAAGAAGATATGCTCCTATACCTGTATCGACCTTGTCAGTGCAAATTCTTTATTCCTTCACGTGAGTATTAAGGTACTTTTATTATAGTAAAACTTAGGGTTTAATTCAACAGATTTTTCGAGCAGTTATAAAGGGCTGCATCCGAAAGATGCAGTCCTTTATTAAGATAATTATGTCTTTTTATTTATATATGATTCTTTTTCTTTAAGCCGGTAATTACCATAACCATTCCAGTCAGAGAGTCAGGAACGGTTAATGACATCTTAATCGGGTTACCGTTTGTATCATGAACCTGAGTTGCTTCGCCATCATCCAGGTTATGGCTAATTTGTAGGAAGCGAGTAATGCAGCAGTTATGCTTGCGTAAACTGCTATATTACGAGCGACAGCATCGAGTCGTAGACGAGATGTAGGAAGTAGGATAAAATGAAAGAAAATGGCGAGGTATATCCCCGCCGCTTGGTGGACCAGGGTCTTTCGACCAGCCCTTTTATTTTATCGTAACATAAAAACTTGAATATGCAAGATGATTTTTTTTAAAATTGTACTCTGCTCAAACAAAAGATATCTGATAAACCCATCCAGATCTGCCTCGGCATCGGATGTAATAACAACCTTATATTCCATATTTCTGCCTCATATCGGATATCACATCATCCGCATCCCGTACCATACCCTCTGACGCATGCTGTCTTGATGCTTCAAGTTTTTTAAGTACCTCATCCTCCGTCAATGTCACATATGGATTTACCGTCTTTTTCTTTAATTCAAAAGGAAATCCATTGTTTGCAACAGCCTGGGTAAGAAACATCCTGATAGCGGAAGTCGTATCTGTTCCTAACTCCCTGAACAGTGTGTCGGATTTTGTTTTGAGTTCATCATCAACACGTATCTGTATTGTACTCGACATAGCGCACCTCCTCGCTGATTACTACTTGTATTATGCTGCTACTTCAATACAAATGCAATGATTTTGCATGCAATTATAAAGGGCTGCAATCTGATTGTTATGGATGTGAGGTTTTCCATAAAAATAATACTTTATTAAACTCCGGCTTACTTAACATTTAGTGAATAACTCTCAGTTCCAATTACTGCCTTGACTGTGGAAGATGAGTTGATAGCCGGGTCTGATACGGATATATAATTGCCCTTTTTTATATTGTCAATTGTATATGCTTTGTTGCCGTCGATATAAATCTCAATAGTATCGCTGCTGTCATAACTTCCGTTTATGGTTGTTGAAGCAGTCAATACTTCAGAGTTCTGACCTACGGACTGAATCATACCTGAGGAGCCGGTCATTATAAGCGTGCCACCTGATATTTCGCATTCACCGTTATAATCCAGACTGCCATTACCTGAATTCTCCGGACCGCTTATCTCTATGTAGCCGCCGGTGATATATATACTGCCATTACTGTCAATACCATCCCCATAAGCATTTATATAGATATTTCCTCCATTAATGGTAAGTGCACCGTCGATGGCTGTTTCCATTCCCATACCACCTTGCATGCCTTCCTGCATCTCGCCAGGCATCATACCGCCTTGCATCTGACCATTTTCCATCTTGCCACCTTGCATCTGGCCATCCATATTCTCAGGTTTTTGTGGTCTCTCACCATTTTCGCCCATTGGCGCGCCCTGAAATTGTCCACCGGCCGGGCCACCCTGACCAGGCGCCCTGGTGACTGCTGTGGACTGCTGGCCTGTTTCCTCCAGAGTCTCTCCCTGTTCTGATATAGCCTGGCCAGACTGAACCTGTTCCTGATTTTGCATCTTTTGTCCCATAGGACCACCCTGCATCATCTCATCTCCCGAGGATCCGGAGCCATCAGATATATTTATGCCATCATCCTTCGCATCTATATTAATATCTCCATCATTAATAACCACATCCAGAGCCTGCATACCTTCGTCATCTGCTGTTATATTAATTGTACCCCCGTCTATGGTTATGGTATCGTTGATTTTAATACCTTTATCACCGGCTTTAATGGTAAGAGTTCCTTCTTCCATGGTAAAACTGTCATTACCGTCAATGCCTTCATCTGCTGCCTGCACTGATACATTGCCGGACTTAATCTTCACATCATCCTTACATTTTATACCGTCATTATTATCAGATATAACAGTCAGACTTCCGTTGCCTTCGAAGAACAAATCACAGGCAGAATAAATGGCGCCCCCGGCATTGTCTATATCGGTTTCTTCATCATCTGCTGCCTCATCCCTTGTATCTGTTATGGTACTGTCGCCCTTAAGTACAAGATACACATTCTTGGCTTCTTCCACATACAAAGGAGCCTTGTCATCGGATGATATGCTTACACCGTTTAAAATCAACGTTACATTATCTTCTTCCCCTGCAGCCACACATACAGAGACACTGCCTTCACCTTCGATTAAATATTCGCCGGCTGAAGTTATGGATATAATACCGTCTTCATAAGATGCTCCATCACCGCTCACTGTAGCACTGTCACCATTTATTGTAATGGATGTACAATCACTTAAATCTATATCCGTATCATCCTCCGTCTCAGTTTCCACGCTGACATTCACTGAGCTGCTGCTACCCGAAAGAATACTATCTATACTGTTTGCCGATAAACCACTGCAGGCTGTCATTATACACATGGCTGCCACTGCGCTCATAGTTAATAATTTTTTTCTCATTTTATCATCCTCCTTATAGTTCATCCGACCTTGATTCTGCTCTGGCTAAAGATATGTTAAGATTCCCGTTTCTTATCCTCAGTTCATCAATGAAAGCCTTTTGCTTATTTTCATCATTTAAAACCACCTTATAAAACAATTCATACATGCTTCCCATGTTGGTGGTTTTCACTCTGATAAGTTCGTTGCTTTTTGTATACCGGGCAAACACCTCATCAAAAACATCCACATAATCTATGTGCTCCGGAATGGTAATTCTAAGGTCCATATCCCCGTTTTTTCTCTTTCCGAACCCACACCTTGACAGAATAATCAGAACAAGTCCTATAACTATGGTGATTAAACCTGCGAAGGTAAGGTAACCCATTCCCGTTGCCAGTCCCACAACCATTGAGAAGAACACACCTGCTATCTCTTTGGCATTACCCGGCATAGACCTGAAACGAACCAAACTAAATGCTCCCATAATGGCTACTCCTGTTCCGAGATTTCCATTAACCAGCATTATTACCACTTCTACCAGTGCCGGCAGTAAAGCCAGGGTAATAATATAATTCTTGGAATAATTCTTCTCACATAACATGTATGCTCCTGCGATTATTATTCCAAGCACGATTGACACTGCTGTACACATCATCGCTACTCCCAAAGTTAAACTGTTTGCTGTTATTATGCTTGTAAACATATCTTTTTCTCCTTCTTGCTGTAATCGTTTCCTATTGCTACTATCCTGCCTCTTTGAGTTTTTCTTTTCTCGATAACTTCCATGTAAGCCCTTCCATATTTACTGAAACTTACCGGATAAATCTCAAGCTCATCTAATATTCTACTTATCTCTAAGGGGTACGCTACCGGAACTTTTAGTTCTATTAACACATATCCTTTAGGAAGTATTTCCTTGCCCCTGCTGCCTTCCTTAAGATTAAGGTCTCTCGTTCTGTATCTTATATTTCTGTCCACTGTCATTCTTAAGGAGGAATCCTGAATTCCCACATATGCTACTCTGTCATAAGCAATCATCATTTTGGGAATTACATTGTAGAAATTCAGGAAGTAATCGATTTCTTTTTTTATCTGACTGTCATCCTCTATATCCTGTCTGCTGTTAAGATACTTAACAGCCTCTCCTAATGGATGCTGAATTCTTCTTTTATAAACCACTCCGTCATATTTTTTCTTTATTTCTATGAAGGCCTTGGTATCATCATTGACTTCATTTCCATAAACCCTTAATCTTAATTTCTCTTTATATGCCGGTTTTTCCAACGATCTGACAATCAAATCACTGTTTGGGGTATCATAATATATATTGCTTATGGTACTTAGTCCATATTCATCTTCCCTAAAAATATCTTTCATCCGCTCAAGCATTTCTGAAAGTTTGTCTTCGGATATCATATATTTCTTTTCAACTCTTTTAAAAATCATATTTGCCATAACCATTTCTCCCTCCTGTTATACTAACTATAAAATCCCAACCTAAAATGAACCTAAAACCTAAAGAATTTTTTATTTTCCACGAAAAAAAGCCTCCGCTTTCCGCGAAGGCCTACCCTCTGTTAGCCAGGTTATATCTGGTTATATTTTTTGTCTCCAGTTATATTTGGTTATATTTTTGATTTTCAGTTATATTTGGTTATATTTAGTTATATTTGGTTATAGTTTTGATTTTCAGTTATATTTGGTTATATTTGGTTATATTTAGTTATATTTAAATTATCTGTAGTTCATCCGGCTCGACATGGCAGGTCAGAAACAGTACTTCCACTCCTGCTTTTTTGGCATCATCTAGCGCTTCCCCAAACTCCGGATGAGTCTCCACATTGGCCCTGACTTCTGTAACACCATCCATTTGTATCACAAATGCAAGTATTGACTGATATCCCTCTTTCTTTGCCTTTATCAGTTCACGAATATGCTTAACACCGCGCTCTGTTGGTGCATCTGGGAAATAACCCATACCATCAATCTCCAGGGTGCAGCCCTTAACTTCCATAAGAAACTGTTCATCTCCTCTTTCCATATAAAAGTCGATGCGGGAATTGCCATATGTATATTCCGCAGTCACCTTACTGTAGTCCTGTTTTGCCAGCCACTCCTTCACCACCTTATTGGGAGCCTGACTGTCTATATTAAAAAGAATACCATTGTCCTTACGAACAGCCACCAGGTCATACTTCGTCTTCCTGTCCGGTGTCCCCGGGGCAGTCAGCCATACCTCACATCCCGGTATTAGAAGTTCCTTGCACCTGCCGGTGTTTTTGACATGAACTATTTCCTTATGGCCCTCAATATCCACTTCGGCGATAAAGCGGTTAGGACGGTTTATAAACTTAGCCTGAGTTATATTTTCATATTTCATTAGTTTTTTCCGCAAATTTAATTCATAAGTTTTATTTAATGTATTTCAATTGATACTATTTCCGGATGATTGAAATATCTTGGAAGTGGAGTACTTTCTCTTGCCAGGCCACGGCTAACCTCTAAGATAGTTCCTGAGGATAATGTATATTCTCCATCTATATATTCAGCCATAAAGCCCTGGTCCGGTGCATATACTCCCTTATCAATCCACGGAATCTTAATTTGTCCGGCATGTGCATGCCCTGAACAAATAATGTCAAAATCATACTGCTCATATATGCTTACCTTTTCAGGTCTGTGACTGACTAAAATCTTTACATGCTCATCATCCGTCTTGGCATAGGCGCTGTCAATCTGTGCCTTCCACTCGGACAATCCTATCTCATCCGGATCATCAACACCGCAGATATCCAAAATTGTGCCATTAACCGTAATGGTATCACAATCACCTCTTAGTACTGTAACTCCGGCATTAGCTGCCTTAGTGCACATCTCATCTTCTCTGTCGCTCCAGTATTCATGATTACCGGTAACATAGTAACAAGGATATTCTTTCGCCAGGTTCTCACAGAGAATTACTGCATTATCATCCTTAAGCCTGTCATCAAAAATATCCCCCGCCAGCAAAACAATATCCGGATTTTCCTTATCTACCATTTTAATGAGCCAGCTTTGATTCGGTCCATAATAACAGGAATGAAGGTCTGATATTAAAACTATTTTAACCGGCATTACTTCCTTATTAGGAATATCTATTACCTTTCTGTCCGTAAAAGGAAACCAGGTCCAGACGGAAATTATAATAAACAGAAGAAGCATATGCATGATATGCTTCTTACGTTTTTTCTTTAACTTTTTCTCTTTTTTCTTTTCGTTCATTTTATCCCAATGCTACATCAAGCATCATCATTAAACAAAAACCAATAGTGAACATTATGGTTCCCACATTGGAATGCTTTCCTTCAGACATTTCAGGAATTAATTCTTCAATAACAACATAGAACATTGCGCCGGCCGCAAAGCTTAATAAATACGGAAGAACCGGTACAGCTATATTCATAAGAAGAATTGTAACAAGACCTGCAATTGGTTCTACAACACCTGAGAGAATTCCCATCAGGCAGGCTTTGCTCTTCTTTATTCCATGAGCTGCCAGTGGCATTGATATTATGGCGCCTTCAGGGAAGTTCTGAATTGCAATACCTATTGCAAGAGCCAGAGCTGCAGATGCAGTAATACTTGCGCCTCCAGTTACCAGTCCTGCATATACAACACCAACTGCCATACCTTCAGGTATGTTATGGATTGTTACTGCAAGAAGTAACATAGTGGTTTTCTGAAGACTGGATTTTGGACCTTCTTCGATATTATCAAAGTGCATGTGAGGTACAAAAGTATCCAGTGCAAGTAAAAATAAAATACCTATTACAAAACCTATAACTGCCGGAATAAAGGATAACTTACCCATTGATCCTGACATTTCCATTGAAGGAATAAGCAGACTCCATACGGAAGCTGCTATCATTACTCCTGCTGCAAATCCCGTAAGGGATTTACGAATGGTGTCGCTCATTTCTTTCTTCATGAAGAGGACACACATTGCTCCAAGAGAAGTTCCAAGTAATGGAATTAATAAACCTTCAGCAACTGTAATTACCATTTTTTACCATCTCCTTATTGTGGATTCTGTGGTGGAATTTGTGGTGTTTGTGCTGATTGTGGTGCTACTGTCTGTTGTGGTGCCGGTTGCGGTGCGGCTGCTTGCTGTGGAGCTACTACCGGTTGTGGGGCCAGTGTTGGCTGCGGAGCCACTGGTCCTGGCTGAACCGGAGCCTGCTGCATTGGCTGAGGTGCTACCGGTCTTGGACCAGGTTGCTGATAAACCGGAGCCTGTGGCTGCACAGGCTGTTGTGGATAACCCTGCATTGGAACCTGTCCCTGTGGATATGGCGCATACCCCTGAGGTGGCATTGGCTGTCCCTGGTATGGAGCATAGCCCTGAGGCGGCATTGGCTGTCCCTGTGGATATTGAGCATACCCCTGAGGCGGCATTGGCTGTCCCATAGGCTGCTGGTAATAATTGTACTGATTTTGCTGTCTTTGATGCAAATCAGTTCCTGTGTTAACTCTGTAGAAATTACCTGCACCATAATCCGGATCTTTACCCATAATTGTTAATAATCCTATGGTATAAATCAGATTACCAGGAATAAGAACATTTAAAAGTGCTATAATAATTGCTTTTTCTTTGGAGCCATAAGTAATAAAAAGATCATATACTTTGCAATATACAAATGCCTGCATAAGCACATAGAAGCAAAGTCCTAAGAACTGTCCTGCTACCGGAATTCCCTGAAGCGCAGCAGAAATCGTTGTGCCAAAAATAGACATACAGATATAAACAATTGCTGTAATTTCTCTTTTGTATGTCTTAATTATTCCAAGAAGATTAAACTGTTTTCTTGGAATGACAAATTCAAGATATGTCTGAAGAAATGGTATAAATGCGAACCAGGCATTCTTATATCCTGCTTTTCTTGCCATCTTGAAAAGGGCGATTGCAGGAAGCAGATATTCAACCAGCGGAATAAGTAATACAACTATAGCTGCAATAGCACCTACAATAGTTGTTACAATTGCTCCGCCTGTAGTTAAAGCCGCCAGAATTGCCGCAAAAATAGCCGCAATTCCCTCAAAGAAACCAGCAGTTCCATTGGAAATATTATCCGCGTGCGTCACTACCTGATCAACATTATCTAAAATTTCAATAGCCTCATCCACTGATGACAGCAAAAAAGGAAATGAATGATTTAAATAAAATAAAATGTTCATAATTGGCCTCTTCTATTTATGCTAATTTTAATACTTTCAATAATAAAATCCACGCAAAACCATAATATGTAATAACCGCTACCAGGTCATTAACTGTTGAAATCAAAGGACCTGACGCAACTGCCGGGTCAACATGTATCTGTTCAAAAAGCATTGGAACCAGTGTTCCAACAAGGCTTGAAATTGTCATGGCCATGACAACCGCAACTGCTACACAGGCTGATACCGTAAAAGCAAAGCCCGGCGCATATCCTTTAAGGAATGTAATATATAGTCCAATAATGATTAAAGACAGAACTCCAAGTGAGATTCCTATCATAAATCCAACCTTCATTTCCTTAAAGGCTAAACTTATTTTCTCTTTACCTGACAAATTCTCATCCATCAAAACTCTGATAGTAACAGCCAGGGACTGTGTTCCTACGTTACCAGCCATACCAAGAATAAGTGACTGGAATGCAACCACGATAGGAATAACTGATACAACATTTTCGAATAATCCAACGACTGTTGATACACCCATTCCAAGGAATAAAAGTATAATCAGCCATGGAAGTCTCTTACGCACACTGTCATTTAAAGACTCATCCAGTTCCCCTTCTTCAGTAAGACCAGCCAGCTTAGCATAGTCTTCACTCATCTCTTCATCTACAACTTCGATGATATCCTGAGCTGTGATAATACCGATTATTTCTTTATTTTCATTAAGTACAGGGATTGAATCTTCGGCGTAGTCCTTGATTCTTTCAATGCAGTCATCTATTTTTTCATGATCATTAAGTGAAGGATAACCGGTACTGATTAAATCAGAAAGCGGTGAATAATCTCTGGCAACAATCAAATCCTTAAGATCAATCGCGCCGTAAAATTTGCCTTCTTCATCTTCCACATAAATGGTTGAAATATTATCATTCTCACCCGCCTGCGACACAAGTTCTCTCATTGCCTGGCGTATGGACAGATTATTCTTTATTAAAATATAATTGGTTGTAATCTTGCTACCAATCTCATCTTCATCGTAAGAATTGATAAGTTCGATATCAGCCGCTGCTTCTTCATCCAGGTTGCTGATGATGTTTTCCTTTGTCTCATCATCCACATCTTCAAGGAAATCTACCGCATCGTCAGAGTCCATTTCTGATACGATTTCAGCCAGCTTTTCAATATCAAGTTCCTTGGCATAAACATCAGCATCTTCAATGTAAGTGAAGATTTCTGACATTTTCTCGAGTCCCAGAAGACCATATATCTTCTTACGCTCATCAACCTCTAAGTTTTCAAGAGCTTCCGCAATATCATTCTCATGATAGTCATCAAGTCTCTCTTTAAGTTCTTCATCGGAAATCTCACTTCTTATTATATTGATGATTTCCTGGGGGAGGCTAACTTCTTCTATTTCTTCATTTTCTGCATCTTTGGTTTCTTCTGTTGCTTCTTCATTAACAGCTTCATCAGAAGTTTCTTCGACAATTTCTTTTTCGTCTGCCATAAGGTCGCCTCCTTCTTAATATAATTGGGCAAAATCACCGTTTTCAAGCCATTTAAACCCTTTTACTATTATAATTTTTTTGTAAAATATTGGCAACAAAAAATCCTACTTTATCCTACTTTTTCCTACTTTTTACTACTTTGTGCTACTTTATACTACTTTTTCAATTTTTTGCTTTTAGAGTGATATACTTTGTATATATCGCTTTGGGAGGGTTATAATATGCGTCCATTAAAGGAAAAAGTAAGCGTTTCTTTAGACTTAGATGTAATAGACGTTATTAAGACAAAGGCAGAAGACGATGACCGTAACTTTAGCAGTTACATCAATAAAGTTCTTAAAGACCACATTATAATTCTAGAGGGGAATAATAAAGAGGAATTAGAGATTCGTAGCTAGTTAAACTTTCTGGTTTAGCTGCCATAAGCGCTTGTACGTTGATAGACGTAACGTACACATAAGGGGATTTTGCCCTCTAAACGCCTGAATATAAATCGAGTAGGGGTCCCTACTCGATGTACGTTAGGTGCAAATGCAGACTTGCAAGCAAGTCTGCACTTGCACCCTCTTCGCACAAAAAAAAGAACTGTGAAAACAGTTCTTTTTTAAAGGCGCCAACCAGATTTGAACTGGTGATAACGGTGTTGCAGACCGGTGCCTTACCGCTTGGCTATGGCGCCATAAGTGACTCCGACGGGAATCGAACCCGTGTTACCGCCGTGAAAGGGCGATGTCTTAACCGCTTGACCACGGAGCCACGTCCACGCTCGCTTCGCTGAATAACTCAGCTTTGCTGAGTTTCGCGCTTCGCGGCGTCTCCTCTTCGTCGAAAATGCAAGCATTTTCGCCGGATTAGAATAATCAGTTTAATCTGTATAGACCTTAACTGAAAATAACTCCCCGAGTAGGGCTCGAACCTACAACCCCACGGTTAACAGCCGTGTGCTCTACCATTGAGCTATCGAGGATCATCTAACATACTTTTATATATT
>CADAOY010000009.1 GCA_902789665.1 uncultured Lachnospiraceae bacterium | reverse complement strand
CTTTCGTTATATTTCTTTTCCCAGCCTCCCGGCTGCATCACCTTCAATATATCATATATCTTGCTTTTAAAAAATACTCTTGCAACAAATTAATACCATTTGTTGTCTAAAGATTTGCAACTAAAAACAGTTGCATATTTATTATAATAATCTTATACTATTTATTGGAGCAGGAGGGATTGATATGAATAATACTATAGAATACAAAGGATATTGGGGAAGTATAGAATTTTCAGAAGAAGACGGAAAGTTTTTTGGTCGAGTACTGGGAATTCGCTCTCTTCTTTCATACGAAGGAACCAATGCCAGGGAACTGCTGGACGATTTTCATGGAACAATAGATGATTACCTCGCTCTTTGCAAAGAAGATGGAACAAAACCTGAGGTGCCCTATAAAGGAAGTTTCAATGTACGTTTTAAAAACAAGGAAAATCACCGCCGCGCAGCTATTTATGCAATCAATCATAACCAAAGTTTAAACAGTTTTGTCGAAGAAGCTGTAGAAGAAAAACTTGCCAGGGCGTAATTACCGAATTACAAAAGCATCTCTTCCAGTTCTTTTACATTATTTACCATATTCTCAGCGCCGTGGCTGATAAGCACATCTTTGTCTCTGAAGCCCCAGAGCACTGTAATCATTGGAAGTTCAGAATTTCTGGCAGTTGCCACATCCACATCTGAATCTCCGATATAGACGCTGTCTTCTTTTGTTGCGCCAAGTTCCTTCATGGCTATATCCACAAGGTCACGCTCAGGTTTTCTTGGAACACCGTCTCTTGCACCAATGCTTACATCAAAAAGTCCATTAAAATATTTATCCACAAGATTTTTAACATTTGAATCACTCTTATTGGATACTACCGCTGTCTTAAAGCCATGGGCCTTTAGCGTGGAAAGAAGTTCAGGAATTCCTTCATAGGCGCGGGTTTTAACCGTGCTATGGGATGCATAATAATTCTTATGCTCATCAAGAATCTCTGCTTCCTCTTCTTTGGATGTACCCTCAGGAACGCTTAAGTGAATAAGCTTCACCATACCATTTCCCAAAAATGACCGAATCTCTTCTCTTGTTCTTTTATGAAAATTATGAAGTTCCAGGGCTCTGTTAACGCTGTCAGCCAGGTCATCCAAAGTATCAAGAATTGTTCCATCCATATCAAAGATTAAATATTTATATTTCATATGTCCATCCTTCTTATCTTTACTCTCCTGTATTATAATGTAAATGAAGAACGTACTGCAATACTTCACAGGACTGGGGTTACTAAATGAGTGAGGAATATTTTAAAAAAGCGCTTAGGGATTTTACGGTAGATTTTGCTTCCGGCGGCGCCATAAAAGCCATGGCCGACAAGGGATATACCGTTGAAGAAATACATGATAAACTTGACTTCCCAACATCAAGGGACAGAATCCGCGAAATCGTCTGGAAACATTATATAGACACCGGTGTTATCACCCTTGAAGAGCCTGTAAAAGGCCAGGTCAAAAGCAGGGTCACCTATGAAAAAGTAACCGACGACTACGGCCGTACAAGTTACAGACAGGTCGTGATTAGCGAAACAATCGATAAAGAATATGTGGCCTGCGACTTTGGCAAAATGATATATAAAGATAAGGCCGGTTTTGAAAAAAAGTTAGAGAGCCTATCTCAAAAAGACCGCGAATACCTTACCGGCCTCCCGTGGCCACTTACGAGAGTCTGGCATGTTAAGGATGAAAGAATTATGAAGATTCTTGAAATACTTACCCAATCTGACCAATAAATTCTTTTATCTTCTCATCATTATTCTTGGAATCCGCATGTTTCTTATCAAGAAGGGATACGGTATTCTTAAGATTTGGAAGGAGTTTTGTGATGGCATTAAGGCCTTTTTCCACTTCTCCACCACCGCTTAAGAAGAAAAGAGATGTTACCTTTTTTGCAGTTTCCTCATCCTTCAAAAATGCATTAACTGCAGGAACTCCCTTGCTGTTCCATATAGGTGAGCCAAGAATAATCTCATCATATGAAGCCACATCCTTTGTAAGTGGTTTAAGCTTTGGGATGTGATTAAATGCAACCTGTCCGCCGCCAACGATAATCTGCGCGGCAAAATTCTTAGGCATTGATTTTTCCGTTTCAAGTTCCATCAGGTCAGCTTCAAGTGCCTTGGCAATGGTCTCAGCCGCCTCCCTTGTATTACCTGATAATGAATAATATACAACCAGTCTTTTCATAGCCGACTTCCTTTCAAACTACTTCAATATTTTCTCTATCTGCTTTAAATCCGCCCCCGGCAAAATCTTCTCAAACTGCTTAACCACCCGTTCATAAGACTCTTCCGGCTCGCGCTTATATACCGAATTCGTGAACTTCTTCCCCAGGAATTTCTCCGGCGTTGTATAAACAGCCACGCCCCATCCGTACTCATTTCCATGCTTATCCTTAAGATACGTAAAATCCCCGGTTATCACATAACACTGCTTCTGAAGACGGGTTATCATTGTATCAAAACCCTTCTTTCCACCCTTGTTATAATCCCCAATGTCCTTAAGATTTTTGGAAAGAATCGGCGCATTGGCATCAATCAGTTCAAAGAGTTCCTTATCATAAAAAGAAGCCTTCCCATCATCATACCTTGCGTCAAAATCATAGCCATCTCTTCGATAGTTGGCAAAATCCGCGAACCACTTTGCACTGACATACATGGCTTTGTTTCGAAGAAACTTACCATAGGCACATTTCATTTCCTTTATGACAGGCCCTTTCCATTCCCACGCAGGCCAGAATCCTTCCTCGCAGTCGTCATACCAGCGCCCGGAAGCGATATGTTCTTCTATGGAAAAGCCTTCAATATCATTAGCAAAAAATGGCACAAATCCAAGTTCATCAATCACATTAATCAGATCTTCTTTTGTATCAATCAGCCAGTTATCGCTAAAAGTCATAAGCCTTATCTCCTAAATCATCTGTATAATTGTATCACATATAAACACCATATAAAACAAAAACCGGGCAGCATTTTTATACTGCCCGGCTAACTGATTAATTCAAAATTTTAGTAAGAATAATAAGAATAAGAATATGTTGATATCGGCGAGTTGCTATAATCCCTGCCCTTATTTCCCGTACTGTCTGAATGTTCTATTTCAACTATAACCGTATTAGCACCTGAAATCATAAATCTCATTCCACTGGCTTTAGTACCCATATATGATGACTTAATCATCATTTGCTCAATTTCATAAGGCTTGGCACCCATCATTTCTTCAAAGCTACGGCCAAAATCAGTGCTTGTATCAATATCTTCAACATATATCCACTGATTCTCAGCAGGAATTCCCGCATTATCGGAATTTATAACAGCCGGGTCCAGCATACTGGTTGTTATTGCAGTTTTAACGCTTTCGCAAAGCTGCATATCTGAAGAAACATTGGATTTTTCAGTATACTTGGCAACCTGCGGCGCCATTACTCCAAATAATATGGCAGCAACAACAATGGCAACTAATCCAATTACACAGGAAACAATAAGTGCGATAACTGATAAGAATTTCTTTCTTCCATGCTTTCTAATAAGGTCAATAATACTTAATATAAAACCAACCGGTGGGCAAAGAAATGCAAAAACCAATGATGTAATACTTAAACCTGTAGGTCCTGTCTTAACAGGTGCTTCAATGTTTGTCTGATTTGAGTCCATAATAAATCTCCTTTATTCTTTTCACTTATTATTTTGATACATTCTTCCTGACAAAGCCAGGTGAGGAACGTTAATAAATCTTACACCCTCAGGTGCAATCCTAGTATACATTCCATCACCTATTATTTCAAGAGTTCTGTCCTTATCGGCATTAAGGGCTTTCTCGATTTCTTCTTCGCCTGTTACTGCGATGTCCCCTGAACCAAGAAGATCTGTCTTATATTCTGTCGGCACGATGACCTGAGCTGTCCTTCCGGTAAGTATGTGAATTGAGGCTGCCATGGAGCCCATGAAAACCGGCTCGCCTATTAACTTAACAAGGCCTTCTCCGCTACCATAAGCAACCCTCTTATATGAATTAATATTCTTCTTATTCTCATGACTTTCCCTGATATCTTCAGCAATGAACTTCGCCATGTCGCCGATTGGTGAGCCAACCACATAAGGAATTCCATATTTTTCATTCATATAGATGGCGCATTCCATACCAACTGATGACAATACCAGATTCACATCAGCATCCGGCGCATTAACAAATTCATCATAAGATGTATCCAAAGAAAGTGACGAATTAAAAGTAAAGCCTGATGACTTAAGCCATTCCTTTATGTCGGAAACCGCGTTTTCCTTGGAATAATCAAGGGGAGTGATTCCTACAAGATTTACTTTGATTTCTTCGATTTCGATGATATCGGCCTCGGCTTCGCTGCGTGTGGTCTGACTATCGGACGGCTGATCGTCCGCTGCCATGTCGCCTGTAGATTGAACGCCGATTTCCTGAGCGTCTGCTGCCGGCTGTGCCTTATCCTTCATAAGTTTCTTCGCTGCTATCATAAGCGCCTTGCCGGCTCCGATTGTATAATCATGCATTCCATTTGACGGAATATAGAAAGCCGGTATCCCCAGCTCATTCTCAATCTTCCTGCAAATACCGTCAAAATCCGTGCCGTTAAGATACGGAATCGGCGAATTGGTTATCGCCACGAATTTAGGCTTAAGTTCTTTTGCCGCCTCTAAAATATCATCTATTAACTTTTTGTCATTGCCCATAATGGCATCTGTGTCCGTAAGACCGGAGAGAAAAATCAGGCTCTCCTTCTCATACCACCTGTTCTCATCAAAGGTATTATATGTGGAATTGCAGCCTGACGGATCATGCATAACCACCATACCCTCAAGCTCATAAAGCGCAGAGCAGGCACCGGACACATCCCCTGAATAAACAGGCACTATTTTGTAAGTTTCTCTCATTTCTTTCCTCCGATGGCCCTAATCATTCAAAGGGCAGGCATCTGTTTCCTGCGCCCTTGATACTTACTGCTTTTTTCACATCCTTAGGGGTGCCAAAGGCTTCAGAAATCTTATCACAAAGTTTTATAATTCCTGTATATCCCCACAGACCGCCACATTCTATCTGATCTACGAAGAATTCCGTATTGGCAAAAAACGCCGCCTTCGGTCCTATCGCAAGAACCTTACCATCCTGTTTCCTGTCGGCTACTCTCATAACAGGTCTTACTGTAGCGCAAAGCTCGAGGTTAGGATAATTTTCCTTAAGGAATTTAAAATCATTTTCCTCTTCACCCATAACAGCATCCAAGTAAACTCTTTTTACATTTATGCCATAATTTAAAAGCATTCTTGCAAGGCCAAGAGGTCTTGTGTGCGCCATATAATCAAGGAAAACCGGGGTATCCCCAAGTTCTTTTTTAAGTTCACTCAGTCTGTCTTCGCACTTAACTTTAAGTTCATCCACATCCGGCATCTTCACACCAAGCACTTCACTTAAAGTCTTAAGTTGCTCATCTATTTCTTCATAATAAAAAGGCGAAGGCATATAAAGATTTGTGCGACCGGTGCGCTCTGAATAATTATCTGCGCCATACTTGAAGGCCGGATAGGTTGTGATATTAATCCTTCCTTCGCCTATTTTAAGATAGTCCTCGTAAGTCTCAAATCTTGGAAACTCATGGACAATGCAGCCTGCATTCTCAATCATCTTCTCAAGCTCACTGTCCTTATCAAGAGGAATATCAGCGCCGAATACATTGACCTGTTTTGGATTCACATCCCTTAATGGCACCTTATCAAGCATTGCATTTCTCTCAACCACATCTGGGAAGAGGTGATTCTTCTGCATAACCGGGTCCATCCAGCATCTGATGAAGTTGATGCCCGGAAATCTCGACTCAAGTTCCCTGTAGATATGCTCAATGTCGCTTGATAAAAAATGGTGAACGCATACAGTAAACAGAAGGACTGCCGGAGGCAGTTCATCCAGTTTATTAAGTACGTCAGTTACGCCTTCGATGGTGATTTCATCAAGATTTGTATAAAGCATATCTCTTTCATTAATGATTACACAATGAAATCTGTCTGCCTCACCCATCTCTGCTGCCGTCATGGTTACACCACGCATACAGTTATCTGCGCAGACATAAATCTGATGGGCCTCAGGAAGCAGCATACCAATATGCACAATATTCCAGGCTTCCCTTACAGGCGCACAATATTCCAATGCCTGTTTAAAAGGAAGTGGAAAATCCGCCTTTCCCACAGGCACCATGGAATTATTTGATTCACTTGGATTAACTCTTTGTAACATTGGTTTAATACCTCTCATGCCACGCAAGGACAAAATGCTCTAACAAAAGCGAACCCCTGAAGCTTGCTTCAATGAGCTTTTGGTAGAGTAGTTTTGGACGCAGCGTGGCGGCATAAAACTACTAACAGATCCTCGGCAATAACTCATTACCCGGCTGTGGCAGTATTGTCTTAACTCCAAGCTGGGTATTGGATACAACGTATCCCTGATGATCAGAAGTAATTCTTCCAATTACTGCTGCGCCTTTGCCATATTTATTCTTATGAAGAGTATCAAGAAGAATGTCCTTCTTCTCTTCTGGAACTATCATAACAAGTGTGCCTTCATTGGCAAGATATAATGGCTCGAGGCCAAGAAGACCGCAGACACCCTTAACTTCTTCCTTAACAGGAATATCATCATAATTAATCTCAACACCAACATTACTCTGGCCTGCGATTTCATAAAGCACTGTTCCCACGCCGCCTCTTGTGGCATCTCTTATTACATGAATTTCAGGAACTGCATCAAGTGATTCCTTAACAAGATTCCAAAGTGGAGCGCAGTCACTTTCAACTTCTGCATCAATTCCATAATCATCTCTCTGGAGCAAAATAGTGCAGCCGTGACGACCAATATCTCCCGTGGTTATAACCACATCTCCGTCTTTAGCTAAAGTGCCGGATGTATTAACGCCCTCCATTATTTCACCAACACCTGTGGTAGTAATGAAGACTCCGTCAACCTGTCCCTTTCCGGCAACCTTGGTATCACCTGCCACGATTCTGACTCCAACCTCATCTGCAGTTTTCTTCATGGCTTCAGCAATTCGGCGAAGTTCTTCAATCTCAAGACCTTCCTCGATAACGAATGCGCAGGTTAAATATAATGGCTTGGCACCCATACATGATAAGTCATTAACTGTTCCGCAGATGGAGAGTTTGCCAATATTTCCGCCAGGGAAAAATCTTGGAGATACAATAAAACCGTCAGTAGACATGGCAATTCGTCCCTTTGGAGCTTCCATGACTGCAGCGTCATCACCCGTAAATAAAGGATTGGAAAAATATTCCTTAAATACCTTATCTATTAATTCATTTGTCTGTTTTCCACCGGCTCCGTGAGCCATTGTAATTACATCATTCATTTATCTTTCCTCTTTTCTCTAGATCTAACCAAATAGTGAATGTAGCACAAGGAGAAAATGCTCTCCACAAAGCGAACCTGTACAGCTTGCTGTAATGAGCTTTGGGGAGAGTAGTTTTCGACGCAGTGCGAAGTAATGTCCTAGCGCTTATTTTATTTCAAATCAAGTCCACCATACAGATACCACGCTGAGCAGGCTCCTTCATCAGATACCATGCAGGCACCAACTGCGTGCTCCGGAGTACAAATCTTGCCGAAACATGGGCACTCATATGGCTTAATCTCTCCCTTAAGTACGCTTGCACATCTGCAGGCAGGATTGCCATGACCGTGCATTGGCGGAATCGCAAATTTGATTCTCGCATCATATTCGCTGTATTTATCTTTAAGTTTAAGACCTGAACCCGGCATGGTTCCAAGTCCTCTCCACTCCTCGTCTGAGCTTTCCATATACTCATATATAAGCTTAACAGCTGCAGGACTTCCCTCAGGCTTAACCACTCTTGGATAGCAGTTAACAAAGAAAGGCTTCTCTTCCTGAAGTTTTGTTACTGCAACAGCAATGGCAGTTACCAGTTCCTTTGGTGTAAAACCCGCCACCACGCCGCTGATTCCTTCATTGTCTCTTAATTCCTCGCAAAGTCCTGTACCGATTATGGCATGCACATGTCCCGGATAAAGATAACAGTCACAGGCATTCTTCATGGCGCGGTATGCTACAGGCATTGTCTTATTGGCTGTAAGAAGTGAAAAATTCTTAACTCCTTCTTTAATGGCAAGCTGAAGGGCAATACATGAAGATGGTACTGTGGTTTCAAAACCAACAGATAAGAAAACCACTTCCTCATCAGGATGCTCTTTGGCATATTTAACCGCATCAAGTGGCGCATATACTACCTGCACTTTTGCACCCTGTCCCCTTGCTGCTGATAAACTGTACTTTGTGCCTGGTACCTTAAGAAGATCTCCGAATGAGCAGATGGTTACATTTTTTTCTAAGGCAAGCATAACTGCCTCATCTATATAATCCACCTGAGTTACACATACAGGGCAGCCAGGGCCTGAGATTAAATCGATATCTTCGCTGAGAAGCTGCCTTACACCCTGCTTGAAAATCTCATGGGTATGGGTTCCGCAAACTTCCATAATTCGAAGTTTCTTACCCTTATATTCTTTTACGATTTTGATTGCATCATCTATCATGCTTTAAGATCCTCCATAACCTGATTAACTTCCTCGTCATCATCTGAAGAAATTTTGGCAATGGCTGCTCCGGCATGAACCATAACATAATCACCAGGCTCAAGTTCTTCAAGAAGAGCCGCTGACACTTCTCTTTTTGCTCCACCTGCATCAATTACAGCCATACCATCCTGCACTTTAACTACTTTACCTGCAATTCCAACGCACATTTTTATATCCTCCTAATTTATACCTAACGCGCTTCGTCCAACGAATCCGCGACAACTTTTCCCTTTTAGCGCAAGGACAAAATGCTCTCACAAAAGCGAACCCCTGAAGCTTGCTTCAATGAGCTTTTGGGAGAGTAGTTTTGGACGCGGCGCTAAAGAAAATGCGCTCCATTATCATATATCAAGCCAACCCTGCTCCATACACAGCCTGTCCCAAACACAAACCACCATCATTTGGCGGTATCAGTTTATGTTTATATACCGTAAAGCCTTCGTCCTTCAACCCTTTTTCCGTAAGCCCTAACAGTAATTTATTCTGGAAACACCCACCGCTTAAGGCCACTTTCTTAACCTTGGTCATAATCTCCAGATACTTACAGGCTTCCACTGCCATATGGGCTAATTCCATATGGAAATACATTGCAAGGTCTTCAGCACTGTCACCCTTAAGGCGCCTGTCAGCAATAAATCTTACCATTTCCCTGGTATTAAGAATCACCTTTCCATCCTCTAATCTGTAAGGCGCAAAATGCTCTAAATCATATTTATCATAATCGACCGACTTCTCTGCCTTAAACTGCAGGATGGTGGCCGCCTCACCTTCAAATGTGGACTTAAGCCTTATTCCAAGAAGGGCACTGACACCGTCAAAAAGCCTGCCCATACTTGTTGATACCACGCTGTTGGCCTTAAGTTCCACCATTTTAAGTACTGCCCTGGCCTGAACTTCAGTTGCCACACCCAGTGAAGTAATTACTGACATAGCATCTTCGCCATAAATATCTCCTAATAAGGATACTGCAATTCTCCAGCCTTCCCTGGATGAAAGGTCTCCGCCTGCCTGAATGAAAGGCTCAATATATCCTGCCCTTTCATATCCGTCTATATCACTTAGAAGAATCTCGCCACCCCAGATGGTGCCGTCATCTCCATATCCTGTGCCATCAAAACTTAATCCTATGCATCTGTCTAAAATATTATTCTCAGCCATAACCGAAAGAATATGCGCATAATGATGCTGCACCTGAATAAGCGATACATTCATCTTAGCCGATAATTCTTCGGCAACCAAAGTAGAATTATATTTAGGATGTTTATCGCAGACTATTACATCCGGCTTTATCTCAAGCATCTTAAGAAATCTATCTACCGTTTCTTTTAAGGCTTCCACAGATCTTAAATCCGCCAGGTCTCCTATATAAGAAGATGGGTAGAACAGGTCTCCCGAACCTACACAGAAGGTATTCTTAAGTTCGCCTCCCATGGCAAGCACTCTTTTGCCCATAACGCCGTCAACCATTACCGGAAGAGGCGCATATCCGCGAGAGCGCCTTATCATATATGGCTCATCTTCATACCAGTCCATAACCGAGTCATCAGCCCTGGTTCTAATCTGCCTGTTGTGGGATAAAACCACATCACAGTAGGTTGCTATCTGACTAAGTACATCCTCATCCGTTCTTGCGATCGGAGCACCGGATATATTTCCGCTTGTCATAACCAGGCAGTCCGGCATTGTCAGACCGTCATCATAATCAAACAAAAGAAGCTGCACCGGCGCATATGGAAGCATAACTCCAACAGTAGGATTATCCGGCGCTATACTTTCAGGAAGAAGTCCGCCCTCTTTTCTTGTAAGAAGAAGTATCGGCTTCTGATGTCCTGTAATTATTTCCCTGGTCTTATCAGGAACAATACACTCTCTTTCAAGAGTTTCCATATTCTTCATCATTACTGCAAAAGGCTTGCCGGGTCTGTTCTTAAGTACCCTGAGTCTCTTTACAGCCTCATCATTCGTAGCATCGCAGCAAAGATGGAAACCGCCGATTCCCTTTATTGCGATAACGCCACCATCTATTACTGTTTTTCTGGCAAGTGTTATGGCATCTTTCCCTCGAATGTCGCTGCCATCAATGCCCAAAGACACCTCACCGGCGCTACCTTTAATTCCCTTCGAGCCCCCTAAAATATAAACCTCAGGTCCGCACTCATTACAGCAAACAGGCTGGGCATCATATCGCCTTGAGAGAGGGCTGTTATATTCCTCGGCGCACTTGTCACACATCGGGAACTCACTCATGGAAGTTCTTTCCCTGTCATAAGGAAGATTATCGAGTATGGTGAGCCTTGGGCCACAGCAGGTACAGTTGATAAATGGATGAAGATATCTTCTGTCTTTTTTATCAAAAATCTCCCTGGTACATTCATCACAGATGGCTATGTCAGGAGAAATAAAAATATCACCTTTTGTCTTGGAACTTTCTATGATTTCAAAAGCATCATATCTTTTCTCATCATAAATCTCATCCACATCCATCTTAATTATGGATGCTCTCTTCGGAGGCTCTTCTTTAAGCAGTTTCAAAAAAGCATCTATGTCCTCCCTGAAACCCTGCACCAAAATCTCCACATACGGGCCAAAGTTACAAACCGTTCCTTTAACCTGACACTCAAGAGCGTGGCGCGCAACCGTCGGTCTGAAGCCTACACCCTGGACAATGCCATATACTCTTATCCTTTTAGTAAGCATTAAACCACCTCCTGCTTACCTGAAAGAGCAAAGTGTGGAAGATTGATATAATCACCGCCAAAATCCTTAATTAGCGGCTTCAAAATCCCATCCGCCATAATTATGTCATATTTTCCTTTCGTGGTTAAAACCACAAAATCATCCTCTTCTTCCAGTCTCACATCAGCCTCAGCAGATAATTCCTTATCCATCATGAAATAAGAACCTACATCAACGCTTAAGGCACCTTTTTCCAATAATTTATCCCTTACTGCATTGGCATAAACCTGCTGATGAACCACCAGCACCTTCTTATTTTTAACATCAATACCATCAGCAATACTACGCCCAAGTGGCATTCTAATCTCATAAGGAGTACCATATGTATCCTTAAGATACTTGGCTGCCTTTATTCCTGCAGGTGATACTGCAACATTTAATGAAGCATCTCCCGCTCTTAAAACATCATCGAAGGTTGCCCCAAAGCCATAAGTTGTAACCTCTTTATAGCCTTCAGCCTTAAGGTTATTAACAATCATATCCTTTTCAGCCACGCTCCCAAGTTCCATCGGAACTGCCCCAAGAACGCCGACTCTTTTTTCATTAACCTTAATGGAATCCTTATCCTGCTTAAACTTTTTAAATAATGCAAGACAAGCTTCCTCTTCGCCCCTGTCATATGTGCGCATTCCGTTGGCCTCAACAGTAATAACAGGAAGGCCTGTCTTCTTTTCTGCCATACGCTCTAAGGCCTTATAATCAGTAGCGATAACTGCAGGCACCGGAGTTCCGATAACTGCAACGAAATTCGCTTCTATATCTTTTGCCGCCATGGAAAGTTTCTCCACAAGGCGGTCGTCTCTTCCCAGGATTGCATCCATGTCACGAAGACCTGCACTAAAAATAGCGCTTCTGTGATTGGACCATCTTGGCTCATCGAAGCCACAGATATTGCCGGCGCAGCCACCTGCATCGCAGATGATGATAATGCCTCCCATATCATATAAAACGCCTGTCGCACCTGACTGATCAGGCGCAAACGGAGTGAGTACCAGTCTAAGTCCCTTCATTATCTCACCTCCTTAAGCGAATCATATATCTCATTCATTAAAGCAGTAACGCCCCTGTATCCATAAGGCTGAATGTCCGAATTAAATCTGACATTCGGGCTCTCAGGCTGATAGTAAGATGCATCCTTACCCAAAGAAATATCGCATTTCTTTTTAGAAACATCATAATAAAGCATGGTTGGCTCTAAGTTGGAAAAAATAAGTGTCTCCGGGCTTAATTCCGAAAGTTTTCTTATATATACATACTGCTCCGGCGTCGGATCGCAGTAAATCTCGGATACCTTAAAGCCATATCTAATGAGCGCCAGCGCAAGCTCGTAAGAATTGGCATTTATGCTCTCGCCAATTGTAAAGGTGAGTTCACCGAACTCTTTCTTAACTCTCTCTATCGCAGCCTTCGCTTCCTCATAATATTTCTCGTCCTTAAAGCTTACTCCGATAGCCTGTCCCAAAGCCGCATACTGCTTACGAATTCTCTCGATATCGTAAAATCTTGTTATATCAATATAAGGAATTCCCAGTCTTTCCTGGATATCATTTGCCGCAAATCTTGCTTCATGATACAGACAAAGGTTAAAATTCGCCTCTCCCATATCCATGAAATCCTCATATGTCTTACACTTGCCAATCTCTCTGATATTCTGAATTCCCACACTCTTAAGCAAATCATAAACTTCCGAATCATCCTTAAGTCCTGCAAAGAATCCCAGCAGATTAACACTCTTCGGATTCTTTTTACGCTTTTCAAGAAGTGTATAAATACTCTGTCTTACATGCACCATAGGAGGCTTACGTCCTTCTCTTGTAAGCGCATACATATAACAAGGGCGCACGTGAACATTGCATTTTTCCTCAGCCTTCCTTACGATTCTGTCCATATCTGTTCCAAGAAGAGCGTCCACGCAGGTAATACATATCATTACAGCCGACGGCTTCTTAGGAAGAAAATTAATGATTTCTTCGATGGCGTCGGGGATTTTTTTCAGGTGTCTTCCTGTGACGAGGTCGGTTTCATCCATTAAAAGATAGAAGAATCTGTTCTCATATTCAGGCATGGAGCTGATAAGTGATGTATTTCTTGCACAGCACCCAGGTGACACAATAAGCATGACGGAGTCAGGCACTGCGAGGCCTGCCCTCTTAACGCCAAAGCCTTCTGCGCCAGGTGAGTTAAACATTAGTGACGCCGGAGAGTTATAAATAAGATGCTCTCCCGAAACAAGCGCCTTTGGGATCCCGTCCTTGCCTAATTTATTAAGTTCTTCGATACTGTATGAAACAGCTTTTTTAGCCATACTATCTCCTAATCTTCCTTGGAATCTGCCTCAATCAAAGCCTTCGCAAGGTCAATGAATTTCTGTGATACCTCAAGGTCCTTATCACCTTCAACCACGGTCTTACCCATATCCTCATAGTGGATAATCTCGTTACTTCTTGGAATGTCGGCAACGATTTTCAGTCCGTTTTTGTCGGTAAAATCCTTAACCTTTTCGTACTCATTTTCCACGGCTCTTCTGTTGAGCACCACGCCAAATACCGTGGCATAGCCTCTGTCCTCGAAGTTCTTCACCGCCGTATTTATATTGTTGGCAGCATATAAAGCCATCTTCTCGCCACTGGTTACAATCAGCACATTCTTGGCATATCCTTCTCTGATCGGTGCTGCAAAACCACCGCACACCACATCTCCCAAAACATCATAAAGTACCACATCCGGCTTTACTGTTTCGAATAATTTCAAATCCTCAAGAAGTGAAAAGGTGGCGATAATTCCTCTTCCAGCGCAGCCAAGTCCCGGTGTAGGGCCGCCGGTTTCTATACATACAACGCCGCCAAATCCGGTTTTCGCAATCTCATCTATGGACTCTGGATCTGCGTCATTCTCCCTCATGTAATTCATAACCGGAAGGAGGGGCTCCCCGCCCAGAAGATTGATTGTGGAATCAGCCTTCGGGTCACAGCCAATCTGAACTACTTTCTTACCCAAAGTGGCAAAAGCCGCCGCCAGATTACTTGTAACAGTGGACTTGCCGATACCGCCTTTTCCATATATTGCAACTTTAATCATAAATTACTCCTAATCTTTTCCTTGAAAATCCTATTAAAAAAGCCACTTCCGGCGGAAGTGGCATAGTAATCCCTATATATGTTCGTCCTTCCACCTTATCCGCCGATTCGGTGTCAGCTAATAAAAAATGTACTCTTATCCTCAGCATCAGGTTTCCCTTTTGCTTTGGATTAAAGTACATATACTATAACATTTTAATATGAACAAAACAAGCAAAACTCCCTTTATTTACACTTATTTTATCTTAAGGGTTTTAAGGTAATTTTTATGCTCATCCGTAACCCTGTAACTCTCCACTGCTTTTTGAATTGCCTTATTGTGAGTCCAGGCCTCCATCTTCTTATCTTCCATTATCGGAAGAACCGCATCATACTGCTTGGCAAGGGCCGTCGCCATATACCAGGCAACCATCATTCTTACATAATATTCCTCAGATTTTACCTTGCTTACCTTCTTTGCATATTTAATGTCGAAGTCATCATCAAGGAAATGTTCCATCAGCATTTTTATTCCAAACCTGATGCTGTAAGTCTCCCCCGACTTCATCCATTTATCAATTAAAGGAAGGATTTCCTTCTTATGCTTTTTAAAAATCCCCGGGCTCATCTGATCGCAGGTCGCCCAGTTATCCACATACGGCAGGAACTTCTCAAGTTCCTCCACGCATTTGTCATAATCCTTCATGCCCGAAATAATAAAGGCATGAAGCTGATTCTCATCAAAATATTTATGCGGAAGGTCATCAAGGAATTCCTGAATATCCTTATTTTTGGCATATTCCTTAGCCATGGCTCTAAGCCTTGGAGTTCTGACACCAATAAAATATTCAGCATCCACACCCGGAATCAAACTGCCCTGAAAATCTTTATACTTTACATCCTTCTCATTAAGAAGAGCATCTCTTATTTCTTCAATTATCATAGATTATATCCTTATTAGAATCCCAGATTATCATTTACCAAAATTACATGGATTCTGTCTTTATGTCTTGAAAATCTTGTAATCAGGAACTGACAGCAGATAGTATCAGGAGACTTGCAGTTCATGCAGGTACCTGTCTTGGAGCATGGTGTATTAAGACCAAAACGCTGCGCATTAACAGGAGCTGCAATGTTACGTGCTCTCTTCATGGCACCGTCCACGTCGTCGCAGATTTTGTTCATGCCAACTATTACAATAACTTTCTTCGGACCCTGGCAGATGGCTGAAACCCTGTTTGAATTGCCATCAATATTAACCATGATTCCGTCACTTGTCATGGCATTGGCGCTGGTCAGAAAAATATCCGCGTCGTAAGCTGCAAGCATGGCGGCTCTTTTGTCCTCGTATTTATCACGGTCTATAAAATTATAATCTTCACTTTGAAGAGCATCCACCAGACCGATTTCCCTTGCACTTGTGCAGCCACCCATTGTAATGCTGCTGCCCTTTGGAATGAGTTCCAGAGCCTTGGCAAGGGCCTCTTCCTTGGTATGCACATAATATCCACTCATATTTCTTGACTCAAGACCTTTTATAACTGTCTTCGCCAGTAAATCATTTCTGATAACCATAGCTTCGTTCATAAGACTACCTCCATATACAAAAATTTCCTTTATTTATTATATAATATTTGTATAATAAAATGTAGATATTGAATTAAGCAATTAAGGGGAATCTTAATTTATGATAAATATTTTTCCAATTATTCTTCTGATAATCACCTTCTGGGGTGTTAAGGCCTATGGCCGCAGCACATCCCCGGATTTTTTCACCCTGCAGCAGACCAAGAATATTCAGGGCATTGCCTGTATCTTTGTCATTCTCCATCACCTGGTTCAGCAGGTTTCCGGATATGGCGTTATCAATAAAGGACCTATTACCATATTAAATGATACAGGTATTTTCTTTACGGCGATTTTCTTCTTTGTTTCAGGTTATGGTCTTATGATAAGTCTTGAGACAAAGCCGGATTATCTTGATAAGTTTCTGCTTAAGAGACTCCCTACCGTTTTGATTCCATTTTGGATTGTCAACATCATCGGTGTGATTCTGAATATCTTTTTATATGGACCTGTTAATTCCCCACTTGAGAATTTATTTGCTGTTTTGGGACTTAATCTGATTAATTCCAACGGCTGGTTCATTATCGAAATTACTATTTTTTACATAATTTTCTTCATACTTTTTAAGTTTATCAAGAAAAAAGACGTGGCTCTTGTTCTTATGATATTAGCTGTTCTTGTGGTTATTTCCTTCAGTTCACATCAGGGACACGACCTTGGCGAAAAGGTTCACTGGTTCAGGGGCGAGTGGTGGTATAATTCCACAATTACTTTTGCATACGGTTTGATATATGGAAGATTTAAGAAGCAGTTCGACAGTTTCTTTGCAAGTATTTATTATTTTATTCTTCCATTATTCACATTCCTTGCTGTGGGAATGGCCTATGTCTGCAGGTTTGCGACTATCAGATATGGATATTATGGAGAGAGCATCAATACAAGTTACAGACAGAATATTCTTATTACCCTTGCAGTTCAGTCAATAGGATGTATTATCTTTGTTACTTTCATCCTTCTTCTTAATATGCGTTTTACCATCGATAACAAAGTACTTCGCTATTTAAGTTCAATCAGTATGGAACTGTTTCTGGTGCACGGGTATTTTATCCATCAGATTTTTGGGAATTTAAAAATCAACGACTTCTTCAGATTTTGTCTTGTGCTCTTATGGAGCATAGTATTTACGGCAATTCTGGCACTGGCAACACATTTCATTACCAGAAAGTTTGTTAAGCTGGTTACCACTCCGAAGCAGTTTAATGATACTGTCGAGGGCAAAATCCTCGCCATTCAGCATAAGAAGAAAGTTCAGATTTACACGATTTCACTCATCTCAGTTTTTGTACTTTCCATTCTTTTTGTGTTACTTGGATTCTTTAGAAGAGAGGTTTTCGCACAGTTTGAATATAACAGCGAGATGAAAGCCCTTGCCAATGCCCAGATTGGAGATGAGGTTTATTATGGTCACTACGATCTTAATTATCATATAATCGGCCAGGAGAGAGTTCCGTGGATTGTCATTAAAAAAGAGGACAACTCGGTCTGCCTCTTATGCAAATATGGAATTGCGGGAAGCAGTTTTAATCAGTCTCATGATGAGGTCAACTGGGAAACCTGTGATTTAAGAGGGCTTCTCAATACGGAAGTTACATTAAATTCATTTAACAAATATGAGAAATTTAACCTGGATGTTAGAAATGATGATGTCTTCACTATCCTTACGGATGAGGAAGCCAGGGAAATCTTTGAAACAGATGAGGACAGACTTCTGCAGCTCTGTCAGTCCGCTTCTTTCAATGGTGTTAATGAGAGCCTTATCTGGAGAGCAAGCCAGAATGGTGAAATCGAATACCGCACAACCTGGTGGTGGCTGCGCCGTGCTGACAATAAGGAAAGTGACATGGCTCCTTTTGTAAATGTTAATGGTATCATCGCTGAGAAAGAAGTTAACAGACCGGACGGTGCCATCAGACCTGTTATCTGGGTTAAGCTTGAACCATAAATAATTGTAATTTTTTAATCCTTAAAGTATAATTTAGGAAATTATCTGATAATTTGCCGGGAGGAAACAGAGTGAAAGATAAGAATAATTTTGGCTTAAGAGTATGCCATCTGGCGCTTCTTACCATCGCCATTTTTATGAATGCTTCTATGATTGTTCTTAGAATAGCAACCCATGACACATTTGTTGGGGACATTCTTGTTATTTCCATTTCCGCCCTGAATATCTTTGCACTGCTTGCAGGTTTTATTTATCTTCAAAAAAATTATTCCAAGCCTGCCACCATACTGTATAAGGCATTTCTTCTCCTTACTGCAGCCTCAAACCTGCTTTTAATCGCAAATCTCATCGTATTATATATATCCAGGGAAAGTCTGGATACTTATGACATAATTCCAATTATGTTCATAGCAAGTATCACCATAATGGTAATTAAGTTCATCTCCCTGCTCATCATGGCCTTCGGCAAGGACTTGGGCCGTGGCAGAACATGGACACTCTTTAGCATTATCTTTGTAATTGATTTAGTATATGGAACCCTGTTCCAGTCTCTTGAAACATTAAACTTCTATCAGGTAGTATTCATTTTAAGCAGGCTTCTTTTGGACGGCACCATCGGCCTTGCCATTGTTGGCAAGTATACAACCAGGGGCGAGTAAAATCATCCCGTGAGAAAAAAACATACATTGCAGAAATAACGCCCGGCAGGATAAATACGCCGGGCGTTACTTACTTTAAGAGATAATATGAATAGAACTGATAATTTTGTAATTAGTATGCAAAACCGATAGGAGCTGTTTTCTTACCTGATTTCTCATCGATAAGAAGTTCTCTTGGAGGAATGTCGCAGGCCTCGATTGTTGTGAGGACATCTGTGGATTCCGAGAGAATATCACAGTCTTCAAGTCTGATGGCAAGGTTCATTTCTGATTCTTCAATAGCCTTACGAACGAAACGTCCGTTGCCAAAATCTGAATTCTTATAAACCAGCTTATAAAGATTAACCAGTTTATTCATGGCTTCATCAGTTATGGAAAGCTGTCTTTTCTTTAAGATAAGCTTGGTAATATCAGTAAGTTCCTCAATGGAATAATCTTCAAAATCCACGTGGAATGCAATTCTTGATGACATTCCAGGGTTTCTTTCAAGGAACTCCTTCATTGGTTCAGGATAACCTGCAAAAATGACTATGGTGTCATCCCTGTGGTTTTCCATTTCCTGAACTATGGTATTGATAGCCTCATCTCCAAAGCTCTTTTCATGACCATCACAAAGTGAATAAGCTTCGTCAATAAAGAGGATACCACCTCTGGCCTGTCTGAATTTCTCTTTAACAATCTTGGCTGTGGAACCGACTACAATACCGACTAAGTCAGATCTGCCAACCTCAACCATTTTACCGGATGGAAGGACTTTCTCATCCTTAAGGATTTCAGCCAGGAGTCTGGCAACAGTTGTCTTGGCTGTACCGGGATTTCCGGTAAATACCATATGGTAAGCTGCCTTCTCCCTGGAGATGCCACGCTTCTTAAGCTGCTTGTTAACCTTGAAGCTGGCAACAGCCTTGTGAATTACTTCCTTGGCTGCGGAAAGTCCTATCATTTCTTCAAGTTCCTTAGCCGCAGTGCCCGGCTCTCTTTCCTTGATTCTGCCTTCTTCAAGACCTTCTATATCTTCTTCAGTCAGTAAGAAAAGCTGATCCTGAGGCACATTCTCAGCTTCTTCTCCATCAGAAAGAAGTCTCACTGACTGCTTCTTAATGGCATTTTCCATAAGGTTTCTGGCGAATCTTCCGTTACCGAAATTATCCATGTAACGGCACTTTGAAAAGATAAACTTAGCCTTGTCAATGGCGTCTTCAGTGGCAGAAAATCCACGTTCCTTAATCATGTACTTAAAGATTTCCGTCAGCTCATCTTCTGAGTAATCAGGGAAATCAATCCAGTAAGGCACACGGCTCTTAAGACCTTCATTCTGTTCCATGAAGTTTTTCATTCTCTCTTCATAACCGGCAAGGACGACGATAACATCTTCCCTGTGATTCTCCATTTCCTGGATAAGCACAGTGATAGGCATATCCCCCTTCATTGAATAAGCTTCATCAATGAAAAGCACACCACCCTTGGCAGCAACAAAGGCTGATCTGATGGCATCAACACACAGCAAGCCACAAAGATCCATGCCGCCTCGTACCACGAAGGCGCCACTTCTAAGCACGCCGGTTTCCTTGGCGATGCGGGCAAAGAGTTCGGCGACGGTGGTTTTGGCCGTACCCGGGTTACCTGAAAAGACCATGTGCATGCAGCCTGTTTTATAGGACTTGCCCATGAGCTTCTTGCGCTCTTTCTCCACAAGATTGCTGGTGATGACTTCATCAATTTCTTTCTTCACAAGCTCAAGGCCGATGAGCCCCTTGAGTTTCTCATAGGCAGACTCCTCGTTCTCATCCCTGTCCAAAAGGAAATCTTCATAATCTTCATAAGCAATGTTCAGCACATTTTTGCACATGCACCAAGGGCCAAATTTCTCAAAGGCATTTAAGACATCAGTCTGGGCAAAATCTTCGCCCGGATATAACTTCATATACTCTTCAGCCTGACCGGCATACTTCTCATACTCAGAATTCTTAAGAAGTTCCTTGAGATATGAAACTGCCATCTTTCTGTCACCACTGCCTTCCTTAATAGCTACAGGAATTACATATTCACTGAGCTTTGGAAGAAGAAGGTATGAAAATCCCGGATTATTGATGTTATATGTGAAGGCAAAAAGACAGTTATTCCTGTACTTCTTAACGAGTTTTTCAAGATATTCGCAGGTATAAACATAGTCACTAGATCTCTCCCCTGCCTTTTCGGTTAAGTCAATGACAACAACACCTCCGAAGTTATTTTCAATAATATCTTCAAGATGATTATGGCTCTTTCTGTACAGATCACTGCTAATATTTCTGACAATTTCCATACGTCTTGAGCTGATGCGGCCTGCATCAATTAAGGAATTCATAAGGCTGCCCGTAATATCTTCAGCTGCCTCAAGGCTTCTTGAAGAAATAACATAATGGAACACATTGCCTGTTAATTCTTCTGATCCCTTGTGCTCTTCAATACTTTCAAGCTCATCAGTCAGGGATTTACTGTAGATTCCATGAAGGCCGGACTTCTTGCCGGATATGATTTTCTCATCAAAATCAAATCTTAATTCCTTCCAGCTTTCAGTGTTGTAATACTCATAAATCCAGAGTTTTGAGGCGTCTTTGATGCTCATACAGCGAACAATATGGTCGCGTCTTTTGCCCTCATTGTAGAATTCAGTATACTGATACATGGTGATTTCTTCAGTATTATCCTGAATCTTCTTGATCTGAAACACATTCTTCAAAGGTCCGGTTATAATATCCCAGACATCTGAATAGGAGTCTTTTCTCTCATTGTATGCAAAGGCTGCGTATAAAACCCCTTCTTCTACTCTGTAGATAAAAAATGCAATGTCATTCTTTATATTTCTGATGATGTAATTATTGATTGTTGGCACAGGGCCATCATAGTAATTTTCAAAACGCTTCTCTTTAATAAGCGCTTCAAGTGATTCCATATCAGCATTAAAATTAAATTTACAATATCTCATGGCAGTTCTCTCCTTTACTTAATTAAGAATAAACAACAACAGCGACATAAAAGGGGCCTTCAGAAACAGAGATACAGAGTTTTAAATGCAGAGTTTCATTTTCTGTGAATTAATTTTCAGTTTTCAAGGTACGATTTCATCTTCTTGAAATTATATGTGTAAAAAAAAAGAAGATTTGTTTTGGTAAATATGATATTACACCAAACAATCTTCTTTGTAAACAATTTTTCGACCAAACTGAATAATTTTTTTTATAAATTTTCTTCCTTAACCACTTTTCTTTCAATTAAATCCACTAAAATCAGGGAAAACATTGAATTAAGCTTTGCACTCTTAAGGAACTCTTTTGCCTTGTCATACGCCAGTGGAGATACAAATACGAAACTGGTTTTGCTCTTTTTCATAACCTCCGGCTTCCAGGCATCCCTTATAAATAAAGGATAATGATCGCTCATAAAGAATTTGATGCTGAAGTTATCCCCTGCACTTTTCACCAGATTCATATTTTCATTTGAATAGAAGCTGACGTTCCTTCTGTCTTTAAGAGACACATTCCCAAGGGTGGAGTTTAAGTCCTTGACACTCATCCATGTAATATAGGCATCTGCCAGAATATAATTGTAAAACAAAGGGTCCATTCCCATTATTCTGTATATGAAGTCGCTGTCATCAAGTATCTCTTCGTAGCAGTCCGGTGCCAGTTCCTTAACCAGTTCATCATTTAACTTACCAACAGTCTGGCCTTTCTGAATCAGATCATATGTAATTATGCCTTCTACCAGTTCCTTAATTGCTGCGTAGCTGCTGCGGCTCTTTCCGAATCCCATCTCATACATGGTAAGATTCTGATTATATTCTTCCTTTGGAACCTTACCGTTGGCACGCATAAGGGAATCATAATTGGCAACCTTTGGATTATCTGAATGTTCTGCAATTATCTTAAGAAGCTCATCGGATACAGGGCGTGTTAAAACCCCTCTCTTAATTCTTGAAAACGTAGGAGTGCTGACACTTGGAACATTTCCCTTACCCTTGCAGGCCTCAACGAATTCAGCCATAGTTCTGTCCGGTCCCTTTGCCATATCCAGAAGCATTGAAAGCTTTGTGGCATCCGGAGCATAAAGCTGCTTGTAATTCGAATCTTTCTTTTCAGTTTTCTTATTATTATCAGCCATAATTAATTCCCGTCAGTGATTTTACTTGAATTTCATTTTATCACATCGGATTTCATTTTATCAATACAGGTCTTCCATTTTATTTCTTCTTTTATAATTATAATAATCGGGATTCCGAAACAGATTGGGAAGATTGATGTGTTGGCAATGACCGAAATGGCAAAGGTCAGGGCGTTGACATCCGGATATGTAAGAGCAACTGCAGGGGTTATAATTACGGCTTCAAGTAAAGCTGCCAGAATTAATGAAAGACTAAAGAGGCCTACATTTCCCGGGGTTTTGAGAGTAAGTTCCACTCCCTTAGCCTTCAGTTTTTTCCAGAACATAAGGATAAAGAATGGTCCTGCGAAGTTAGCCACAAGGCCTGCAATTGATGACCAGCGAAGGCTGTCGCCCACAATGTCCATTACCAGATTCATAAAAGCAAAGATAATACAGCCCGGAATTCCAAAGTACAATCCGAAGATTGGCCCCAGGATAGTGACAGGTCTGATATCAGTAAAGCCCGGAATTACTACCATAACCTTAAATGGAATTGCCACCATCAGATAAAATATTATAAGAATTAAGGAGGTCAGGAGTTTCTTTTTCATACGCTTTTCCTCCTCTTCTTTGTCAAATCATCAAATGGCACAATCTCTATAATATTTCCAAAGACTACCAATAATACACCAATAATTACATATGGAGTAATTTTTGTCGGAGTCACCAGACTTGCCGGAAGCAGGGTTCCCCAGATTACGGAAAAAACAATTTCCATTGAATATATGACTGTTGCATTTGCCGGAGTGGATTTCTTCTGAGCAAAGATGTTCAGTGTCTGAGCCAGGGCAACCACGAAATATGAGTAGATTGCAAGACAGGATATGGTTTCTTTGTCCCAGTTAATGGATGCGAACAGGCGCGGATCAGACATCAACCACGGAATAAAGGAAAGAAGTCCTGCAGAAATGGAAATGGTTGAGGAAAGGGCCAGAGTATCATATTTGCCTGCTGCCTTATTAAGAATAACAATATAAACAGCTCTTATTACACAGCCAAGCGCCATAAATACAATGCCCATAAACTGTCCAACGGAAGCATTATTTACAACCACTGTAAGTATTCCAACAAAAACAATGGCAGCGGAGTACCAGGTTTTTCTCTCCATTTTTTCCCTGAAGGTAAGGAGGATAACCGGCAGCACTACCACCGTCATGGACAGGGTAAAAGCCCCTGTTGAAACATCAAAATATTTAAGCCCTGCCATATAAAAAAGATTATAAACCATATTCATCAGGGAAAGTCCTACTACCCAGATTAACATGGTCCATTTTTCTTTTTTAATGGCTGCGACGATTCTTTTAAAGAAGCAGGCAAGCAAAATCAGGCCACCCACTAAAGACGTAATACATGTGGTGGCATAAGAAGGTACCCCCTCAGGGATACAGCCGAATATTATTACTTCTGTAGACCAGCAAAGGGTTACGCATAAAAGGCAGATATTTGCCTGAAATACATTCATTCCGTTTTCATTACCATTGTTACTCATAAAGCATATTATATCACATTTATATCGTTTTAATTTTATAAAGTTTTTTATTCATATGTATATTAATTATGTTATAATAGAAGCGATTTTTTAGGAGAAATATATTTTATGGAAGAGACCATAAAAAAAGGAATATCCCATAGAAGACTTCACCTTTGGCTTACGCTGGTAGTTATTATGTTTTCGGCAGCTGTGATTATTAACACGTTACATATAACGCGTGCTTTTTTGCGTGTAACTGAGGCCTCCGAACAGTTTACTGAACTTCATAATGCAGCCCATCAGCTTATGAGCGCATCTGACTATCTTACAGAGCAGGTTCAGCGTTTCACCTTAGATGGTGACAGAAAGTATATGGACAATTATTTTATCGAGGCCCTGGAATCCAAACGAAGAGAAGATGCCATTTCCAAGATGTCTGCAAACGACGATACCCAGGAAGCACTTGATAATCTATTGGCTGCAATGGATGTCTCCGTTCATCTTATGGATCAGGAATATTATGCAATGCGTCTGGTGATTGAAGCCAAAGGATATACTGATTATCCTGAAGTTCTTCAGAATGTTGAGTTAAGCGCCGAAGATGCGGCTCTCTCTTCTGAAGATAAAATGAGACTGGCTTCCGAGCTTGTACTTGGTAATTCTTATTATGAACAGAAAGACCAGATCAGGGGCGAGATTGAGAACTGTCTTGCCGATATAGACAGCCTTTCAGATGCTTATACCGCCAGAGAGCTTAAGACTCTTAAGAAGAATCTGGTCATTGCATGCTTATCAATTATTATGCAAGCGGCGCTGATTTTTGCAATTATGGGATTAACATCCATGCTTGCAATTAATCCTGTGCATAAGGCAATTGATGAAATTAAGGCAGGTCTTCCTATTGAAGAGCGTGGTTCCAAGGAACTTCGTTATCTTGCAAGAGCCTACAATAAGATATATGAGAAGAATAAATCCAGCATTGAGACCCTTAATTACAAGGCATCACATGACGAACTGACGGGAGCTTACAACAGGGCCGGTTACGAATATATTCTTTCAACCCTGGATATGAACAGTACTTATATGCTGCTTTTTGACGCCGATGATTTCAAGGGTATCAATGATAATTACGGTCATGAAGTTGGAGATAAGGTGCTGATTAAGATAGTTAATACTTTTAAGAAAGTATTCAGAGACGACGATTCCATATGCCGAATTGGCGGTGATGAGTTCGTGGTTTTCTTAAAGCACTCAGGCGAAATCAGCCACAGCCTTATAGAATTTAAGATTAATCAGATTATTAAATTCCTTGAGGATACTTCAGATGGTCTTCCGCCTGTATCACTCAGCGCCGGTGTTGTAAGCGGCAGGAATGCCACAGATACAGAAGAGTTATTTGAAAAATCAGATAAGGCAATGTATATGTCAAAGACAAATGGAAAGCGTACATTTACTTTCTCTGAGTAATTTATAAGATACGTCAAATAAAAAACCACCCGGTTAGATGGGAATGCTGTTGTTCCCAGAATCCGGGTGGTTATTTTAATTATTTAATAATTTAATTATTCATAACTTCCGTAATTGGCAATTGCTTCATCTACTGTCATGGTGCCTCTTGCCACATTATAGACTGCCTGTCTGAACTGATAAACTGCGTCATCAGTTAATCCCATTTCTTCAGGTGAGAATGTCTGGTCTGCAGAAACATCTCCGAATGCAGCATACATACTGTTAAATGACAGGTCTTTGGTTGGAGACATGAGTCCCTTATTCTGAGCCATTTCATTAAGTTCTGAAGATGAAATTAAGAAACGCATGAATTCGTTTGCCATCTCAAGATTTGCGCTGTCCTTATTAACAGAGAACTGAAGATTGGACATATCAAGGAAAACTGCGCCATCATCAGACATAGGAATAGGAACGAAAGTATATGAAAATGGGCTTGCGATGAAAGCCTCGGAACGGCTTTCTCTTTTCTTGGTTCCTGATACTGTATCACCTGAACATGCCATCATAGGCACATCACCTTCAAAGAATCTCATAATTACGGCGTCATAATTATTTTCAATTTCATCACATGCAGCCACGTCCACCAGGCCATCATTCATAAACTTATCTATCTGTTCAAGAGTTGGTCTTAAATACTCGCCTGCTGATGGGTCGAGTGAGTTGAGTTTGTCTATAGCCTCTTGGTCATCTGCTATTGATTCGCAAAATACCGGATAAGTTGCAAGTGTAAATACTGATGTGGTCTCTGAAAGTGAGAAGCCCATCAGAGGATTATCATAACCTTTTGCTTCAAGATCGCTGCATGTTTTCACAAGTTCCTCATACGTTGTAGGAACGCTAAGTCCTTCTTTTTCAAAAATGTCATTATTAACAAGCATTCCATAGGTATTGGAGAAAACCGGAACCATTGGAAGGCTTCCATCCTCTGTATTTAAGAGGATATTGTCACGAATAACATTTAAGTTAAGCTTAAGGTCCGCATCTTTCAGATTCTCAGCGTGATCAATTGAAGCGCTGTACTGGTCACGTCCATACATCCAGTAATAATTAACATAGATATCAGGAGCATCATTACCGTTTAAAACTGTACCAATCATGTTATTATAATCATCAATCTTGGTATATACCAGTTCCACATTTGGGTAATACTCATTGAATCTGTCGAATTCAGCTTCAAGCGCCTCAAAATTGTCATAACCGCCGGCAATTGTGATATTGCAGCTTGTTTCACTGTCAAGCGCCGGTGCATAAGCCTCTTCCACAACCTGTTCCTGATTTGCTCCATTACATGAAGCCAGGCCAAGCACCATTACAGCCGACAAAATAATACTCAGAGTTTTCTTCATCTTCATTTTCCTCATCTTCCCTCCTTAATTCTTCTGATTTCTTTTATAACTAATTTAACATCTATTGGTTTTGCAATATGTCCATTCATTCCGGCATCCAGGCATTCCGTGATATTTTCAGAGAAAGCATCTGCCGTCATTGCAACAATCGGAATGGATGCAGCCCATGAATTCTCAAGTTTTCTAATTGCCCTTGTGGCATCAAGTCCATTCATCTCAGGCATCTGTACATCCATGAAAATAAGTTTATATCTGCCTTCTGTAGCCTCACTCATCATATCTACACAGACTTTTCCGTTTTCTGCTCTTTCACTTGTTATTCCAAACATGGAAAGCATGGCGGAAATAATCTCCCAGTTAATGTCATTATCTTCAGCCACAAGAATGTTAAGTCCCTGTAAATCTGAGTAGTCATCCTCGGGCTCGCTGACACTGGAATTCTTGCCCATAAGGTCATTAATCCTGTCATATAAAGTAGAACGAAACAGCGGCTTGGTAATAAAGCCGTTGGCTCCTGCATTTCTTGCCTTATCCTCAATATCTGACCAGTCATATGCAGATATAAGAAGAATTGGAACCTGTGAATTAATTTCTGAACGAATCTTTTTAATTGTTTCAAGTCCGTCCACTTCCGGCATCTTCCAGTCAATCAGAACAACATTATAATTCTTTCCGGAAAGATGTCTGTGCTCTATCATGCCGACGGCTGCGAGTCCGCTGGATGCCTGTTCCACTGTTGCACCAAGAGACTCAAGCATGTCTGTTGCAGTCTGAAGCATGGTTTCGTCATCATCAACAACCAGAACATCCAAAGGTTCAAACTTCATATCCTCACGCTGTCTGTCCGCTATCGGAATATCCAGTATGACAGTAAATGTTGTTCCCTTGCCCTGCTCACTTTCGCAGTTAATGATACCGCCAATTAATTCAACCATCTGCTTTGTAATTGTAAGACCAAGACCGGTTCCCTGAATACTGTTAACACGGCTGTCTACCTGTCTTGAAAATGGATTATACATATTCTCCATAAACTCAGGACTCATTCCGATACCTGTATCGGATACAACATAGGTAAGTCTGATACAGCCCGGTATATCGCTTGGATTCTCTGTAAGGCTTACGGTTACCTTTCCTCCCGGCTCCGTATATTTAATGGCATTTGAAAGTATATTGATATATATCTGATTTAAGCGAAGCTGATCCGTATATAAATATTCTTTTTCCATCTGATTAATATGGAAAGAAAAATCGATATTCTTTTCCTTAATCATAGGCTGTGAAATATTAACCAGATTCTCAACCGTCTCAACAATGGAAAATGTAAGCGGGCTTAATTTCAGTTTTCCGCTTTCCACCTTTGATATGTCCAGGATGTCGTTGATTAAGGTAAGAAGATGGTTGGAGGCGAGGCTGATTTTGCGTAAGGATTCTTTGGTGGAATCCACGTCTGCAACATTCTTCTCTGCCAGAGTGGTAAGGCCTATGATGGCGTTCATAGGAGTGCGGATGTCGTGGGACATGGTGGATAAGAAATCTGTTTTGGCTCTGTTGGCTGACTCGGCCTTTCTTGCGGTGGCAATAAGGCGCTGGTTAAGGTGAAGCATGTAAAGAAGGTCGCCGATAAAGAGTACCAGAAGTCCTATCGATACAACGCCAACCAGCATCCAGTTGCTGCTCTTGACATCAAGGTCTTTGGCCGGAATCAGGCCAAGCATTGTCCAGCCTTCCTGTGAGGACACAGGCGTGAAGGCAAGTATGCACTCTTCACCATGGGAGTTGAGCATTGAAACAGAACCCGTGGATGAAGTTATTTGGTCAGATAATTCCCTTGAAGTTTCAGGGTCGGTTGGATTGTAGGATTTATAGAATTCAAAGAAACTTGAGTTTTTGAAACTTGGGCCCTTAAGAATGTAATCGCCGCTTAAGTCTATCATGGACAGCTCGGCATTCATAAATTCTGACTGTGGGAAAACCCACTTCTGCTCAAGGTCAGAAATTGGAATAACTCTGAGTAAAATCGCAGGTTTGGCCTTGCCGCTCTCGCTGTCATAGAGCGTAATAATATTGCAAAAGGCCATGGACTGCTCGCCATTCATCGGATTGGTATAAGCTCTTGTTATATTATTTGATTCACCGATCTCGCCAATCCATGCCACATCATCAAGGAAATCGAGGCGTTCATATGAAACCTCATAATCGGTGGTTGTTCCAAGTTTTGGACGGGTTGAAAGACCTGAAAGAGTATCTTCAAATATCAGGTGTCCCGATGTATTTCCAAGCACGTGAGATGAGCGAATAAATTCTGCAGCCTCCTCAATAGTCATATTCTGGCTGTTGATATATTGGGCCCAGACATCACAGATTCTCTGCTCACCTTCAAGATAGTTCTCTGTTACTCTCTCCATGGTGACAGTGGTGTCTTCGAAGTTTTCAATTTGTCTTTGGTAGGAATCTTTTATTTCGAATCTGGAATAGAAAACAACGAACATCAACATGACAACCATAATGACTACGTTGAAAATGATAACTAAAGTCTTTTTCATGCTCTATTCTCCCACATACACCGGCACTTTGGATTAAAAAAATCCATTACTAATATATTATAACAGATTTTTTACATTAAAGTATAGGCAACCCTTATAATATCATCAATTCCTGTTTCTTCAATAGAAACATCCTTTATTGTTTTTACCTTAGACAGATGCGCAATGATTTCTGCCGCAGTGGTCTCATTTTTCATAAATTTATATTTTGCGATATTTCCGGTATGTTCTGTCATTTCACATTTTTCAATTTCCGGAGCCTCTTCATCATAGAATTCCACTACCAGCGTTTTGTATGGCGCTATTCTGTCCACAATCTCAGAAAGATTTCCATCTTCCATCATCTCACCGTGATTGATAATAATAATTCTCTCGCATAATTCCTGAATATCCCCAAGGTCATGTGTGGTAAGAATGACTGTGGTCTTTCGAAGAGCGTTAATCTCTTTAATAAACTTACGAAGCGCATATTTGGATGAAACGTCCAGACCTATTGTCGGCTCATCCAAGAAAAGCACCTTCGGTGAATGCAGCATCGAAGCCACCAGGTCTCCTTTAACTCTCTGTCCTAATGACATCTGACGGACAGGCTTATTTAAAAGTTCCTTAATTCCTAATATGGCATCGAGCTCATCCAGCGTTTTATCATACTCATCCTGCTTAATCTGATAGATATGTTTTAAAAGTTCAAAACTCTCTCCCAGGCGAAGGTCCCAGTTAAGCTGAGTCCTCTGGCCGAATACCACGCCGATATTTCTAACCACAGTTTTCCTGTGCTTTGTAATATCCTCCCCGTTAATCAGAACGCTTCCTTTATCAGGCGTAAGAATCCCGGACATCATTTTGATGGTTGTACTTTTTCCCGCACCATTCGGCCCAATGAATCCGACAATCTCGCCTTCACCTATTTCAAAAGACAAGTCTTTTACGGCATGAACGGTTTCAAAACCCGGTTTAAAAAGCCCCTTTACAGCGCCTTTAAGACCCGGTTCCTTATGTTTTAATTTATAATCTTTACTTAAATTTTTTACTTCAATCATTTTTAATTTCCAGCACTTTCATATTTGGCAAGTCCAAGTGTAAAATACCCGCCCGCCAGGCACATCACCAAAATTCCAACAAGCAGTGTCACAAGCGGCAGAAGCATTCCATTATACATATTGTTTTCGATTCCGAGCATGCTTGATACAGGATAAAAAGATACCCATCCAATTGGAATCAGGTAAGTCAGAATAAACTGCAGACTTTCAGGATACATGGAGATTGGATACATCGTAGTCTTATCCATAATTTCCTGAGTATACTGCCCAAAGTCCGTCGCACTTCTGGTATGAAATGATGTACTTCCAAGGAGAATATATATCCCGCCTCGAATCAGCGTCGCACCTATTAATGTCACAATTATCTGAAGAATAAAAAGCGGCGTAATATGTATACTGCACTTGATGCAGCCATAAACAAAAACCAGAATTCCCGGAATCAGATCCGTAACTCCAAATATGTTGATATTTGTAAAAAAGAACTGATACAAAACCCCGAGGGGCCTTGTGAGATACCTGTCAAAATCCCCTTCTATTACGAAATAACCCATAAACCAGCCCTGTACAAAAAATATCATTGAAAGAGCATGGGAGATTACAGAGAGCCCGTACAGAAATGCCAGTTGTCCGTAATTCCAGCCGCCAACTTCCCCAAAGGCTTCCACAACAAACTTGATAATGGCAAAGCCCATGATAAACTGCAGGGGATTGGATATCATCCATCCGGCGATATTGGCAGGGTATTCAATAATTGTCATGGCGGCCATTTTGATAACGTGACAGGTTACATCCAGGTAATGGCCGAGTTCTTTAAATGCTTTTATCATCTCTAACCTCCCTGCACCAGTACTTTTCTCGTGATACGGTGCTGAGCCGCAAAGAAAAGTGCAAACAGCACGATAAGCCACAGAAACTGAATCTTCATCTGGGCTATCTGCTCCAGACGGTCGCCTTTACCTATATAAATAGAAATAGGAAGCTGATATATATATACAAACGGCAGTGCTCTAAGCACATTGGCCACGATTTCCGGAAAAAACCATATAGGAATAATGCTTCCGGAAAGAAGCCTTAAGAGATGCTTTTTAACCTGAATCAGCGCATCGATATTGACTGCCGTAAAGGAAAGCATTCCAAAAAGGGCGGCAATCAGCCAGTTGATTAGAAATGAGATAAGAACCGAAAAAATAAAGAGTGGCAGGTCACGGATATCTGCCATTTTCGGGATTTTAATGAAGATGCCACCTATGAGCAGAATTGGAATCATATTTTGAAAAATAAGCGCAATAATACTTCCGATATCTTCCGCTAAATATACACCGAAAAGATTCACCGGCTTCATCATATCTGTTGCAACAGTGCCTTTAATAACACTTTGCTCGATTCGTCTTTCCACGTTCGTGAACATTACTACAGAAAGTGCAGACGAGATAATGATATAAGTCAGCATACTCTGCTCGTCGACTCCGGCCACCACAGACTGATTTCTATAAAGAGCCTTCCAAAAGTAAGCCGATGTAATCATAATTATCGTCTGCATAAGTATATTTCCGTAAACGTTAAATTCATATGTCAGACTCTTAATAATCTGAGTTTTTACGATATACAAATACTTAATCATTCGTATTCCCCAAGACTTCCTTTTAACCACTATCCAAATATCTGTCCCGGTAGTTTGAGTTTCTCTTTAGGTGGAAACTCTTTATCAAATTCATCCACATCCTCATCTTTCACATAGTAGCCTTTTGGAGTCTGATATACTCCGGTTACATCATCCAGATATCCCGGAATCAGTTCCTTGCATAAAAAGAAAGATGAATCTGCATCTTCCGGAAGGTCATGATAACGGATGTCAAATTCTTTAGCATAAGCAAAACCACTTTTGCCGTAAAAATCAATATTTCCTTCAAAAAGAACCGCTCCAAAGCCCATTTCTGTTGCTTTCTCCAAAGAATAATCCAGTATGGCTTTTCCGTATCCCTGTCGTTTAAGTTCAGGGATAATTCCAATCGGTCCCATGGTAAGCACAGGAATTGTTCTTCCGTCATCTGCTTCAATAATCGTTCTCATAAACATATTCTGCCCAATTATTTGTCCATCCTGTTCCATAACAAAATCCAGTTCTTTCACAAATGCCGGATCATCCCTGAGAACATGAATCACATAATGCTCACTGCATCCCGGACGATAAACATTCCAGAATGATTCTCTCACAAGATTCTCAACAATCCTGTAATCCTCTTTTCTTTCGATTCTAATTATATATTTGTTTGTATTGTTCATAATAAACTTCTCCCTTTTGCAATCAGCAATCCCTTCACGACCAGAACAGCCAGACAAATGATGCCTGCATAAGGCTGTCTTGTCAGATGATACGTTTCGTATCATGCCCATAAATAAAGGCTTTTCAATCTTTCTTTATTTTCTAGGTATGTCATGCTTTGGCAGTCTCTTCGGGAACGGTCCATCAAGTTTGCTTGGGATGCCAACCTTCTCAAGTTCTTCCCTGAAGAGCTTAACATACTTATCTGTATTTATAAGTTGCATAAAGCCGACATAAATTTTATCTGCCATTGCAGTAATCTCTATTGTAAAATGACCTTCGATAACAAAAACAAAAAACTCAACGTAATCTGCCAGTTCACCCCAGTCCATCAGTCCTGTATAGTTGGCAATAAAACTTCCGTGTTGAGCATCCTTACCGGTAGAAAGGCTGTGTTTTGCCATATACTTCCTTTTGGCCTTAAGACCATGCACTTTATCGATTTCTTCATACTGTTCAAACAGTTTTCTTACCTGTGCATGACTGACAGACGGGTCTGTCTGAAGAATAATCTGCCCTCTGGTTCTTGTTCCCAGTTTTTCCAAATCCCCTTTTAAACTGTCCCTGTCATAATCCACATACACATGACTTAAAAAATCACAATGTGTATTTGGAAGTCCGACACTCTCTCTTAGATTATGAGCTGCCTCTCCCACGATAACCCTGTCTTTCTCAGGAAATACCCTGTCTAATGTCCTTGCAAACATAATGAAGAATAAAGAAAGCACGCTGGAATCATTCGCCTTCGAGACTTTCAGAAGGTCCTGCTGATTAACAGTAACGACCATATAATTCGGATCTCTGCTTATAGGAATAAATACACTCCTAAGGTAATCCATGCCAAGCACCGGGGCTTTTTGAGTTTTTCTTTTATGGATTGGCTCCTCCGTTGTCAGCATATCCATAGTTGGTTCCGCAGTCTCGCCTGGCAGCAAATCACTGTCCGGTTTCCTGACTTCCGGCGCCACAGGTTCAACATTATATTTTTCTTTTACATACTCATATACATTTGTCATAACCCACGGCTGAAAACCTCTTCCTCCGCACATGGTATGGCTTATATTAAAAAATATGTCCTTTCCGGAACAATCCACAAAAAGCAGATGATCATTTATGCTGCTGCTTCCAATCATTGGCATTTTATCAGCCGTAGGAATTACCACAATCTTCTTGTCATTTGGAACCAGAACATATCCGCCATCCTCATCAACTATTACTTTGACGGCAAAGTAAGGATATCTCTTAATCGCTGTATTAACCGCTTTATCGAGTACATTTATATCAACTTCATCCTTCATTCTTACATGAATGCGGACAACATGTGAAAAATATTTCTCATCCTGATATAGCCTGTATGTATCAACGCTGTATTTCATTTTTTAATCTTCCCCTTTTTTATAAATCCATTCTGAACGTCCAGTTTCCAACAGTTTTTCCATTGCATTCAAGCGTTTCTTCTTTTATAAGTTTAAACCCGTTACTGGTATAAAATGCCACATTTTTCTCAGCATTGGTTGTAACGGTAAGCAAATTTCCGCCATTTGATTTTACCAAAGGGATAACCAAATCCTGTATTGCAGCAGACCCTAAGCCCTGCTTTTGATATTTTGGATCAACTGCGAGAAAATACAAATGCCAGCGTGGCTCGGTGATGCTTTTTACCACAATTTCCGTTTTATCTGACATATCCATAAAATTAAAGGTGGTTTTAAGCCCTACTCTCGCTATAATGCCTGCCATTCCGCTTACAGCATAATCCCAAAAACCAACCGGCTTGTCTGATGGCTTCTCCACGATTACAATATCTGCAACCTTTCCGTCCACAATACCCATATAGCAGTCATCCTTACGGACAGTAGCTCTGAATATTCCCGTCATCAGGCAGTCATAGAAACTGCGCAGTTTTTCCTCTGACTTAAACCTGTCTTCGAAAACGCCCCAAAATAGAGGATAATTAACAAACGCTTCTGTGAAAACCTTTAATACCTCGTCTTCATAAGATTTGTCATAACGCTTATACTCAACCTTATTCATTAACAATTAAGCTCCTTAAAATTCGCGGCGTTGGACTTATATAATTTCTTAAATACCTTATAGGTGCGATCATAAACTTCTTTATTCTCCGGATTCGGATAATATGTATGATTTACCTTAATCATTTGTCTTGAAAGTTCCAGAACATCCACACCCTTAATTCCTGCTGCAGCAACCAGTGCGGTTCCGATTGCACCAACTTCCTGTGTATTATTCACCGTCTCTATCGTGCGCCCTGTAATATCCGAGAGCATCTGACAGGTGACTGGGGACAAAGCCCCGCCTCCGACAAAACGAATCGGATTGGAAGTTTTTACCTTTGCCTCTACACTTTCCAAAAGCCAGCGAAGATGGTAGCAGATTCCCTCCAAAGTGGCACGAATCATATCCCTTTTTCCGTTCCCAACACGGATATTGAAGAATATTCCTCCTGCGTTGGAATCCTCAAACGGACAGCGGTTGCCATGCAGCCACGGCGTAAAAATTACCCCATTTGCTCCCGGAGGAACTTTGCTTACTTCTTCAGACAGGTAATCATAAAGACTTGTAACCACATTTTCATAGTCACCAGATACCTTATTCTGATTCATATATACACCGATTTCGTCCAGGGCAAGATGATTTGCAACCCATTCAAAACACTTGCCGGCAGTTTCGAGCTCGGCATAATAATTAAAATAACCTTTTTTGGCGCACAAAACGCCTGTAATCATGGAATTGATATCAACAGTCTGATAATCAAGGAATGTAGATACCCAGCCGGATGTTCCAACATAAATATGCGTATCTCCCCTTTTCGTACAGCCGGCACCGATATTTACGAAGGTAGTATCTCCTCCTCCGGCATAAACCGGGGTTCCCTCTTTTAGTCCAAGTTCTTCAGCTGCTTTTTGGGTTAATCCGCCTACCAGATCCGTACATTCAATAATGTCCGGCATATGCTCCGGTTTCACCTTATACATTTTTAGAAGGCCTTTATTCCAGCCCTCTTTCCCTTTTCTGGTATCATAAAGAAATGTGGCAAATGCCGAATCTGCTGTACGGATGATTCTTCCCGTACACCTTGCCACAAGGTAGTCATTAATATCCAGCCATTTGTAGATTTTATCAAATACTTCAGGCTCATTATTTTCCACCCACTTATATTTCCAGACCGGATCTTTGGCACTGGTTGAAGCGGCATAATTAACTCTCAGATTCCTTATAAGTTTATACAGGCTGCATCCGGAAACCTTAATAATTCCCTTGCCCATACATTCTTTGTATTCTCTGAATCCTTTTTGATCCAGATAATTCATAGGGCGCCTAAGCGCAGTTCCATTTTCATCCACAAAAACAGTTCCCTGCATCTGTGAACAAAAAGCCATTCCTTCAATATTTTCCGGTTTTATATTCGATTGTTTAAATAAATTATGAGTAGTTAAACATATGGCCTTCCACCATTCCTCCGTATCCTGTTCGGCACCGCCATCATCAGATATATAAAGGCCATATTTTTCTATTGAACTTGTTACAAGACGTATATCCGAGTCTATTTCAAACAAGCAGGTTTTTACACTGCTGGTTCCAAAATCATAAATGATAATATACATTTATTAATCCTCTTTAATATGAATATTCCATCCCGTATCAATTCTCCCTTTCACTTTTTTCATCATTTCTGAGTCCAGTTCCGGCCAGTCAACCACTGTCGTTGCTTTATTAGTTACCAGATGCGCTCTTTCTGCACATAAAGCCAGTGGTGTATCGGCTAAGGAATCCGAATAGAAATTGTCAATTACCGGAAAGCCATGATCAATAATGTACTTAGCCTTTTCCTTTGCGTACATAAGATTATTCGTAAAAACCCCGTATTCCCGGTCAAATTCCGTTGCCATATAATTCACTCCGAGCCTTTTTGCTATCGGTCCGATTATACAGGACGGTGATGCACTGATAATAAGATCGTCCGGCCTTTTCTGTGCAAGATACCATGCGGAGATTTTGCGCTCATATTTATCCCAGTATTTTTCAATCTGCACATCAAAATCATCAACCATCGTTAAGTAACTAAACATTTTTCGCTGCATCTGATAATTGGGAATTTGTCCCTTTTTGTAACGAATCAGTGCCTTTAGCAGTCCTGGAAAAAACGTAAACCATAATTTCGGATGCCTTTTCATACACCAGAAGGCAAATCCTATTGAGCAATCAGAATAAAAGATTGTTCCATCAAAATCATACACATTCATCATTTCTCCTCCTGCAGTTTTTCTGCCTACAAGATTAAAAATTCCGATCCCCTTTTATTCCCTTATTCTATTTTTTCACCTTTATTCAATTCTTTCAACCTTTATTCCGCTTATTCCTTTTTCTGCAAGAACATCACGCATTGCAAGAACATATTCTTCTCCACTAAAGCCCTGATACCAGTCAATATAGAAATAATCACCGACTTCGGTTACCTGAAGCATAATGCCCTTCTCCTGCATTACATGGAAGGCAGTCATGCGGATACGATTTCCGTACTCTGCCGTGCGCAGCGTTCCAAGGTAACTGACCTCCGCTCCGGCTTTCAGATTTTTGCGCTGATCCATAACAATCTTATTGAGTGCGCCGTAAAGAAATGCCTTCGAATAGCCCTCACAAATCGCACGATAAATACCCGCCATTTTCTTAATTGTATCTTCCGCGGCAAATCCGGATAGTGCAGCGCGAAACTGTGTATTAAGCTGCTCATCCGCTTTTTCCGACAGTTCCACTGCTTCAAAGCTGTAATTAAAATGCACAACCTGATGCAAAAGTGACTCGGTATTTCCCATAACCTTACGGATACTTACAGGCACCATAAAATTAAATGGAAGCTTATTATCCGGATGTACCTTCTGCATTGCCCTGGCAAAGCAGACATATAAAACAGACAATGGTGAACCCTTGACCGATTTAGCATATTTCATGAATTCAGCTGAAGGTACGCTTATACTAAATCCCCTGCAGTCTGCTTTCGGCACAAATATACAGTCTTTACGGCTTTCCTTTATTTCAAAAGCCTCTTTTCCAAGTAATGAACCCATGGCTGCTTTCGGATCCTGCGGATTAACTAAAAGATACGCATCTGTGTCCTGCCCTGGAACAGGGCCGTCTTTTTCAGCATGAACTCCATCCGGAACAGGATATTCGATTGAATCCACAATACAGTAATAGTGATAGAAAAATGTCTCAAGCACATACATAAAACCGGTGCCGTCATAAGGCACGTGATCTGCATAAATCCACAGAACATTGCCAAGATAACAAAGCGTCACGGTATGGAAATTAGCGGCCGGAGTCGAAGGTTCAATCACCTCACCTGTTTCCTTAATTACAAAGGGCAGCGGATTCTCTGCAAGCATCAGCTGACCTCTGCGGATGACCGTCGCGTAAGTTGCGTAAGGATAGACTTTTTCCACCTTCTCCCAGGCTTTAACAAGTGCCTCCGGATTGATGTCCTCTTTTAAGTCGAACCTATACGTCATATAGAACGCCTTATCTGTCGGATATGCTCCTCTTGCAAACATACCTGCAGTAACAGGGCGTATTTCCTTCCAGTCCTCTGTCCTTGGATCACCATTTATACCGACTGCAAACTTATAGTTTCTCTCAAATCTGTTTTCGTTTAAAGATATTACCGTATCCCATCCATTACACTGTCCTGAACATATGAAAGCATCACACCTTGAGAGAAGATACAGGGCATAAAAATAGTTGACCGTGGTATCTTCAAGCTTCTTTGCATAATCGCCGTTTGCATTCTCCTTCTCGTAATCAGCTATAATCTGTCCTTGTTTTAAGTCTCTTACCGATATCCTTTGCTGTGACAAAGCTACCATCGACTTTCCGAATTCTTTTCTCATCTGCGCAAGGATATCTGCATCTTCCGTTGCGAGAAATATCTTCTCATATCCGTAATCCTTCATCCACTTGCGGATAAGTGGCGTCATCTGTTCAACACTTGCCATTTTTCTGGTACCTGCAAGACCATTTGAAACATAGTCACTGCCGCGAATCAGCACGCCCAGTGTTTTCCTTTGGCCCATAACCGCCTCATAATACTCATCCATTTGAGCAAGGAAAGAAGGAGCAATAACTGATTTGTCAATCAGACCCGGCAGCATCTGATAAAATTTGGTCTTAACCAGCAAAAATATACTCGGCACCCACAGGGTATTATCATCGTTCGCATTCTCATCCCACAGATTAGCCGCAAAATAGCGCTCCATCAGTTCCCTCGGATATTTGCCGAAATGGTCCTTATCTGAAGCCACGTATTTTAGCCCGAAATGTCCAAATGCCAGTTCAAAGCGCTTATAGCCTGAAAGAATCGCTCCGATTCCTCCGGTAGCATCAATTGGAAGCGTCACATACTTATATTGTGAAAAAGCCTTCCCGTTCAGTATCCATTGCAGGAAAAAAATATTATGGAAGGCATATGTACTGTTAAGTCTGTTGAAGTTATTATCCTCCATACCGATTCTGAACTGCTCCTGTATGTAGAAACAGTCGTCATCATAGATATCATCAGATAATTCCTCCACTATATGAAGTCTCAGATTCTCGTCAACGAACCATAGTATTCTCTCATCAGCACACCATATTTCCATCTCCGTGAACCTAAGAATCACCCTGCTGATGGCTATCGTATATTCGTTCAGTTCCTCGAATACCATTTTTTTTAGCCCGTTAAAAAAGTCCAGATAAAGGGTGGACTTATCATTTTCATCATATACATGATATTTCGCCATATAAGGACGCTTGATGTATGGAGGATATGTATCATTCGGCTCGATGTCCTCATCATTATCCCAATAAACAATATCAAAATCCCCGCCCCTGTCATTTTTTACATGAAAACGGTCTTTACTCTCCGGCTTAAATTTTAGTGCCTCGTGAAAAAGATTTTCCGAAAGGTTAAGAGTTTTTGCTTCTTCCTCTGCTCTTAATGCTTCAATTTTAAACATCCGTCCACACCTTCTTTTTTTCTATAATAAATGTGCCTTCTATAACCTATTATACACTTTCCCTTGCGACTTTTTAACCTTACGCTTCGGTTTTCGAATCTTTAGGCGGTTATTTTACCCTCTTCTTTTCATCATCATCTATGTTCATTATCCTGTAAATCGGCATTTCTAAAACACTCCTCACCTCTTAGTTTTTATCACTTATAGTACAACTTTAATCTTACACAGGACAAATCATCTGAAGGTCAAACGGTTCTTCTTCCGCAATTTCTTTTATAGTATTACTTGCCAGGTCACTTCCCATGGCTCTGTAAAATGCAATCGTCTCTTCAGAAGAACAGGCAGATATATACAAAGCCTGCGCGCCGGCTTTTCTGGCTTCTGCTTTTCCCGCTTCAAATAATTGTCTGCCAATCCCCTGTCCTCTGCATTCAGAAGATACCTGCATCATATCAAGAATCATGTACGGACCACGAAGTTTCTTTAACAGTCCTATAAAGCCGACCACTTTATCATTGTCCAATGCAATGTATGTGATATATTCATCACTGCATATTTTCTTGGCTACAGAACGCTTTTTGTTCAGATCCCAATCTTCGGTATATTTGCATTCTACCAATGCATATTCTCCGTCTATTCTGCGATATACCTTATTTACATCCTGTTTTCTGTTATATGAATCCAATGATTCCAAACTAAAATTAGTTTCTGATAATAATTCAATTTTGATCATATTCCTGATGAACAATCCTTTCTAACTTCTGATGAACACAGCCATTTCTTTTTCCAGCAGCCTGTAAACATTTGCCACCAGGAATCCGTCTGCAATTGCATGATTCATGCGGACACTCACCGGCATCATCAGTCTTCCGTTTTCCTCCCGATATTTACCCCAGTTAATGATCGGAGCAAAATGCAGATATCCGTCCGGCAACTCAATATTCAATGAATCGTATGACAGCCATGATATATACGATGCATCAAACCAGTTCGGATGATTCATCATATCCAGCCCATACTCATGTGTTTTCTTTGCATTCTCCACATCATTAACAGCATTCCGGTAAAACTCTTCATAATCTTCATAATATGTCGTATAGACCGGAGTGCAGGTTTCCGTATCCTCATGAAAAACATACTGAATCGGATTGATGCTGTCATAACAGATCAGTTCTTCCGACTGCCAGAGATAACCCATCTTATAGTCATCTCTTGAATTAAGCACCTTTGACAGCAGATACAAAAAATTGATATAGAACCTGGTTCCTGTCTTCTTGGAATGCTCCACCAAATCAGTGACATCTATTCTCGCAGTCATAGAAGTAGAACACTTACAGTCCTCCGTAAAATGGCGGAATACTCCGCTTCTATAATACTTTTCTTTGTCTATAACCCTGTAAATCATATTCATACGATTAATCCTCTTCCATTATCAGCTCAACAGATGTTGAATTTCTTCGTTTATTTTCCGTCTAAACTTTTGTGTTTCCTTCAACACAATATTGCACTTTTTCAAGCGACTTTCAAGGTACTTTCTGCACTTTTTTATCGAGTTTGCGCTTTCTGCACATTTAGAATTGAACAAATCCTCATCTTATTGTTTATCGTCAGAACGCCCCACGCCTTCCTGTTTGCGGGAGATGCCGGCGGAATGAATACACCCTCTCTTATAGTGTTGCTCTCTGCTCTTCCAAGGTTCGTGATACAATGGCCGTCGCGCTTTTCATAACCGAACATCTTGCTGCCGACAAATCTGCCGGCCTTGCTCTCAAAACTTCCAAGAGTCGATATAGCTATGGCATCGAGGAGTTCCGGATCCATATTGAAATAACACGAGAGAACGAGCATCTCCCTATCCGGCTTACTTATTATGCTCTTTACTTCATGATCTACAGCCCTGGCTAGTTCCATGATCTCAGAGGTTTTCTTCTTAACCACCACGCTGAATGCTGTAGCATAGTTTCCAAGCGAGCCTTCCTTATAATTTTTAATCTTATTCCTTATGTCAGAAGCAATTACCACCTTATTTGTTTTCTCATCAATCATCATCTTAGCAACAAGATAGTCATTGAGCGATACCCCGTTTTCTCTGCATAAACCCAGGAGCGTATCAAGTTCTTCTCCGTCAACTCTCTTTATCTCACGCTTTATATCCTGTTTGCAATCATGATCACGTTCAAACTCAAGATACTCGTCGTAGCTGACCCTATGCCCTTCTTTACGCCACTTCTTATTGGCATCTCTGATCAGCGCCCTGCTGATAAACCTAAGGTCACTGCCATTCGGAAGATCATCAAGGCTTTCCATCAGTTTCTCATCAACCAGGTGCGGCCTGGCACCGCTGGTATAATAATCCGCAAACTCCTGCACCAACTGTAGAAGCCCTCTCCCGTCGCAAAGAAGATGATGCGTTATAAAAAGGACTCTCGTTCCGCTCTCGGATGGATAAGCATAGACCTTGAGCAGCGCTTCCTTCTGAACATTCCATCCAGCTGAAGATACCGCCTCATAATCAGTCTGCCAGCTATCGTCTGCCTCTTTTATCGTTATCGGAATCTCAAGTTCAGGATGCTCCTCATAATATATCATTGAACTTCCCTCCTCCTCGGCTATCAGACTTCTCATAAGCGGATGAGCCAATCTAAGAACACCAATGCTCTCGATGATACCGTCCGCATCGAAATCCGAGCCGATTTCCGCCATGATACCGAAGTGCATATTCGGGGACATATAGTGCGCCCTTTCCGTATATAAGTATTTCCTACCTGGCATAAATCTCTCTTTCTCCTTATAATCGTTTTTACTGAAAAGATTAATGGTCTGATCTTAACGCATCCCTGACCGCGGAAATGTCTTAAACAGCTTTTTCATTGTCTTTTTCCCCAAGATACATAACGATAGGCTCTATGTATTTGATATCAGAGATGTCATAGGATGAAGCTATCTTCTCAGCCATTACCTTCTCTTTCTCAGTGGGATCCTTCTTGTTTTTTAAGGCTGACACAAACATCTTCATAGCAATACGAGATGGCGTCTTCATATTTTCATAGTTAAACCCGCCCTGGCAGTAGAATACCTTTATGTATTTCCTCTGCTCTTCTGTAATTGCATTCTGAAGAAAGACATCTACATCCGGGTTATCGTTAGGGCTGCCACCTACACAAAACATAGCCAGGCGCTTATTTTTCCAGTTAGTAGCCTTTTCAAGGAACCACTTTGCCTTAACAAGACTTCCTGCCATTGCCCAACCTCCGTAGCAGATTGCATCGTAGTTCTCAAAGTAATCCATATTCTTTTTCTGAGCATCTTTGAGATCAAGCAGATCTCCGCTCATTTTCTCCGCAAGCCACTCGGCATATCTTTTGGTAAATCCGGTCTGTGATGTGTATATTATTAGTGTTTTCATAGTTCGCTTAAATTCCTTTCCATTTTCATGATAGTTTGTATGGTGGTTTGCAAGCTCTTTTCATCGATTCCGTCAAAAATACGGCTGATTACGTACTGGCTCTGTTGACCGTTATTGTCATTCTGTTCCAAAAAAGTCCTGCATTTTTCCGTAACAAAGATGCGCTGCTTTCGCTTGTCTTTCTCATCAGGAGCAGCCATCACAAAGCCCTTTTTCTCAAGCTTCAGCAGTATCTGCTTTACATTTTGATGTGAACTGCCCATTATATCTGACAGTTCATTCAGTGTCGGAGGCTCCTTGTACAGGTTAATACAGATTATGGCAAAAAACTGTTTCCAGGTAATTTCCTTGAAATATGCATCGGCCGCAGCCTGATATCTGTTATCAAATGCGCTAAGTAGTCCAAGTAAAAAAGGCTGTGGAGGCATATCTCCAAACGTTACCTTTTCGATATTCATCGCTTCATCGTAATTCATATGATCCTCCTTTAGTATGTAACATATTACCTATATAAAACAATGTAATATATTACATACTTTTTGTCAACACTATTTCAAAGAAAAAGCTCCGGCATTTTCACCGAAGCTTAAACGTACATTATTCTAAAATTTATCGCTCAATCCCCAATATGTGAGATTTCATTAAGAACAGATGCTATCTTTTTCATTTTCACCATGCTTTCTTATCATTCCATCGATAATGTGATTGTTATGTTTCCGTTTGAAAGCAGGTCTGTTAACTCAGACTCTGTCAAATCTGTGATCCGTCCCAGCCGCGTATAAGACCATTAGTGGTCATTACAAAACCGTTATCCCCTGCTTCCTTTTTAATTGCCTCGAATTCGAAGCAATTAAATTTGGTGTTGTGTAAAAGCTCCCAAAGACCTATAAAAGAAACTGTACTTCGGTTCCTCATCCAGTTTTGAATAACATAACCCGGATATATGAAACATTACGTTCAGCGCCATTCTCAGCTTCTCCGTCATTATCAATCGTAAACGTAACATGATCCTTTGCATTTCGAAGTCGTTCGAGCAAACAACAGGTCTCGACTGTGGTTTCATTGATTAATCACTACTAATCTCATATCCTTGTATTTCTGCACTTTATCTTCAAATCCTAATTTTTTATAAATTGGATACCCCTCATCGGTAGCCATAAGATCAATACG
>CADAOY010000008.1 GCA_902789665.1 uncultured Lachnospiraceae bacterium | reverse complement strand
ATTCGCAGGTTTCTCGATAATAAGGAGATACGCTGCTGCAACAAGTCTTCCTTCTGCTCTTGCAACAAATGCGATCAGTTTTTTCCCGAGTTCTCTCTCAAAATATCCGGGAAGCTGCTTTTCCATTCCCGCTCTTTCTTCATCGGTTATGGAGCCAAAATCATCAATCATATACAGCATTCTAAGACGTACAAGTTCCGGTATATCGTTCAGGTTAGCTATATCATATATAATTTCCACGTTATTCACCTCGTTATTTAATTGCATATATAATATCAAAAAATCTTCCAGGTTATCGTTCTACTCGTCCTTTACGATACCTTCCAAAAAGAATACCGTCATCCACATACTTATCTGCCTGAGATACCCACATTGGAAACTTTCCTGTTGCCAAAGCCGTTTGCCCATTAAGCATTCCTGTATGGAATGAGATATGGCGAAACTGTCTGAGCACCAATTCCATCCTTGTATGCTCACAGTTTTCAGGGCATTCATACAACATTTCATCTGTAAGAGAATCAAGATATGCGTAAGTTTTTTGTTCGATTCTATCAAGATAATCAAGGAGTTGTTCGTCTGAAAGTATTACCGAAGAAGGATTATCAGGATTGTCCAAACCATCTTCATGAAATGGAGGTTCATCATATATGCAAGGATTGATAAACCACTTATCCGCAGAATGAAGCGCGTGATATGCCCATCTCCAACAGGGAGCACCACAACAAATCGCATCACGATCGTAGGTCTGAATAGATGTCCGAATATTTAGGAAATTCGGTTTTACCATGTCTTTAATTATCATACATAATTCATTCATCAAAAATTCTCCTTCCTAAGAAACTTCTTATATTCCGGGATAACGCTCTATCGTTCATCCCGACAAACCTGAATTAATCAATTTTCTATTATAGCTTGTGGATTTTTCATACATATGTCAAAAAAAGCCACACAGTCTTTACATCCCTTAGCAACTAATGCTGAAAAGTTTTTTGTAAACGGAAGCTTTTTTTTCAGATTTTTCAGTCGTAAATACGCTATTTCTTTGTCAGCAAGTAGTCCCAACCATTGTCTGAAAAAATCACTTCTTGTGTTTCCACTCCGTTATAGTAAACCGGAAAACGGAATTTGATGCTTTTTAAGAATCGCCCATTCTCCTGTTCTTCTTCATAGATTTCAACCCGTTCTACAAAAGAGCCGATAAATCTTTTCTTTTCAGCATCCGTAAATTCACTATATATTTTATCAAAGCTCTTTAGAATTTTATAGATTGAATTCTGGGAAAGCCGCTTTTTATTAATATTGTCAATTCTCATGGTAATGGTTTCTATTTCATCCTCGATTGCCCCGATTTCTTCATACAGTTTATTCATACGCTCCTGCATATCTTCATATTTTCTGTCGTAAAACCTGTCATTCACATCCAGCCTGTCCAATTGATCCGCAAGTTTATTTTTTGAACCTATAGTCTGCTTAAGTCTTACCTTACAAAGATCCCGCTCTTTATCGAGTTCTTCTGTGTCTGTTTTAGCTCCCACCTTCTCCTTAAGCGCTGCTTGGAATTTTGGGCTCTTTACAAGCTTATAGATTACTTCTTCAACTGCTGCATTTACCTTTTCCTGCCCCCACTGATGATGGTACGTACAGTTGTGACCATCCACTTTCAGTCGATGCTTGCATGCATAATAGAAAAAATCTTTGTAATAAGATCCGTCAGGTTTCTTTTTTCGATTAACATTTGAGTACATTGCACCATGGCAAACAGGACATCGAAGTATTCCGGATAAAATGTGTTCATGTTCCAAGCTGTAGGTCTTCTCCCTTTTTACCCCGGTTTCTTTACGCTTTTGCGCAGCAAGTCTAAAATCATTTTCTGTAATAATAGCCTCATGAATTCCATTGTAAAGATCATATACATCCTGCTTTACAACATGATATTCGTTTCGTGTTCCCTGAATCTTTTCGTTGGAACGCCTTCCGTAAGGCATTTTCCCCATATATATTGGATTATCCAAAACTCCTTTCACAAAAGAACTTGCAAACGCATCTATTGTATTATTCTGTCGCTTTTTCTTTTTATAACCATGCTTATTCAAAAAATCCGCAACCCCGTTTGCCCCTAAATTTGTGTGAATATACTTGTCAAAAATCAATCGAATGACCTCTGCTTCATCTTCCTCAATCAGCAATTTCCCATCGACAAGTTTATAACCGTACGGTGCGAACCCTCCGTTCCAACGACCTTCTCTTGCTTTCTGTCTCCTTCCCTCCATTGTCTGAACCAAAATGTTTTCACGCTCTATCTCTGCAACAGCCGAGAGAACAGAAATCATCAGTTTCCCTGCCTCTTTCGAGCTGTCGATAGAGTCTTCAACACAGATTAAATTTACTCCGTAATCTTGCATAAGTTGAAGCGAATTGAGAACATCTGCCGCATTTCTTCCGAATCTTGATAACTTAAAAACGAGAACGAAGCTTACCCCGTCCTCGCCATTTTTTATTTCCTCAAGCATTCTGGCAAACTCAGGTCTTCCATTTATGTTTTTTCCGGAATGCCCCGCATCAGAGAATTCTTTTACGACTTCCATATCCTGATACTCTGCATATTTTGTCAGTTTATTCCTCTGAGCATCCAAGCTAAATCCGTCAACCTGAATTGCCGTCGATACACGAGTATATATGTAGCACTTCTTTTTCTTTTGCATATCATTCACCTTTTTCCTAAAAATTATTGATTTATTCTTCTGTTTCCATTATTATATGAACAAGAAATGGGTTTTCCACTGAGTAAGGTCCTACGACTGGAAAAGGCTACTCATTTCTTTTTTTATATTCATAATGTCGTATAGATATTTTTTATTATCTTCACCGTGTCGGATTATCATTGCAACGTGGAAGACATTATATCTTTCCACTTCGCCATCCTTTCCCAGCACCGGCAATGCAAATCTTGATTCATACCTGTACCAGCCATACTTTGCATCTTTTTTGTGTTTCGCTTTGGTATTTGGTGTAAATCTCATTCCGGTTGCAGTTTCAACCAACTCCGGAATCCCCTGTGCAGCATTCGCTTTTGCTTTGGCATTGGCTCCCTTTAAAATATTGGTATACTCCGAGTGAGCATATTCATCCGGAAGATCCGAGCCGATATAAACAATCTCTTTTGTATCGGCAATCATATAAAAATCCCCAACATATCGTCTTAAATATTCTTCAACATCATTCCACTGAATGGCTTGTTTTCCCTTAAATATAATGTCGTTTATTACTACTATATTGTGTCCGTTCATATCCTGAATCACTGACACGTTTCTCTTAGATTCTTCATTCATTTTTCTGTGTTCCTTTCTTCAATTCTTTGTAATATGACAGGTAGCGATAAGCGGTTCGTCTGCTAATCTCTCCTTCATCAACAATTTCCATAATTGTCATTCCGCTTTCGTATTTCACAACGAAATCATTATAAGCACTCATCCATGCTTCATCATGTTTTTTTCGTCCGCCATAATTTCGATTACGAAGTTTTTCATTTTCAGTTTTCAATTCGGCAATTTCCTGTTCCAACTCCTTGATTCTTTTAAGTGCTTCTTCTAATGTCTTAATCTTCATCTTTTGTGCCTCCTTGCTTTTTGACACAATTATAATTCTATCCACATGCAGTGTCAACTTGCTTTCTGGCACTCCGGTTCAATTATAGTATTATACAGATAAAAGAATTGTATATATCCTATCAACCGATTTTGACACTCCTCATAATCTACACTGGATATACGAATCGGAATTCCGGAATCTCCGATACAATACTCGTATCCTATATCATGAAACATGAAATCACCGGAATACTTTTCTATTAGTTTTGCAAGTTCATCAATACACCTGCTGAATAGTACATTGTATTCCGGATTTGTAAAATAAATATCTTTTGCCATGTCATCCTCCTTATGTTTTCATTACTGTATCTGACTATTATTTATGTGATGCATAATCGCAAGCAATGACATTCGCTAGCGATTGTCTTTTTTTCTTGTTGGGGAAGCGCCCCAAGCCCCTGAAACTTCGACTTCGTCTCAGAGCTGCGCGCGCCCTTCGGCGCACTTTATAAAACCGTTGTGTTCCTTTTTTTGCCTCTTTCATTTTCTTTATCTCCCGTGGTTTGATAGAATCGTTCCACATTGTATTTGGCTGTCTGGAAGTCTCTCATCTCTTTTCTGGCCCTTCGATATTCTGCATAATTTTGTTTCTTCTCCTGCAAAAGTTTCCCATATTCTTCATTCAAATCTTTGATCTTCGGAATCGGCCCTTCAAGTTTCGAAAAAGCTTCCTTGGCAGCTTTATGAAGTGTAAGTGCTTCTCTGTGTTCTTCAAAAAAGCTCTTACTGTATCCATGCTTTTTGTATTCGGCATAGATTTCTTTTGTTTTCGAATAATTGAAAATATGCTTTTTCAGTTCACTGATTTCCGAAAGTCTCGATTCGATTTCTTTTTGCCGGCCGGAGATTTCTGCAAAACGCTTGGTTGCCTCTTCGGTCTTTTGATTAAGAAGACTGATGCTTCGAATATCCTTCTCTTCCAAAAACAAAAGTGTCTGTGCAATCATTTTTACGTTATGAATTCTTGCCCATCTTTCATAACCAGGACCTTTTCCTTTTGCTATAATTTTCTGAATATCCAAAAGCATATCCATCTTCGAATCAGATACTTTATCAGGTCTTGTATCCGCAGTCGTTATCATTTCATTTCTTACTCCGGGAACAAACTTTTTCTCGCCCCGGAAAACTCTTTCTAAATCTTCTTCCCGATACCCGTCCCCCAAACTCCTGAACCGGATAAAATTCTTTTGACCGTACATTTTTACAGAAACATACTTCCCGCGCTTTGTTTCAAATCCCATTTCTTCCAAAAGCAAAAGTAATTCATCCATGCTTCTCGGATTCTTCTCCATGCAGGGATCAATTACCTGTCTGATTTCATCGCGGACAGTTCTTTTCTTCGGATAAACGGTTCTTTTCTGCCACTCGCTCGGTTTCTTTGCTTCGATAACCGACAAACCGTTTTCAAGACAAATCGTGTCACTGAGTCTCCGAAGGGCAATCGACGAAAAGAAAAAGTTTTTATATTTATGCCCGGCATCCAGCGTCGTGGAATTATAAATAATATGATTATGGATGTGCGCCTTATCCGTATGTGTCGCCACGATAAAAGCATGTTTTCCCTTGGTCCATCGCATTGCTGTTTCGTATCCGATCCGGTTTGCTTCCTCCGGCGAAACCTCTCCAGGTTTAAATGCCTGACGAATTTGATATGCAATCACATCCGTGCTTCCGTTCTTCCTTCCCGTAATCTGTTCATATTCTTTTTTGGTATATGCAAAATCCAAATCAACGGTTTCCGGCATACACTCGTATGAAGAAACATATTCTCCTTCTTCTGTTTTCGTCGGATTCTTTGCATAATCTGTTCGTTCCATAAGACACTGCCTGACACTTTTTCCCTTTTGCATATGCATGGGAATCAATCTTGTTGCTGCCATTTGCTCGCCCCCCTTTACTTGATTTGCGAAATCTTTTCGTACAGGTCTCGAAGAAGCTTTAATACTTCTTCTTGACCATACTTAAGATCTTCGATGTCTTTTGAATAAATACTCCCCGTCTCGTTTGCCCGTCTGGCATACTGGTTTATGTTATTGGAATTGATATGCTCAATCCGGACCAGTTCTTTTAAATCGGACAAATCCATTTGGATAATATATCCGTTCATCGCCATCTTTCGAAGGTACGCACTCGGGCTTTTGATACCGGTAATTTCCATTCTCTTTCTGATTACTTCATACTCGCTTTCCGTTACACGGAAATTCATTTGTTTGTCTCGATACTCCATTGTTTAATCCTCCTACTGTCGCGTTGACCATCGAATGCAGACTCATGCAAGCATGGTCTGCGCTCTCCGGTCTTATCGCACAAAAAAAGACACCCTTCAGGATGCCTCGCCTACTGTAATACTATTGCATTCGATTGTTACAAATCCATCACCTCCAATCTTTGTGAAATGTTCACAAACAAATTTGTGAATTTTTTTGTCCTAAAATACGCCTATGAATTACCTGTCAATTACCCCTTTTTTCCCTTGACTTTTTCGTTTCTTTTGTTCTAACTATTCCGGCCAAAGAAATCAGGGCATTAAAAAAAGCCCAAAACACAGGGTTTTGAGCTTATTCTTACTATTCATCCGATTTATCGTTTTCTTACTTTAGAGCATAATATCTCCGTTAATAATATAGAATATTCGTTCGATTTTGTCAAGACATCATACTCAGCTATTCTATCGGAACAGGGTGAACTTATCATAATTATGGATTTCACATTTGTTTCGACATTATAACCATACCACACTTCCAATTCAGTTAAAATGGACACGATAGGCCTTTACGGGAAACTTCAGGCCAATTCGGGATATATTCCATCCCCTTTCGGTACCCAAGAAAAAAAACCAGAATACTCATTTCAACAGCCTCCCACAACCAAATGATTATCTTAATGCAGGAATTCGGATTGTACTGTTCTCACCATTTATGATACAGTCAAAACAGTAATCCGGCTGATAAAAGCCTTTCGTGTCTATGCTATATCCAATACGCACGCCTTCAACCGATATCTTTGCAAAACCTTCTGGTAAGTAAGTACAAAAATCCCCTTGCCGCAGCTTATTAAATGCTTCCTGTGTACTGATTGCCGGATATGTTTTATAGCGTTCAAGCAAAAGAATATGATTATCAAACTCAGCAATACCGGTTTCAGCGGAATATTTGCATTCCAGGAAGCCGTCATTCAATACGTCCATCTGCTCGTTAACATCCACTCTAAAAAGGTATCGTCCGTTCCCTTCCTCTAAAAAAACTGCCTCCGGCGGCAGATTAACATGTACCTTGGAAAGCGCGGCACGAACATCGGTCTCAGAAGCTTTGACCGAAGCCTTATCCGTTCCATCCTCGGAAAACATCATATCAAAATTCGTATAACGTAACGAACCACCCATATAATCAATCCAAATACAACACATCCCAGAAGAATCATATAGCAACACTGACTCATCATAAATATCTGTACGGGAATCGTTTATTTTTGTCCCTATTGAAGCAAAAAAATCTCTTCCCTTTGTGATTGCCTCTTCTACGGATAATCTTTTTACCCTATATACCGTTAGTTGCCGGTCTTCATTTTCAAAATTGCTCTTACCGTCCACCTCAAATGCCGAAGATTGAATATTCTCATATGCCTGGTTAGGATTATTTCCCAATTCCTGTCCTGCATAACATACGAATAAGACTGTAAAAACAGAGCATGCGGCAATCAAAGGGAGTTGCAGGGCAAAAATTTTCCTTGCTTTTTCCTTTTTATCCTTGCATACGACGTGCCTGAAAATATTATAAATCCCATATCCAATCATGCATCCAACAGTATTTGCAAATAGATCATCCGGTTCAAAAATACCTCTGTGGAGAACAAGCTGTGTGGTTTCAATAAGAAACGACAAAACAAATCCGCAGACATAAACATGCCACGGCTTGCTAAATTGCTTTATTCCGATTGGGAGAAGGATTCCCAAAGGAACAAACATAAGATAATTTAGAATTAGGTTTCTCCACAGAACACTTTTTTGCAGAATATAAGCTTCTCTGTATGACGAAAACAACTGGGACACCATTCCGTTTCCGTAGTATCCCCCCCTTGAAAACAGAGTGGCTCCTGCCACTACAAAAAGATAAATCAGTAATACCCCAAGCCAGATTATTTTTCCGATGCCGATTTTTATCCGACCATGAAGTATTTTTCGATAGATAACATAGTAACCGAGAAAGAATAAAACAGCTATCGCTACAATTATGATACAGGCCAGAACCAAGTACTGCCGACCCATAATTATCAAATCTCTAATTCGCACTTTAGTATTCTCCTGCCAGTACATGCTTTATTCATAATAAACTTTATTATAACACAAAAACCTGAAGAGATATTACCCTCTAGGTTATTGGTTGTAAAGCTTTAATTCATCATTCTTTTATTATAACAGACTTGGCAATTTCAATCGCTTCTTCTTTGCTGAACCGGTCTGCAGACAGACTCAGCACATAATATTTATCTGCTCCTTCTTTTACAAACCAGAAATACCAGTAATCGCCTGTTGAATCATGGTTTTCCTTCAACATAATTGCAGGCCATTGCATACTCGATCGTTCTAATCCGATTATACTCATGTGTTCTGACGTTGTATGATTATGAATCGGCATTCATTAATTCCAAATAATAAATCAAATCAAATTCGTATTTATCAAAGTTCTTAAATCATCTGAAAAAATTTCAGCGCATTTTCAATAGCCCTAATCTTTTCTTCCGGGCATCCCGGCTGCCTACTGTTTTCTGATTTTGACTTATTATAATTCTCTCTTTCAATAATTCCATGCTTCTGTTTTACCTGTGCAATATTCAGGTTTGTCACATGGAATCCGTACATCTCCTGCACCCAATTACGTATCTCTTCATAGGTTGCCTTTGTCTCCGCTCTTGTAGCATCTATTTCATCCAAATCAATCTCTATCTCAATATGATCGTCCGGTTTTTGTTGGGACAGAAGAACAACCGTCTCAACATGCACCGTATGCCCAAACATATCAACCGGCCGCACCTTCTTAAGTTCATAACCATTCGCCATCAAAAACTTAATATCCCTGGCAAGGGAGGCCGGGTTGCAGCTTACATATACAATCTTTGAAGGAGCCATACGAACCATGGTATCAAGGCATTTTTCGTCGCAGCCCTTACGTGGTGGATCCACCATAATAACGTCAGGCTTTGAGATGCCCTTCTCATAATACTCTGGCAAAATCTCCTCCGCCTTACCCTCTATAAATTCCGCATTCTCGATGCCATTAATTGCTGCATTCTCCTTGGCATCACGGATGGCATCACCTACAACTTCCACACCATATACCTTACGGGCTGATGATGCCATAAATAGGGAAATTGTTCCGATTCCGCAGTAAAGATCCCATACCTCTTCATTGCCTGTAAGGCCTGCATAATCAAGCGCTATTGAATATAATTTTTGCGTCTGAATGGGATTAACCTGATAGAAGCTCCTTGCAGAAATCAGGAACTTAACCTCGCGCCTGGTTGGAACAAACTCATTTCCCGAGACATTGCAAGGCACCATTATATCCTCTATTTTATCCTTACCGTAGATGCAGTAAGTTCTGTCTCCCATTATTACGTTGGTATTTTTCTTATTAACATTAATGCAGACAGATGCAATTCCATCCACCTTCTTAAGTGAAGAAATCAAAGAATTCTCTTTATCTCCCAAAGACTCGCCGTTTATAATCAGGCATACCATAATTTCGCCGGTATGCACCGCGGTTCGAATAAGAATATGGCGAAGAAGCCCGGTCTGGGATGTTTCATCATAAGGCCTGACATTCATATCCCCGGCCCATTTTAGAATCACATCAAGAATAGCTTTATCACTTAAGGTCGCAATATGGCACTCAGGAAAACTGATAATACTGTGAGTACGGCCTGCATAAAAGCCTGCAATTATCTCCCCGTCTTTATTAAGACCGACAGGATACTGCGACTTATTCCTGTAATTCCATGGATTTTCCATACCCACAACAGGCTCCATGACAACTTTAAGATAATCAGCATCCACACCGCCGATTCTCACTAAATCATTGAAAACCTTATTATATTTAAATTGTAACTGGGATTCGTAATTTAGAGCCTGAAGCTGACATCCGCCACAAGATTTGCCAACAGGGCACTTAAGCGACACCCTGTCAGCTGATGGCGTAATTATTTTTGTTGCAATGGCATAGGAATAATTTTTCTTAACCTTGATGATTTTGGCCTCGACGGTATCCCCAATTACGGTATCTTTGATAAAGAGAATATATCCGTCAATCTTACCTATGCCGTTACCGTCATCATCCATATCCGTGATGGTGACAGTAACCACCTGATTCTTTTTATATTCCATAAACTTATAACCTAATCTGTAATAGTCTTCCTTATTGAGCGCTCAAGAGGCTTGGAAAATACCCAGTTCTCATCCTTGGCAGTAGCCTCACGGAAAGTCTCAAGTTTGGCATCGATATCATCTGCATAATTAAGAGCCACAGCCTCAATAAGACCAGGGGTCTTAGGTGAGCCAAATTCAAGTTTGCCATGGTGTGCTAAGATGCAGTGCTTAAGCTGATCTTCCTTCATTTTTGGAAATTCCGGAATATCCTTAATCTTATCCCCTATCATCTCGTAACCTATGATGATATGTCCGATAAGATTACCCTCATCAGTAAAGTCATTTTGTGGGAAAGAGCTGTACTCGCGGATTTTGCCCACGTCATGGAGAATGGCCGATGTTACAAGAAGGTCGCGGTTTAAATCACTGTAGACGCGGCTTAACAGATAAGCAACTCTCGTAACCCCAAGGGTATGCTCCAAGAGGCCTCCGACAAAAGCATGATGCACGCCCCTTGCAGCAGATGACTTCTTGAACTGTGAGATAACTTCCTCATCTTCTAAGAAGAACTTCTTAAGAAGCTGATTGTAATGCTTATCCTCAACTTTATCAATATATGCCAGCAAATCCCCCCACATCTCATCAATCGGCTTGGAAGACATTGGCATATAATCATCAACTAAGTAGTCGCCCTCCTGAGCCTTACGAAGCTGAAGCACCTTCACCTGAAGATTCTCCCTATATGAGTTCACTTCTCCACGGATATAGACGAAATCCATCTCCTCAAATTCAGCAATGGCGCTGCTTGATGTATCCCAGACCTTGGCATTGATGGTGCCTGTCTTATCCTGCAGTACCAGGTTGAAAAACTCCTTTCCCGTAGAAGTCGTGCCTGTAGTCTTGGACTTGCAGAAGTAGATATCATCCACATTAAGTCCTTCTCTTAAATCCACAATGTATCTCATTATTTTACCTCTTTCTAATTTACTCCAGATTAACTGTCAGATTAACATCCGTATATGAAGCGCCATTGGACCTAAGAACCGAAATCACAACGGAGTCTCCCGATGCATAATATTTCATCTCGGTTTCGAACTCGCTCACATCCCCAACAATGGCATCATTAACGGCGAAGATTATATCCCCCTTCCTAAAACCGGCCAGAAATGCCGGCGAATCTATTTCCATATCTGTGACAAAAGCCCCGTCCGGCAGATGATATAAAATCTTATCTTCCTTGCTGACATTCTCAACATAGAGTCCAAGGTGCGGTCTGGTTACGCCATTTGAGAGCATCTCGATGACACTTTTGAACTCTGTGATGCCAATGGCAGAAAGATGATTGGTCATATCCGATGGGTTAAAACTCTGATCGATTAAGCCTATTACCTGTCCCTTGGTATTAACTATGACACCGCTGGCATTGGTGCTTCCGTAGATATCTGTAGTCATGAGTTTATAATTACAGTCCATTAAACTTACATCGATTTCCCTCGATGTAATCATGCCGTAGGATACTGAGTTGTCGTATCCCAAAGGATTACCAAGGGCCATAACTATGTCTCCAACATTACCCGTAACATTGGAATTACCTATATGGGCATAACTTATTACGCCTTTGGTACTGAGTGGCACCCCGTTAAGAGGCACTGTAATTGCTACATAACCTGTATTGTTATCCTTATTATATATTGTGGCCCTTACGGTCTCACCGCTTGCAAAAGTAACCGCCACGCTGTCTCCAATGTGCGACTCCTTCATCTTGGCAATGATGATATAATCCGTCGTATTGTCTGCCACCAAAAGACCGCTGATTCTACGGTCTGACCTTGCTGTTCCCGCAAAGAAGTCCTCATTATCCACGATGGATGTAATGGTAACAAGGCTCTTTTGCACATCTTCGGAGATGCTCTTCATCTCCTTCATTGCGCTTTGATATTCATTAAGGGAGTCTGCCGGAGAACTGGAGGTTGATATAGGTCCCGCCGGCTCTTCTATGGTTTTTTCCGAAAGCATGTCCTCAGGAAGAAGTTCGTCTTCCTCGCTGATTACAACTACCGGTGGCTCCTCCTCAGCAGGCTTAGGCTCTATCATCTTGGAGAAAACCGGCTCAAGAAGAATGAAGGTAATGCAGGCCACAAGACCAAAAATTATGGCCATCAGGATCGTGGTTATGGACCTCTTTATGAGTTTACGCCTGTTTATCGGCCTGTCTTTAATCTGTTCCTGGAGAAATTTATAATCTTCATTGTCAATTACATCTGTTTTTTTATCCATGGTTTTTCCCTTTCTAAAACACTATTTAATAATACCATAAAGGGCGGGGATTTTACATCTTTTAAATAGTAATTTGTCCCAAAATATGCTATTATGTGCTTGTTATGAATAGAGAATCTTTACGTATTTTGGAATATAACAAAATCCTCGCCCTTTTAGCCAACGAGACCACTTCAGAAGAAGGTCATGCCCTGGCTCTTGCCACCCAGCCGTCTTCAGATAAGAAGCTGGTTTTAAATGCGCTTGATAAGACCGGGGCGGCGACGGAATATATATTAACTCAGGGCAATCTTGATTTAAGCGGAAACAGAACTCTGAAGGAAGAGACGGAGAGCCTGAGGCTTGAGCGTTCTTTGTCTGCTGGCTCCCTTATTAAGGTGGCACAGCACCTGGAATGCTGCCTCTCGGCAAAACAGTACGGGCAGAAGGAGAACATCCTTAAGAATTATTTTGATACCCTCTATCCTGCCAAGGATATTGCAATGGATATCAGAAGGTGCATCGAGGATGCGGATACCATTTCGGATAATGCCTCGCCGGAGCTTGCTTCGCTTCGCAAGGCGATTAAGAAGATGCAGGGGCAGATTCATTCTGAGCTTAATAAATTAATTACCAGTAAATATAAAGACTACCTGCAGGAAGCGGTGGTGACTCTTCGTTCCGACCGCTACTGTATTCCGATTAAGGCTCCATATAAGGGCCAGGTCAGGGGTATTGTTCATGATACCTCCAACTCCGGGTCCACCTATTTTATTGAACCGGAAAGCGTGGTTGAACTTAATAACAGGCTGCATGAATTAGAGCTCGATGAGATTGCAGAAATTGAGAGAATTTTAGCTTCCCTTAGCCGCAAGGTTGCGGGAATTTTGCCTGATATTCTTAATAATATCCACACATTAACTGAACTTGATTTGATTTTTGCCAAAGGGCGCCTGGCCATTCGCATGAATGGTGCCTATCCGAATATAAGAGATGACAGATATATTAATCTTATTAAGGCGCGTCATCCCCTTATCGACGCTAAGAAGATTGTGCCGATTACCGTCACCCTTGGGGGCGACTATTCGATGCTGATTATCACAGGTCCTAACACCGGCGGTAAAACCGTTACGCTTAAAACCACCGGTCTTTTACTTGCCATGGCGCAGTCGGGGCTTTTTATACCGGCATCTGACTTAAGCGAGATTCCTATCGTTGAGGATATTTATGCAGATATCGGCGATAATCAGAGTATTGAGCAGAACCTGAGTACCTTCTCATCACACATGACCAGGATTGTGGAGATTTTGGAAAAAGCCAATGACCGCACGCTGGTACTTTTTGATGAGCTTTGTGCAGGAACCGATCCGGTGGAAGGCGCTGCCCTGGCGACGGCTATTCTGGAGAAGCTTAGAGCCTCAGGCGTTCCGGCCATCGCAACAACTCACTACAGCGAGCTTAAAATTTATGCCATGAGCACTGAGGGAGTTATGAATGCAGGCTGCGAATTCGACGTGGATACCATGGCTCCTACTTATAAACTTTTAATCGGAATCCCGGGCAAAAGCAACGCCCTGGCAATTTCTACCAAACTTGGACTTCCAAAGGACATTATTGAGAATGCCAAGACTAATATTGGCTCTTCGAAGCTGGACTTTGAAGACCTTTTATCAAAACTTGATAAGGAAAGAATCGCCCAGGAAGAAGACAGGGCCTATATTGATATTCAGCTTAAGAAACTTAAGGAAAGAGAAGAACTCTTATCCACGAAGGAAGAACGAATTATTGAAAGCCGCGAGAAGATTCTTGCTTCAGCCAATGAAGAGGCGAAGGATATTTTGGAAGATGCCAAGAAGACTGTGGATAAGGCGATTATTGACCTGCAGCGTTCTGACATTAAGACCCTGGAGCAGGACAGAAGCACCTTAAGAGAGCATATAAAGAGTAAGTCTGCCAGGGTTTCGAAGGCGGAGGAAGATAAGGGGCGAAGCCTCCCTAAAGTTGATCCAAAGAAACTAAAAAAAGGCGACACTGTGCTTATTATCTCCATGAATTTAAAGGGCGCAGTTACCACCCTTCCTGATGCCAAAGGTAATCTCTTTGTAACCTGCGGCGTTATGAAGATGAAGGCAAATGTGGATGATTTATCTCCTGTTAAGGAGGAAAATCCATACAAAAATACGGGCTATAAGAGAAATCTTAAGAGTGCACACTCCAAGTCCATGAATATTTCACCTGAGATAAAACTTCTTGGACTTACATCAGATGAGGCCATTGCAAAACTTGATAAATATCTTGATGACGCTTTTCTTTCGGGCCTTCCATCTGTTAGAATAGTACATGGAAAGGGTACCGGAGCCCTTAGAAATGCAGTTCACAGACACCTAAAAAGTGTATCAAGTGTAAAGGAATTCCACATAGCGGAATACGGAGAAGGCGATGCAGGTGTAACCATTGCCAGCTTCAGAGAATAAGGAGAGATCATGATTAATAAACAGAAAATTCTCATAGTCGATGACGACAATGCCATAGCAGAATTAATTTCCCTTTATCTTACCAAGGAATGTTTTGAAACCTTAATCGTGGGTGATGGGGAATCGGCGATAACTGCGGCCGGGGATTTTGACCCTGATTTAATTCTTTTGGATATAATGCTTCCGGGAATTGACGGTTACGGCGTCGTAAGAGAACTTCGTTCAAAGAATAATAACGTGCCGATTATCATGCTTTCCGCCAAGGGCGAGACCTTCGACAAGGTACTTGGGTTGGAGCTTGGGGCTGACGATTATATGGAGAAGCCTTTCGATTCCAAGGAACTTGTGGCAAGGGTTAAGGCAGTTACGAGACGTTACAAGATGGGCAGTGCCGTTCCTGAAACCAAAACCGGCGAGGAAATGGTTACCTATCCAGACCTTACCATCAGTTTAACCAACTACAGGGTTATCTGCCGTGGTGAGATTATTACCATGCCTCCGAAGGAACTTGAGCTTCTCTATTTCCTGGCTTCATCACCGAACCAGGTATTCTCAAGAGAGCAGCTTCTTGATAAAATCTGGGGCTTTAACAACCCGGTTGATACACGTACAGTTGACGTACATATTAAGAGAATCCGTGAAAAAATCGGCACCCACCCGAACTGGGATTTAACCACCATCTGGGCAAGGGGCTACAAATTTCAATATAACAAACCAGAATGAGAAAAACCGTTTATCTTAAGTTCATAATGGGCTATATCATTTTTGCGCTCTTCGGTTTCCTGGTAGTTTCATCCTTTGTTACTTCCATGGTCCGCAGATCCCTTTTGGCCCACGAATCAGAAGCTCTGTACAAAGAGGCTGTCCAAATCGCAGACACCTTCGCATCAGGGCTTTATAATAATGTCATCACTCTGGAATCAGCCAAGACACAGATTGATATCCTGCAGTCCTATCTTTCTGCAACAATCTGGATTATCAATCCTTCAGGTCTTATTATTCTTGATTCTTCCACACCACTTGATATAACAGCTGAAGATGTTTATGTTGAAGGCTTTGGAGAACTTATCGACAGCACCGAATTCTACGAAGTTACCACACTTCGCGGTTACTGGGATTCAAATCACCTCTGCGTTTATGCTCCAATCACCAACGGCTATACCGTTCAGGGTTATGTTGTTATCAGTAAGCCTATGGAGACCGTCGATGCTTTCCAGAACAGTCTTCTTAATATTTCATATATCATGCTGGTAATTCTTTTCTTACTCTCATTAATCATCCTGATTTTCTTTACTGAAGCTGTATATATTCCGCTTCGTAAAATCACCAGAGCCACAGAGGAATATGCCAGCGGTAATCTTCATTATGAATTTACCGTGGACAGTGATGATGAGATGGGCTACCTTGCAGCCACCCTTAATTATATGGCCAGCGAACTGGCGAAAGTTGAGGATAACGAAAAGAAACTTGTAGCCAACGTATCTCACGATTTCCGTTCACCACTTACCAGTATTAAGGGCTATTCCGAAGCCATGCTTGATGGAACCATTCCACCTGAGATGCATGATAAATATCTTGCCATCGTACAGAATGAGTCCGAAAGATTAATCAAGTTAACCAATTCACTTTTGACATTGAATAATATGGGAACTAACAGAAATATGTTAGAGCTCTCTGATTTTGAAATAAATTCTACCATCCGCTCCATTATCTCCACCTTCGAAGGTGCCTGCAGAGAAAAGAAGATTCGTATTAATCTTGTATTAACAGGCGAAGAGATGTATGTGCATGCGGATAAAACCAAGATTGAGCAGGTTATCTACAACCTTCTTGATAATGCAATTAAATTCAGTAATAAAGACAGTGAAATTAAAATAGAAACCCAGGAAAAAAATACCAAACTCCTTATCAGTGTAAAAGATAACGGAATTGGTATTCCTAAAGAAAGTCTTCATAAAATTTTCGACAGATTCTATAAAACAGATTCATCCCGTGGTAAGGACAAGAAAGGCACAGGCCTTGGCCTCTCCATTACCAAGGAAATCATCAGAGCTCACAACGAAAATATCGATGTAATCAGCACCGAAGGTGAAGGCAGCGAGTTCCTCTTCACACTTCCGATTTCTGAAGTCCAGACAGAAGATGATGTGTAGTATATTCTTTGGTGCTTCGCGCTGCATCTATGATGCTGCCTGACGCGTCCAAAATGACTCTATGCAGTTGCCTTTTGCTGCGTCCAAAAATACTCTCCCCAAAGCTCATTACAGCAAGCTGTACAGGTTCGCTTTGTGGAGAGCATTTTGTCCTAGCAAGGCAACAATATAAACTTTGGCGCTGCCGAGCCAGCTTAAATGCTCTGAAGAACGATTTTCATAGATGTAGCGACCCCGAGACAAAAATGCTCTGAGAAGCGATCCTGTGCTGCCCAGCAGCAATGAGCTTCGAAGAGTAGTTTTTGGCGAGAGGGGCGCGTAATATTTAAGCGACGCGTAAGGCAGCTTCGAACTACTTCCAGTTTAACCTGTGCAGTTCCCCATTACACTCCAGATTCGCAAAGTTCTGCTGCCTGAGCGCTTCATATAATACGATGGCAACTGAGTTGGCAAGATTCAATGATCTTATTTTCTCACCCATTGGAATTCTGATACAGGTATCTTCATAATCTACAAGGATTTCTTCAGGGATGCCCCTGCTTTCATTTCCAAACATTATGAAATCATTCTCCCCATACTGAACCTCAGTATAAGTTTTATGCGCTTTGGTTGTGGCCATATATATTTTCGCTCCGGGATTCTTCTGTAGGAAGTCCTGAAAATTAATATATCTTCTTACATCAAGATGCTGCCAGTAATCCATACCGGCTCTTTTTATTTCTTTCTGATCAAGGCGAAATCCCATTGGCTCAATAAGATGAAGTACTGTGTCTGTAGCGCAGCATGTTCTTCCAATATTTCCTGTATTTAAGGGATTCCCCGGTTCATGTAATACAATATTCATAATTTTCCCTCATAAAAATGCCGCCAGGCGTGGGCCAGGCGGCGCAATATTTACTTTCTTAATCCTTCCACGAAGATTTTGAGTCTGCCGATGGCAACTTTCAAATCATCGATGGAATAAGCGTAGGATATTCGAAGGAATCCTTCGCCGCAGTCACCGAAGGCCGTGCCCGGAACGACGGCAACCTTCTGCTCCTCTAAAAGCTTAATGGCAAATTCATCAGATGTCATTCCAAATTCCTTGATACAAGGGAAAACATAGAAGGCTCCCTTCGGCTCGAAACAAGGAAGTCCCATCTCCTTGAAGGCATGAATTAAATATCTTCTTCTCTGATTATATGCCTCTCTCATCATCTCCACATCAGAATCGCCATTTCTTAATGCTTCAATAGCTGCATACTGACTGGTGGTTGGAGCACACATGATAGCGAACTGATGCATCTTAATCATCTGCTTGATTAAGGCTTCTGGTCCAACTGCATATCCAAGTCTCCATCCTGTCATGGCATAGGCCTTGGAGAAGCCGTTAATCATAAGGGTTCTTTCCTTCATTCCCTCAATCGCTGCTATGGATACATGAGGTTTATCTCCGTAGCTGAGCTCTGAATATATCTCATCGGATATTACGAAAATATCCTTTTCGATACAAACCTTTGCTATAGCCTCTAAGTCCTCTCTCTCCATAATGGCACCGGTAGGATTATTAGGGAATGCCAGGATAAGAATCTTGGTTTTATCTGTAATTGCATCCAGTAATTCGCCTGCAGTTAATCTGAAATTATTCTCATTTTTAAGATTGATTGTTACAGGAACTCCGTCTGCCATTGTGGTACAAGGCACATAGGATACGTAGCATGGCTCAGGGATAATTACTTCATCTCCCGGATTTATCATACATCTTAATGCCACATCAATGGCTTCTGAACCACCTACAGTAACTAAAACCTGTTTGTTATAATCATAATCTAAGTTCTGCTTACGCTTAATATAATTACATATCTCAATTTTAAGGTCTTTTAAACCGGCATTGGAAGTATAGAAAGTTCTGCCCTTCTCTAAAGAGTAGATACCCTCATCTCTTATATGCCATGGAGTATCGAAGTCCGGTTCACCAACACCAAGAGATATGGCATCCTGCATCTCACTTACTATGTCGAAAAATTTTCTGATGCCGGATGGCTTAACGTCTTTTATTTTGTCTGCTATAAAATCTCTCATGGTGTATATTTCAGCCTCTCATCGGTATATTTCTTGGTTAATACTGTTCCGTGATCTTTGTATTTCTTTAAGATAAAGTGTGTTGCAGTACTAAGCACGCTGTCAAGTGTGGACAGCTTATCGGAAACAAAGCCTGCCACTTCCTTAAGGCTCTTGCCTTCAAGAGTAACCATTATGTCATATCCGCCGGAAATAAGATATACTGAATTAACTTCAGGATATTTGTAAATTCTCTCAGCTATTGTATCGAAGCCCTGTCCTCTTTGTGGAGTAACACGTACTTCAATAATGGCACTTACCTTTTCGATATTGGTCTTATCCCAATCAATAAGAGTATGATATCCGCAGATAATGCCCTCTTCCTGCATGGCGGCTATACAATTGGCAACCTCTATTTCTTCTTCTCCCAGCATAACGGCCAGTTCGGCTATGTCGATTCTGCTGTTTTTTTCGATTATCGCCAAAATTTTCTCTCTCATATCTTCCTCCTTGATTATGGATAATAATTAGATTACTTTATATAGTTCGTCGGTTTTAGGAGGCTCTAAATATCTGGTCTCCTCACCATTTTGAATTATTTTATCATTGCTGCTGTTTGTTCTGCCAATTATGGAAGCCGGGATTCCACTCTCTGCAAGTGTTGCCACAAGTTTCTCCCCATCCGGAGCTACCATAAGCATTGAACCTGAAGAAATTAATTCATAAGGATTAATGTTAAAATAATTGCATATTTCCACAGTTTCCTGCTTTATAGGAATTGCCTTAAGGTCCACTGTGAGACCTACACCGGAACCTGCTGCAACTTCCCAGAGGGCTCCGAATATTCCGCCTTCTGTTACATCATGCATGGCGCTTACGCCAACCTCGGCTGCAATTCTTCCTTCATTAACAACAGATATATATTCATCATAGCCCTGAGCCCTCTTTATCATTTCCTTAGGATATCTGGTAAGAAGTTCATCTTCCTTCTCCTTGGCAATGATGCTTGTGCCCTCTAAGGCTATATATTTACTTACCACAATGTCCTGGTCAGGCTTTGCTCCGCCTGTGGTTATGAGTTTGTCTTTTTGAATCTTGCCTACGCCTGTAACTGTAAGAATAGGCTGATTAACAGCTCTTGTTATCTCGGTATGACCGCCCATAAGCTGGATATTATGCTTTGTGCACTGTTCATTAACCTGCACCATAATCTCCCTAAGCTCCGGCTCTGTAAAGCCGTCAGGTAAAAGGGCGGATATAAGTATACCTACGGGCTCCGCTCCCGAAGATGCCAGGTCATTGGCTGTAACCAAAACCGCGAGCTTACCTATATCCTTGGCAGTTCCCGTAATAGGGTCAGTACTTGTAACATATACTTCCCCTTCTTTTAAGCACAAAACGGCGCAGTCTTCTCCAACGCCTGCGCCGATTAGTATTTCTTCTCTCTTGTTATCTATATGTCCGAGAACGGCTCTTTTGAGCACGTTCTCCGGAATCTTTCCTACATTCATTTACTGTACGGCGCCTATCTCCTGCTGATACAGTGCAGCCGCCACCCCTTTCACGTAATCGATGCTTCCTGAATTGATAGCATCAAGAATTGCAGCCTGTCTGCCCGGATCTCCGGTACCTATACCAACAACAGCAGTTCTTGGAACCATCTTGTAATTACTTGTATTGAATATCTCTCTTGATACTTCAACACCATCTTCATAAGTAATCTTCCAAAGACGAGCCTTGTATCCGATGTGTGCACTCTGAACACTTACATATCCAATACCATTATTAGCATCTGCAATGATTGTTTCTGATTCAGGATTGATTACCTGAAGAATCTCATTCTCAAATTCAACCTTATGACCTGCAGGTCTTGTCTCTACACCATAAATGTTGAAAGTAATTGATTTATTCTCTGTATATCCTTCAATGTAGATTGGATATTCTGAAGTATTAACAAACTTGAAATCCTTACCTGATGACTCAGCAATTGCAGCATCTTCAGAAACCTTAACATAGCTTACAACCATTGAGTGATTGTTTCTCTCGGTAACTTCCAGCTCTGCTCTGATAACTGCATTATATAATGTTGTGGATACCTGACAGATACCACCACCCATACTGTCTACAACTGTACCATTGAGGTAAGAACCGGCCATCTGATAACCGTTAGCTGCTGTAAAAGGCTTAATTGTATTATATGTTGAGAACTCCTCACCAGGCATTACGATGGTACCATTGATATGAGAAGCACCTGTTGCGATATTCTGTGATCTTGCTGCACCTGATGATGAGTAACTTGTAGTAAATGTTCCAAGTACATCAGTACACTGATTAAGCATCTCAGCTGTAACCTCAGGCTCTGCAGTTTCTGCCACAAGGTCAACAGTTAATGGCTGTAAATCCCAGTCAGCTGTAAGAGCATCGTAAACTACATCTGTTGATGCATCCACATCAAGAACCACGCCGCTGACGCCTTCAGTAACAACCATCTTGCCACCTTCTCTTGTCATGGTAGCATTAACAGCCTCAACGTCGAAGCCTTCGCTCTGTTCCTGCATATATTCTTTTATAAGACTCTTATCAACATCATAAACGATGTCAAAATCATAGCCTTCATTCTCTACATCTTTAATCTCTTTATATCTTGCAAGAATGTTACCTGTGGTACCAATCTCAAGTGCCTCATTAACAACATCCTCATTCTGCCATTCAAATCCGAAATCTGCAGGTGTTGCTTCAACTGAAGTAATCTCAGATAAATTCATTTTAATTGTGGAATCACTAACCTGATTAATATAATTATTAACAGCTTTCTTGGCTTCGGCTGCTGTCATTCCTGAAACATCAACGCCACCGATGGAGATACCTTCCTTAATAACCGGATCTTCTTCAGCTTTGACTCCGATGCTTGGAACCATAACCAAAACTGCCATAAGGGCTGCCAGTGATACGACTTCTGAGATTCTTCTTACCTTTTTCATACTTTTCTTCTTTCTTTTAACTACCGTGAGCAATTATGCTCTAAAAACCCAACCATTATATATTAATAAGGAAACATTTCCTTTATACGCTCTTTGATTGAAATCTCACCAAACTTAGTCTATACTAAAAGGCGAGATAAGAAAGAAAAGGAATAATCATCGCAATTACAAGTATTATAATAATAATTGCAGCTATTACTCTTTTAGATTTCTTACTATGTAGGTTCATCATTTTAGGGTACCTCCCTTATACATACCTGCATCTTTACTGAAAGGATATTATATATGATATTTCCAATTTTTGCAAGTGTTCTGGTGTTCTGCGCCTGGCTTGCTTATGAAATTCATAAGAGTAAAAAGAAGACTCAGAAATCGGCTGAAGCCTTCTGGGATAAAGAAGCCAAAGCCAATGCCACACCAAAGAAATCACTTGATGATTTAAACTATATAACCATCCCTGATGAAATTGTATCATTATCTTCCAAAGATTTCACTAGTGAAAGTGGGGAAAATTCAAAAAATAACGGAGATTTTTCCAGCAATTCGAACAATGATGACCCTGACAAAATCATCATCTCGGATGCAACCAACGAACATGCCCTTAACGAAGAAGGCATTCCTAATGATGTATCGGATGCACTTACACTTATCCAAACCCTTAAAAACAGTAAAATTGTAAATTTAAGCAATATTTCAAATACGGATTTAAAATTAAGTTATGGGGCTGCCAATCTTCCGGTTCTTACGGAATATGACCAGAATTATCTTTCCCTAAGCCGCGCGCTTATCTGCATAAGTGAATACGCCCTCCATATGGGCAGAAAAGATATAGCCAAATTAATTCTGGAGTTCATCATTGCCACAGGTAATGACAGCATCAGCGCATACAAGTCCTTAGCCGGAATCTACGTTGAAGAGAATGACAAAGCCAAGATTAGTTATCTTGAATCTGCCGCTTCCCTCTTAACCGGCCTCACCAAAGGACCAATTATGAATTACCTCAGTGGTCTTGACAGCTCGGACAAAGATCTTGAAGAAAGCATTTATGACATTTTGGAGTAGGTGCCTTGCATATCTCTCTTCCCAGTCTGATAAAATGGATATTAACGAGTATCCACCTTTCTTCAGGTACCTTTTTCATAAGATCAAATTCCACTTTTACCGGATCTGTTTCCTTCGTAAAGCCCAGTCTTCCCGCAATTCTTTTAACATGAGTATCCACAACAATTGAAGGCTCATGATAAATATTTCCTCTTATAACATTTGCGGTCTTTCTGCCAACTCCCGCCAGTGAAGTCAGATCCTCTATATTCCTTGGTAGTTCCCCATTATAAACATCTAATAATCTTTTAGCGCAGGCAATTATATTCACTGCCTTATTGTGATAAAATCCCGTAGAATGAATGTCTTTTTTAAGTTCCTCCAAATCAGCATTGGCAAAAGCCTCAATGGAAGGATACTTAACGAACAGCTCCCTTGTAACCACGTTCACCCTGGCATCGGTGCACTGCGCACTGAGAATGGTCGCAATCAGTAGCTGCCACGGCTCATTATATTCAAGGTAGCACTTATAATCCGTGCCATATTCCTCATCTAATCTGTCTAAAACCTGATTAATTCGTTGTCCTTTAGGCATTCTTCTCCATCCTGGGCAACTTTGGCCCATTCCCTGGCATTAAAGCCGCTTTCCATATCATCAATTCCCAGATTCTGGGATTTATTCAAGAAATTCTGTAATTTAGCTGACTTAGGATCATCAAAAATCTCCGCCGGCGTACCCATCTCCTCAATCACACCATCTGCCATAAAGATAACCTTATCAGATACCTTACGTGCAAATTCCATCTCATGTGTAACAATAACCATGGTGCTCTCGGAAGACTTAAGACTTCCTATAACCTTAAGCACTTCCCCTGTAAGTTCCGGATCAAGTGCTGATGTAGGCTCATCAAAACAAAGGATGTCAGGGCTTAACATTAAGGCCCTTGCAATGGCAACTCTCTGCTGCTGGCCACCGGATAATTCACCGGGATAGGCGGTGATTTTGTTCTCAAGTCCTACTTTAACCAAAAGGGCGTAAGCCTTGGCGTCTAACTGCTTAATCTCTTTTTTGATTTCTTCCGCGCTCTTGCCTGCGGCCTTGCCTCTTTCCTTGCAAAGAAGTTCTGCTGCCAGAGTAAGATTTCTTTTTACATTATACTGAGGGAAGAGATTAAACTGCTGAAATACAAGACCAAAATGCAGTCTTCTGTCTCTGAGCATCGACTCCGAAAGTTTGCCTTCTGATGCGTCGAATACTATCTCGTCATTAACCTTAATTACGCCCTTATCCGGAATAATCAGCTGGTTAAGACTTCTAAGAAGCGTGGTTTTGCCGCCACCCGAAGAGCCAATAATCGAGAGAACCTCTCCCTTTTCAAGCCCGAAGGAAATGCCCTTAAGCACCTCTTCCTGGCCAAAAGATTTATGTATGTCTTCTACCTGTAAAAAAGCCATTTTATTTATCCTTATCCTTTATAATAATCCAGTTTCTTCTCTATAAATCTGAATAATATTGTAAGAAGTCCCGTAAAGAGAAGATAGAAAGCACCTATATAGAATATAGGCCAGATTATTGCCTTAAGTCCTACAATATCCTGAGCTGCCTTTAATAGTTCTGTTACCGATACTACTCTGGCAAGGGAGGTATCCTTGACCAGGGTTATGATTTCATTACCCATTGGCGGGATGATACGCTTAATTACCTGAAGAAGCACAACCTTGAAGAAAATCTGCGTCTTCGTCATACCAAGAACCTGACCTGCTTCATACTGTCCCTGGGCTATGCTCTCGATGCCGCCTCTGTATATCTCTGAAAAATAGGCCGCGTAATTAATAATGAAAGCCACCAGTACTGCCGGAAGTCTTCCAAGGCCATTGGTATGGAAAATAAGCCCCGGGCCGTAGAATATAAGAATAATCTGAAGCATAAGAGGGGTTCCTCTTATAATCCATACAAAAGTTCTTGTAATTGTGCGAATGATTTTAACCTTGCTCATGGAGCCGAAGGCTATGATAAGCCCAAGGGGCAGAGCACCCAGAAGGGTTATAAAAAATATGAATAAAGATGTTTTAAAACCATCTAAAAGATTAACTGTTACTTCTAAAAAAGACATGATATTTTCCTATGCTAATTATTTACTATACTAAATTATAACCCCTTGTGCTTTATTTTTCCACTAAAAAAGCAGAGCCTTTGTAAGACTCTGCTTTAATTTTATTATAAGTCAAACCTTATTAATATCCTAAAACTGCATCAAATATTGTATAATAAGCGCCCTGCTCATATGCATATCCTGAAGTTGGATCATCAGTATAAACTACACTAGGAATAGCCCAGTCGCCATTATCATCCTTGGTTGCATAGAAGTAAATTGTTGTTGTTGAATCATATGATGTTGAATCAGCATATGATGCAAAATAATCAACAATCATGGATGCGTTGCTTCCATCTTCCATACCGGCATAGTAATAGCTGTTGTCAACTCCGCTTGAAGATGAATTATATGAATCGACGCCTGATATTATACCATTTGCAATCTGACCTGCCTGTCCAAGAAAACCGCCTTCAGAATTGGCATATGCATTATTGGCATCAAGAAGTGCTCCTAAAATATTAGTTACTTCTCCGCCTGTAGTTGTTTCAACAGGACCATATGCATAATAGAAATCTGACATTGCACTGTTCATGGAATTAAACATGTTTCTGTTTGTAATCTCTACTTCCACAAGATAATCATCATCTGCTTTTTCTACAGATACAACTTCATACTCGTAAGTCTCTGTTACAATATCCCAGATACGATCTTCGTCTTTGGCTGAAATATAATAAAAGTTAGCATAAACATCGCTTCCTGTTGAATATGAGGTATATTCATTTACGAAACTTGCTCCGTTCATATCATATTCACCATCAACAGTTAAAAGAGTACCTTTTTCGATGTTGTGGAAAATATCCTCATAAGCAGATTTGATTCTTGCTGACTTATTACCGAATCCAAAGATTAAAACTGCTACAATAATTACAACAATCAGTACTACTGCAATAAGTACAACTACTGCTGCGATAATAAGACCAATAACCAGACCCTTTTTAGATTTCTTCTTAGCAGGCTCTGTAGTCTTGGCCTCTGTGCTCTGTGCTGGAGCTGCTGCCTGTGCCGGAGCTGGTGCAGGTGCCGGAGCAGGTGCTGGCTGTGGTGCTGGTGCCGGAGCTGGCTGCTCAGCTGGTGCTGGTGCAGGCTCTGCTGCTGGAACAGGTGCTGCTTCCATAGGTGCGCCACATGCGTCACAGAACTTTGAACCATCTGCTACTTCTTTGCCACATTTAGGACATTTCATCTCTTAATTCTCCTTCCAATACACATATTAATCACAAAGATTAACCCCATACTTCTCAGCTAAAGCATCAAGTGTACCATCTGCTTTAACTTTCTCAATTGCTGCATTTATTTTCTCAAGTGTTTCTGTATCTTCAAGTCTTAAACCGATACCGTATAATTCCTGAGCAAGTTCAACATCCATAATCATTAAGTCAGAATAATCTGTATCATCCTTAACAACTGCATTAGCATATACAACATCGATAACTGCTGCATCAGAAGCACCTGCCTTAACCTCTAAGAGTGCACTCTTCTGTGCATCCATTGCTGTATAAGCTGCGCCTGAAAGATTCTCATCTCCCTGGATTGCTTCTTCACCAGCAGAACCATTCTCAGCACAAAGCTTAGCGCCTGCAAGTGAAGCAAGATCTGTATACTTGTCAGCATCAGCCTTTCTGATTACAACTGCCTGATAGTTATTAACATATGGTGTTGAGAAAGCCATATTCTCTTTTCTTTCATCTGTAATTGTAAGACCATTCCAGATACAGTCAATGTTTCTTGACTTAAGTTCTGTTTCCTTCTGCTCCCACTCGATTTCCTGGAATACAGGCTCTACACCAAGTTCAGCACAAACTGCCTCAGCAAATTCTGTCTCAAAACCAACTAACTTTCCATCACCATCAAAATAGTTCATTGGCTCGAAATATGTAATACCAATTACCAATGTTCCCTTATCCTGGATGTACTCCCAGTCTGATAAAGAATTACTGCCTGAACCTGAACATCCTGCTAATGTAAGTGCACAAAGTGAAAGTGCAAGTACTAATGCAACTAACTTTTTCATCATCTCTCTCCTTTTTATAACAACATATTAATAATAAAGCGCTATTATCATAGCATTACAGACTTTTTCTGTCAAACTCATGGTCCAAAGAACCGGCTCCCCAAAGCCGGCTCTTAAATCAATTTATTCAACTCCTAAATATTTCTTCTGCTCCGGTGTTAATACATCAATGTCCTTACCAAGGAACTTAAGTTTTCTATATGCTACATCCATATCTACTTCCCTTGGTACATCAATTAACATGGAATCCAGCTTGCCCTGGTTCTCAACTAAGTACTTGGCTGAAAGCGCCTGGATTGCAAAGCTCATATCCATAATTTCTGCAGGATGTCCGTCTCCGGCCGCCAGGTTAACCAGTCTTCCTTCTGCAATTACGCAGATCCACTGACCTGTAGGAAGTTTATATCCCATAATATTATTACGCATTTCCTTTGACTCTACTGCATTGGCCTTAAGATATGCCATATCAATCTCGCAGTCGAAGTGGCCTGCATTACAAAGTATTGCTCCATCCTTCATCTCGGCCATGTCCTCAGCATCGATTACTTTATCGCAGCCTGTAACTGTTACGAAGAAATCACCAACCTTTGCGGCTTCCTTCATAGGCATTACATCAAAACCGTCCATTACAGCCTCAATAGCCTTAATCGGATCAACCTCAGTAATCACAACTCTTGCGCCGAGGCCTTTGGCTCTCATGGCTGTACCCTTACCGCACCAGCCGTAACCTGCCACGACGACGATTTTGCCAGCGACAATTAAGTTTGTTGTTCTGTTAATGCCATCCCATACTGACTGACCTGTACCGTATCTGTTGTCGAAAAGGTGCTTGCAGTCTGCATTATTAACCTTAACCATCGGGAACTTAAGTGCTCCTTCCCTGTTCATGTTTTCAAGTCTGATAATACCTGTGGTTGTTTCCTCGCATCCGCCGATAACATTCGGAATTAAGTCCACGAATTCGGTATGCATCATATTAACCAGGTCGCCGCCATCATCAATAATGATATTAGGGCCTACGCTTAATACGCTTCTGATGTGAGAATTATATTCTTCTTCAGTTGTTCCATGCCATGCATGAACCTCAAGTCCTGCCTTAACCAGTGCTGCTGCCACATCATCCTGAGTTGATAACGGGTTAGAGCCTGTAATATACATTTCAGCTCCGCCTGCTGCCAACACCTTACAAAGATAAGCAGTCTTGGCTTCAAGATGTACCGAAAGTGCAATCTTCTTACCCTGGAAAGGCTTTGTCTTACTGAATTCTTCCTCTAAGGTTCTAAGTAAATTACAATTTCTCTTTACCCACTCGATTTTGGTTTCTCCTGATGGAGCTAAGTTAATGTCTTTAATTTCGCTTGCCATTTTTCTCTCCTATATTTCTACAATTATTCTCTCACCCGTTGCCGGATGATTAAACTCAAGGTGATATGCACAAAGTGCAATTCCATTAAGTCTGCTTTGGTCAAAGTCCTTAATTATTTCAGGGGAAGCATATTTATAATCCCCCATAATTGGGCAGCCAATATGCCCCAGCTGACATCTTATCTGATGATGCCTTCCTGTTATAAGTTCTATATCCAGAAGGTTCTTCCCAATCACCTTAAACCTAAGTTCCGAAGGCTTTCCCTCAGGAAATCTTGGGTCATCCTCCCTTACCACATAACTTTTATTTTCCTTATTATCAAAATAAATCCGGTCCCTCAGGGTACCTTCCCTGTCCTTCGGTTCCCTCATTACAGTAGCCTTATAGCGTTTGGTTATCCTTCCCTCCTGTAAATCCCTGCTAAGAACTGCCGCAGACCTTTTATTAAGGGCGCACAGTACTAGCCCGGAAACATTCTGATCTATTCTGTTAATCAGATGTATCTCCGGTTTTTGGGCTCCCCCGGCTTTAAGATATTTCATCAGCACGCTGTAAAGGTCATCCGACCTTATATTGCTGCTCTGGGTAGCCATGCCCGGCTTTTTGTATGCTACCAGTATGTCTTTATCTTCTCTAACAATTAAATCCAACTTTACACCTGTGCCTTGAATCTGTATCCCTTACCCCAGATGGTTTCAATATAATCAGGATTCTGTGAATCAGTCTCAACTTTCTCCCTGATTTTCTTAATATGTACAGTTACTGTGGCAATATCTCCTGACGGGTCCATTTCCCAGATGGTTTTAAATAATTCTTCTTTAGTGAAAACTCTGTTTGGATTCTGAGCCAGGAAGGTAAGTAAATCAAATTCCTTATTGGTGAAGATTTTCTCCACGCCATCAACGAAGACTCTGTGAGCAGTCTTGTCGATTCTAAGACCTTTAACCTCAATGATATCATTCTCAAGATTTCCGGAAACAAGTCTGTCATATCTCTGAAGATGAGCCTTGACTCTTGCCACAAGTTCACTTGGGCTGAAGGACTTGGTGATATAATCATCAGCTCCGCACTCAAGGCCTTTAACCTTATCATTTTCTTCCTTACGTGCACTGACCATGATGATAGGAATATTCACATTCTTACGTGCTTCCCTGCATATTTCAAGTCCGCTCATATTAGGGAGCATGATATCAAGAAGTACTAAATCAAATTCCTTGGTGAGAATTTTCTCAAGTCCCTTTTTACCATCCCCTTCAATGGTAACTTCAAAACCTTCCTTCTCAAGATAATCTTTCTCTAATTCCGCAATTTCCAATTCATCTTCAACTATGAGAATTTTTGACATTGTGGCCTCCTTATTTTTTATTTCCTCTCGGATATTTTTTATTTAATATATTATTTAACTTGGATGATCTTACATTCTCATCCTTAACTTTATGCTTCTTATCTGTGGAATTCGCATCATACAAAGGCAGGATGATTTTGATTTCCAGGCCTTTTCCCAGTTCTCCATTTGCAGATACAACGCCGCCATGGGCCTCAACGACCTTCTGAACTATTGATAAACCTATGCCGCTTCCGCCTGTGGCTGAGCCTCTTGATTCATCAGTTCTGTAGAATCTTTCGAAGATTCTCTCCGCATCTTTCGGACTGATTCCCTTGCCATTATCCTTAAAAGATATGGCTACATTCTCGTCTTCCATGAAGAGTTTTAACTCAATCTTATTATTGTCTTCCTTCGCATACTTAAAAGAATTATTTACTATATTATTAATAACTCTCGTCATCTGCTCAGGGTCCATCTCAACCTGAACATCACGGTCCAATTTATTATCATATACAAAATCAAAACCATGTGATTCAGCATCCATGGAAAGTTCATCAGCACAATCGTCAAAATACCCGCATATAGGTATCACTTCCATATTATATGTTATGTTGTCGTTGTCTATCTTGGAGAAAACGCTTAATTCATTAACCAGCTGATCCATATCCCTGGCTTTTTTATATATGGTTTTAATATATCTTTCCTTTTTCTCAGGAGTATCTGCAACATTATCCATTATACCTTCCACATAACCCTTAATGGAAGTTATTGGTGTACGAAGGTCATGAGATATGTTGCTTACCAACTCTCTTCCGAATCTGTCATACTCAATTAGTGTGTCGATGGAATCATTAAGAGTAAGTCTCATATTTTCAAAATCATCGAACAGATTACCAAGTTCTCCCGATTCTCTTTCAAGGGGTGTATCAAGGTCGCCTTCTTCAATCTGCCTGATTGCTTCGTCAAGTCTTGAGAGAGGTTTGAAGACGGAGATTTTGTACCAGATGGTTATTCCAACGCTGGTTATGGTAAGGACCGCAAAGAGGGAAACCACAATGGCGATAAAAGTTTCCTTACTGAATATTACTGCATCCTCCGAGATATTTATGCTGGCTCCCGTATCCACCGAATAAAGGGTGAAGGTTATGAGTAAAAGAGCGATTGGCACCACGATTATGGCTATGGACATAAGTACCAGTCTTGTGTTGTATTTCAATTTTCCTTACCCCCGTTTTGTCCTGACTAATTTATCTCCTTCATACCAGAGACTTAAATTAATGTAATCATCGCTTTCGAGTAATTCTTTTAGGAAGACTCTGTCCCCTTCCCAAAGGTTAAGTCCCATGATATCTTCCTTACTTATCCACTTTAGGGTGCCTTCATTGCAGTCGTAATCCACATCGCCTTCATATTTATCCGCTATGAAGAGATACATTTTCTCATCATCATAGGTATCTGAGTAAAAATAAATCTCTCCTCTTAATGTTGGACTAATAACTTTAAGATTTGTTTCTTCCTTTATCTCCCTTATGACGCACTGAAGAGGCGTTTCGCCTTTTTCAAGTTTTCCGCCAACTCCGATATATTTGCCGCCATTTGGGTCATTAGTTTTTTTATTACGCAGCATAAAAAGATATTCATTATTCTTTTTTATGTAACAAAGTGTGGTTTCTTTCATTCTACTATTGTGATAACACCCTTAAGCACATAATTAAAGGAAGCTGCAGAAGAGTTTGCGCATTCATCATATCCGTTATTTAAATCAATTGTATCTGACGGATCATCCGGATTAACTCCGATGTAGTCACCTTTAAATACCTTAATTCTATTATATATAAAGGCATCTTCCAGTTCTTCAATCTTTTCCTTTGTTCCAGGCGCTGCATTAAGTTCATTAAAGCCGGTGATTTCCAGCCATCCTTCTGAATAGCCTCCACCAATGTCCTTGCCATGCACGTTACCGGACACATATTTCTCAATATCCTTACCAAGCATAACTGCTTCAACTGAGCCAACAATATATGGCTTCCAGTTTATCATACAGGATGCCAGGGATGCTGTAGGTGCCACATCTTCCATACTGTGATTATAACCAATATGGTATACCTCTTTACCCTGAATTCTGGCATCTTCGCAGGCTATTGCAGAACCGGATGTATCAGTATGATGGGATATGATAACACAGCCATCATTGATTAACGCTCTGCACTTGTCATATTCAAGATGATAATTTGCCCAGCTGCCTGTATAGGTAACTTCCATTGTAACCTCAGGAACAACAGATGCTGCTCCAAGATAATATGCAGTATAACCTGATATTACATCAGCACAGGAATAAGCTGCGATATAGCCAAGTTTTGCATCCTCGGTGGTTATTACACCATTATCAATCATCTCTTTTAATTTCATTCCGGCAATTACTCCGGTAATATATCTGGCCTCATATATTGAGCCCATGAATGTATGATAATTACTGTATCTTACGTCAAGATTCGGATTATCACCTGCTGCCTGACAGAATTGAACATCAGGATATTTAAGAGCAAGTTCTTTTAATCCGTCATCAGATGCATAGCTGTTTAAGAAAATGATATTGCAGCCGGCATCTGCTAACTTTTTGGCATATTCCACATCCTTTTCTTCCGGAATATTACTGTATACTATACTTTCCACCTTGCCCGGATACTTATCCTCTAATATATATTCAGCCTTGGCAAAATTATAGGTATAAGGATTGGCAATATCGCCATCATATATATATCCAATTTTGATTTCGTTTAAGCCCGTTTCCTTTTGTGGGAAGAAATGAATATATACTATTGAAGCTGCTATACATATGAGGCACGCAAGCACTAATGTTAACTGTCTGTAAAATCTGTTCATTACTTGCCCTCCTTTTCATCAGCTTTTTCTTCTGTTTTTTCTTCAGTTTTTTCTTCTGCTTTATTATCAGCCTTATCCGAAGTTTCGTCCTTGTTTTCTTCTTTCTTCTCTTCAGGCTTAGTCTCTTCCCTGGACTCTTCCTTCTTTTCTCCTGAATCAGGATCCTTTGGTCTTGGAGGATATAACTTCTCTAAGTCAATAACTCCGGTATGAATCAAGTTAAGAAGAATATCTGCAATCTGTGGGTCAAACTGCTTGCCTTTGAATTTTTCAAATTCGTTCAGCACATAGCCAATATCAAGCTGCTGACGATATACTCTGTTAGCTGTCATGGCATCAAATGCATCGGCAACACCGATAATACGACCATTTAAAGGAATCTCTTCACCTTTAAGTCCCTTCACATAACCGGTTCCATCATATTTTTCATGATGATAAAGCGCACCTTCCACAACGCCATCAACAGACGTAAGATTACTAAGAATCTCAGCACCTTTGGTTACGTGAGTCTTCATGATGCGATACTGGTCATCTGTCAGCCCTTTCGGTTTCTTAAGAATTTCATCAGGAATACCTATCTTACCAATATCATGAAGAAGTGCAGTCTTACGAAGACTTTCAATTTTTTCCTTATCCATGCCAAGCTGCTCAGCAATAAGCACAGAATAAATGGCAACTCTTTCACTGTGGTGGGCTGTATTCGGGTCACGGGCATCGAGAGCTCTCGCAATTGTCATGATGGTTTCATTACCCATCTTAACCTGTTTCTCAACAAATTCGATCTGCTCTTTCTGCTTCTTAATTGTTTCCCTAACCCAGGTAGCTACAATTAAGGCTGTAATCCAGGCGCTTATTAATGCCGCTCCGATTACCAGATATATCATAAATACCTGTGTATCCTGAATAGCCATTTCCTTAGTGGTATCATATTTTATTTCTTCCATAATTGATGCCTTATCTGAAGATAAAACACTGATTACAAAAGCGTAGTCACCACTTCGAAGGTTGGTATATGTTACTTCAGTTAAATCTCTTAAAGGAAGAACTGTAGGCTCCTTATCAAAGCCTTCAAGCATATAACTTACATACGGATCATCCAGAGTATAATTAATTACTTCCGGTACAATAACCAGTTTCTCTGATTCTCTCTGAATGAGCAAAGCTCCGTCTCTTTCAATTTTTACAGGATTACCATCAACATATACAGCTGCTATCTGCATTCTGTAATTCTGATTTCCAGGCTTGTAATCATTTAGATTAAATGAATATATACCCTGATTTGAACATACATAATACTGTTCATCCTGATTTAAGTAATTGGATGCATTAGCTGTAAGCGATGATATAAATCCCCATTCAACATTAAGAAGGTCATACTGCATTCCATATCTGTTCTCTAATACATCCGAGAGATTAACTACATATACACCCGAACTTCCGGAGACGTAGATTTTGCCATTGGTGCCTTCAACAACATCGTAGTTATTATAATAAGGGAAGTTGTTAATACCCTTTATTGTTCCATCTTTATAAAGAAGATCAAGTTCATTACTTGTAATTACATAGAAGTATTTGCCATCAAGTGATGGTACAACCTTAAGAATTACATCTGATGAAAGACCACCTTCTGAAGTAATCTTTCTTTCAATTATTCCATCTTTGATAACTACTATACCGCTGCCATCAGTACCGGCATATATACGGCCGTCTGAATCCTGACATAAGCACAGAACCTGTGCAAGGTATTCCATACCTTCCACGTTAGTTACGGTGCCATCTTTGGCAAATATTGTAACACCGCCATCACCTGCTGCTGCAACTCTGCCATCATTAAGTTTGATAACTACTCTGGCTTTGGAACCGAAGAGACCATTCTCTACGTTATATTCTGTTACGGCATACTCACCCTGCTGATAATATAAGCCTTCGTATGCATCGAAATAATCTTCTTCTATTGCAATTGCGCCTGTGTCGGCATCCTCTACTGCTGTTTCATCAACCACTTCATCATCAACAGTTATTTCCTCTATAGGACCATTTGTATTGTCCGGATTCTCCATATCTTTTATGGCATCTTCGGCAGACTGTCCTACCTGGGTAACAATGATGCCGCTTCTGTCCGTAGCGCCCGTATTGGTTACTTTATATACACCCTTTTTGTAGACACATATCCAGAGATTATCGTCATCATCCACGCACATGGAACGGATTCTGTCCCCTGAGAAATAATCTGTAAGGCTGTTATAAATTGATACTTTTTCCTTGTCATCTATAACGCTCAAGCCCTGGTCAGTACCGCAGTACATATTGCCCTGCCACTCACATACTGCATTAGCTACCGCTTTGTCTGTTCCTGAAGATGTAAAAATATCCGAAACCGCAGAACGTGAGAACTTAAGAAGACCAAGTCTTGAAGATGTGAACCATAAGTTGCCCTGATAGTCCACTATCATATTCTCTATTGAATTATCGAACTCATTTGTATTTAAAAGATGATATTCACTATTTGCATCCACATATGCAACGCCGTTATCAGCACAGAAGAACTTATCTTCAGTATCTTTTTTTACAACGATTCTTCTGATATTTGACAAACCTTCGCAAGGATATTCTTCTTCAAGAACGAGACCGCTTAAATTATATGCAAATTTTTCTATGGTATTATTGGATGTTGCAATATAAATCTCGCTCATTGACTCAACCTGTACTGCAGTATATGCTTTATTACTGGATACAAGTTTCTGAACAATCTTTCTGTCCTCAATTACATATACGGCTCCTGTTGAATCTACGATATAAGTATATTTAAACTCATCTGCATCAATGGATACAGGATTGGAGATGGTTAAGAATTCGTTGGCTTTATCAAGACCTTCCGATAAAGTATATACAACCACACCCTCTGTGGTTCCGATATAGTAATCACCTCTGCAGTCTTCGTGAATACACTGAATTGAGTTAGATGGAAGTCCATCCTCAGTATCAATAACATCTATGATTTCTCCATCAATCATAAGTGCGACACCGCTGTCATTGGTACCAATCCATACTCTTCCTTCATAATCAGTATAAAGGCAGTTAACATTTCTTACGCTTTCAAACTGAGTCATTGGACGGAACTCTTTACCTGAATAACGGTAAAGACCTGCATAAGTTCCTATCCAGAGAACACCATCAGGTGTCTGGCATATATCATTGGCCTCGCCGCAAGGAAGACCATTTCTGTTGTCATATACAGTCTGAATATAAGCACCGTAATCATTTACAATTTGCGGATCATCAGCTGCGCTGACATTTATTTTAAGTGAGCCAATAATCAGGGATGGAATCAAAAGCAGAATGACAATCTTGGTCATTGTCTTGATTTTTTCAGCATCATCCGCTGCTTTTTCATCTTCTTTTCTAATCTGCTCTGTAACTTCCTCTACTGCATCATGAATTCTCTTGGCTTTTTCCCTGTCTCTGTTAATAATATCATCCTGAAGATTATCAACCATTTCATTGGTGCTTGTATGACTTTCTTTATCTTGTTTAAGTTTTCTTCTAAAATGAATAACCAGGAATAAGAAAATAATCGTAAGTGTCTTATCAAAAAAATCCACATAAAACTGACCAATCAGATAAGAAAATACGCCATATCTTCTTTCAAGGAAGAAATCCACAAGTGCATTACCCCAGGCATTACCTGTTCTTGCACCATTAAAAATAAAATTAACCGGAATGGCCGTCGCAACTACCAAAATAGTAGTCAGTGTCGCAATTACCATAGTATGATAGAAATCCTCAAACCACTTCTTTCTTGCTGCGATTCCTACCGTAAGACCAACAACTGCTGCCGGAATTAAATACCATACCACGGTTCCCTTTACTATCCAGAGAATGATATTGGTTGTAACGCCAACCAGCATACCTGCCACAGGGCCAAAAGCATATGCTGCGAAACATGTGCCTATACAGTCCATCCAAAGTGGAACATCGTAAAATCTGGCAATCAGGCTGCCTACAATATCCACGACAATACATACTGTTGTAAAAAGTAACATTTTACCATAACTGTTTATTGATTCGTTTTTCATAAACTACCTCTTTAAAAGATATTACTGTCTGTTATAATAATCTATTCCGCCACCCGGGTTAAAATAAGTTCTTATATATCCGTCTGTGGAAACCACCACAAATTCATTGGTCTCTTCCACATAATAAACATCATCACCATCTTCTGCTTCTGTTTTGTGTAAAGCCGCGGGGTTATTAACCACATCCGATGCAGCCTTCTCATATTCCTTAGCTGAAGCAAAGCCCATCTCAATTCCATGTTTCTCATAATGGGAATTAAGAAGTTTGGATGACCTGAAATAATAATCTACATAGTCGGCATTTCCGTGATCGTCTGCATTCTGAGTATCTGTTTCAGCGATTTGCTCATCTGCATCTGACTCTTTAACATCCTCTGAATCTGCATCCTGGTCATCATCCTGACCATCTTCATCCACAATCTCGTTTTCAGCCTGAGCTTCCTGAGATTCACCACCCTGTCCGGTCAATATATCTTCCACCACATCAGAGGCAGATATGGATTCAATTCCTAATTCCTGCTGTTCCGCCTCAGTAAGTTCATAAGAAAGTTCTGAACAGGATGAAAGTATAAGCGCAAGACCCAGGGCAGAAACAACCGTTAATAATCTTCTTTTCACTACTTTATTTCCTTTCCATTTACGTAAGCTTCCCTGGCTTCGTTAAGGCTCATTTCATTAGCGCCTCCGCCATATTCGGGATCTTCATTCTGAACCGTGTCATATTCCCAGCCGCAGTTAGGACAGATTTCATAATCAGCCTTATATCCGTAATAATAATTACAGCATGGGCACATGCTCTCTTTATCCAGATATAAATCATTCCCCTTTTTAAGACCTTTTTTATCAGCCTTTTTCTTAGGATAAAAAACGGTTATTTTTCCATCACTGCCATCGGCCTCAATTTTAACCATACCCTCTAAGGTACATTTACCTACAGACAGAACTTTTAATTTAATCATTTTATTTACCTCTGTTTTTAACCATTTCGAATACTGCAACCGAACGGCCGATTAAGGCGATACGATTTTCTTTTTCATCGAAATAATTCTCTTCACATGATGTGAAGGCAAGATGCCACTTAAATGAAGGCGGAAGTTCCGGCAGATACTGGTCCTTCCACTCCCAGTACATGTTGAAAGCTACAAATACCACATCATCTGATTTGGCTTTTTCTTCCCTTCCTGCATACATGATGCCGAAGGTTCTGGTTTCTGCATTAATACCACTGTTCCATGGATGCTCCACATGAATGCTGATATCAGGGAAACCAATATGAGCGTCCTGAAGTTTATATCTTACAACAGGATGTTTCTTTCTAAATGCAATCGCTTTGGCAAAATAATCAAATGTATCCTTATTGCTCTTATATTTGTCCCAGTTAAGATAAGATATCTCATTATCCTGACAGTAGGCATTATTATTACCATACTGGGTATTACACATCTCATCCCCTGCAAGAAACATTGCTGCGCCGCGGCTTAAGAACAGAGCCGTTACCGCATTAAGTCTCATTCTCTTACGAAGCTTGAGAATTTCCGGATCATTGGTTTCACCCTCAGCTCCGCAGTTCCAGCTGTTATTATCATCAGAACCGTCCGTATTATTCCAGCCATTTTCCTCATTATGCTTCTCATTATATGCATAGAGGTCATACAAAGTGAAGCCGTCATGACAGGTTATGAAATTAACGCTGGCATTATCACCTCTTGAATACTGCTCATATATATCCCTTGAGCCTGTTATACGCTTAATTGCAACCTCTGCCATATTGGCATCAGACTTAAGGAATCTTCTCATGTCATCTCTGTATCTGCCATTCCACTCAGCCCATCTTCTCCATGCAGGGAAAGAGCCAACCTGATATAATCCGCCGGCATCCCATACTTCTGCAATTAACTTAACCTTACTTAAAATCGGATCAAATGCAAGGGCCTCAAGAAGTGGAGGCGCACTCATGGGATTACCTTCCTGATCACGTCCTAAGATGGATGCAAGATCGAATCTGAAGCCGTCGATTTTGTATAAAATAACCCAGCTTCTTAAACAGTCAAGAATCATTCTTCTAACCACAGGATGGTTACAGTTAAGTGTATTACCGCAGCCACTGAAGTTAAAGAAATCTCCCTGAGGGGTCATCATATAATAAACACTCTGGTCGTAACCTTTAAATGAAATGGTAGGTCCTGAGAAATTACCTTCTGCCGTATGGTTAAATACAACGTCCATTATGACTTCAATTCCGTTTTCATTAAGAGCCTTGATGGTCTCCTTTAATTCATGGCCTTCATGATTATGCTCAGCAGATGATGCATAACTTGTATTAGGAGCAAAGAAGCTTACCGGGCTGTAACCCCAGTAATTAAGGAGTCTCTTGCCGTTATAGACTCTCTCGCCTTCCATCTCATCGAATTCAAAAATCGGCATCAGCTCAATTGCATTAATACCAAGTTTCTTAAGATAAGGAATCTTCTCGATTATTCCCTTAAAAGAGCCCGGGTATTTTACTTTGGAGCTTGGGTCCATGGTAAATCCCCTGACATGCATCTCATATATTATTAGGTCTGAAAACTTATGATTAGGCTCAACGAAATTGCCCCAGTCAAAAGTATTCTCAACAACTCTTGCCTTAACCAGTTTTTCGCTGCCTGTTTCCTTCTCGCCCCATTTTCTCTGGCCTACGACAGCCTTGGCATATATATCGAGAAGTTCCGGTGTATATATAGGTCTCTTGGTCTCCGGGTCAATTTCCCTGATTCTGTATGTATATTCAAATTCATCAATATTCAGGCCGAAAACCAGCATTGAATATGTATTTCCTATTCTGTAATTTGGTGGAAAAGGAATTCGTGCATATGGCTTCCTGGCGCCTCTTTTATAAAGCACCACTTCACATCCAATAGCGTGGATGGACATAACCGTGAAATTTACGCCGCACTCCACTTTAGTTGCACCCATGGTGAGAAAATCGCCGGGCCTTACATCATATCCTGCGGATTTATCCGTTGGTTTAAGTTTATTAGGCATTTGCTAACCCCCTAATGTCAGTACTTCCAAAATAATTTACTGTTTTATAAATCAATCTGTAATTCAACAGGGCAGTGGTCAGAGCCATAAATTTCTGTATGAATATCAGCCGATATCAATTTATCCTTAAGATTTTCTGAGCAGATAAAATAATCTATACGCCAGCCGGCATTCTTCTCTCTTGCATGAAATCTGTATGACCACCAGGAATAAATATCTTTCTTATCCGGATTAAAGAATCTGTATGTATCAATTAATCCGGCTGACAAAACATTATCCATCTTCCCTCTTTCTTCGTCAGTAAAACCTGCGTTTCTGTGATTGGAAGAAGGATTCTTAAGATCAATTTCCTTATGGGCTACATTTAAGTCCCCGCAGTAGATTACCGGTTTTTTCTCCTCGAGTTTTTTAACATACTTAAGGAAGTCATCTTCCCAGACCATCCTGTAGTCAAGTCGTAATAATCCATCCTTGGAATTAGGCACATAAACCGTAATCAGATAATAATTCTCATATTCAAGGGTTATCACCCTGCCCTCATGGTCATGCTCTTCAATACCAAGACCATAGGTTACGTTAATCGGCTCTTTCTTAACAAAAAGTGCAGTTCCGGAATATCCCTTCTTCTCAGCATAATTCCAGTACTGATAATATCCCGGCATATCCAGCTCTACCTGTCCTTCGGACACCTTGGTCTCCTGCAGGGCAAATGCATCTGCATCCACCTCATTAAAGAAATCCATAAATCCCTTACCAAGGCACGCTCTTATTCCATTTACATTCCACGATATTAATTTCATTGATTCACATTCCCGTCATTTTTTAAAAACTGTATATATAATTCTTTCTGAAGAGGTTTAGAATAAAGGAACCCCTGGAGAAAATCACAGCCCATGCCCATAAGCAGCCCCGCCTGCTCCTTTGTTTCAACACCTTCGGCTACTATCTGAATATCAAGGCTCTTAATCATAGCCACTGTATGCTCGAGTATTTTCATGGCTTTATCATCTTTCATGGCATCCCAGATGAAGATTTTGTCCAGCTTCACCAGTTTGAACGGATACTTTATCAGATATTCCGTATTGGAGAATCCTGTGCCATAATCATCCATTGCAAAGGACGAACCTGCTGAAATCAGGGCATTCATATTTTTAATAAGAATATTCTGGTCTGTCAGGGAGAAAGTCTCAGTAATTTCAAAATCAATCTTGTCATAGGAAATACCATATTCATCCATTATTTCTATTAAGGTTTTATGAAGATCTTCCTGCATACACTGAAGCATGGAAAGGTTAACCTCAATATAATCGATTCCAAGCTCGCTGCCCTCATGAGATAAGAAATCACAAACCTTTCTAAAGACAATCTCGCCTATCTCAATAATCAGGCCATTGCTCTCCGCGATTGGAATGAATTCATCAGGAGGAACGAATCCCATCTTCTCATCATATAATCTGATAAGAGCCTCTGCTGCCGAGAATTTCCCGGTGGCTGCGCAGTAAATCGGCTGATAGAAAACCATAAAACTCTTCTCAACTATCTGTTTCTTTAAGACATGAACAATATCCCTATATCTCTGATAAGACTCAATCATCTTATCACTCGCCCACACGATTTCCTGAGAAGCCTTATTCTTTGCTTCCCTTAAGGCATATCTTAAACTGTTAATGAATGTCTCTCTGTCATTAATCTCATTTCCATACTCAGCCACGGCGATTCTTATGGAAAGAGTAACCTTTATGCCCTTAACCCTGTAAGGCGTCATTACTCGCCAGTTAAGCCATTCGGCGTATTTCTCAATAGCTTCTTTTCTTGTTGAATCAAAGATATATGCAAACCTTGTACCACCAAGATAGAAAAGCATGCCCTCAAGATTTTCCTTACATTCTCTTCCGAAATGTTCCAGAAGTTCCGTTCTTGCCTCCGGTCCCATGGTCTGCTCTAAGAATCCAACGCCCTCTAAATCAAAGCAGAGCACATAGAAACTCTTATTGGCCCTGATATAATTATCAATCTGCAGATAAAAGGCTGTATCATCAAAAAGGGACAACTTGTAATTGGTATAATCCCTGGAATTTTGCAGGGTATGAAGCACTACCATAAAAACAAGCGCGTTTGCAAAATTACTGATTGGAATCTTATCAAATATTGCCTGAAATACTATGGATAATATTACAATAATAAGAGCAAAATATGCCGCCGCCCTCTGTCTCTTGGTTAAGAACTTGCCGTATCTTACAAGGGTGTAGAGCACTATAGCCATTCCGACTGCAAGTATTCCGTAGAAACTCCAGATAAACGGACCATGGTGATACCCTTCGTTATCCATGTAAAAATACATCTTTGTAATCTGCGATAACGGATAAGTAATAATGGCGAATACGGAAAGCGCGGCGATAATGATTTTGATACTCTGGGCATCAGAACCCATTTTATCCTCAACCAAAGCCATGGTATAGAGTGCAAAAGAAAGTGCGCACAAAATAGAACCGGCAAAATAGCCGCCGAAAATCAGACTAAAACTTACAGGATTATAATTTATTTTACCCATAAAACTTAAAGAGCATAATATGTCGCAAAATGAACTAAATGCAACGAATACGCCCATGAAAGCATAGTACTTGTTTGAGGCAACAGGAAAGAACTTTCTGGAAAAGAATAATACAATTACCAGAAGGCTTATTACAATTGCCGCTATATTGTAATGAAGTACATAATCCATCTAATCCCTCTAAGTTATACTTCTATAATGCACAAAGTCTGTCTTTAATCTCTTTATCTATTTGGATTCTTCCCTGAATCATTACATCTGAGCCTCCACCTTTGGCTCCGAATTCAGACATCAGTTTTTCCTTAAAATCCTTAAGACTTAAACCGGATGCGTCTGCTCTTCTTCCCGCTATGAAAGAAGCATTCCCCTCATCAACGTCATCCACTACCATAATGATGCCTTCAAACTTAAGCACTCCTTCATTAATCAGGGTTCTTTTTTGAATTTCATCGAGGCTTTTGGCCGGATAAACAATTATCCCGGCATCAGGATTACCTGCTATTCTTTCTTTAAGTGAAACCATATTTATTGCAGTAATGGTTTCTTTAAGTTCATTAATCTGTGTTCTGTATTTTTCTATATCTTCCTTAAACTTCACAACTCCTTCATCCATTTTTTCCTTTGGAAGGGATGTAAGTTTAACTATTTCCATTGCCTTATTATGTAACAGAGCATAATCATCAACTGCCCTTTTTCCGGCTATCATGGTGAATCTTACTCCGCCTCTGTGAGACATGGAAGAAAGAATCTTCACCATCTGAACATTTGCAATATTATCAAGATGAGGAGCACAGCAGGCACAAAGATCGATACCTTCAATCTCCACTAATCTTACATTCTCCAGGTCTTCGATTTTGCTTCTGTAATTAAGGCCTTTAAGTTCTTCTTTTGAAGGATAAAGAATATTAACTTTGGCTCCCTTTGCTATAAGTTCATTAGCTCTTGTCTCAATCTTAAGGAGCTCATCATATTCAAGATAGCCGTTTAAATCCACGGTTATCACATCATCCGATAAGTGAAAACCTACATTATCAAGACCATATTCTTTATTAATGAGGCCGCAGATTATATGCTCCCCCGTGTGATTCTGCATCCTGTCGTATCTTTTTTCGAAATCAAGTCTGCACTCATACACAGAGCCTGCTTCCAGATTTCCTTTGAAATAATGGAGAATCTCACCATTTACTCTCTGAACATCTGTAACCTTTGCATCTCCAATAAATCCTGTATCAGCTCCCTGACCGCCGCCTTCCGGAAAGAAGGCTGTCACATCAAGAACTGCTGCCTTTTTGTCGCCCTCCGTAACTATCTCAAGAACAGTAGCCTTAAAGGAACTTACATAAGCATCATCCTCATATAAGATTTTAGTTCTGCCATTTGTAGTTCTTTCGTCAGTCATTATTTCTGTCCTCTGGATAAAGTGCTACTATTCTGTCACGGCCTGCTTCCTTGGCATCATAAAGATTCTCGTCGGCCATTTTGATAAGGGAATCCATATCAAGACCCGGCATTCCTTCAGCAACACCGAAGGACATGGTAACCTTAACGATATCACCATATTCTCCTGTCGGAACCGCAATATTATATATATCTCCCTGGAGTATCTTTAAGCACTCCGCTGTTTCTTCCAAATCATAATTCTCGTGGATGAGTAAGAATTCCTCACCACCCCATCTGGCCACGAAGCCGCGGCCCTTGATATAGGACTTAAGGCAGTATGCCACAGCCTTAAGTACATCATCACCGGTATCATGTCCCCAGGTATCATTAACCTTTTTAAAGTAGTCGATATCGGCGATGGTTACTGTATATTTCTGGCCTGTTGTATCGGCCATCACCATAAGAGATGATAATTTCTTAACTGCATAACGTCTGTTATAAAGTTCAGTAAGTGCATCTTCCTCAATTAATGCATGAAGGGATTTTTGCATCTGAACTATGGACTTGGCCATATCGCCAAGTTCGTCATTTCTGTGAAGTATCCTGTCATCAGGACTCTTGTTAAGTTCACCATTGGCTACATGGGAAAGGGACTTCTCAAGGCCAAGTATGGTTTTAACTAAAGTTGATGAATATCGTAGTGAAATAAGTCCGGTAAGTACAAGTAAAACAAGGGTAACAAATACAAGTGGAAGCACTGCCTTTCTTACTAATTCATTTACTTCTGCCAAAGGCTTGGCAACTGCAATCATACCGATTACTGAGCCGTCAGAATTGATAATCGGTCTGTAATATGCATAATAGCGGACATTATTAATATCAACATCATTATAAAACCTGTCAGACTGTCCTTCTATAACATCCTTAACAATTACCGAATTGGCACCGGTTCCTATTAATCTACCGCCGCCTTCTTCCCTGATGGTTGTTATCATTCTGGTGTCCATGTAAAAAATAGTCACCTCGGCTTCGGTGCTTTTTTTAGCGGCATCTATAAGCTTATTATTGCCTGTGATTTCCTCATCACCCTTATAAAAAGCAACCACATTGCCCACCTGCTCAAGATGATAATCATCCGGAGACATGGCATCATATGAGTCCAGAATCATGGCGGCAATTTCACTAAGTTCCCCCTCAATCTTCTCATACATAATGCCCCTGAAGGACATACTGGTCACGATTGAAATAACGATTCCGAATACAACCACCGGAAAAATAGACATCAGTGGCACTATATTTTTAAGACTTCCTGTGCGTTTTTTTGCCATTTTTACCCTTCTTTAACTAAAAAGGGCCCCTTAAGGGAGCATATCCTCCCCCAGAGGCCCAATTAATATTAAATAGAATACGAGTCACAAGCCATATCCGTACGGCCTGATACAATCTCGCTTTAACTCGTTTATTACTTATCTTCCTGTAGGAATATAAGGTCTAACTGCTTCTGCAAGTGAGCTTACAGGCATTGTCTGAAGCCATACTTTACCAGGACCTGAAACCTTGGTATTGAACCAGCCTTCACCACCGGCAAGCTTGTTTCCCAAGCCTTCAACTGATACAACGTCCATTGAACATGTAGCTTCCATAGCTGCAAGTGTACCTGTATCAACGATCATTGACTGACCCTGCTGAAGTGTATATTCCATTACGTTACCATCGATCTCTAAGAATACTGTACCGCTTCCTGAGAACTTCTGCATAACAAAACCTTCACCACCTAAGAGACCTGCACCAAACTTCTTAGCGAAGAATGTTTCCATCTCTACTGTTACATCACCGGCTAAGAAAGATCTCTTCTGAGCAACGATTGGTGTTGAAACATTAACTGCAAGGATATCACCAGGAACACCTGATGTGAAAGCGATCATACCGTCACCCTTAGCTTCGTAAACATTTTCAAATAATGACTCACCTGTAAGAGCCTTTGAGAACATCTTACCAAGACCACCTGTCTTAGTCTCCATAGACATATTTGGTGTCATCCATGCCATAGCGCCTCTCTGGCATTTAATCTTGTCACCGTTTGCCATATTACAAACAACAACTGGGAATGGTTTACATTTAACCTCGTACTGCATTACAATTCCTCCTTTAGAATTAATCTGAACAAAAAATATAACAATTTATCTACTCTGCCTAAAGCAGTAGTATTCCTTATTTGTGGTACAGCTTCTTGTTCTCGTACTCAGGCTCGCATGTTAAGTTAACACCTAACTTTCTGAATACATTCTTATCAACCGGTGATAAGATTACACTTGAATGTACCTCGCATCCTCTTAATTTATGGAGCTGTTCCATGGCCTTGGCTGCCATTTCATCCTCTCCGGCACATATGGAAAGGGCGATTAAAATCTCATCCGTATGAAGTCTTGGATTTCTGTTGCCAAGATGATTTATCTTAAGATCTGAGATAGGACCAATTGTGGTTGGTGATATAAGCTTGGCTTCATCATCAATTCCGGCCAGGGCCTTAAGAGCATTTAATAACATGGCTGATGATGCACCAAGAAGCTCAGATGTCTTACCAGTGATTATTCTTCCATCCGGAAGTTCAATGGCTGTTGCAGGACCTCCTGTGGCTTCAGCCTTAATCATTGCAGCAGATACAACCGGTCTGTCCTCTGTGGTGATACCTGCCTGCTTCATGAGAAGTTCAATCTTAAGAACCTGCTCATCACCGGTATCTCCCATTCTTTTTTCATTCATGGCATTATAATATCTTCTGATGATTTCCTGCTTTGATGCTTCAGATACAGCCTCATCATCTATAATTCCATAGCCTGCCATATTAACACCCATGTCTGTAGGTGACTTATATGGGCACTCTCCCATAATATGCTGGAAGATTGCGCTAAGCACCGGGAAAATCTCCACGTCGCGGTTATAATTAATGGTTGTCTCTCCATAAGCCTCAAGATGGAAAGGATCAATCATATTTACATCATTAAGGTCAGCTGTTGCTGCTTCATATGCAAGATTAACAGGATGCTTAAGAGGAATATTCCAGATTGGGAAGGTCTCATACTTGGCATATCCTGCTTTAATGCCTCTCTTATGTTCATGATATAACTGCGAAAGACATGTTGCCATCTTTCCGCTTCCAGGTCCCGGAGCTGTAATAACTACAAGGGACTTGGTTGTCTCTATATATTCATTCTGACCAAAGCCTTCATCACTTACAATAAGTGGAACATTGGATGGATAACCCTGAATGATATAATGTCTGTATACTTTCATTCCAAGGGATTCCAGTTTCTTCTGATAATTAACAGCTGCAGGCTGTCCTTCAAAATGAGTTAAGCATACTGAACCTACATAAAGTCCGTATCCCCTGAAGGCATCGATAAGTCTTAAGACTTCCATATCATAGGTAATCCCTAAGTCTGAACGTCTCTTATTCTTAACAATATCCCCAGCATTTATTACTATTACTATTTCTGCCTGATCTTTAAGCTGGCATAACATGTTAATCTTGGAATCCGGCTTGAAACCCGGAAGAACGCGGGATGCATGATAATCGTCGAACAGCTTGCCACCGAACTCAAGGTATAACTTTCCACCGAAAGTTTCTATTCTCTCTTTGATTCTGGCTGACTGCATTGTAAGATATTTCTCGTTATCGAAACCGATCTTATTCATAGAACTGACCCCCTGAAAATTCAAATCCCTTTTATTTTATCATTTTTAAGGCTTTTCTTCAACGAATTAAAGCAAAAAAACCTTGGCATAAACCAAGGTTTTTTATAATTATTTTATGGTTATAATTAAAGATCTTCAGCTGCGCTTAAATATTCAACTACATCGCCTACAGTAGCAATATTATCAAGGTCATCCTGAGGAATCTCGATACCGTATTCTTCTTCGAATGCCATAACAAGTTCGAAAAGATCAAGTGAATCAAGTCCTAAATCATCCTTGAAATCTGTAGCTTCTGTAATATCAGCTCCGTCAATATTTAATACATTTTCCATAATTGAAACAACTTTTTCAAACATAACCCTACTCCTTTATTTATAATTATAAGATTTCTCTGTATTTGCTTAACTATACAAACATAAATATATATATACTGCCCTTGTTTGTCAACCTTATTTTTTAGGATATTTACCCTTTAGGACATTTAGTTTTTGTGTAAATAATTATAAATATCTCTCTTGGATACGCCCCTGTCTTTGGCCACCATTTTCATGGCTTCCTTGTTGTCCATTCCTTTTCCTTCGTAGATTGCCATATGCTCTTCAATGGTCATCTCTTCCCATTTTTTCTGTTCTTCTTCCTTTAATGCCGCCTTATCAAGGCCTTCGATTACCAGCACATATTCGCCCCTTGGCTCATTGTCCTTATAGTATTCAATGGCTTCGCCTATGGTCTTTCGGCTTATCTCTTCATACTTCTTCGTTAGTTCCCTGCAAAGTGCGATATTTCTCTCATCCCCAAGAGCCCTTAAATCTTCGAGGGTTCCCTTTAAGTGATGCGGCGCTTCATAGAGAATCACCGTCCTGGTTTCCTTCCCTATCTCAGCCAAAATCTCCGCCCTCTCCTTCTTCTCTCTTGGAAGAAAGCCTTCGAAGACGAACCTTCTTGTGGAAAATCCGCTTAATATAAGAGCGTCAATACAGGCTACCGGCCCCGGAAGGGATGTGACTGTTATGCCTTCTTCGTGGCACATCCTGACCAGTACTTCACCCGGATCAGATATGCCCGGAGTTCCTGCATCTGTAATGAGGGCAATATTTTGCCCACTCTTTAACATCTCAATTAACTTAACTGCCTTCTCAACCTTGTTATATTCATGATAACTGGTTAAAGGAGTATTAATCTCAAAATGATTAAAAAGCTTTATGCTGTTACGGGTATCCTCTGCTGCCACTATATCCACACTTTTAAGGATTTCCAGCACGCGAAAAGAAATATCCTTTAAATTACCTATGGGAGTTGCGCATAAATAGAGTATTCCTGCCATATTTCACCTATCCCTGATACATATTCTTTACTTCATCTGTATATACATTTACGTCTTTATAAACTATAAGCGGCTTCTCAACCGTAAGCCTTGGATTGCCACCCTTTACTGCCTCTATCAAAACCATATTCGGTTCCTTATCCACATAAGGATATACGAGCCTCATACGCTTTGGCTCTATATGATATTTACTCATTTCATTCATGATTTCCGGCAGGCGGAAGGGCCTGTGAACCATATATAACTTACCATGTACCCTTAAGTATTTAGCTGCAAATTTAACCACATCCTCTAAGGTACAGGTTATCTCATGACGGGCTATTGCCTTGGCATCAAAATCATTAACAAGGCCGTGTTTTCCAATCATATAAGGAGGATTTACAGTTACCACATCATAGAGTCTTTCCGGAAGAACAAGATTCTCATCCGTAATGTCTCCATGAATCATGGTCATGACATCTTCCATGTGATTGTAGGCGATGCTTTTGTTAGCCAGGTCCACATTCTCTTTTATATACTCAACTGCGGTATAACTTCCTCCCATATCAAGGGCTCTGAGCATAATCGGGATTATGCCGTTACCTGAGCAGATATCGAGAATCCTGGCCTTGTCTGATATTTCGGCAAAATGAGATAAGAGCACAGCATCCATACCAAAACAGAAAAGGGACGGGTTCTGCCATATGCAGAAACCGTTCCTTCCAAGATCGTCCAGTCTTTCTTTACTTGTATCAATATCCATATTCATAAAAGATTATTTATCGCCTCTGTTGCCGGATTTCCTGTGATTCTGAGGGTAGAACTTCTTACCCTTTCTGTTCATGTTATTATTACCGGCATTGTTATGAACATTCTCATCTTTCTTAGGGAACTTATTATATCCCTTCTTACCGCCGTGGCCCTGGTTCTCAGCCTGATTATTATCCTTTGGACCTTTAAATTCCTTATTATCCCTAGGGCCCTTATCGCCCTGATTATTCTGATTTACGGAATTATTCTGATCTTTATTAAACTTATTATAAGGCTTGTTATATGGCTTCCTCTGAATCTGAGATGCAGGTGCGCTCTTGGCACCATACTCTTCTTTGGCCGCCTCTTCCTTGGCCTTTCTGTCCGCCTCTTCAAGCTTCTCCAAAAATGCAACCTGAGCCAGTTCTTCTTCAGTTAAGTCAGTTCTTTCTTTATTATACATCTTCTTAAACTGAAGCTCGTCTATAGGATAATTCCTGATTTCCTTGGAATCACCGATTTCAATAATAACCTTGGCAGTTTCCCTTAACGCATTAACGCTCTGAATTCTTCCGCTGAAGCCGTCCTTTGTAGATACCAGCTCATCCTTTTCAGGCATTCTTGCATTAATATCCTCATATGTTTCCTCTTCAAAAGTTAAGCAGCACATGAGTCTTCCGCAGATGCCGGAGATTTTGCTTGGATTAAGCGATAAGTGCTGTTCCTTGGCCATCTTGATGGAAACCGGAACAAAATCAGACATGAATGAATGGCAGCAGATATCTCTTCCACAAGGACCGATTCCACCCATAATCTTAATCTCATCTCTGGAATTAATCTGACGAAGCTCAATACGAATTCTGAAAACTTTGGCTAAATCCTTAACCAGTTCTCTAAAGTCAACTCTTCCATCTGCTGTGAAATAGAAGATTACCTTATTCTTATCAAAGGTATATTCAGCTTCAACCACCTTCATTTCAAGGCCGTTTTCCTTAACTTTTTCCTTGCAGATGGCGATTGCTTCATCTCTTAAAGACTGATTCTCAGCATCAATTCTGTCATCTTCTTCTGTTGCAATTCTGAGTACCGGCTTTAAAGGACTTACGATTTCTTCATCGGAAACTTCCTTAACACCGTCAACCACAAGACCATATTCCACGCCTCTTATGGTTTCAACTATTACATGCTGGCCACGCTTAATATCCAGCTCGCCCGGATCAAAATAATAAACCCTGCCGGCATTTTTGAATCTAATACAAACTACTTTTACCATTAAAATTTATATTCCTATCTTTGATTTTCCCTGATTGTAAGAAGGAGAAGTCTTAAAGTTAGCTCGAAAGGAACATTTGCCTTAAGTCTCGCTCTTGCTGTATCAACAGCTTCTACTATCTGCTCAATCTCCTGATATGTCAGATTCTTCGCCATCTCCTTAATGTCTGTAAATTCAGGCTTAAATATAAGACCGTTAATATCATTAACAGACTTAAACATGAGGACATCCCTGTACCAGATATAAATAATATCCAGGAAATCATCCACATTTACACGGAACTTGCTGACCTCATGAATTGCTTCATTAACGTCCTCTCCGTCCATGTTTGTAATATTCTTAAGAAGGCTTACAGCCTGATTCTTAATTTTGTCAAAATCCTCGTTTTGGGAAAGTGCCTTGGCCTGACCTAAATTACCTCTTGCAAAAGCCACGCATATATCAGCCTTGTAATCCGGAACCCTGTATTCGTTAATTAAGAATCTTCTAAGCTCGTCATCCGGAACCGGCTTCATTGAAAGGCAGACACATCTTGAGCGGATGGTCTGAAGCATCTCTTCCTCAGATGTGGCAAGCAGAATAATGACCACATATTCAGGTGGCTCTTCCAGAGTTTTAAGAAGAGCATTCTGGGCAGCAGGTGTCATCTTCTCTGCTTCTTCAATTATATAGATCTTATATGGGCCGATGTATGGCTTAATTACCACATCATCATTAACCTGTCTTCTGATGTCCTCAACACCCACTGTGCTTGGCTTGTCATGAGCTATATACTTAATGTCAGGATGATTGCGCTCAGCCGCCAACTTGCAGGCCTTACACTTACCGCAAGGCGCATGCTCCTTATCCTCACACTGAAGCGCATTGGCAAAAATCGTCGCCACGAATTCCTTACCTGATCTGAACTCACCGCTTAAGAGATAGCCCTGGGATACAGTACCGTTTTTTACGGCACCCTTCATTAATTCAACCAGCCCTTTTTGTCCAACAATATCATCAAAGTTTTTCATCATTATCACCATCCATTATGTGAAAATATCTAACAACAGTCCCCTAATCTCATCAATCTTATTTAAGATTGCTATATTATCCTTCTCTTCCTTAACCAGTTCCTGTGCCAGTGAATCAAGCACATCATCAACCTGTCTGATAATACCATATACCCTGTGGCGCCCGCGCCTGTCCAGGAAATTCTCTCTCGAGAACTCATGTGAGCGGTTAACTACTTCATTAAGGAAATCCTTAATCAGGGCCCTGTACCTTCGCATGTCGCGAATGTCAGTCTTCTTGGATATCTTCTTACCCTGATCCTCTATCTGAGTCAGCAGCTCTGTCAGCCTCTGGGAAAGTTCCGCTTCCGACACATTGCTGGCTAAAATAAATTTAAAATCCCCTTCCACCTGAGGTGCTGCCTGAGTCACAGGTGCCGCGGCATTAGTCTGTGTAATTGGATTAATATGCATATTATCCATATAATCTACCTATGGGAAAGAATGAAATTCTCAATCTCTCCTACGCATTCGTCCAAATCATCATTGGCAAAAACATTATCTATACCAAGTTTATCCAGAATCTCTTTACTGAAATCCTGCTCATCTGCTAAGAATCTTCTGCACATCTCAGCATATTTAGGCTTCTCCTGTGCTCTTTCTCTTTTAAGGGCTCTTTCCAGCCTCACCCCGTCATCTACAGTTATAAGAATTGGAACAATATTTTTGGTCCCATAATAATTAACCATTTTCTCGTAACTTTCAGGAGTGCCTATGGTAATATAATCATTCTCTTCAAGGTCCGTATTGCCATCATCCACTGTAAGATATTTCCAGATACCGTGAACTGTATTATATTCCCTGAGTTCGATGATTAAACCCTTACCTCTGTATTCCTCTAACTTGGCATCATCTATGAAATAATAATCAACTCCGTTTTGCTCCTTATCCCTGATAGGTCTTGTGGTATAAGGCACAATTCTCTTAAGATTACATTTATCCAGGCTCAGAAGTTTTTTATAAATGGTATCCTTGCCGCAGGAGCTTTTGCCCATTATATAAAATATCTTCCCCATGAAATTACAACCCCCTGACTACGGAAATCAAATTATTATTTATTCCTCTTATATCAAATCCTGTCTTTTTAAGATAGGTGATATATTCTATATCTTCCCTGGTGATTCTCTCACCCTCTGCCACATATACCCTTCCAGGCGGATAGATATATATGTTTTCGCCACTTACCCTGCCTTCGCTCTCTAAATACTGAATCTCTTCAGTTTCCATCCCGGCAGCCTCGGCCGGTATTAAAACCATCTCGTGATTCTTTGCCGGTGGTAAAATTACTTCCACATTATCAATATCAAGATTGGTTCTATCCATCTCTTTGATGGCTTTTATTAATCTTTCAAATCCTTCATCTGAGTCCATAACCGAAGTCATCAGAAGGACAAAATACGGAGATGCATATTCGCATTCCAGATGATATTTATTTCGAAGAATCCCTGCAAGTGTAAGGCCTGATACTTTTCTTTCTTTATGATATAAAACTATCTTGCCCTTATCCCTGCCCTGGAAATCCAGAACTTCAAGCTTCTTTAAGGAAGATACTTCCTTATAAAAATTATCCAGTCTGTCTATGTATCTTTGCCATGGTCTTTCATCTGAAATGGCATCATCTAATACATCTTCAATACAGGCCATCAAAATATATGACGGACTGCTGGTCTGATATATGGACAGATATTTCTGAATCTTTTTGGGATCAACCCTGTCTCCCCTAATATGCAGAATAGCCGCCGGCGTAAGCGCCGGTAAAGTCTTATGGAGACTTTGTATTACTATATCAGCCCCTGACAATGCTCCTTTTGGAAAGCCTTTGCAAAAATACATATGGGCCCCGTGAGCTTCATCAACTATCAATATTACGCCCTTTTCACGGGCATATCTTCCTATCGCTTCTATATCGCTGACCTGACCTTCATATGTTGGAGATGTCAGCACCATAACTTTAGCCTCAGGATTATCATCAATTGCCTTAATTGCAAGGTCAGGGCTTATGGCATCATAGCATCCAATATCCATTACATCCGGAATTACATATTTAGCTTTTAGTCTCATAAGTTCCACTGCATTATATACAGACCTGTGAGCATTTCTTGCAATTATTATCTCATCCCCGGCCTTTGTGCAGGCACTGATTGCGGAAAGAATTCCTGCAGTAGAGCCATTAACCAAAAAGAAACTTTTGTCTGCGCCATAAATATTTGCAGCCTTTTCCATGGCTTTTTTAATTATGCCTTCCGGGTGGTGCAAATCGTCGAATCCTTCTATCTCTGTGATGTCCAGTTTTAGAAGGGAGGCGGCTCTTTTGCCCCCTGGCATATGAAAAGGATACATATCCGACTGTATTAAATTATTCAGATTATCTGTAATTAATCCCATTTAATTTTCATAGAAGAGAACGCCCAAAGTTCCAGGTCCGCAGTGGCTTGAGATTACGCCGCCGGCTCTGGTTTCATAAATATTCTCAAAATGATTCAGTGATTCAAGATAACTTCTTACCTGGCTCACAACCTCAGGTGCTGCGCCGGAATGTGTAATGAAGACTCTCTTTGGATCTGCATTAAGTAACTTCTGTTCTCTGTCCTTAACATATTTAAGGATTGCTTTATCTGTGCTTCCTCTGTACTTGGTTCCAACACCCATGGTGCCGTCGTGAACTTCGATACATGGTTTTAATTTAAGTGTATTGGCAAGAAGGGCTGTTACCTGTGTACATCTTCCGCCTCTTGCAAGATATGTAAGTGTATCAACAACGAAGCTTGCATTAACCTTTACTCTTGCTTCTGATATTGCCTCGGTAATCTCTTCAAGGCTCTTGCCTTCTTTCGCCATATCTGCGGCTCTGAGAAGCTGAAGGCCGATACCTGTGGAAAGATTCATGGAATTAACCGGTGAAAATCTTTCATATTCCAGTTCATCTGCTGCCAGTCTGAATACATTAAGTGTTGTGGACATATCCTCAGAAATTCCAAGATATATAACCTCATCCCCGGCCTCTTTGAAAGGTCTTAAGAATTCAACAGCAGCCTCTATTGATGGAGCAGATGTTCCCGGAGTTTTCTTAACCCTGTCTGCCCATTCATAAATCTTCTCAGGAGTAGCTTCCACCATGTCTTTATAGCTTACATCGTCCATTACGATATAAAGCGGAAGCACCGCAATATCATATTCTTTCAGTAAATCTTCTGATAAATCACATGTACTGTCTGTAACAACTTTTACTTTTCCCATAATAACTCCTTCTCCAAGTTTTCTAATACACAAATTGCCAAAAAAAGCAAAACCCCATTGCATTTTTATACTATTATATTGTATCAAAATATAATAATAAATACAATGAGGCTTTATATTTAGCTTAAAAATAGTATCAATTTACAGCCAGTAAGGATAATCCTCGATGACGATATATCCTTCTTCATCTTTTTTATAAAAACATGCAATAAAAGCATCTGCAAAGCTAATGGCTGTTGTGTAGAAAATAAGAATCGGAATTCCTGATCCCACAAGTCCCAAAAGCAGGAAAATCAATGCCCTTTTCGTATTCTTTACATAGAATAAATGTCCGCCAAAAGCACCTAATAAAAATCCCAGTAATACATAAGGCACTTTCTTAACTTTAAGCGGATTCTCCATTGGGAACGGATCTTCCACTATGTCTTTAGCACGCTTACGCATAAATACAACAAGCAGAATCGTTACTGCCATAGATGCAAAGGTAACCACATATCCGATGGTATTCATTACTTTCATAATACCTGAAACCATCTCCATAGGTGCGGAAACCGGATTATATGCTGCCGCGTCCATTAATCCCATATTCATAACGTTTTCATAATCATTGGATACTCCGATAATCGAATCGAAAACTCCGCTTTGTACCATTACAAGTTCAATAACTGACCTGAAAAGTATTCCAAAAGATGAGAAGAGCATAATCATAAGTACTGCAACCAGAGCAAAGCTCATTATATGCAGTATCATGGTGTCTTTCATTCGGCCATCAGTGCCTTTTGGCAAAAATATTTTATCCATTTACGGCTCCTTTAATCTATATGATACATTCAATTATATCACTACTTTATCTTGGCTAAAAGCCCCGCATAGATATATTCTTTTGCCTCTTCCATATCAATGGAATCAGAACATTTGTTATGAAGAATCATTGTAAATTCAACAATCTGTGATAAAAGAGCCGACTTAAGAAGCAGCTTATTCTTATCTCCAACAAGGTTCTCTTTTTTAGCCTCTTCATAAAACCAGTCAATTAATGACTCAATGAATTTGCTGGCAAGATTCTCATCAAAGCAGGTATATTTTTCTTTGATATCTCCCATGCTTTCGTGTGAACCGGCGGCCATTTTGAACATATAATTAAATGGCTTAATATCGTCTCTGTGTACCTGCATATAATCAAGAAGTACCATAAATCTGTCGTGGAAAGTCTCTTTTTTATCCACCAGTTCCTTAACGATGGTAATCTGTTTTATGATGTCATAAAAGAGAGCTTTTATGACCAGTTCTTCCTTGGTTTTGAAATATTCATAGGTTGTGCCTTTTCCAACCCCTGCCTTTTTCGCGATTTCGCTGACAGTTAAGGCGCTCACATCCACATCTTCATTTATCATTTCAATTACAGCGATGTATAACTGTTTTTCCTTCTCCTTAGGAAACATTAACTCCTGAATTTTATCCATTATGCCTCACCTCCGGCATTTGACTGCTCAAACTGAAGGGCAACTTCCTGATTACCTTCATTCATGAAATCTTCTTCAACCATGCTCTTGTTGGAGTTGAGAAGGTCATAGATACAAGGTACAACAACAAGTGTCATTAATGTACCGTATACAAGACCACCAATCATGGTAATGGCCATAGGCTGCATCATGGCTGAGCCGTCGCCGATACCAAGTGCCATTGGGAACATGGAAATAACTGTGGTAAGTGTTGTCATAAGGATAGGTCTGAGTCTTGTAGCCGCAGCCCTGGCAATGGCTTCTTTTTTGTCCATGCCTTCTCGTCTTAACTGATTGATATAATCAACCATAACGATACCGTTATTAACGATGATACCTGCCAGCATTACGAAGCCCAGCATTGCAATGACGCTGATTTCCTGCCCTGATAAGAAGAGCGCCATGAAACCGCCGGTGAAAGCAAGCGGCAGAGTAAACATGATAATAAATGGTGATAATAATGACTGGAACTGAGCAACCATAACAAGGTAGATTAATATAATTGCAAGAGCAAGCATGAGTCCAAGCTGCTTCATGGCATCATATATCATCTCATCCTCACCGGTCATTTCGATTGAATAACCGTTTGGAAGTTCAAGTTTGTCTAACTTCTTATTTACTTCATTACTTACCTTTGTAATATTATGATCCTCATCAATATCTGCAGTAATTGCAATATATTTTGTCTGAGCATCTCTGTTAATTACGCTAAGTGTTTCTGTATCTTCGAAGGTAGCGATTCTTGATAATCTTACCTGTTCTTCTTTTCCTTCATCATTAACATAGGTAAATGTCATCTTCTTAAGGTCTGCCAAAGTTGCCTCGCTTTGCTCTTCACTTTGAAGATAAACGCTTAAATCCTTGGTCTCTGTTGAGATGGATGTGGATGAGGTAGTGGAAGCAATCTTTGTCATAACAAGGCCGAAGACCTGAGCGACGGTCATTTTGTATTCCATTGCCTTATCCTTATCTACATGAATCTTTAAGGATGGTGTGGTATTATCAAGGCCGGCCTGAACATTGGTTGTTCCTTCTGTTTCTTCAACTATCTTTGCAACCTCAGCTGCATATTCCTGAATCTTATCAAGGTCACGACCCTTTACATAGATAGAAAGTCCTGAACCGAAGAATGCAGAATAGTCATTGGATGATGTGGTTGCTTTAACCTCGCAGTCAAGCACTGAAGTCTTCTGGAGGATTTCATCCACGATTTCGGATGATTTTCTCTTGGTATTTTCATCAAGAAGAATATAATATGATGCATCCTCAGAATCGCCGCCAAAGAGTGACAGGGCGCTGCCGCCACCGAGCATAACACCGATGGTTTCGATGCCGTCAATATCCATCATAATCTCTGTTGCTTCATCGCAAAGGGCTCTCAGTTCATCCTCTGTAAGAGTCTGATCTTCCCTAGGTCCGATGGAGAGTGAAATCTGATCTGTTTCAATATCCATGTTAATGAAGCTAAAGCCTCTCTGGTATGCAGCAAATATGCTGACTGCAAGAAGCAATATTGCAAGGAGAAGTACAAGCACTTTGCCCTTAAGGAACCTGGCAACAAGAGTCTCGTACCAGTCTCTGATTTTGTCAAATAATGGTGTCGGCTTTTCCTCGCCATCCTTGATGATTACGGATGCCATCATAGGAACAAATGTAAGAGCCACAATCAAACTTGCTCCAAGAGTATAGAGAATTGTAAGAGCAAGGTCTACGAATAACTGCTTTGTAAGACCGTCAACGAAAACGATTGGCAGGAATACGCAGACAGTTGTAATTGTTGATGCCACGATAGCGCCAGTAACCTGGTCGGTACCAACGACTGCGGCATATTTAACCGCTCCGCCTTCTTTTCGTATTCGGTAGATATTCTCAATAACAACGATGGAGTTATCCACCAGCATACCTATACCCAGGGCCAGGCCTGAAAGTGAAATCATATTAAGTGTGATATTGCTGAAATACATAAGTACGATTGCGAATACAACACTAAGAGGTATTGAGCACGCAATAATAAATGTTGATTTGTAATCCTTTAAGAATACGATAAGAATAATTACAGCAAGGAGGGCGCCGATTAACATGTTCTGAACTACGGACATAACAATAATGTCGATATATACGCCCTGGTTCATAAGAACTGCCATGTTAAGACCTTCTTCAGTTTCTTCATATTCTTCGAATTTGTCTAAAAGTCTGTCTGTTACATCACCTGTTGCATAACCGGTCTGCTTCTCAATTGAAAGCATGATAGCCGGATTGCCATTTATCCTTGAGTAGGAATCTGCTGAATTATCAACAACTACTACATCCGCTACATCTGAAAGATGAATAGGGTCAACGCCATCAAGACCCATATCAATAAGGATTACATCCTCAAGATCTTCTACTGTATTGATGTCATCACCAACAGTAACGAGATACTGTGTTTCATTCTGATTAATATAACCTGCAGGCATTTCAAAGTTCTGCGCAATAATGAGATTGGTAAGCATATCTACGGTAAGAATGTTGCTTACATCTGCCTGACTTAATGCGCTTTCCTTGGCAGAGTCGAGCTGTGTCTGGCCATTTTCCAGAGCCATCTGACCCAGCAAAATCTGCGTCTGGGCACCACTTATCTCCATTACACCAAGTATCTGTCCTTCAGTAAGTGCCTTATATGCATCATCTAAAGTAGCCTTACCTGAATTAACCTGCTCTTTTCCCTGGTTTACTGCAGTGATACCGCTGTTTACCTGGGCAAGAACTTTGGTAAGTTCGCCTACTGCTTTAGGAATATCATTATAATCTTTAACTGTAATTTTAAGTGCAGCAAGGGCAGGACCCATAGCTGCAATCTGAGCATTAATCTGATTAAGACCATCATTAGCCTGGTCATATGCTGCCTGTGCCTGTTCCTTGGTCATGCCACCGGAAACCTGCATAAAGGTTGCATCATCCATCATAGGCGCCATGGCAAGAAGCTGACCTAAACCATCTCTTGCAGCCTCAGCCTGTTTTGCTGCTGCATATAATTTATTAAGGCCATCAATTGTCTGCTCCAAAGTAGCCTTATTAGTATTAAGATCAGTAAGTGTTGTATCTAACTTACTCTCACCAACATAGGCCTGAATCTTACCATTAACTACCTGGTTGGAATTATCTGCGATTTGTGCCGCAAGTTCTTCCTTCTTTTCATTTAATGTATCCTGTCCATCTTCAAGTTCTTTCTTAGCATCATCAATTTCTTTCTGAGCATCCACAAACTTATCTTCAATGGCTGCTTTTACCTCTTCATTAATTTCTTCAATTTCATCTTCCTTAAGAGTAATCTGAATATTCTCTTTTACGGAGCCAACTGTTGAAACTGAAGCAACACCTTCAACACTTTCAAGATATGGAACCAGCTTATTATCCACATATTCTGATAATTCAAGGGAATCCATACCCTCAACGTCAACAGATGCAACCATTACAGGAAGCATGGATGGGTCAAGCTGCATTATCATAGGTGAACCAACAGTATCATTCCATGTACCTTTAAGCTGGTCTAATTTCTGCTGCATCTCAATAACAACTGAATCCATGTTGGCTGCCTGCTCATACTCCAAAATAACAATGGAATAGCTGTTATATGACATGGAAGAAATATTCTTAATATTGGATGTTGTGGCCATCTGGGCTTCAACAGGAGCCGTTACAGTTGACTCCACTTCCTCCGGACTGGCTCCCGGATATGCTGTAATTACCAGAGCATACGGAAGATTCATATTCGGAAAAAGATCCGTCGTCATCTTCGTCATGGAAACAATGCCTAATACTATAATAAGTACTACGCCTACGAAAACTGTGTAAGGTTTTTTAACACTGATTTTAGGAAACATATCTGATTCTCCTTTTAAGATATATTTATCTCAATCCCATAATAAACTGTAATATTTTCTCGACCGACCAGTCGGTCGGAATTTTAGATAAAACAAAGAGCCTACACATAGTAGACTCTAATGCCCAGAACCGGAATCGAACCAGTGACACGAGGATTTTCAGTCCTCTGCTCTACCAACTGAGCTATCTGGGCGAATAACGAGCATGTGAGCTCTTTTGGAAATGAGTTTTATCTGCGAATGCTCGCATTCGCCCAGATTAAAACGAATTTCCAAATGTTTGCTCGCGTTAGCGAGTAAACGTACATCAAACAAATGCGAAGCATTTGGGTGATGGTGTTCACAAAAGTAAAAGGAGGCGCGGCTGAACACAAAAGTTCAAGCATGCGTAATACCCTTTTCCTCAATAGTAGCGGGGGAAGGATTCGAACCTACGACCTCCGGGTTATGAGCCCGACGAGCTACCAACTGCTCTACCCCGCGATAGTGGTCTTCCTATGGACGACCCCACTAAAAATAGTGAAATGGATGGAGGTGGATTCGAACCACCGAAAGCGTTGCTAACAGATTTACAGTCTGCCCCCTTTGGCCACTCGGGAACCCATCCATGATATTTAAAAGTACTATTAAATTTTTAATGTACTAAATGGGACCTACAGGGCTCGAACCTGTGACCCCCTGCTTGTAAGGCAGATGCTCTCCCAGCTGAGCTAAGATCCCATACACAAAAGCGACCCAGATCGGACTCGAACCGACGACCTCCGCCGTGACAGGGCGGCGCTCTAACCAACTGAGCCACTAGGCCAAAAAAATGGAATTAGTGCACTCAAAACCAAATATATTCAAAATAACATCAGGTATAACACCTATCTGGATAAGCTTTCGATCTATTAGTAACCATCAGCTGAATACATTACTGTACTTACACCTTGGCCCTATCTACCTCGTCGTCTTCAAGGG
>CADAOY010000007.1 GCA_902789665.1 uncultured Lachnospiraceae bacterium | reverse complement strand
CTCATTTCAGTCAGAAATGTCAGAATAACTCCCATCAATATGCAAAAGGCACACATCATAAGAATGCCAAGGAAGGGAAATCCGGGATAATCCGTGCCGAAATTATGGCCGATACAGGTAAGGGGTGCATGCCATAAGCCCCAGATGATGCCTCCGATGATAAGCGGTAATGCCTTTTTGCCGCCGAAGAGTTTCAAAAGCTTTGGCATCATATAAGCGCGCCATCCGCCCTCTTCGCCAAAAGCCGCGAAAGATCCAATCACTCCGGTAAAGATGGCTGAAAGCGGTTGCAAAAAGAAAATACGATAATCAATATCCTGTGCTTTCGGATAGCCCGGATCAAACAACTGCCTGCAAAATAGAATCGCGAACAAATTTCCGAGTTCCGTAATCAACCACGGAAGTATTATTGCGAGCAGAAAATAAATCCATTTCCGCTCTTTGAAAGAAATCCCGAACATTGCGGAATCCCTGCCGTACATTTTTAATCCTTCTTTGGTAATCAGTCTTGTAAGTACATGCGCGATGACCGGAAAAAGCATCCCAAGTGAAATAAAGCTCATCATATACCGGCTCAAGTCGTTCCAATGAGTAAACTTCGGATTCACCACAAAAAACCAAAGCCAGGTCATTCCGAAACAAAGGCCTAAGTATATGAGCAGACGTTTCAGGTCAGTTTTTTTATTTATATTTTCCATAAGTATTCTCCGATATTGTTTTCCAAAAAACCTGTTCTTCAGGTTTTGCCCTATGGTTCATACAGGGCGCAGGTCAGTTTGTAAAAGCCGAAATAGATCAAAAGCCCGGATGCGGAAGAAAGAATCTGTACTAACACAACTTCAAACTGGTGTGTATTAATCCAGTTCATAATGGCTTCCCAGTTGATTTTCTCAAAAACCAAAAGCTTGCCGAACAGCAAATAGCCTATTACCGCTATTCCCAAGCCTAAGAAGAATCCCACTTTAATCATCATGGCCTTCTTCGTTCCGAGAACCAGAAACATACAAAGTTCCAAACCTGAGGAAAAAAGAGAAAGAGCAAATAACACCATCGCAATTCCCTGCGTCAGGTCTGCCGTCCCGATTGCGGCAGGATCAATGCTGAACGCCCCAGCTGTAATCGTCCATATCATGCTGAAGGAAAAAAATACATAAGTAACAATACCCATATAGGCAAATTTCGAAGCCACATACGTGTTTTTTCCAAAAGGCATAGCTGAAAAATACTCGCGCAATCATAAACAGCGGAAAAAAAGCAATAATTCTATCCCATTCGTTAAGCTGATTACCCTCCAGATCATATGAAATATAGGAAGTAAGATTTCTCCATCCCGGAAAGATCATCCGAATCGCAATAAACAAAACAGTCATCACCGTAAAGATCCAGACAAACCTTTTCCCCTTCATGGAAACATATGTGTTATATAATAATCCACCCATCAGATAACACCCCGCTTTCTTTCGGCAATGCTTAAGGAAAGAGCAAAGGATATTCCCGTTACGGCAAGCGCGATCAGAAAGATAATCCACGCCCTGTCCTTGACAACGGTAAGCAAATCCCACATTCTCTCGGCGCTCATATCATTGTTTTCAACCTGTCCGTTTATGATAATGATCACAATTTCTTTTACCTTCTGAAAACGGATCAGTACAAATCCTACTGCCATGGTAAGCAGGCTTAAAATCTGGGCATTCTGCCCTTTTCCTGCGCCCGGATTCATAATCCGATACAGAATCACCAAAGAACTGTAGATTCCGATTACGGAAGCCGCACTTACTATCATTCCGATAAATTCCGGGAGAGAGACAATATCCGTTAAAAATGACAGAATCACAGCAATCAGCAGATCAAATGCCACTCCGATTCCCAAAAGAGCAAAAACGGAAAAATACCTCGCAAGCACTCTCCCCGGAAGCGATACGGGAAGTGCTCCCCCGACTTTCGCAAAGCCCGCCTTACTGTCCTCTTCAAATACATTTAAAACATCTCCCACCACGGCAAGCGGCAGAAACATAAACAGCACCAGCGCAAGGGTCGCTAGATTATTAATTTCAAATTCCGTCATGCTGTTTTCAACCATCATCTCGGCTGCATTCTTTGCAAGATTTCCGAAGCGCGTACTTAACACAAACATAACGGAAACGATCAGCACACCGATGATGACATAACAAAATATGGTCAGCTGTTTACGAAGGCACATAATGTCTTTGAGGATAAGACCCTTCATGCTACTCACCTCTTTTCGAATTCACGTAATAAATCATAATCTCTTCCAAAGCAGCTGACTCAAGCACCATTTCCGGATAAAGTTTCTTCGCAGCATTTCTGTCATTGACCAGAATCTCTGCTCCGAAACTGCTTTGCTCCATACCTACAATGAGGGATTTGCTTATTAATGCTACCTCATCTTTTTTGCATTTTAAAATGGCATGCTTTTCTAAAATTTCATCCTTGTTTCCTGCAAGTACAATTTTGCCGCCATCAACGAAAACCACCTCATCGGCGATTTTTTCCAAATCTCCAGTAATGTGGGAGGAAAGCAAAATCGTATGGTCCTCTTCCACCACGAAATCACGGAAGATATTTATCATTTCATTTCGAACGATTGGGTCCAGTCCGCTGGTAGGTTCGTCCATAACAAGAAGTTTGGCATGGTGCGACAATGCCACGGCAATCTGCAGTTTCATTTGCATACCCCGGGAAAAATCGCCGCATTTTTTCTTACTCGGAAGGGAGAATTTTTTCAGATATTCAAAGAACTGTTCTTCATCCCAGTTTTTATAGATATTCTTCATCATGATGTTGAGATCTTTGGCCGTCATAAAGTCATGAAAGCCCATCTCGTCGAATACCACGCCGATATTTTCTTTAAGTGCGGCACTGTTTACATCGATATTTTCTCCGAAGACCTTGATTTCTCCGCCGTCTTTTTTGATAATATCCAGAATCAGTTTAATTGTAGTCGTTTTTCCAGCGCCGTTCTGCCCGATAAATCCGCAGACTGAGCCTTCCGGAACAGTGAAGCATATATGATCCAGTTTAAAATCGCCGTAATCCTTTACGACATCTTTAATCTCAATTACATTTTCCATATTCTTTCTCCGTTACTGCGTCTTCTCCTCGTAGAGAAGCGTCATCATCTCCTTCAGTTCCTCGATGCTTACTTTCCCAAGGATTGCCTTATCCAGCGCCTTGTCCAGGTATTCTTCAATTGCAGCCATCATATTCTCTTTCACAAGATCCGAGTTGATGCCCTTTACAAAACTGCCTTTACCGGTAATTGATTCAATGAATCCGTCCCGCTCCAAATCCTCATAAGCTCTCTTGGTTGTGATGATACTGATTTTCAAATCCTTTGCCAGAACACGCATCGACGGAAGGGCGTCCCCTTCTTTTAATACGCCGGTCATAATCTGGCTCTTAATCTGTTCCTCGATTTGCTCGTAAATCGAAACACCCGAGCTGTTATTTAAAATAATATCCATATGGTTTTCCTTTTCTGCGTAGCTTTGCGCCAAGCCACACCGGAAAGAGATTCTAAGCATAATCTCTTTTAACAATATTGTATATATTCAATATATACACTTTTATATTTTTTGTCAACAATAAATACAATCAAAAAATACCCCGAATGTTTTTGTCTAACATTCGGGGCGCAGTTCAAAATTAGTGTTCTTTTTTAAGTTCAACCAAAATCCAGTCATCGGAAATGAGTTTATATTCTATTCAATCCACCACTCAGGAGTTAATTCTCCCAGTGTCATTACCTGCCCTTTAGAGTAATCAATCATTATCTTTATATCCTTATACTTACCAGGCATAAGCTGAGTCATTAATTCCCTGCATGCACCACAAGGAGCACCCTTGCCTTCATTAGGAGGAATACAAAGTACCCTGTCAATCTCATACTCACCATTTGTTATCATGTTAAAAATCGCATTTCTCTCAGCGCATATTCCAAGTGATGAACATGTATCAATACAAACACCGGTATATATTTGACCAGACTTTGATCTTACTGCCGCAGATACTTCGCCAGCCTTTACATAATCAGATATTGTAACACTGCCAAGCACAGCCTTAGCCGCCTCATACATCTCTTCCCATATTTTATCCATAACTCTTATTCCTTTAATTATTTTATTTTAATTATAATCAATACGTTAATTATCGTAAATCTTTATTTATAATACATATAAAAGTTGTACATCATTTATGATATAATTATTAATAATTATTAACTATTAAAGAAATCAGGTATAAACCCATGCTCGAAAAACTTTTTAAACTTAAAGAAAATAATACAAAAGTATCCACGGAATTAATTGCCGGTCTGACAACATTTATGACCATGGCATATATTCTGGCGCTTAATCCAAGTATTCTCTCAGAAGCCGGAATGGATAAAACCGCCGTCTTAATCGCCACATGCTTTGCTTCTTTTATCGGAACCATGTGTATGGCACTTATGGCTAATTATCCGATTGCACTTTCTGCCGGACTTGGACTGAATGCTTTCTTTGCTTATGCCGTTTGTAAGGAAATGGGTTATTCCTGGCAGGTTGCTCTTTTGGCTGTTTTCGTCGAAGGCATCATCTTTATCTTAATGTCCCTAACTAAAATACGCGAAGCCATCTTCAATGCGATTCCACCTTCACTTAAACTTGCAGTTTCGGTAGGTATGGGACTTTTCATTGCTTTTATCGGTCTTCAGAATTCAGGACTTGTTGTTCCATCAAAGACCCTCGTTAAAATGATTGACTTTACAGAGGATTTCCATACGGCGGGAATTTTTGCCCTGCTTGCTTTTATCGGTCTTTTTATCATCGTTTTCCTGTACCTTCATAAAGTCAGAGGCGCTATTTTGATTGGTATTCTGATAACCTGGTTTCTTACCATGATATGCGAATTGACCGGACTGTATATTCCTGATCCTGCAAATGATTACTATTCCGTAATTCCTACCCAGATTTTTTCCTTTAATCTTTCACCACTATCCAAAACCTTCGGACAGTGCTTTAATGTTCAAATGGGATGGAAAGACATTCTGAACTTCCTTGTGGTTATCTGTGCATTTTTATTTGTGGATGTTTTTGAGACCCTTGGTACACTGATTGGTGTTTGTACCAAGGCAGGGATGGTCGATGAGAATGGACGAATTGAAAGAGTTAGACCGGCTCTCTTAGCTGATGCGATTGCAACCACAGCTGGTGCAGTTTTAGGAACATCAACAATCACATCTTATGTTGAATCCTCAGCAGGCGTTGCTGAAGGAGGAAGAACAGGTTTATCTGCGGTAATGACAGGCTTTTTATTCCTGCTCTCAGTATTCTTTGCTCCGCTTTTTATAACCATTCCATCCTGTGCAACATCTCCAGCGCTCCTTTTTGTCGGCTTTATGATGTTTTCATCAGTTACAAAATTGAAAATCTCTGAAGATAATCTTGCCGAATCAATTCCGGCATATCTTTGTATTCTTTCTATACCGCTGTTTTACAGCGTATCAGACGGAATCGCAATCGGCATTATTTCCTACAGTCTGATTCACTTAATGGCAGGCAAAGGCAAGCAGGTTAAGCCTTTAATGTACATTCTGTCCATACTGTTTATACTAAAATATATATTCCTTTAAGTTTTGAATTGTTCATCAATTTATCTATCAAAAACTGCCCGGCAATATTCATTCCGGGCAGTTCTTATTAAAGTTGGTCCAAGGAATTCGGGACCGCCTCTACCTCCTTATTTTATATGGTTTTCGAGTATAGGCCCCCTTCGATTCCGCTACGAGTTGTTAAAAAACCACAAACATATCGTTTGTGGTTTTTTGTTTTCTCCTATTTAATTATTTGAAATCAAATAATTTTATCCTGCCAAGTGGAGAACCATAACGTGGATCTCCATCAACTGCCCAGTATTGCCAGTCTGTACCACCAAAAATCAAATCTTCTCGGTAATATTCAAACTGTCCACTTTCTTCATCGTAAACCAGTTGCAAACCTGTTTCTTCTTCGGTAAAGCATACATTTCCATTCTCATCATAACTTGATTCAAAATTTTCTATATCATACGTCCAGTTAGTTATAGAATCATCATCTAAATCGACAAACTTTGGTGCATCATTATCATAATTATCATCAAAATATCCAGGATTAAACATATATGATTCCATATGTACAGTACTATCGTTTATTATTAATGTACAATATCCTCCACCATCAACATACATAATACTTGTATTAAACATCCAGTCTTCTAGAACAACTTCATACTTGCCTTTGTAATCCGTTATCGAAGGAGCCTGTCCTGAAATAATATTGTTACCATTTAAGTTCATAATTTTAATAAGACCAAATACCAGGACAATAATCAGAACAAAAACAAGGAATAAAGCCGCCAAGGCTAAAACAACGTATAATATTACTTTTGGTGCTTTTGACTTTTTACCTGATTCATTTTTATCTTCTTTTGTTGCTGAATTTGAAGCATTGCTTTTGACAGGGTTCCCACAGGATGGGCAAAACAAACTGTCATCTTTTAATTCTTTTCCACATTTTTCGCAAAACATTTTTTTACCTCCTAATAATGGTCACTATTTTGATGCATCAATATATATTGCAGGTCTAACACCATAATAATCGTTAATACTACCGTATTTATATTCACCTGCACATGAAACAAATCGAACAGCATCTTCAAAAGGAAGTGTTTGTAATCCTCTTGTTCTTAAAGCATATGGCGAATAGTAAGTAGATGATCTAAGTTCACTTCTAGGAACAACAGTACTAGCAAGTCCATTAGTGTTTGTTGATATTATATTTGTTACATCATCAAATGTGTACACTGGAACACCACGATTAATCGCATACTGTGTAGGAACAGAAATCCATGCACCATTGTACTGAACATTATACTTTTGTAATTCGTATACTCCTGTATTTTGGCTGGATAAAGTATTAAGAGTTTCTCCATCTATTAGGAAAGCATAGTCCTTTACTATTGCATTATCAGTACCAACAGACATTTCTTCTTCTCTGAAAGAAACAGGTATAATAACAGACTTTTCTGCTTCACTAAAAGCTTCATCAGCGAAATCTTCATTTAAAAAGGTTCTTATGGAACTATTTTCATAAGACAACGAGCCCCTGGTACCAAGTGCTCCACCGCTTTCTTCTGAGCCATCACTCCAGTATGCTGCATCCAAAATATATAAACTAAGCAATAAATAAGAATTATCCCCTTCTTTAGATACAACAATCCATTCAATAGGCTCTTTACCATTAGAAGTATTTCCATCCTGTTCATATGAACCGAATTCAATGATTTTGCCCACTCTAGGTTTTTCATCGGCAAAATAGCCGCCTGAACCTATTGTATCTGTACCATTTTGAGCAACTTTAGTCTTGTATATCAAACCAAGAACAATAACTACCACAATGATTAAAATTATTAATAAGACAACTACAGAAATCAGAATTATACCAAAATTTATAGTTGGTCCTCCAGATGATTTATCATTATTACTTTTCTCAGATTTTTTTGAAGAGTTGTTATTCTGATTAAGCGGAGATCCACAGCCAGGACAAAAAACTGCATCATCTTTGACTTCTTTACCACATTTACTACAAAACATAATACCCTCCTAATAAGCAACCCAAATAATTGGGCGAATACCTGTTTCGCTTGTTTTACCACAACTTCTTAAACAATTATAATTAGGCCAGACAATTAAAACCTCATCTGTACCACCAAAACCACCGGAAGTATATGCTCCACCAGGGGTTCTTAAAAACCAGGATGAAAGATATCCATTATCCTTAAAATCATCATCTATATCATCATAACTCTGATTTGCCTGATCAGACTGATACTTTCCATAGCCAAAACTATTATAATCATATGCACTTTCGAAATAAGCTTTTTTATTTAACCTTACATATTTTGTTGGCGAAGTCATGGATAAAGGCGCAGTATACTGATTAAGCACCATATCATCTACTGTAACGGCGAGAGGCATTCCATCAATTGCTACAGGATTATAATATTTAATATATTCATCCAAACTAAGCAAAGAAACATAATCTCTGGTATCTGGTCCACCATTGCCTACTGTTAATCCTTCGGGAAAATTCATACCACTACACTGGTATAAATTAGAATTTGAATAATTGTATTGAACGATATGTGATTTTTCATCACTACTAAAGGCTTCATCGTAAAATGTTCCATTAAGCCAACTTCTTACTGAACACTTTTCCCATGTAATCTCTCCAGTTCGATCTTCAGCTTCAGCATTAGCTGCAACTGTATTGTCTGAAGCGTTATTATCCCAACATTGACCATCAATTACATATTTGGAAATAAGTAAATATTGACCATTGTTTTGATCCAGAACAACCCATTCAATTGGTTCTGTACCATTTGAGGTATTATTATCCTGCTCATAATCTCCAAGTGTAACTACATCACCAACACTCATCTTGGAACTTGCAGCAGGTGCAGAACTGTTAATGGTTTGGCTTTCTTCAGTTGTTTCACCATTATCAAGTGTTTTACCAACAAACAATGCAATCACACCTAATACCACAATTAATACAACAAAGAAAGTTATAACCAATAAGATAATTATTGGAATAGTGGCATTAATTTTCTTTTTTTCTTTTTTAACTTCTTTTGATACATTATTATTTCCACCATTTCGTGGATTACCACAATACGGGCAAAAAGCACCATCATCATTAATCTGTTTTCCACACTTTGTACAATACATCTTTCCATCTCCTTAATATGACTGATAACTGTCATATATTGCTGTTACATTTACAAGACTGTCTGTTTTATCATATGCATAATAGCCTTGATAATATCCATAAGCATCCGGTTCACAGTATTCTAAATAATCTCCATCATAATAAAATGCAAAATTACCATTATCATTAATCAGATATTTCTTTCCGTTGATTTTTTCAACTCTAAAATCAGCCAATGACATAATTGGGCCACCCATTCCGGATAAATCAACCAATTCCGTTGTGATAACTACTGTTGGGCATGAATACTCAATATCCTGTCCATGAACGCCATGGACTTCCATTGGTACATATTCATACTTAGATGCACTTGCCACAACTTGTCCAGTGGTTGTATCAATTAGTTTTGCTTCAGCAACCTTTTGTTCATATCCACCTGTAGTATAAGAATAATCATTAAGGAAATTATGTGCCACTATAAACATCTTTTTTCCCACATCATATATATGCCATTTATTATCATCAGAATCAAAGTATTGCTTCACTTTCCATTCACCACCATAATTTGTAGCAAAATCAATGACATCCTGATAATTTGATTCATTATTACCATTATTTGAATCAGAATAGTTATCCTGAGCCACGTTCTCTCCTGTCAAAGTAATAGAATTAGTATTAATTATTCCCATTTTAGACAGAAAGATTCCAACAGTTCCTACCGTAATGATAATAACAACACAAAAAATGAGTAATAAAGCAACAATTAATATACCTTTATTGCTCTTTTTCTTTTTTGAATCAGGTGTTTTCTCTTTAACGGTTCCATTAATAGGTTTTCCACATTTATCACAAAATAAAGCACCTTCTTCTAATTCCTTTCCACAGTTTACGCAATACATAGTATTCACCCTTTCAGATATTTATGATAAAACGATATAATACATTATTCCAAACATATTAAATTATATATTATTACCCTTGTTTTTTCAATTAAGTATAAAAAACTGTGGTCGAAGTTTTCGACCACAGATTCATAATGGAATTACAATTATTTAATTACATATTTTTGATTATCATTAAGGCTTATTACACACTTATCTGTAAGTTCTTCAACTGCTTTTTGATATGCCTTAATATCTGCACTTCTTGGAAGTTTATGACATATATCAGTCATGGACATGCTTTCTTTTGACTGCTTAAGAAGTCTGAGAACAGTTTTTTCTTCAATTCCCGGATTATCTATTCCGGCCTTCTTTAATATATCAAGAATCTCATTATCTAATGCAGCCTTTTCATTTTCCATAGCAGCCTTAAGTCTTTCTGATTCTTCCCTTGCTTCTTTCTCAAGTTGAGCTTTATGTGCCTTTAGAGCATCAATTATTTTATTATTATGCTCAAGTGTGTTTCCACATTTACACGAAGATACAAGTTTCGGATTAATAGTCTGGCATTTTAAGCATTTCCACTTACTACCTTCTATTTCTTCATTCAGTATATTTAAGTCATAATCTGCAATATTAACTGATGTCTGTAATCCCTGACCTGCTCTAGCATTTCCAGAAAACGGTGTCTGAATTGATGCAGCTGTTGCTGTCGCAGTTTCCGTAGCAGAATTAATGGACGAAACTACTGCTGAAGGAGCTGTGTTCTGAGTTGAAGTCACCTCTGCGTTTGTTGCATCGGTTACACCCTTTTGCATTTCCTCAAGATGCTTTTTGCTTTCCTCCATAATCTTCTTACTTTCACCTCTTGATGTACCACAAGAGCAAAAACCTATGGAAGCCACATTGACCTTACCACACTTGGCACAACGCCATCCTCCAGCCTCAAGTAGTTTTCTTTCATTAGCAGCCTGTTCCTTGGCATCATCTTCACGCTTAATACGTTCCAAAGGAGTAAGATCAGCTTCAGATTTTGATTCTGTCTGCTTAGGTGTGCCAAAAGCATTATCTATTTTTTCTTCGATCTTATCTGTTAATGGACGTGTTGCTTTATTAATTCCAATCTCAATAAAGAAAATAATCAGGAAAATTGCGAGACCAATTACCAGCGTGGCCAGCAGTCCTACAATAACACTGCCTGTCATAACCATCGCCGCAAATCCAATTATGGAACCTATATATACACCTGTCGGAGCATATGTTTTATCCGGAATATTCTTAGGATCAACGCCCACCATATTTGCCACTGCAAGACATATCTTTATTCCAAAGAATGTAAATGCTGCGCAATATGCGATCAAAACAATTAAAACTAACCAACCTTGCCAACCCATCTTTTACACCTCGTTTGTATAAATTTATCTTTATTATAATCTCAATGCTGTTCATCGTAAATCGTTATTATTAAAATATTATTCAAATAATATAATCCTACTTGTCGAAAGTATATCTATCTGCTAGTATTATGTAAAAGAAACGGGTTTTTACCGTACAGTCTTATGACTCAAGCGGGCTACTCGTTTCTTTTTTTATGCTTATAAAATCATATAGGTACTTTCTATTATCATCTGCGTGTCTTACAAGCAAGTCTGCACTTGCACCCTCTTCGCACAAAAAAAGAGGTAAGACTTATCTTACCTCTGAAATAAATCGCTCATTTATAGGGCTGTGCATCACCCTCTCTTAAAATCGCTCAATTATAAGGCTGTGCATCACCCAACTATAATAGAAAAGAGTTCTGGGCCCTTCGCTATTCCAGTAATGGGTCGAACTCTATCTATTTCTATAATAGCATAATTGTCTATGATGTCAATTATTTTTTTGATATTTTAATAAAAAATCATCCTTAGTTATTACATAAAGTTTCTTTATATGTTTTCTGGCAATAAACTCTTTTTCCAGTTTGGATATACAATCTTTTTCCGATAGTTTAATCAAACGTAAATCAACTATTATATACCTTGATTGTTTTGCCGCTTTTCTAATACATTCTTGTATAGTTCTTTTACCACATCCTTTAGGGCACTTCATCTCCCATTCTAGTCCATCCATAATAATATCTGGTGTATGTGTATTTGGAATACTACTGGGTTTTAGAAATACTACGTTTTTTCCCATTGCAGAAAAGAACTTGGCAGTTTCGAGTTCATGCCTTTCTGGTGGAATATTTAATTGTGAAACATCGATTAGACCATTCATAAAAATATTTCGACCAGATTACGCACACCTTCCCACCACAATCAGTCTGTCATTATAATTCTCATAGCAGGTCACAAGAGATATGTATCTGGCGCCGTTTAGGTCCTGGATTTCTTCGTCATACATATTTCTGTCATTTAAAAAATTAATAAAATCCGCCCTTCTCTCATCATCTTCAAGATTATTATATTCACTATAGGCCACATCATCATCGTCTTTAATATTTATAATCATACAGGCAATGACATTAAATATACTCTTCCCATTCTCAGTATCTACCTCTATATATTTATGAGCATCCCTGTAATTCTCATCTGTATATAATGACAGTTCTCCAAATACATCAACATTGGACTTGGATATGTTATGCCCATATATAATGCTGTTGGAATTAACTCTGTCCACGTCAGAAAGATTATCCATAAAAGGGACACCATAAGAATTATATTCTTTATTAAGTCCAAGTCTTATATATTCATCTTCATCTTCTGTTTTAACAAAAGGATGATTAAGAACACTGTTTGCAACCCTGATTACACCCTCAACATCTAAATTATCCCTGTACATGGAAACCGGCGATTCTTTCGGCACAGGCTCATAATGAACTGAAGCCTTCATGTAATAATAATCTTTGGCATCAAGAGGATCTACATCTCCATTAATTCCATATATCTCTTTCCATGTATATCCCAAATCTTCGGTCTTTGACTCATAAATAACTTCATAGTCTGCAACATCAGCTATGCAGTAATAAATTGCATTTCTTTTTAATACTTTTGTTCCTTCAGAATTAATCTCCTCATAATAATCACCATCCCACTCTCCACCTGATATGGAATAAATATCTTTATTTAAGTTAAGAATATCAAGAATATCTTCCTCATAACCTGCCCATACAGGATGAAGGTCATCTTCAAGAAGTACAGGTTCCCTGCCTTCTCCCAAAAACCATTCCTCATTATTCGGATCATCACATTCAAAGACTGCATTAATTGTCATATCCTTGGTATATTCCTTTGTTTTAATAACACCAACGACCTCAAGAATCGCTGCCTCGTCTTCGTCCTTAAGACCATTATGATATATACTCTCTATTGTCTCATCCACATTTGGAGTCTCTAATTCTTCTTTATAATACATACTCTCACTTATCCCCCTTTCAACTTTTGTTTCATTTAATCTAACACTTGATAATAATCCAAGCTCATATTCTTTTCCTGTAGCCCTGGATTCATAAAGATATGTATCTGAAGGCGCTTTATCATATAAAAGGTCTTCTTCCATCTCCAAATAAATCCCATGATACGTTTCAACTATCTCCACATCCATATCACCGTTAAATATGTAATTTTCACCATTTATTTCTTTTGATTCCTGAACAATTGGAAGTTTGGATGGATTATCGGTATAGTAATATATCTCATCAATTACTATATCCTTTTCTTCATCATCCTTATCTTTATCAATAACTTCCACCGGTTCTTCTTTTTCTTCATAAGCCATTACTTCCTTTTTATCCGGCCATGCCATCATCACAATCACAATTGCGGATATAACAAATATAATGGCTGATATAACTATTAATACCTTTTTTTTCATATAATCTCCTTATAAAGTAATCATGGAAAATACAATCTTACAAACAAGACCAAATAACCAGTCAATCATACTATAATGTCTTTCACTTAAATCACGCTCACTTAACTCACACTCAGTTAAATTGTCTTCATCTAAAGAAACATACTCACTAACCGGATTATTAAAATATTCTCCAATATAATCATAGGTTCTCTCTAAAATTAATGAATAACCACCAATACCAAGATCATCCATCTTATGCATGGCCTTAACACTTCTACTTCCCAAAACAAGGAAGATTCTTCCGGATGATCCATAGATATAATCATTAACCAGAGTCTTACCATATATAAGTTCTTCAACCTGAGACTTATCTTCGCTATAAGAGAAATCAATCACTTCTTCAAAACCATAATTATAGAATCCATCTGCGCTCTTACTTTCTTTAATGGTATAAATACAGTTAGGCAAATCTATATCAAATATTACGTTTCCATCTTCATCAGAAATCGTGGTTGAAACCACATTTCCTGCCTGGACCAATAGTCTTCCATCATATGAATAAATATCCTCATTATTAAAAAGTTCAAACTCACATCCTTTTAAAGGCGCGCCCCAGTTGGAAATCTTATTCATATTGATACTCATATGCTGTCTTTCGTTATAAGCTGATACACTCGAGATTACCTCCTGTTTTTCATTATCTCCATCCAAAGAAACGTGAATAATCTCATCAGATAAAATACATCCATATGGAGCTTTGGTTTCCTTTAATACATAATTACCTAATGGCAGATTATCAAAGACTATTACACCTTCTTCATCAGTATCCTTACTATCTATAAGCTGCCCGTCATTATATAAAGTATTTCCTGTAATATTACTTACAATGTCTCCATCTGCCCTTATCTCCCATGTGGAATCTTCAAGACCAACCTCTTCATAGATAAACTGACCATCTTTATAATCAGTTAAGCCTTCGCCAGTCTTAATAAGTGTAATTTTTCCAATATTCACCTTATCAGTTGCAGAAATCTTACAACTCATAATATTAGTCATATCATCTGTATAAATAAGTTCCGTTTCAATTACATCTTCATGCAACACAACTCCATAAGGAACTTCTGTTTCTTTAAGAATATATTTACCGGGAAGTAAATCATCCCAGATTATATTTCCATTTTCATCTGTTACCTTTTCTGAAATTACCTCATCTTTGGCATAAACCAAAGTGTCATCCAAAGCCTGATAAGTATATATATCTTCTGCTGCGATAAGCTGCCACCTGGCTCCTGAAAGATTTAAAGTTTCTGTAGTAATCTCACCATTATTTATAATCAGATCATCTGCATACTTCTTAAGACTGATTACGCCTTTACTCATTGAATCCGTAACTTGAAGATTTATTACCTCATCATTTAATGCAACTGATTTAATATCGAGATCATAAACCTGCAAATCCCTTAAGTATCCATATGGCGCCTCTAACTCTTTAACATAGAACTTAAACAAAGGCAGATTCTCACCAAAATCAATATATCCATTTTCATCTGTTACATATTCTTTAATTAACTCATCTGATGAAACAAGGAGATTTCCATCTGCATCCTTAATATCTTCACCAGCATAAAGACCATATTTCGCTCCCGACACCTTTATTTCGTCATCATCCTTTTTCTCAATATGAATAAGTGCCTTCTTACGCACATTTAAAGCATTAATTACCGGATTTAAAGTTTCATTATTATCTCCACTTACAGTTACATTAATTTTGGAGCCATCAACTTCATATCCTTCCGGCGCAGAGACTTCAACCAGATAATATTTACCCATAGGAAGATGTTCTACTACTGCCACAGCATCAGTGGTTACAATTGTTTTTATAAGCTGATCTTTGGCATATACCATATCCCTCTGTCCTGAAGTCTTATTATTATCATAGGTGTAGATATTCTCATCAGCATAGAGTTCATAAGTTACTCCGGACAACATTCTTTCAGTATATTTAAACTCACCATCAGAATATCCTGTTAACATCTCTCCTTTTTTATATATGGATAAACTTCCATATACAGGCTTTTCCTTTATTTCCACACGGTACTGTACATTGCCAGGATTATTAACCTCATATCCTTTTGTATTATCAATTGTTACTGTAACAGGCGCTGCTTTAGTATATCCATATGGCGCTTTGCTCTCTTCAATAACATAAGTTCCATATCTAATATCATATGGAATTGTAATTTCTCCATTATCATTTGTACTTAAATCAGAATTGTTATTTATCTTTAAATACTGCCCTGTACTCACATCCTTAATCTTGAAAACAGCCCCGGAAAGATAAATCTTCTTACCTGTCTCTTCATCAGTTTTATATAAAGATAAATTGGCCATATAAGGATTTTCCAAAGACTCAATAGAAACCACATTATTATTTACATTTACTAAAGATGAACCATTTAATACCAGTTCATTTCCTGACTTGCTTAATGAAAAACTATATTTACTATTATCAAGTTTATATCCCTTGGATGGCGTAATCTCACTTATATAATATTCACCTTCTGAATTAAACAAATATTCAAAAGTTATATGCCCATTGGCATCTGTTTTATGTGATTCAATTAAAGTATTATTACTGTCATATAAACCATATTCAGCATTCTCCAAAGAATAGAAAGAAGACTGATATACACCTAAAGCATCCTTTTTTACAATATCAAAAGTAACAGTTAATTCAGGATTTACAGGAACATCTTCTCTTTGCTGAAAATACGCAAGGAAAGACAAATCCTGATAACTGCCTTCTGGTATAACAATATTAACTTCTCCATAATGCATTTCAGCTGTTGCTGCAGTCCTTAAAAATGTGCCAATACCCGTTGATTCAAGTTGTTCTTCAGTAAGACCTGTAATTTCCAGGGTATATCCCGACTGATAGGCATATGCTGCAGCTATATGAGTATACAAATATCTTTGCGTATCAGATGCGCCAGGCCATATGCTCGCTGTCAAATCATATGGTCCTCCATATCCATAGGCCAAAACCCTGCATAATAAATTAAGCTGATGAGAGTTTGCAGTCTGAATATTATAATAATTACCTGATGGAACCGAAGGCTCCTTAGGTTCAACACAGTAAGCAATATTGTTATTTACATAGTAATAATGAGTTGTCCATGTTGAGCCCGGTATATAGTCTCCATAACTAATCTGATCACCCATCACAACAGTTGCTGATGCGACATGAATGTTTAAAGACATAAATATATACAGGCACACTAATAAAGCCATAAGGCCTATAAATAATGACTTTCTTATTTTTTTAGTCATAATACCTCCTAGTTAAATTGTTCAAAATACACACTTTTTAACGAAATATGGAAATAATTATGAATAAAGAAATTGAATTTTGAATTAAAAGAATTTAGATTAAAAACATTACCGGGTTGCTGCCATATTAGGCAGCAACCACAGAAAATATTACATAAAATCAAATAAAGTCAGCTGACTTTGATCCGGTATATTACCCAGTATGCCCAGTTCCTTAAGTTTAAGGGATATGGTTTCAGGGCATCCGGTTTTATTCTTGAAATCTTCTCTTGAGAAGAAAGTAACACCTTTGGATGCGTTAACGATTTTATCCGCGATTCCGCCAACACCATCAATGGTATCAAGACTTGGCATAAGTTTTCCATCTATAATCTGGAACTTGGAAGCATTAACTCTGGACATATCAATAGGCATAAAATCAAAGCCTCTTGCAAACATTTCCTCTACCAGATTAGCTGTATTAAGGAAATCCTTGTCAGTATTATTAAGCTTACCATTGGCAGACTGTTCTCTTACTCTCTTAAGTTCTGAGTAGAATCTGTCTTTACCTCTTACAATCTTCTCATAGTTAAAGCCCTTGGCTCTTATTGAGAAGAATGCTGCATAATAAACAAGGGGATGATAAATTTTAAAATATGCGATTCTGCAGGCCAGTGTAACATAAGCTGCAGCATGTGCCTTAGGGAACATGTACTGAATCTTTTCGCAGGACCAGATATACCAGTCAGGTATACCATGATCAATCATAATCTGCTTCCACTCTTCCCACTTATCGCACTTACCCTTTGCAACCTTACCTTTTCTAACATTCTCCATAATGTTGAATGCTGTTTCCGGTTCAATGCCTTTATGGATAAGATAAACCATAATATCATCACGACAACAGATAGCTGATGAAAGAATACATTTTCCTTCCTGGATAAGAGTCTGAGCATTACCACGCCATACATCAGTACCATGGGACAAACCTGATATTCTAACAAGGTCCGCAACTGACTGTGGATTGGTTTCAACAAGCATGTCAATCGCAAGGTCTGTACCAAATTCAGGTATGCCTCTTGTTCCTGTCTTACATCCGTTAATCTGTTCTGAAGTAATTCCAAGAACATCAGGTGTCTGGAATAAAGATAATATCTTTCTGTCATCAATCGGAATATCATTAGGATTTATGCCTGATAAATCCTGAAGCATCTTAAGCATACTCGGATCATCGTGTCCAAGTATGTCAAGCTTAAGCAGGTTATTATCAATGGCATGATATTCAAAATGGGTTGTAATAATTACTTTACCCTCATCATCTTCCGCTTTCTGAATCGGTGTAAATTCATTAATTTCCCTTCCAAGAGGAAGAACTATGATACCACCCGGATGCTGACCGGATGATCTCTTAATATTTGTACAGCCCTGAGATATTCTCTCTTTCTCAAAACGTCTTTTATTCTCACCATGTTTAACGTAATAATCATCTACATAGGCATAGGCTGTCTTCTCTGCCACAGTACCATAAGTACCGGCTCTGAAAGTCTGACCCGGTCCAAAAATAACCTCCGTATATCTGTGAGCCTTAGCCTGATATTCACCGGAGAAGTTAAGGTCGATATCAGGTTCCTTATTAGCTTTAAATCCAAGGAATGTAGCAAATGGAATATTAAATCCATCCTTGGTAAGTTTCTCACCGCACTTAGGACATATTCTGTCCGGCATATCTACACCCGAACTTTGTGAATATTTCTCAACTTCCGGTGATGTAAAATCAGAATACTGGCATTTGGTACAGTAATAATGAGGAGGCAGCGGATTAACTTCCGATATACCTGCCATTGTAGCAACAAGGGAAGAACCAACCGAACCTCTCGAACCAACCAGGTATCCGTCTTCATTTGACTTCCATACCAGTTTCTGAGCAATAATATAAAGGTTTGCATATCCTGCATTAATAATTGAATTTAGCTCTGTATCAAGTCTTGACTGCACAACTTCAGGCAGCGGATCTCCATACATTGCATGTGCCTTATCGTAACAGATTTTACGAAGCATCTCATCACTGTGAGGAATCTCAGGTGGACACTTGTCGGGATGAACAGGTGATATTACCTCAACCATATCCGCAATTAAATTAGTATTGGTAATTACAACCTCTTCTGCCTTCTTTGGTCCTAAATAACCAAACTCCTTCAGCATTTCATCAGTCGTTCTGAAATATATAGGAGGCTGCTTATCCGCATCAGCAAAGCCTTCTTTAAACTGAATAATTCTTCTGTATATTTCATCTTCAGGGTCCATAAAATGAACGTCACAGGTAGCACATACCGGTTTGTCAAACTGTTCGCCCAAAGATACAATTTTCTTATTAAGATCAATCAAATCATCTCTTGATTCTACGCCATAAAGACCTTCTCTTAATAAATATTCATTATTGCCAAGCGGCTGAATCTCAAGATAGTCATAGAAATTAACTATACTTGCAATAATGTCATCTTCCTTATTCTCAAGTATCGCCTTAAATAATTCACCTTCAGAGCAGGCGCTTCCTACGATAAGTCCTTCTCTGTGTTCATTAATATAACTTCTTGGAATAACCGGAATATTCTTCTTACCTGCATGTCTTAAATATTCAACATGTGAGGTGGAAACAATACGATATAAATTAAGTCTGCCTATATCATTCTTGGCAAGAATAATTACGTGATAAGGCTTATACTTAACAAGTCTGTCCTTGTTATTTCTTGCAAAATCATTGATTTCAGTTAACTTTATAAGATTTTTCTGAGTTAATTCCTTCGCAAAATATAAATATAAATCACCATTTGCCTTACAAAGACTGGCTGAAGTTTCACTATCTACCTTTATCTTTACATGCTTACATACTGTTTCAAGTTTGAACCTGCTGATATCCATAAAGTTTCTGGCAAGTTCCATAGTATCAACTCCAACAGGATTAAAATCTACATTATGATATTCGCATGCTTTCTTAATAAATCCTAAGGCAAAATCCAGGTTATGTCCGACAATTATATAACCTTCCACAAATGCCAGGAATTCAGGCAGTACTTCATAGATACTGTCTTCCATGGCAAGTTTGGCATTACTTATTCCTATCTCGTCTTCAACCTTATAGGAAACCGGCTCTAATGGATTAACATATTTATGGAATGATTCCTTAACTTCTCCATCAACAAATTTAATGGCATTAATTTCAACAATCTTATTTACCACATTGGAAAGACCTGTAGTCTTAATATTAATAACTACAAAATCATCATTTATTAGTTCCTCAGTAGCTCCCTTAACCGGTACCAGAGAATCATCAACCATATAGGCTTCAACGCCATATATAAGCTTAAAATCAGTTTTAACCTTGTCCTGAAGATAATGATATGCAATAGGGAAAGACTGAACTACAGCATGATCTGTAATAGCCATTGCATTCATGCCCCAGTCCACTGCTCTTTGAATCAGTTTATCTACAGGAGTAACCGCATCCATTTCACTAAAGTTGGTATGAAGATGAAGTTCAACCCTTTTATTTGGATGATAGTCCATTCTCTGGGCAACCTTCATGAAATTCTGGATTTCATAGATACCTCTTACTTTATCAATAATTACATCACCACTGAAACTGTCCTCAGTAACAGAGCCTTTTAACTTAACATACTTACCAACTGCCAGAGTCTCCCTTAATTCCTCAATCTGCGAAGAATCACAGAATACCTTAACACCAATGGATTCAGTTAAATCATATATAACAAATATATAAAGATATGTACCTTCCCTGATTTCCTTCTCATTGTCAATTTTGATAATCTTACCCTTAACAATTACTTCGGAATATCCGGTATAGGCTTCCTTAAGTGTAATCTCATCTCCGTGAAAAGCCCTGCCGAATAAAAGATCGCTGTCATCATCAACCTTGAAATGTCTTTTCTTACGATAAGCCCCATCGAACTTATCTTTCTTCTGGAATTTACCCTTATCTTTTTTATTGCCAGAGCCGCCAGTTGCAGCCTCTTTCTTAGGGGCTTTAGCGCCAGGTTCAGCTTCCTTGTTTTCTTTTTTATCCCCATTATCTTCTTTTTTGCCTGAGCCATCACCTTCGGCTTTAATCGGCTCATCATCAGTAATAATAAGGGAACTCTTTCTTCCAGCCTTAATTACAGTATTATCATCTTCAACATAATCATCAGAAAGACGCTCACAGATATCCTTAACCATCATTTTTGTTTCATGGTCATTTATTTCTCTGTATATATTTGTATTCTTATCCTTATACTGAATATCGATAATACATTTAAAATTACATCTGGAATTAAATATCATCTCAAAGAAAGAACGGACTTCTTCCTGCTTTTCCCTGTATAATGGAGTATCTTCAATGACAACTTTTACTATATTGTCATCAAAAGAAATATCAGCATTATTTAAGATAACATACAAAACCATGCTGTAATTCTCTGCTTCTTCTTCAATGCTGTCCTTATAAGCCTTATAAAAATTCTCAGGAGTATACTGTCCATTAAGATCATATTTAACAACAAGTTTTACAGTAAGATTAGTTCTGTTAAAATAATAATTCTTAATCTGTCTTTCTAATTTCTTAATGTCATTTTTCTGAATCAGCTTGTCACAGTAGAAATCAATATTAATTAATGTCTTATCATCTGATGCAACAATATTATCTACATAGCTGCTTTCAAGCGCATTACGAAGAGCACTGTCATCTATATCTATTTTGTCAAATACTTCCAAAAACTGCTTCATTAATAACTAAACCTGTAATTTATTCTTCACTGTTCCAATTGTCCAGCTCATATTTAAGTGTAGCTAAAAGTTCACTTTCAGGAACCTTCTTAACTACCTGTCCTTTCTTAATAAGGAGACCTTCATTAATGCCGCCTGCAATTCCTATATCAGCTTCTTTAGCTTCTCCAGGACCATTAACAGCGCAGCCCATTACTGCAACCTTAATATCAAGGTCATAATTCTGGGCCATCTTTTCAACCTTATTGGCAAGTGAAATCAAATCAATCTTTGTTCTTCCACAGGTTGGGCAGCTTACTACTTCAATTCCGCCTTTTCTTAAATCAAGAGTCTTAAGTAATAATTTGGCTGTCTTAATCTCTTCTACCGGATCACCTGTTAATGATACTCTTATGGTATCACCAATTCCCTCATATAGAATCACACCAAGACCGATGGATGACTTAATATTACCTGAGAAAAGTGTACCTGATTCTGTAATACCAACATGAAGAGGATAATTGGTCTTCTTATCGAGTATTTCATGAGCCTTGATACACATTAAAACATCTGAAGACTTAATGGAAATAACCATATTATCATAGCCTTCTTCTTCAATCATATGCACTTTATCAAGAGCACTTTCCACAAGGCCTTCTGCAGTTACCCTGCCATATTTTGCAATAATGTCTTTCTCCAAAGAACCACTGTTAACGCCTACTCTGATTGGAATATTTCTTTCCTTGGCAACAGCCACAACCTTGGCAAGATTCTCTCTTGAACCAATGTTACCAGGATTGATTCTGATTTTATCTGCGCCATTTTCCATGGCAGCGATGGCCATTTTATAATCAAAATGAATATCTGCAACTATAGGAATACTAACCTTCTTCTTTATCTCCGAAAGCGCCTTGGCAGCTTCCAGAGTTGGAACTGTACATCTGACAATATCACAGCCTGCAAAAGTCAGATCCTGTATCTGCTTAACAGTTGCTTCCACGTCCTCAGTTCTTGTATTGGTCATAGACTGAATCATAATCGGATTTCCGCCACCAATCACCTTATTGCCTATATGAATTACCTTGGTATTTTCTCTTCCCATAATGTCTCCTTTCAAGGAAATAAATTAAGTTTTTGGTATAAGCCCACCTTATATATTGTAGTATATTAAGAGAAAATATTCTAGATATATAAAATTAATATATCTAAAAATCCGAAGACAGTTTGACATCAAGTTCATAATAAATATGCCTGTCGTCAAAGTCCGTATTATAATTAATATCCATAAGGACTGCCGACAAAAAACATATACTTCCAAACCTGAAAAAATTATATTTTGTTATAAAATTTTCATCACCCATGACCACACTTAAAATAAGCGACAGACCACAAAGAATAATTCCATATGCAATAAGAATTATGTAAACCAGCCTCAATACATTCTCCACACTTATAAATTCATGCTTAAGTGCCTTTTTCAGACTGACCGCACTTACATATCTTTTGGAATAATCCCATTTTAGACAATTGATAATTATTAGTTTATCCCTAAAGTCGATATCCAGATTTCGTAAATCCTTAAAACTTACATCACCCTTTTTATCAAGAGACACCCTGGTTAAAATGTAAATCATTAACTTACCAAAAGCATAAATATCGCTTTGAAAATAAGCCTCTCCCTCATACTGTTCCGGCGCGGAAAATATTTCTGTTGTATACAGATTATCATACCTGATGTACATTTTTTTACTACTGCCAAAATCAACGAGTTTTACCTTTCCATTTCCAATTATTACATTTTCAGGCTTTAAGTCCCCGTAAATAAAAGGATTCTCCAGTGTATGCAGATAAGAAAGTATCTCTGCAATCTGACAGATTATATCTCTTTTTTCCTTATAATCCACATTTTTCTTTAAGAGATATTCCCTTAAACTGTCGCCTTCAATATATTCCATTACTATATAAGTTTTGTCATCAGTGAAAAATAAATCATATATTTTTGGAATACGGTCATTATTGATTTTAAGAAGCATGTCTGCCTCTTCTGTCTCATGACCATTAATTTCCTTTATTACCACATCCCTTCCAAGATTCGTATCATAGGCTTTATATACTTTACCTAAGCCACCCTGGCCAATTAATTCCACATCTGCGTATCTTTGGCCGTATGAAGATGATTCCAATATCATCTTTTTCTCCTCTTATTCTGCATCTTTCAATCAGTTCCCTTGAGTATTTTTCCAATACTTTTTTATCCTTTATAAAGCAAAGTTTTCTTATGCTTTTCTTATCAATCTTATTTTTAAGCGAAGAAGAATATAACATCATTCCATGTAAATTAATCTTAAGCACATCCCTGCCACATTTATATGAACACTTAAATCTCTTGGTATAAAGCACAAATCCTATGCTGTAATCACCTTTTTTTAGATCATAATCATTCTTTAATATTTTAAGAAACTTGTGCCAAATCCGCCCCGCAGACTCCTTATCATAATTACCCGTGGTGATAATATTCTGCTTAATATAAAGGTCAGTAAAATTACTTATTTTATCAAATGATTTTTTGTTAATTGAAATTTTGTTATATGAACCTATGACGCCAACTGCTACCGGTCCGGCAGGAGTTATGGCATTAATAAGATTAAGGGAAATTCGAAAAGCTGATGATGAGGCAGAATCCATTAAATAGATATTATCAAAATAATTCATGCACCTGCTTCCTTTGTGAAAACATTATATCTTCTTCACCTTCAATATGCTATTAGCAACTTTCACAAAGATTTGGTATTTTCTGTCTTTTGGGCTTTGGTAATAATGTATAATAAATCGGGGATTTTTGAGAAGAAAAATAAAAAAACCCTGTAAAATACAGGGTTTTACGCATCGTCATTATGCACAATGGTTTTTAATCATTCCAGGTTTTCCAAGGAGCTTCACCTGATGCCCATAATAATTCAAGTCTGTCTTTTTCTCTTTTTGTATCCATACACTGCCAGAAACCGTCATGATAGAAACTTTTAAGTTCACCGCTTGCAGCAAGTGCTCTCATAGGTTCCTGCTCCAGGATTGTTGTATCATCATGAAGATAATTAAATATTGATGGACTGCATACCATAAAGCCGCCGTTTACTACAGCGCCGTCCTCATCATCTTTTTCCCTGAATGATGTAATGGTATTATCAGAATCAATATTAAGAACGCCCTTTTGCTGAGCAAGGCTGACGGATGTTAATGTCATGCACTTGCCATGTGATTTATGAAAGGCAATTAAATCATTTATATTTACATCCGATACAGCGTCGCCATAGGTTAATAAAAATGGCTCTCCATCAACAAATTTCTGAATTCTCTTAACACGTCCGCCCGTCATGGTATTAAGTCCTGTATCGATAACTGTAACCTTCCATTTTTCGGTATGTTTGTCGTGGACGATGATTTTGTTATCCTGTTCAAAATCAAAGGTAATATCAGATGTGTGAAGGAAATAATCAGCAAACCATTCCTTGATTACATGCTGCTTATATCCTGCGCAGATTATGAATTCCTTGATGCCATAGGTGGAATAACCCTTCATGATATGCCACAGAATCGGCTGCTCACCAATCTCCACCATTGGCTTTGGTTTAAAAGATGATTCTTCTGAAATACGGGTGCCGTAACCACCGGCTAAAATAACACATTTCATATTTGCATCCCCCTTATCATACCCCAATTCTATTTAAAGAATTTAAATATATCATTAATAAATACTACCACAGCAAGAAGCATTAAAAGTGCAAAACCAACGATTGTAATAACGTTCTCAACTTTCTCAGGAACCTTCTTACGGGTAATAAGTTCAATTATGTACATAATCAGTCTTCCGCCATCAAGTGCAGGCAAAGGAAGCAGGTTCATTACTCCTAAGTTAACGCTAAGTAAAAGCGCTAAATTAACCATATTTATAACAACTGTAGGAGCGCCATATTCGATTGTACTGTCAATCGTTGTATCAATAACCTGCGCAATACCTACAGGGCCTGAAACATCATCAAGTGTAAGTTTACCCGTAAAGAGCATTTTAAGTGACTTAAAAGTAGCCTTAAGCCAGAATCTTACTTCATAAAAACTATATTTAAAAACCGCCAGCGACTTGCCGGTTTCAGCATCAGTACTTGTTACACCAATGAATGTACCCTGGCTTGTTTTAAGAGGAGTTAATGTTGTCTCATATCTCTCCCCGTCTCTTTCATATACTATATTCCATTCCTTGTTGGCATCTGTAATTGTCATAAGACGAATCTCATCGAAATTAAGAATTCTCTCGCCATTAATGGAGATGATTTTATCTCCTGCCCTGAGGCCTGCCTCATATGCCGGATAATCTTCTGCAACATCTCCGATAACCGGAAGAATCTCGCCGCATACAAAAACAACGATGAGTCCAAGGATATATGCTAAAAGCACATTGGCTACAGGTCCTGCCAAGACTGTGGCAATTCTTGCCATAACAGGCGCATTCTTGAAATAACCTTTTTCCTTATCATCTATTAAGGCAATATTCTCTTTTTCTTCCTTTTCCTTCTCTTCATCATCTTCCAGTTCATCTTCACCTGCGAATATACAGGCGCCGCCAAAAGGAAGTGCTCTTAAGGAATAATATGTATCTTTTATATGAAATCCAAAAAGCTTAGGGCCCACACCAACTGTAAACTCTGCCACATCAATACCATTAGCCTTGGCAATTATCATGTGTCCCCCTTCATGCGCTATTACGATAACCATGAAGATTATGATAAAAGATATTATTGTCCAGATAATTGAAATATCCATCTATGCTCCTTAATATTTAGTAGCAATTAATTCATAAGTTTCAGCTTCGCTCTGAAGAATCTCTTCTACTGTAGGATTCTCAATAAACTTATGTGCATCCATGCTCATTCTGATAATATCATAAATCTCTGTAAATCCAATCTGACCTTTAAGGAAAAGCGCAACTGCTCTTTCATTAGCTGCATTAAATACAGTAGGAAGGCTTCCGCCCTTCCTGCCGGCTTCAATTGCATATTTAAGTCCAAGGAAAGTTTCCTTGTCCGGCTCAAAGAATGTAAGTTCCTTAAGATCAAAGAAATCAACTCTCTTACCATTCATAGGTTTTCTGTCCGGATAAAACAGTGCATACTGAATTGGCAGACACATATCAGGCGTTCCAAGCTGCGCCATAATTCCACCATCCACATACTGAACCATGGAATGAATAATGCTCTGCGGATGAACAACAACCTGAATGTTATCTATTTCAGTATCAAAAAGCCACTTGGCTTCTATTATTTCAAGACCTTTATTTACAAGGGATGCTGAGTCGATGGTGATTTTGCTGCCCATTGACCAGTTAGGATGCTTAAGCGCCTTCTCAGGAGTCATTGTCTTAAGTTCATCATAAGTCTTTCCTCTAAAAGGACCGCCTGAACATGTAAGCAAAATCTTCTCTATTCTGTTTTTAGGCATACCCTGCATTGACTGGAAAATCGCGCTATGCTCGCTGTCTACTGGAAGAATCGGCACATTCATCTCCCTGCAAAGAGGCATGATAATATGACCTGCTGTAACTAAGGTTTCCTTGTTTGCAAGGGCGATGATTTTGCCCGCCTTAATTGCTGCAATCGTAGGTCTGATGCCAATCATTCCGACAATGGCTGTAACCACGGTGTCGCACTCATCCATTGTGCTTATTTCAATAAGGCCGTCCATACCGCTTACAACCTTGGTGTCGGTGTCCTTAATTCGCGCAGCCAGATCATTAGCCGCCTCCTCATTATACATACAAACCTTGAACGGCTTATATTTACGCACCTGCATCTCCATCATATCCACTTTGCTGTTAGCAGAAAGTGCTATGACTTTAAGCTCAGGATTATTATCAACAATTGTTAAAGTTTGAGTTCCAATAGAACCTGTTGAACCAAGAATTACAATATTTTGAGACATTTTTCTATCCTTTTATACGAAGTAATATTATTGCAAGAGAATAAATAACAGGAGCTACAAAAATCACCGAGTCGAATCTGTCCAGAACCCCGCCGTGTCCCGGAATTGAATTGCCGTAATCCTTAATCTCGCTGTTTCTCTTGATGGCAGAAGCTGTAAGGTCTCCGCACTGGGAAACAATCGCTCCTGCAAAGCAGATCACACCAAACATAAGGGCATAATACCAGGATTTATCATAAACCATACAGTAGATAACGCCTGTTACAACGCCTGCGGCTGAAGCACTAAGTGTTCCTCCGACTGCACCTTCAATAGATTTCTTAGGGCTTAAAATTGGTGATAATTTGTGTTTTCCAAAAAGCATTCCAAAAAGATATGCCATAACATCACAGCCATTTGAGCATATGAATATAAGGGCATACATAAACATTCCATGTCCGCCCGGAAGCTGACGAAGGAAATAGATAAATGAAAGCATTACGCCTACATATATAATTCCAAAGAATGCGTCACTTACCTGATTATAGGTATATCTTGGGAACTTGCCGATATAGGCAAAAAGCATAAACAGAAAGCCAACGATAATTATAAAAAGAATCACGGTCGTATAATTATTGAAAGCTCCGACTGTCTCTCCCGCCCACTTTGTAACAGTTTCGCTCCATGGCAAAATACTGTCCTTGATCATTATTGCCACATAATAAAGGACTATGGTTACCACACCGGTAATTTCCAGAAAACAGGTTTTGTCCTTTTTCTCCCTTACGCTTGTGGCCTTGGTAAATTCCACATATCCAACACAGGATAAAACGCATAAAACGACCCCAAGATAAATGCTTCCAACAAGTCCGAAAACTATGATTAAAGCAAATATAATAAGACCGCTTATGACTCTTTTCTTTATTGTATTTTTACTTCTTTCATCTGCCATATCTTAACCTATTTTGCATCCCCGAATCTTCTGTCTCTTTTAGAATAACTTTCAATAGCTTTGATAAGTTCTTCTTTATCAAATTCAGGCCAGTGTTTGTCTGTAAAATAGAATTCAGTATATGCAAGCTGCCATAAAAGAAAATTGGATAATCTCTGCTCTCCTGAAGTTCTGATTAAAAGGTCAGGATCAGGAATATCTCCTGTATCAAGATGCTTTGAAACATATTCCTCAGTTATATCATCTGATGAAAGATTACCTGCTTCTATTTCAAGAGCCATGGAACGCATCATACGAACTATCTCGTCTCTTGAACCGTAATTAATGGCAATCTGGAACTGAAGGCCTGTATTGTCCTTACTGCTTTCTTCCAGATCATTAATTAATTCCTGAATATCCTTGGCAAGCCCTGTTCTGTCTCCGATAATACGGATACGAACATTATTCTTTGCTGCCTTCTTAAAACCTGAAGAAAGATATGAACGAAGAAGTGTCATTAATGCCGAAACTTCATCTTCAGATCTTTTCCAGTTTTCAGTGGAAAAAGCATATACCGTAAAATACTTAATTCCAAGTTCATCGGCAATATATAACATATCTTCTACATTCTTACCGCCCTGAACGTGGCCCATTTTACGAGGAAGTCCCTTGGACTTGGCCCATCTGCCATTTCCATCCATAATTACCGCAACATGATTAGGTACACTCATACTTAACCTCTTATACTGTCATAATTTCTTTGGACTTAGCGTCAATCATATCAGAAATATCTTTGATATATTTATCTGTAATCTTCTGAAGTTCATCTTCAAGACCTTTGATTTCGTCTTCAGAAATCTCAGTTTTAGCAAGTTTCTTGAATGCATCGTTGCCGTCTCTTCTGATATTACGAACTGCAACCTTGGCATCCTCGCCTTTTTTCTTAACTTCCTTAACAAGGTCTTTTCTTCTTTCCTCTGTAAGTTCAGGGAAAACAAGTCTTACAACCTGTCCATCATTTGAAGGAGTAATTCCTACATCTGATGCAAGGAGTGCCTTCTCGATATTCTTAATAAGGCTCTTCTCCCATGGTGCAATCTGAAGAATTCTTGCTTCTGGAACTGTGATATTACCAACCTGCTGAAGTGGTGTTGGCTGTCCGTAGTAATCGACGGTGATTTTGTCCAAAATATGCGGATTGGCTCTTCCTGCTCTGATTGCCTGATAATCTGATGCAAGGAAATCCACTGCCTTCTTCATTTTCTCATCATAAACTTTAACTTGTTCTTTCATAAATAACCCCCTATTTTGTAATAACTTTTGTTCCGTTAAAATTGCCTTTTACTGTATTAACAATTGAATTTTCTTCATTAAGACTAAATACCCACATTGGCATATGGTTGTCTCTTGCCAGGATTGATGCTGTCATGTCCACAACCTGAAGGTTCTTTGCGATAACCTCATCAATTGTCACCTCATCATACTTCTTTGCATTCGGATTCTTCTTCGGGTCGTCATCATATACGCCGTCGATTGCCTTGGCAAGTAAGATTACGTCTGCTTCAACCTCAATTGCTCTAAGCATTACACCTGTATCTGTACTGAAGTACGGATGACCTGTTCCGCCTGCAAAGAATACCACGTTGCCTCTCTTAAAGTACTTATTTGCTCTGTCCTTAGAGAACAATTTGGTAAAAGTCCCGCACTCGAAAGGTGTCAGAATATTTGTATCCATGCCAACTGAACGGAATATCTCGGAAACATAAATACAGTTCATAATAGTTGCAAGCATACCAATCTGATCTGCCTTGGTTCTGTCTATATTTTCTGAACTTCTGCCTCTCCAGAAGTTACCGCCTCCGATTACCACGCCGATTTCATAACCGTCATCAACAAGCTGTTTAACCTGCTTTGCAACCATGAGACATGTTGCTTCGTCGAAACCTGTCTTCTTCTCTCCGGCTAAGGCTTCGCCGCTTAATTTAAGCATAATTCTTTTCAATGTAAATACCCCCTACTCGGAAATTTTATCAAAGAAATCTTTAGGATTATTCTTGGCATAGCACTGTGAGCAAAGGCCTTCAGTTACTGCGCCACTGTTAATCTCAAGACATTCTGATTTAATATTACCATATACTACGGCAGTTGATTCAAGAACAACTGTGCCGTGTACATCAATATCGCCTTTAACTGCGCCTGAAATAATGGCGCCCTTTGAAATGATATCACCCATTACAACAGACTTATCGCCTACGATAACCCTGCATTCGGATTCAATCTTACCTACAACCTTACCACCGTAAACTTCCACATCACCGTTTGAATTAATATCACCTGTAATGGTTGTACCTGTTGTAATTACTGTATGTTCAGGACTTATATCCATAGTCTCTTTAACCTTTGTCTTTTCTTTGGAACTCTTAATCTCTGTATATGGCCTGGCTTTGGATTTCTTTCTCTCTAAAGCCATCGACTCCATAATAGCCTGCTTCTTTTCTTCTTCTCTTCTTTGCTCTTCGGCTATTGTTTCTTCTATCCTTGCATTTATTCTTTCTTCATCTGCAGTATTAATTTCACCATACTCATTCTTGACTTCTTCCATCTCATTTTCATCTGCGCCATCAAGAACAAGTAAGTCATCAATACTGTTATTATCGATAAATTCAAGAAGTTCATCTAATGAATCATCAGTTTCTTCTTTAGCATTTTCTGTATCATTTGTGGTTTCAACCACGAATTCTTCATTTGTGTTTTCTGAAGGTGAAGAATCTTCGGCATATGCTGCATCCTGCATATCTGTGTTTTGGATATCATCCGTATTCTGCATTTCAGCCTGAGCAGGTTCTCCGGCATTATCTAAAGGCTCATCCATTATCTCTTCGATATTTTCCACATCTCTTGGAATAATTTCGATTTTGCGCTCTTCTTCAGGAATCTCTGTTTCTTCTTCCGTATTATCAGTAGATACTGCAGTCTCCGGAGTTATGGCAACATTGATACCATTAATGTTTGTCTCTTCAGCCTGATAACCCGATACACTTTCAGCATGCATCTGGAAGTAATCCTTCTCCTCCATGGCTTCAAGATCCATTCTTATCTGCTCTTTTGCCTCATTAATCTCCTTATCAGCATTCTCCTCAGTAAGTTCGTTAACTGCCTGAGCGATATCCTCTCTTAAATTGCTAAAAAATCCCATCTTTTACTCCTTTAGGTCAATCATTAATCTTATGAGTAACCTGATTAGTTCCTTCAGTAATAGGCAGGAATACTGCTCCATCACTCTGAAGTTTCTCTATAATTGAAGGAAGTGCTTCAACTGTTGAATGTTTACCTACTGCATCATGCATAAGTACAACACAGTCATCTCTGCCTGCACATCCGTTAATAACATTATTATAAATCTGGCTGGCACTTAAAGGATTTGATACTGCATCACCTGATGCCACATTCCAATCATAATATACCAGATTATTCTCATTAAGTATATCGATAAAACTGCTGGTTGGAACGCTTGATACCCTGTTGGATGAACCACCCGGGAATCTGTAGAATTTCACTTTAAGTCCGGTTACATTATATACATAATCAGCAACTGCGGTAACGTCCTCACGGAACGAATCTTCAGATGCATAAATTGTATTATAAACATGTGAATATGAGTGAATTGCAAGAGTATTACCCTCTCTTACGATTCTGTTATACTGGTCATCATATCCATCTTTGGCAAGTACAAAGAATGTAGCCTTAATATTATATTCATTAAGAATATCAAGTATCTCATCCGTATACTTGCTTGGGCCGTCATCAAAAGTTAAATAAACTCTTTTTCTGCCTTCATAAATTTCACTGTCTGATACAATATTTTCATTGTCAACAGGAATAACCAGTTCTTCGAGTTTTTCAGGAGAATAATAAACAGGTTCTTCTGTCTGTACTTCTTCAACCACAAACTTATCATTGATTTCCGAAATAGCCACATCAATTGCATCAAGTCTTGAATTAATTCTCTCAATCTTGATAAAGAGATACATGCACATCAGATTTGGAAAAATAATCCCCAGGATAATCATAATAATTATGATTCTCTTTATTGCATTTACTCTCTTTCTTCTTTTTGATGCGTCGTCTGATTTTACTTCTTTAATAACTTCTTTTTCTTTACTTTCTTCCATAACTTACACGTCCATCTTCAGGTTAACTTCAACTTCCTTTTCTGCTTCTACCTTGAATTCTTCAATCATATCATTACTCATTTCCGGTAATTCTTCCAAGGATGCCACCCCAAATGAACGAAGGAACTGCTCTGTTGTTCCGAATACTATTGGTTTACCCGGAGCATTAAGTCTTCCCTTTTCTTCAATAAGTGACAATTCTACCAGTCTGTTAATGATGTGATCTGAGTTAACCCCCCTGACTTTCTCAACATCCATTCTTGTAACAGGTTGTTTATAAGCCACAATAGACAATACTTCATATGCTGAATCAGACAGAGTCTGCTTCTTCGGAACGTTGGTCACCTTAATAAGGGCATCATAATAATCATCCTTGGTTCTGAGCTGTACACTGTTCTCAAGTCTGACTATCTGAATACCTCTGTTCTTCTTCGCATATTCAGTCTGCATATCATCTATATATTCCAAAACTTCTTCTTTAGATGCATCTAAAGCTGTGGCAATTGTTTCAATTTCCACAGAGTTTCCAACTGCAAAAAGTATGGCTTCAATTGTACCGTAAGCTTCCTTTTTATCCAAACTATATTACCTCAACTTTCCAAAAGCATTCCCAGATTATCATCAATATTTACACATTCAATATCGATATCATCTTTTTCAGATTCCTGTTTAACAACAACGGCGCTGATTTTGATAAGTTCCAGCAAAATCAGGAACGTGACAATCGTGTCCATTTTGCTTCGTTGTTCTGACAACAGATTTCTGAATGAACAATGCTTATGACTTCTTAAATATCCAAAAACAACTTCCTGTTTCTTCTCAAGATCAACATTCTCTTTCTTAATCTCGCCAAACTTGCTTCTGATTGGGTCGATTTTGTCCTCGGCTCTTTTTAATACCTCTTCAAAAATCCTGCTCAGAGCCTCAAGATTGGCATCAGCCAGCAGTTCATCATAATCAACAGGAGCCTTGTATTCCAGGACTTCCTTAGGAATTGTCGGATTCTTATACATATGCTTGTCAGCATCGAATCTCATATCCTTAAGTTCCATGGACATATATTTACACATCTTATATTCAATAAGTTTTTCAACCAGCTCGGCTCTCGGGTCTTCCTCTTCCCCCTCTTCATTAACCTCAGCCGGAAGCAGCATCTTACATTTAATATCAAGAAGTGTGGCAGCCATAACCAGGAATTCACTCATCACGTTCATATCCTCGGTTTCTATGGCCTTAATATATTCCATATACTGTCTTGTTATCTCAGCAATTGGAATATCATATATATCAACTTTATTCTTTTCTATAAGATGTAAAAGCAGATCAAGTGGTCCTTCAAATGCTTCTAACTTAACCTCTAATGCCATTTAAAAATCACCTATATAAACAACTCCTACTCTAACGCAGGGTAAATTTAATTATACCATTTTTAGGCTTTTAACACAAGTAAAGTAAGTTCAGCCGGGTCAAAAAGCCTGAGTGGCAGCGTATGTGTTCCAAGCCCACAGCTAACCACCGCTTTGGTATTTCCAACAGTATAGATTCCACCGTTATATTTAGGGAAGAATCTTACATTTGGAGATGCTATTCCGCCTACAAACGGCAGTCTTATAAGTCCGCCATGCACATGGCCTGAAAGCGATACATCGCAGCCCCATATGCCGTATTTATCGCTGTAATCAGGATTATGGGCAAGTAAAATATTAAACTTCTCCTTATCAACTGCTCCAAGGACTGATTCAATATAACTGTCTTCCATTGGATAAACCCTGAATCTTTTATAATAATCAGGCGCTATCTCAAGGCCGTAGAGAGTTATATTATCCTCAAGTTCAAGTTTCTCATTACTTAGAATCCTGATATCACATTCCTTACAAATGCTGTCAAATTCCTGATACATCTCCCCATATTTCTGAGGATAGATTTTAGCCCTGAATTCGTGATTTCCCAAAGCATAATAAATCTTATACTTCTTTGACAGCTCCCTAAACAAATCAAAAGCCGCCTTATTATCAACTCCGGGAGTCGCCACTATCATGTCGCCGCCGCACAGCAGATAATCAGGCTTAAGTTTATCTATAGCCTTAATAAGTTTTGAGTTATTTACTCCATAACTCTTAAGATGAAGATCCGTAAGAAATACTATTCTTTTTTCCTTCCCAACCTTCGCTGTCTTAATAACATATTTTCTGACTATAAATCTGTTTAAATCTATTATGTTTATAACGAGTAAAACCACACATAGCAAAGCAAAAGCAATCACTATATATAGCACCGGATGTTCCCTAAAATACAATTTATCCCTCACTCTTTACTGTTTTTGAACAAAAAAGCCACATTATCAAAATGTGGCTTTATCTTACTTATTAATTATATTTACGCTTTCTAGCAGCTTCGCTCTTTTTCTTACGCTTAACGCTAGGCTTCTCGTAATGTTCTCTCTTACGGATTTCCTGTAAGATACCCTGTTTTGCGCAACTTCTCTTAAAACGACGTAATGCGCTATCTAAAGTTTCATTATCTTTTACTTCAACTTTTGACATCTTCTTCTACCCTCCTTCTCAGTCATAAAATCGTGCCCGACTGTAAGGTTTTCTTTCGCACAATCCCTATTATAACTGAATAAATCAAACTCGTCAATAACTTTTTAACCTAAGAATATTGTATTTATAAGCTTTATTTAATAACAATGCTTTCTTATTATTTAATCATACCCTCAAGCTGAACCCTGGCTTCATTAATTGCATCATCAATACCTGCAGGATTCTTGCCGCCGGCCTGGGCCATATTAGGTCTTCCACCACCGCCGCCTCCAACCTTAGGAGCGATTGCCTTAATAAGGTTGCCTGCATGAGCACCTTTGGAAATTGCATCATCAGTAGCCATTGTCATGATATTAACCTTGCCATCTGTTTCAGATACAAGTACAATAACACCTTCACCAAGCTTTGTCTTAAGCTGATCACCCAGGTCTCTAAGGGCATTCATATCAACGCCTGATAACCTGGCTGCAAGGAGTTTAACACCCTTAACCTCTGTTACATTGTCCATAACATCGCCTAAGGACTCTTTGGCTGCCTTTGACTTAAGAGATTCGATTTCTGAATTAAGAGCTTTAATCTCAGCCATCATTGAATTAAGTTTAGCTGCAAGTGCGTCCGGATTACTCTTAACTACAGCTGCGGCTTCAAATAGCTTAGCTTCCATATCCTTATAGTAGTTAACAGCATTGTCGCCGGTAACTGCTTCTATTCTTCTAACGCCAGCTGCAACACCGCTTTCAGAGAGAATCTTGAAGAGTCTGATTTCGCCTGTATGTGCTACATGAGTACCACCACAGAACTCCTTGGAATCACCCATCATAACAACTCTTACGCTTTCGCCGTATTTTTCTCCGAATAATGCCATCGCACCAAGCTGTTTAGCTTCTTCAATGTTGCAAACCTTTGTAATTACAGGGTAGTCTGCCTGAATCCATTCATTTACAAGATCTTCAACCCTGGCAATTTCCTCTTTTGTCATAGCCTGACCATAAGAGAAGTCAAATCTTGTTCTCTCATTATCCTGGTATGAACCCTGCTGATGAACATTATCGCCAAGTACAGTCTGAAGTGCTTTCTGCATAAGGTGTGTAGCTGAATGGTTCTTACATGTATATGATCTGATTAAAGTATCGACAGCAAGTTCTGCCTTAGCACCCTTAGCGATTGAGCCTTCGATACATTTACCTACATGACCTACTCTGTCATGAGGGAGTTTTATTGTATCTGTAACTTCGAATACACCATCAGCTGTTTTAATAATACCAAGGTCACCCTTCTGACCACCCATGGTAGCATAGAAAGGTGTGGTTTTAACCACGATTGTTCCTTCTTCGCCCTTGTTCAATTTATCAACAAGTTTATCGCCAGAACCAATACCTGCAATAATATCTTCACCTGTTAATGAATCATAACCTATGAATTCAGTCTTAACATCATCACCAAGTTCATCAAAAATATTAAGGTCAGAATCAAGTTTTGCAGCGAACTTCTGTCCTTCACGTGCTTTCTGCTTCTGCTCTTCCATTGAAGCCTTAAAGCCATCCTGGTCAACTCCGATTCCTTCTTCCCCTGCAAGTTCTTCAGTTAACTCAAATGGGAATCCAAATGTATCATAAAGATAGAAAGCATCTTTACCGGAGATTTCCTTTGAACCTGCAGCCTTGGCTGTATCAAGGATCTTCTTATATTCCTTCATACCATTTTCAAGTGTAGATTCAAATCTCTCGATTTCTTTCTTAAGTTCATCAAGCACAAAAGCTCTGTTTTTGGAAAGATTTGGATAACTCTCTTTGTAGATTTCATCAATATAAATTGTAGCAAGTGAAAGAATATCTTCTTTCTTAAGCTCAAGCATTCTTGCATGACGAACAGCACGACGGATAAGTCTTCTAAGAACATATCCTGCGCCTGCATTGGATGGAAGAAGCTTTGCTTCATCACCAATAAGCATAACGCTTGTTCTTGTGTGGTCAGCAAGGATTCTCATTGACCTGGAATAATTATCATCTGCATCATAGGACTTGTTTGAAGCCTTCTCAATTGCTGCAATTACAGGAGCAAAAAGGTCTGTCTTATAAACATCCTTTGTTCCGTTTAAAAATGCAAGGTTTCTCTCAAGACCCCATCCAGTATCAACATTCTTCTGCTTAAGAGGAATTAAAGAGCCATCTTTAAGTTTCTCATACTGCATGAATACGTCATTACCAAGCTCGGTGTATTTACCACAGCTGCAGCCAGGGCCACAATTAGGACCACAATCCGGAACATCTGCAATATAGAACATTTCAGAGTCAGGACCACATGGACCATATTCAAGTCCCCACCAGTTATCTTCTGCAGGAAGATAATAAATATTCTCCTTCTTAAAACCTGAAGCGATACGATATCCTGCACCCTCTTCATCTCTCGGCGCATTCTCATCACCTGCGAAAACAGTAGCTGCAAGATGATCAGCATCAAATCCGAATACTTCAGTTAAAAGTTCATAACTCCATTTACATCTGTCTTCCTTAAAATAATCTCCAAGACTCCATGAGCCCATCATTTCAAAGAATGTTACGTGGCTCTTGTCACCAACTGAATCAATATCATTGGTACGAACACAACCCTGCACATTGCAAAGTCTGGTTCCCATTGGATGCTTCTCACCAAGAAGGTAAGGCATCAAAGGCTGCATACCTGCAACATTAAAAAGTACTCCTGTGGAACCATCTGATACCAAAGATACAGCTCCAACGTCAACATGACCTCTCTCGATATAGAACTTTTTCCATGTCTTTCTGAGTTCATCTGATGTAAATTGTTTCATTCTGCTTAGTCTCCTTAACAACTTTCTTTTTAGTTCGAGAATACCTGAACCCAATAGTATCCGTATGCGCTATTAGGATCTGAATAGCATGCAACTCCTATTCGGCCAAAATTCCCGCTAAGTATATTTGCTTTATGACCTTCTGAATTCATCCAGCTTGTCATAACTTCATCAGCAGATGTCTGTCCTGCTGCAATATTCTCTCCACAAGCCATCCAGGAATATCCATAATCATCATATATTGATGAACAGTCTCTTCCGTCAGGTCTTGTATGACTAAATGACTGGGCGATTTCCTGTGCTCTCTGAGCTGCCATGGCATCAAGCGTGGCATCTTCAGTTAATCCGCCAAGTCCTGCATTGGCTCTGTATTCATTACAAAGAGCAACAACTCTTCCTGTATCGGTACCTGCACTTGCAGCCTGTGTCTGCTGTTCCTGCTGTTGCTGAGCCTGCGCTGCAGCTTCCTTAACTGACTGCTCTATCTTGGCTGCAATGTCATCTATAATTTGCTGCTGTTGTTCAGGTGTAAGATTAGTCTCCTGTGAGATAATATCCTGAGCCATCTTCTGGGCATCAGTAGAACTTATTTCGAGATTACCCTGCTCAACAAGTTTTGTTGCTTCCTTGGCAGCTTCTTTGGCTGCATTCTCTGCAGTCTCCAAAACTTTATATTCTTCCTCTGTTATAAGGAATTTGTTGGAAACATATCCAACCTGTCCATTATATTTAATTCTGTACCATCCTGTATCAGCTACGCCTGTAACTTCAACATCTGTTCCTTTTTCAAGTGAACCAATTCTCTCATAATTGGTATTAGGGCCAGTACGAACATTAACGGCCTTTTTTACAAACATAAGAATATCTGCTGATTCAACATGGAATGCTTCTTCTTCCTTTTTCTCAGCATTGTCTTCTTTTGTCTCTTCTTTATCAGCCTCGGAATTATCAACATCTTCCTTGGCAGTATCATTTATTGTTTCATCAGCATTATCTGCTGAATCATTTTCATCTTCATCAACTGTATCTGTTTCTTCTGTAGTTTCATCCACTGTTTCCTCAACAGTCTCAACTACTTCAGTTTCAGTAACATCAGAAACTTCATCTTCACATCCGCTAATAAACATGGCTGATGCTAATGATAAAGCAAGTAATATTGTAACCAACCTTTTCTTTATCATAATAACGCTCCCCAGATTAAAACTAAATACCAACTAATAGTCAATTAATAATAACGTTCTTAATAACGCATAAAACTCAGCGGAGAATAATCTCCGCTGAGATATGCATTAAAAATTATATAAAATACAAGGTTTTTAAGGTTAATTAAATCTCATGAATTTTTCTCTTTACATAGGTTGTATGTAAAACTTCATGTGCTTTATGGCTGTTTGGTTCACCGAAGAACTCTTCATATAACTTAAGTACAGATTTGTTCTCATGTGACTTACGAACAGGCATAGTCTCATCATATTTGTATAATGCACCTGCACGAAGTGAACGATAGTCAACAAAATTGCGGATGTGTGCAGGTACCTGTGGCTGTCCACCACCGTTGATACAGCCGCCTGGGCAAGCCATAACTTCAACGAATACGTAATCAGCTTCGCCGGCTCTGATCTTATCCATGATAACCTTGGCATTAGCAAGACCTGAAGCGATAGCAACCTTAACTTCAAGATCGTTAACTTTGTATGTAGCTTCCTTGATGCCTTCCATACCACGAACTTCCTTGAATTCGATTGGGCTGTCATTTGTCTCGCCTGTAAGTTTCCATACAGCTGTTCTGAGAGCTGCTTCCATAACACCACCGGTTGCACCGAAGATAACTGCAGCACCTGTACTCTCACCCATAGGATCATCAAATGTCTCATCTGGAAGAGCAAGGAAGTTAATTGAACATCTCTCAATTAATCTTGCAAGTTCTCTTGTTGTCATTGTGTAATCAAGATCTGGAACACCAGCAGCGCTCTGATCTTCACGACCAATTTCAAACTTCTTAGCTGTACATGGCATTACGCTGACAGATACGATTGACTTAGGATCCCAGCCCATCTTCTGTGCGTAATATGTTTTAAGAATTGCACCAAACATCTGCTGAGGTGACTTACATGATGATAAGTGCTCAAGCTGATCTGGATAGTAATGCTCACAATATTTAATCCATCCTGGTGAACAAGATGTAATCATTGGAAGTACACCACCATTTTTAACTCTGTCTAAGAGCTCATGAGCTTCTTCCATAATTGTTACGTCAGCTGCAAAATCTGTATCGAATACTTTCTCGAATCCGATTCTTCTAAGAGCTGCAACCATCTTGCCTTCAACACCTGTTCCGATTGGAAGACCAAATGCTTCACCAAGTGCTGCTCTAACAGCAGGAGCTGTCTGAACAACAACATGCTTCTCAGGATCTGCAATAGCTGCTAAGATCTTATCAATATCAGACTTCTCATAAATAGCACCTGTAGGACAAGCAGCGATACACTGACCACAGCATACGCAGGCTGTCTCAGCAAGTCCCATACCAAATGGAGAAGAAATCTCTGTGATGAAACCTCTGTTATTAGCGCCGATAACGCCAATACCCTGATTCTTCTCACAAACTGCGATACAACGACGGCAATTGATACACTTGTTGTTATCTCTTACCATATGTGCTGCAGATTCATCAAGTTCGAATTCGTTTACAACGCCTTCGTACTTATTCTCATCATCTACGCCATAGTCTTTGCAAAGCTTCTGAAGTTCACACTTACCACTACGTACACATGATAAACATTTCTTATCATGGTCAGATAAGATAAGCTGAAGTGTTTTCTTTCTGCTTTCCAATACCTTTGGTGAATTTGTGCTTACTTCCATACCCTCTGAAACAGGATATACACAAGCAGCTACCAGTCTAGGGCCTCTGCCTTCATTAGCTTCTACCATACAGATACGACAAGCGCCGATTTCATTGATTTCCTTTAAGTAACATAAAGTAGGAATATCGATTCCGGCAAGCTTTGCTGCTGCTAATATGGAAGAGCCTTTAGGTGCATCTACTTCAACACCATTTATTTTAACTTTAACGGTTTCCATTAAATTTACCTCCTAAATAATATCCTTAAGCCTTTTAACAGGCTTCCCTGTAAAATCTTTTACTTTTGTTACCCTTTAGAAATAGCTTTGAACTTACATGTTGACATACATGCACCACACTTAACACACTTGGATGTGTCAATTGCCATTGCAGGAAGTTTCTTACCAGGAGCGATATAATCTGTCTTTGAGATAGCTGAAGCAGGACACTGTTTAGCACACATACCACAGCCAACACACTTCTCTTTATCAATAGAGAATGAAAGAAGATCTTTACATACGCCTGCTGGACACTTCTTGTCAACTACGTGAGCAACATACTCATCTTTGAAGTAACGAAGTGTTGAAAGAACAGGGTTAGGAGCTGTCTGACCAAGACCACAAAGTGAGTTAGCCTTGATGTAGTAGCATAACTCTTCCATCTTGTCCAAGTCTTCTAAGGTACCCTGACCCTTAGTAATCTTATCAAGCATTTCATATAATCTCTTAGTACCGATACGGCAAGGTGTACACTTACCACAAGACTCATCTACAGTGAACTCTAAGAAGAACTTAGCGATATCAACCATACAGTTGTCTTCATCCATAACGATAAGTCCACCAGAACCCATCATGGAACCGATACCAATAAGGTTATCATAATCAATAGGAATATCGAAGTGCTCTGCTGGGATACATCCACCTGAAGGACCACCTGTCTGAGCAGCCTTGAACTTCTTGCCATTAGGAATACCACCACCGATATCCTCAATAACTTCACGAAGTGTTGTACCCATAGGAACTTCTACAAGACCTGTGTTGTTAATCTTTCCACCAAGAGCGAATACCTTTGTACCCTTGCTCTTCTCTGTACCCATTGATGCGAACCACTCAGCACCATTTAAAATGATACGTGGAATGTTAGCATATGTCTCAACGTTGTTAAGTACTGTTGGCTTAGCAAATAAACCTTTAACAGCTGGGAATGGTGGACGTGGACGAGGCTCACCTCTGTTACCTTCGATAGAAGTCATAAGGGCTGTTTCCTCACCACAAACGAATGCACCAGCACCGAATCTTAAGTCGATATCAAAATCAAAGCCTGTTCCGAAGATATCCTTACCAAGTAAGCCGTATTCTCTGGCCTGTCCGATTGCGATCTGTAATCTTTCAATAGCGATAGGATACTCAGCTCTTACGTAGATATAACCCTGGTTAGCACCAATTGCATAACCTGCAATTGCCATAGCTTCAAGTACAACATGTGGATCACCTTCAAGTACTGAACGATCCATGAATGCACCCGGGTCACCTTCGTCGGCATTACAACATACATATTTCTGATCTGCATCAGGAACCAAAGTTCTGGCAAGTTTCCACTTCTGACCTGTAGGGAAACCAGCACCACCACGGCCACGAAGACCTGCATCAAGAAGTGTCTGGATTACATCTTCAGGTGTCATCTCAGTTAAAACTTTACCAAGTGCCTGATAACCATCAACTGCGATATACTCTTCAATGTTTTCTGGGTTAATAACACCACAGTTACGAAGAGCAACTCTCATCTGCTTCTTATAGAAACCTGTTTCAGCAAGAGGAACAACTTCTTCTTCCTTAACTGTTTCCTGATATAAAAGCCTTGTAACTACTCTACCCTTTAAAAGATGCTCTGAAACGATTTCAGCAACGTCTTCCGGCTTAACCATTGAGTAGAAAGATCCTTCCGGATAAATAAGTACGATTGGACCAAGTGCACATAAACCGTGGCAACCTGTACGTACTACTGCAACTTCTTCAGCAAGGTCATTCTTCTTGATCTCGCTTTCGAATGCATCGATGATCTGTTGACTTCCTGAGGAAGTACAACCTGTACCACCGCATACTAATACATGTGAACGATACATTAATTTGTCCTCCTCAATTTATTTTAATTCTGTACCAATTGTATATTTCTCAACAACCTGGCCTCTTACAAGATGCTGATCAACAACTTCAAGAGCCTTCTCAGGTGTCATATGAATATATGTAACTTTTTCTTTGTTAGGCTGAATTACTTCAACGATTGGCTCATACTGACATAAACCGATACAACCTGTCTGAGTTACAGATACGCCTTCAAGTCCTTTTTCATTAACTGCATTTGATAATGCAACCAATACTGGACGAGCACCAGCTGCGATACCACATGTAGCCATACCAACTACAACTCTTGTTTCAGCTTCGCTCTCAGTTCTTAAGACTACCTGGCTCTGCATTTTCTCTCTAATAGCTTTTAATTCTTCAAGAGATTTCATTATGCTTTCCTCCTAATTATTTTCATTAAATGTCTCTTCCGCCATCTACGGAGAATTTGTTTTCGTTTAAATATTCCATTATATAATCTGAAACATCTTTGGTCTTAAATGAAATATCACCTAATACTTCCCTGAATTCTGCAGTATCCATGGTGAATTCCTTATCATTAAATTTGTATCTGTATATCCAGTTGATTTCTTCCCTGAAAGTCACCAGCTGATGTATACTTCCGTTTATGTCTCCAAGAGGAATTCTGTCGATATGTGATAAAACAAATCTGGCAGTGAACTTGGTTCCAACCCCCTCTTTAGACTCGATTGTAAAATCCCCGCCGGTACACTCACATGCTTCCTTAAAGAATGGCACCCCAAGACCAACTTTTCTTGTGGTTCTTGTGGTAAAGAATGGATCAGAAACTTTTCTGACCTGTTCTTCACTCATACCGCAGCCATTATCTTCTATGGAAACAATAAGCGAATCCGCTGCTTCATCTACCAAAACTTCGATACGTACCCATGTAGCCTTTGCTCTTACTGAATTCTCAGCAACATCCAAAACGCTCATGGCAATTTCTGACATCATAACCAAGTACCCCGATTATATAACAGTACATTAATTAATCATTGTATTTATCAATGATTCCCTGAATCTGGTCAGGTGTAAGACGACCATAAACTTCATCGTTGATCATCATAACTGGAGCCAGACCACATGCTCCGACGCAACGGCATGCATCCAATGAGAATTTTCTGTCAGGGGTGCACTCTCCACCCTTGATTCCAAGAACGTCCTCAAGCTTGGAATAAACATCACCAGAACCCTTAACGTAGCAGGCTGTACCTAAACATACAGAAATCTGATACTTGCCCTTTGGATTAAGGGAGAACTGTGAATAGAATGTTGCAACACCATACACTTTTTCCAAAGGTACGCCAAGACCATCCGCAATCATTGTCTGTACTTCGATAGGAAGATATCCGTAGATATCCTGAGCCTTCTGCATTACAGGCATTAAAGCGCCCTTCAGATCCTTGTGTTCAGCGATGACTTGCATGAGTTTTTCTTCTTGCTCTTTTGTTCCTGTAAAAGGAATTGCTGTCTTCTTTGAACTCATCCTTAAAAAACCTCCTTGATATTTTTTTAACAAATAAATATATACTAAAAGTTGCAAGCACCTTGCAACAATCTAGTCAAACCTTCGACCATTTTATCATAATATAAAATATATATCTACACACTAAACTGGTATGTTAAGTTGCTAAAATCGTGCAAATATATTCTATCCCATTTTTTATCAATTTTCTACATAAAACTAATTAAATATTTATTATTTTTTGTCTAATTTGTTGAAAAGCACCGCTCTTGTGATATAATTAATATGTATTTTTGTATGCCAAAAAAGAGTTTGGCGGGGATTTTACAGTTATTTTTTATGGAGGAACAAATGACAGTTGGTGAAATAAAGAATCTTTTAGACTGCGAAGTTATAACCGGCGAGGATTTGCTGGATGTAGAAGTTCGCACAGCCTGCGGTTCAGACATGATGAGCGATGTTCTTGCCTTTGCCAAGACAAGCTGCGCTCTTCTTACCGGACTTTGCAACCCACAGGTTATCAGAACAGCTGATATGATGGATATCGTTTGCATTATTTTCGTAAGGGGCAAGAAGCCTGATGAAGCCATGATTGAAATGGCTAAGGAGAATAATCTTCCTATTCTTTCCACAGGTCACAGAATGTTTTCTGCCTGCGGTCTTTTATATGAAAGCGGATTAAGAGGAGGTAAAATGGATGCCTAATCTTATGGAATTAAAATATCAAGTAAGCAACGAGGATTTTACCAGAGCGGGGGAAGCTTCTTCTGATGTTAAGAAGAAACTCAAGCAGCTCGGGGTATCACCTGATGTAATAAGAAGAGTTGCCATCGCCCTTTATGAAGGTGAGATCAACATGGTTATTCATGCATATGGCGGCGAGATTACCGTTACAATCAGTGAGGAACAAATCACAATGACCCTGGCAGACAGAGGTCCAGGCATTCCTGATATCGACAAGGCTATGCAGGCCGGCTTCTCTACTGCTCCTGACAATGTGCGTAATCTGGGATTTGGCGCAGGTATGGGTCTTCCTAATATGAAGAAGAATTCTGACACCATCGATATTTCAACTGAGATTGGTGTTGGAACTACAGTTGTAATGACTATCAATTTATAAAACATACTAATTATCTTTATTGGGGGTTACAATTTTGGATAATTCATATGATAACTCTGTTTACCTTCTGGAGAATCAGTGCAAGGGCTGTACCAACTGCATCAAGCACTGTCCTACCCAGGCAATCAGAGTAAGAAACAACAAAGCGGTTATAACAAAAAACAAATGTATTGATTGTGGTGAGTGTATCAGAATCTGCCCTCATCATGCCAAGAAAGCCAAAAGAGATTTTATTGATGCGATCAAGCAGTATAAGTATACAGTTGCTCTTCCGGCTCCGTCTCTTTATGCCCAGGTTAATCATCTTGATGATGTAAATATCATTCTTACCGGCATTAAGAAACTTGGTTTTGATGATGTATTCGAAGTATCTGCAGCGGCAGAAATCATTTCCGAGAAATCAAGAGAATATATTGCCGAAAACCGTGACAAGTGGCCTGTCATAAGTACCGCATGTCCTACTGTTGTAAGGCTTGTGCAGGTGAGATTTCCTAATCTTGTGGATAATCTTCTTCCACTTATTACGCCGGCTGAACTCGCGGCAAAGCTTGCAAGACAGATTGCAATGGATGAGACCGGATTAAAGAGCGAGGAAATAGGTATTTTCTTCTTATCTCCTTGTCCATCCAAGGTTACGGCTGCGAAGAATCCTATAGGATATGAAAAGAGCGACATCGACCATGTTCTTGCAATCAAGGATATCTATCCTGCCTTAATCAGTGCAATGACAGAGGTTGCCGCTAATCCTGAAGACCTTGTAAGATCTGGCAAAATCGGCATCTCCTGGGGTATCACCGGCGGCGAGGCTGCAGGCCTTCTCTCCGATTCCTATGTGGCAGCTGATGGTATCGGCAATGTCATTTCTGTTTTGGAAGATTTAGAGGATGACAAGTTCAATAAGGATTTGGAATTTATAGAACTTAATGCTTGTAACGGCGGCTGCGTAGGCGGCGTAATGACAGTCGAGAATCCTTTTGCTGCCAAGGCCAAATTACAGCATATCAGGAAATATCTTCCTGTTACTGCTCCGCACGATGAGGTTGATGACGATAAGACAACCTGGACCAGCGACGTTGAATATGAGCCTGTATTTGAACTTGCAGACAATCTTAAGGAAAGCATGGCGAAGATGGCACAGATTGATGCCCTTTGCGAAGAGTTCCCGGGTCTTGACTGTGGTTGTTGCGGCGCTCCTACCTGTAAGGCCCTTGCTGAAGACATCGTAAGAGGCGTTGCAAAGAAACGAGACTGTATACATATTTTAAGAGAATACATCAATAAATTATCTGATGATATTTCCATCATCAGCGGCGATTAAATTTTGGAGGTTTGGATAAATGAAAGTATCTGATATTAGTAAAGACGGGAATTTTACACTTTTGACACCATCAGTATCACTTGATAAGGATGTTGACAAACTCTTCTGCTGCGACCTTTTGTCAATCGCAATGGGCAAGGCTCCTTCAGGCTCATGCTGGGTTACAGTTATGAGTAATGTCAACACTCTTGCAGTTGCAACTTTAACTGATGTATCCTGCATCGTGCTGGCTGAAGGCGTAACCATGGACGATACCCTTAAGGCCAAGGCGGCTTCCGAAGATGTGGCTGTATTCACCACAGAACTTCCTATTTATGATGCAGCAAAATTAATTGATTCTTTAAGGTAAGACATAATGAGTAAATTCTATTATGATTTACATATGCACTCCTGCCTCTCGCCCTGCGGCGATAATGACAACACGCCCGGGAACATTGTGGGAATGTGCGCTTTAAAAGAGTTAAATGTTATTGCACTTACTGATCACAACACGTGCAAAAACTGCCCCGCTGTCACTAAAATTGCAGCCGAGTATGGAATTACGGTAATTCCTGGGATGGAACTTACCACCTCTGAAGAAGTTCATGTGGTTTGTCTTTTTTATACATTAGAAGATGCAATGAGATTTGATGCCTATGTTGAGGAGCATCAGTTACCTATTCCGAATGATACTTTAAGATTCGGCGACCAGATTATCATGAATGAAAAAGATGAGCAGATTGGAACTGTGGATCACCTCCTATTGGCGGCTACGGATATATCTTTTACTGAAAGTTATGACCTGGTGCACTCTTTTAATGGAATTATGATTCCGGCTCATATAGATAAGCCTTCTGATTCTGTCACATCTCAGCTTGGCTTCGTTCCGGAAGGTTCCAGGTTCACATGTTTTGAGATTGCTAATAAGGACAATCTTGAACAAATGTACAAAATCAATCCTTATCTTAAAGAATGCAATGCCATCAATGATTCGGATGCGCACTATCTGTGGCTGATACATGAGGCAGTCAATGTGATTGAGGCTGAGGAGAATTCGGTGGCGGCGATTTTGCAAGCGCTTACAGGAAATGAACATAAACTATATTTTAATGCTTAATAACCCACTAAATTAGTGGGTTATATTTTACATATAATTAAGGAAACTATGGGGGTTTTGGTGTTTACAAAAACCCCCTTTCATATTATAATTTTAAATAGTCAGGCGCTTTTTTTGCGCCCAAAATTAAAGGAGGATGTTACTAATATGGCTAGAATCAAACAGTCAATGGATGGTAATACCGCCGCAGCTCATGTAGCTTATGCTTTCACAGAAGTTGCAGGTATCTATCCTATCACACCTTCAAGCCCTATGGCCGACTATGTTGACCAGTGGTCTGCAGAAGGTAGAAAAAACATTTTCGGTAACACAGTTAAGGTAACCGAAATGCAATCAGAAGCTGGCGCAGCTGGTACCGTTCATGGTTCTCTTGCAGCTGGTGCTATCACAACAACATTCACAGCATCTCAGGGTCTTCTTCTTATGATCCCTAACATGTACAAGATTGCTGCTGAACAATTACCTTGTGTATTCGATGTATCCGCAAGATGCGTTGCTACACAGTCACTTAATATCTTTGGTGATCACAGTGACGTATACGCTTGCCGTCAGACAGGTTTCGCTATGCTCGCTGAGTCCAATCCACAGGAAGTTATGGACTTAAGCCCTGTTGCTCACCTTGCAGCTATTGAAGGAAAGGTTCCATTCCTTAACTTCTTCGATGGTTTCCGTACATCTCATGAGATCCAGAAGATCGAATTATGGGACTATGAAGACCTTAAAGAAATGTGCAACATGGATGCAGTTGAAGCATTCAGACAGCATGCACTTAATCCAGAGCATCCAGCAATGAGAGGCTCACATGAAAATGATGACGTATTCTTCCAGCACAGAGAAGCTTGTAACTCAGTTTACGATGCTCTTCCAGCTGTTGTAGAGAAATACATGAAGAAGATTAACGAGAAGCTCGGTACAGATTATGACCTCTTCAATTACTATGGCGCTGCTGATGCAGACAGAGTAATCGTTGCCATGGGTTCTGTATGTGACGTAGCTGAAGAAGTAATTGATTACTTAACAGCTGCAGGTCAGAAGGTTGGTCTTATTAAAGTAAGATTATATCGTCCATGGGTTTCTAACGCATTCCTTAAAGTTCTTCCTAAGACAGTTAAGAAGATTGCTGTATTAGACAGAACTAAAGAGCCAGGTTCACTTGGTGAGCCATTATACCTTGATATCGCTACTACTCTTCGTGAAGCAGGACTTAATGACATCCTCGTTTCAGCAGGTCGTTACGGTTTAGGTAGCAAGGATACATGTCCTTCATCTATCTTCGCTATTTATACAGAACTTGAGAAAGATGCTCCTAAGAAGAGATTTACAATCGGTATCGTTGATGACGTTACAAACTTAAGCTTACCAGAAGTTAAGCCAGCTCCTATTACATCCGCTAAGGGTACAGTAGAGTGCAAGTTCTGGGGCTTGGGTGGTGACGGTACTGTTGGTGCTAACAAGAACTCTACAAAGATTATTGGTGACCACACAGACAAATATATCCAGGCATACTTCCAGTATGACTCTAAGAAGACAGGTGGTATCACTATCTCCCATCTTCGTTTTGGTGACAAGCCAATCAAGAGCCCATACTACATCAATCAGGCTGACTTCGTAGCATGCCATAACCCATCTTATGTTGTTAAAGGCTACAAGATGGTTCAGGATGTTAAGCCAGGCGGAATCTTCATGATTAACTGCCAGTGGTCTGATGAAGAACTTAATCAGCATATGCCAGCTGAAGCTAAGCAGTATATCGCTAAGAACAACATTCAGTTATATACAATTAACGCTATTGACAAGGCTATCGAAATTGGTATGGGTAAGAGAACAAATACTATCTTACAGTCAGCATTCTTCAAACTTGCTAACGTTATGCCAATCGAGGAAGCTGTTGATTACATGAAGCAGGCAGCTAAGAAGTCATACTCCAAGAAGGGTGACGCTGTTGTTGAAATGAACTACAAGGCAATTGATGCCGGTGTAGATGCTATTCACAAAGTAGAAGTTCCTGCTGATTGGGCTAATGCTACAGAAGAAAAGAAAGAAATCAAGAGAGAAGGAAGACCTGCTACAGTTGATATGGTTAACAAGCTTCTTGATCCTATCGGCTTAATGGATGGTTACAGCTTACCAGTATCTGCATTCAAGGATATCGCAGATGGTCAGTTCGAAACAGGTGCTTCTGCTTACGAGAAGAGAGGAACTGCAGTTATGGTTCCTGAATGGAACCCTGAAGCATGTGCTCAGTGTAACAGCTGTGCATTCGTATGTTCACATGCTACTATCCGTCCATTCATTCTTTCAGATGAAGAAGTTAAGGCAGCTCCTTCAAATATCAAACTTGCAGATTCAAAGCATGCTAATGATGCAACAATGAAGTATACAATGACTGTATCACCACTTGATTGTATGGGATGTGGCGAATGTGTTACTGTTTGTCCTAAGCCTAATGAAGCTCTTAAGATGGTTCCTCAGGAATCACAGGCAGCTGAGCAGCCAGTATTCGATTACTTAGTTGCTAACGTAGGCCGCAAGGAATTAAAGCCTGCTCTTGATAAGGGTATTACACCTATCAATTCACAGTACAATCAGCCACTTCTTGAGTTCTCAGGATCATGTGCAGGTTGTGCAGAAACATCTTATGCTAGATTAATCACACAGTTATTTGGTGAGCATATGTATATCTCAAATGCAACAGGATGCTCTTCTATCTGGGGTGGCCCTGCAGCTACATCACCATATACTGTTAACAAGGATTCCAAGAAGGGTCCTGCATGGTCTAACTCATTGTTCGAAGATAATGCTGAGCACGGCTTCGGTATGTATTTAGGACAGAAAGTTATCAGAGACCAGGCAATCGCTAAGTTAGAAGAACTCAAGGGTTCTGCTTCAGCTGAACTTGCTGGTGCTATTGATGCATTCCTTGCTACAAAGGATGACACAAAGGCTAACGCAGCTGACGCTGAGAAGCTTATTGCAGAACTTGAGAAATCAGATAATGCTCTTGCTAAAGAAGTTCTTGCTAAGAAAGATTACTTATCAAAGAAATCTGTTTGGATCTTCGGTGGTGACGGATGGGCATACGATATCGGATTTGGTGGTCTTGATCACGTAATCGCTTCTGGCGAGAACGTAAACATCATGGTATTCGATACAGAAATGTATTCAAATACTGGTGGACAGGCATCCAAGGCTTCTAATATCGGTGAAGTTTGTCAGTTCGCTGCAGCTGGTAAGGAAATCAGCAAGAAGTCTCTTGCAGAGATCGCTATGAGCTACGGTTATGTATATGTTGCTCAGATCGCACTTGGTGCTAACCCGGCACAGGCTGTTAAGGCTATCGCTGAGGCTGAAGCATACAACGGTCCTTCACTCATCATTGGTTACGCTCCTTGCGAACTTCACGGTATCGCTAAGGGTGGTATGAACCACTGCCAGGATGAAATGAAGAAAGCTGTTAAGGCTGGTTACTGGAACCTCTTCACATTTGATCCTGCTAAGAAGGCAGCTGGTCAGAATCCATTCACTCTTACATCTAAGGAAGGTGATGGTACATATCAGGAGTTCCTTAATAACGAAGCTCGTTATACACGTCTTATCAAGCCATTCCCTGAAAGAGCAGAGAAGTTATTCGCTGCATCAGAGGACGCTGCTAAGGCAAGATATGACCACTTACAGAAATTGGTTGAATTATACAAATAATAACATCCACTTTAAAGAGAAAGACCTGCTACTGCAGGTCTTTTTCTTTATGATGCATTGGTGATGTGCCATTGGGGACGGGGTAAAATGCATCTCCCGCTCCCTCTTCTTTCTCATCGACCAAGCCTCGCCTCCCACAGACGCAGCCCGCTCCATGCGTTCAACTCCCCCATTTCCCATACTTCGTATTGTCCGTGCCCGTCCTTCGCCCATTCAAGCAAAGCCCACTCACCACTGCATCGTCCGGATGCACTTTACCCCGTCCCATATGCATCTATTCGCCCATTCAAGCAAAGCACGCTCCACCACTGCATCGCCCGGATGCATTTTACCCCGTCCCCAATGCATCTCCTAACGCAAAAACCCTCCACCAACGTGGAGGGTTTTCTAATATTTAATTCATTTACTATTTAATTAGTTATCCTGATTACCTAATCCCTGCTGATCAAGTGGCTTGAAAGTAGGTTTCTTCTCTTCTACAGGCGCTTCAACTACCGCTTCCTTAACCTCTTCTTTCTTCTCCTCAGCCTCTATTGGCTTAAATCCAGGAGTAGTTTCTGAAGGTTTCTGAATTTCAGCAGCTTCCTCTTTAACTTCTGCAGCCTTTTCAGCATCAACGGCCTTTTCAGCATCAGCAGCCTCAGTTGCCTCAGCCTTAACTGTCTCAGCCTTTTCAGCCTCTGCATTCTCAGCAGCCTTCTCAGCCTCACCAGATGTTTCAGGAACTGCAGGAGCCTCTGCTTCTTCCTTCTTATCACTACCTGAAAGAACAGCGCTTACATCACCTGTAAGGATGTCTTCAGTCTTCTTAATCTTATCTTCACCCCAAATCTTATTATTAAGTTCAAGGTCTTTCTGATCTACAAGTTCAATAACTGATTTAGCCTTAGCCTGCTCTTCGCTAGCCTTCTTCTCATCGTTAATAAGAAGCTCTAAGTTACTTGAAATAATATCAATATTATTCTTGAACTCCTGAACAAGCTCTGCACACTTGGTCTTGGCTACTTCAATGATTTCTGCAATATAAGAATCGAACTGAATCTTTGTTGTATTAGCAAACATTGTTTCAACGTCGTTCTTATATGACTTCTTATCATTAATGGAGAATACAAAGATAGCTTTCTGCTTCATGTAATCATCCATCTTAAGAGCTTTAAGTCTTGATGGTGGAATCTGTGTATCAGATACATTGGCAATTCTACGAATAAGTTCTTCATCAATACCCTTGTATCCTGTAATCTTCTTGATGATGATTCCCTTAAGTTCATCAATCTGCTGCTGTAAAATACGCCCACGGTTATTCTTGTAGCTGTCATCGATTTCCTGTAAATAACGGTTCAGTTCTTCACGAATAATTGAGTTCTTCTCTTCGAATACTTCAGGACGAAGTGCAATCCATTTCATCTTGTCAGCAATCTTTGAAGCCTGAATCTGTCTGTTACCCATTACAGTATAAAGCTGGTTAATATCATCAATCTGGAATACCATATTCTCTGTTGTCATATTGGAGATATATTCTTCATATGACTGCTCGATATCCCTAACCATGTTGGTCTTCATAATTGTGATATTGTGCTCGATCTGCTCTTTTGATAATCTTGCCTGATTCTCAATTGCTGCATAATCTTCACGGATGAAATCTACTACGTTCTTAATTCCGTCATATAAACCTTTAGCCTTAACTGCCAAAGCATATTTCTGAGCATATTTAACGATTTCACACTCAATGGCATACATACCTGAGTTAACATAGATTCTCTGAAGAATAGGATAAATACTTGAACCCTCTTCCTTGGCAAGTTTGTTTAACTCCTCCATGCTGTCTGCAATAAGCTGCTTGGTCTCATTGTCAGAGTTAGCCATCTTATCAAGTTTGAAATACATACCTGTATCAACATCACCGGTTGGCTCTGTCTTACCAAATGGATCTTCAACAGGCTCGTTATTGATTTCATTTCTGTGGTTGGCAAGCCATCTTCTCTCATCTTCGTTATCGATATTATTTCCGATAGCTTTTGAAATATATGCTGCCTTGGAAGAAACGAAGAATAATCTCTCTTTTGAAAGATCAATATGTTCAGCTTCTTCATTATAAATCTTATCTGTTTCCTTAAGAGTAACCTCAACTCTCTTATTCTTGAGAGAAGAAAGGTCTGCAAGGCTCTTTGTATCAGCCTGGTTAATAACATGAAGTGATCTTGCAAGGTCGATGGTTACCTGACCTTCGCTTTCCTTCAAATCATTGGATGTATTAATAAGGTTATATAATACACTGTTACCGGTACCTTCCATCTTGGTTGGCTCATAAAGCACGATTAAGATAGAATTGGTCTGCTGTTGAAGTGCTTTCTTAAGAACAACAAGATGTTCATTGGAATTACTGTCAGTACCAGGTGTATCATAGAATGTGAAGTTAATATTGTCATCCAATGGAATTGGGAAGTTAACTTCAATAATACCATCAATATATTCAGAATCATCTGTAACATCACCTGCATTAGGGATGTCATTTAACTTCTTTAAGATTGCATATAACTGTTCATGCTGCTGAAGTCTGAACATAAGAGCTGAGTTAATCTCACTGTTAACCTTCTCTTCAGTCTCAGGACATGGACCGTTAGCATGGAATGAGAATTTATTATTATCCTTATCCCAAACGATATTAGCGATGATAGCCTGTTCTGAGTTGCCCTTCTTAATGATGAAAGCAACTGATGGCTCCTTGGCATTCTTAATTCTGAACATCTTAGCTGTTTCAGAACTGATACATTCAGGAAGAATTCTCTTACCAATCAAAGCATTGATAAATGTGGATTTACCTGATGAATATGTACCAACGAGACAGATATTAACATCGCTGTTGTTGAGTTTAAGTTTCTTTGTCTCAAACTCATTTTTTCTTTTAATAAAGGATTTCTTAATATCAGAATTCTGTAATTCTCTTTCGAAAAGAGAAAGTGTATCATCGCAGAATGCGCTTATCTCTGTATAGATATCAGCTACACAAGGAAGCTCGATAAAATTATCGATCTTGAATCTTTCCTCGTTTACGCTCTTGTTATATTCTTCTACCTTCTTTACGAAATCTTCGTAATCTACTTTAGTTCCCTTGAATGTGACACTTACGTCATCTCTTAAGAACTGCTCCCATATATCCTCAAAGAATTTGTTGCCATGATTCTGAAGAAGAAATTCTCCCTTCTCAGGACTGTACTGATTAAGCCATGGACACATAGCATATGGTATCTCCAGGAATTCACCCTTAGCCTTAGCCAAGAAACGAACTTCTTTCTTAACCGGATGATACATAATCATTAATTCTTTCATTGACGAAACCCCTCCAAGTAAATTTATGCATAGCGCTTCTCTTTAACACAAATTGCCCCCTGAAGCGCACAAAAAATACATAATAATTATATAATGCCAAGCCTTAAAAGTCAAATAAAGAAATGGCTAAAAACATAGATTTTTAGCCATTTTATGTTACCTGCTTCCTTCGAAATCAAACTTATCAAAAATATCAAAGCAGTCAAAAGTTCTAAGATAATCTTCTATTGTCTCAGCCCTTCTGATTAACTGAACCGAACCATCCTCTTTAAGCAGCAGTTCCTTGCTTCTTAACTTGCCGTTATAATTGTATCCCATGGAGAATCCGTGAGCTCCCGTATCATGAATATAGATAAAATCCCCGATTTCAATTTCCGGCAGCATTCTGTCTATCGCAAACTTGTCATTATTCTCGCAAAGAGAACCTGTAATATCATATTTGTGATCACAAGGCTTATCCTCTTTGCCCAGAATTGTTATATGATGATAAGCTCCATACATTGCAGGTCTCATTAAGTTAACTGCACATGCGTCGCATCCTACATACTCTTTATAAATATGCTTAAAGTGAACAGCCTTTGTAACCAAAGCGCCATAAGGTCCCATTACAAATCTGCCCATCTCAGTAAGCACGGCCACATCACCCAATGATGAAGGAGCGATTACTTCCTCATAAGCCTTTCTTACGCCCTCACCGATATTTGCTATATTACAAGGCTCATCTTCAGGCTTATAAGGAATACCAACGCCACCTGAAAGGTTAACAAATGTAACATTAACGCCTGTCACTTCATGAGCCTCAACCGCAAGCTCAAACAATATTTTTGCAAGCATCGGATAATACTTATCTGACAATACATTACTTGCAAGGAATGCGTGAATACCGAACTCTTCTACGCCATAGCCTTTAAGAATCTTCATGGCTTCAAACATCTGCTCTTTGCTCATTCCATACTTGGCATCGCCCGGATTATCCATAATTCCGTTACATACTTCGAATACTCCGCCCGGATTATATCTAAGGCACATTTTCTTAGGCAGTGTACCAAGAACATTTTTAATGAACTCAACATGTGTAAAATCATCAAGATTTATAATAGCGCCTAACTCATTGGCATATTTATACTCACTTGCAGGAGTTGCATTGGATGAAAACATAATGCCGTTTCCTTCAAGCCCAACAGCCTTTGAAAGCACCAGCTCGCTCATGGATGAGCAGTCCATACCGCATCCCTCTGCCTTAAGAATCTGCAGAATAAACGGATTCGGATTAGCCTTAACTGCAAAATACTCCTTAAATCCCTTATTCCAGCTGAAAGCCTTATTAATGGCTCTCACATTCTCTATAATGCTTTTCTCATCATAGATATGATAAGGAGTAGAATACTCTTTATCAATTTCTTTCGCTTTTTCCAGTGTTAAAAATGCTTTTTTACTCATAAAAGAATTCTCCAATCTATAGGTTCTAAATTATTTTTCTCCAAATATTCATTACATTTTCTAAAATGCCCGCACCCTAAAAAACCTCTATTCGCAGACAACGGACTTGGATGCGTGGTTCTTAAGACTAACTGCGGATTACTGCTATCGTTCTCCACAAGCCTTCCTGCATCTGATCCCCAAAGCATGTAAACCATAGGCTTTTTTGAATCTCTAAGTGACTTTACGACTGCAGATGTAAGTATCTCCCAGCCTTTATTCTTATGAGAATTAGCCTCTCCCTCTCTTACAGTAAGCACCGCGTTAAGAAGAAGCACGCCCTGATTTGCCAGATTGGTTAAATCACCGCTCTTTGGATAATTAATCCCGTATTCATCCTGAATTTCTTTATATATATTTCTAAGTGATGGCGGAATCTTCACGCCCTTTGGCACAGAGAAAGATAAGCCCATGGCTTGTCCCCTCTCATGATAAGGATCCTGCCCCATAATCAGCACCTTCACTTTTGAAGGCGGGCACAGATTTAATGCATTATAAACCTTATCAGCCGGTGGAAATACATTATACATGGACCTTTCTTTTTTAAGAAATTCATTTAACTGTCTTAAAACAGCCTTATCATTCTCACTGATATACGGTCTTATGGCATCCTGCCACTCAAGCGGCATTCCATGTTCATTCATAACTATAACCTGACAGGAACACCCTTATTCTTAAGATATTCCTTAACTTCCCTAATCGATAACTCATTAAAGTGAAAAAGACTCGCCGCCAAAGCAGCCTCAGCCTTCGCCTCTGTAAGCGCCTCATAAAAGTGCTCTAACTTACCTGCGCCGCCTGATGCGATAACCGGAATTGGAACAAGATCCGATACCGCTCTGGTAAGTTCAATATCAAATCCATCCTTTGTTCCATCGCAGTCCATACTGGTTAAAAGAATCTCTCCTGCTCCTCTTTTATAAGCTTCCTCAGCCCACTTTAGCGCATCGATTCCCATATCCACGCGGCCGCCATTTTTGAATATATTCCAGCCTGTTCCGTCTGCTCTTCTTTTGGCATCAATAGCCACAACAACGCACTGACTTCCAAATTTATCAGCCGCCTCATTAATTAAAGGCGGATTCATAATGGCTGCCGAATTAACTGCAACCTTGTCAGCACCTGCTCTTAATATCTCCTTAAAATCATCGACAGTTCTGATTCCACCGCCAACGGTAAAAGGAATGAATACGCAGCTGGCAACCTTCTCCACCATATCCGTAACAGTATGTCTGTTATCAGATGAAGCTGTAATATCAAGGAAAACCAGTTCATCCGCACCTGCCCTGTCATAGGCATAGGCACATGCAACAGGATCGCCGGCATCCACTAAATTCACAAAATTAATACCCTTAACAACTCTGCCCGCATTAACATCAAGGCAAGGTATTATCCTTTTTGTATGCATATTTATCTCCTACATTGAAATGAAATTCTTAAGAATCTGAAGGCCTGTATCTGAGCTCTTCTCAGGATGAAACTGGCAGGCAAAAATATTATCCTTCTCCACTGCCGCATGAATAGTAACACCATAATCAGATGTTGCTATAACCACATCTTCATCTGCCTTGAGATAATATGAATGAACGAAATACACATATGAACCTTCCTTAATACCCTTAAGCAGCCTGCTTTGCTTAGGCATACTAAGAGAGTTCCAGCCCATATGAGGTATTTTAAGACTACCATCAGAAGGTATCTTAAGTATATGTCCTTTTAGAATTCCAATGCCTTCAACTCCCGGGCTCTCCTCGCTGGATTCAAACAAAAGCTGAAGTCCTAAGCATATTCCAAGTAATGGTTTTCCATTACCTGTTAACTCCTTAATTGTATTTGTAAGATTTGAGGCATTTAACTTTTCCATCGCATCGCCATATGCCCCGACGCCCGGTAATATAAGTTTATCTGCCTTCTTTAATACCTCTGGATCAGAACTTAATACATAAGGCACATCCATGGATTTAAGCGCATGTTCCACAGATCTTATATTTCCTGCATCATAATCAATAATACCAATCATTATTCCACCATTTCCATGCCTTCCCCATTTCCTTCACCTGCATTATCCGGCGCAGGCGCAAATCCCGGCTCGCCTTCAAGCGGATCTTCCAGGGTCTCTTCAGGTGCAGCCTCTTCGCTCTCCCCACTTTCTTCACCACCGGTTATACTTTCAAGCTGAGCATCATATGCTCTTTGCTGAGATTCTTCATCAAGAGGATCAAATGCATCATAAGGAAGACCCCTCATAATACTCTCAATCGCCGATGTATAATATACAGGACGCATCTGACAAATTTCCTCAACCTGCTCCTCTGTCACGCCATACTTATCACTAAGTATCGAAAGCGCTGCATTTCTTACAATCGCAACTTCTTCAGCAACGCCTATATTATCTGCCTCAACCTTCTTGGTATCGCAGTAAGTAATGGTCTTAAAGAGCGCATCAAGAGCCTTATCCTCTCTCTTAATTGCCATAAACTTATCATACTGATCAAGCTTTGTATTAACTGCATTAAGGAGTGATGCCTTGCGATAAACCAGCGTATCATTCTCATTTAATTTCATGCCATATAATGTAAGCGCCGCCTCCTGGTACTCACCATCATACAAGTCATAATTAGCCTTATTAATTGCAAGTGTTCTTGGTCCGAAATAACAAAGCACAACTATTACAGCAGCAATAGATAAGCAAACCAGCAAAATCGCCGCCACGGCTTTATTACTAATACCCTTCTGTCTTGGCTTAAGTTCTTCTTCAAGATTCTTTTCTTTCTTAGGCTTCTTCTCTTTTTTCTTCTTTTTCTTGCCTTCCCCTTCTTCGCCGTCGCCGTCGTCGTCGCCGCCTTTATCCTTCTTGGACTTCTTCTTAGGGGATTCCTCGCCTTCTTCGCCTTCGGCGTCTTCCTTGCCCTTCTTGCCTTTTTTATCTTTCTTTTCTTTTTTCTTCTTTTCTTTCTTGCCCTTCTTGGCAGGAGCACCTGCTCCTTCTCCTCCTTCAGCACCTTCTGCAGTTTCGCCTTCAGCGCCTTCTTCAGTTTCCTCTTCTTCATCAGATTCAAAGAGGAATGCCATGATGCGCTCCCAAAGGCTCATCTTCTTCCTGCCTTCTAAGTCATCATCCAAATCTTCTTCTACAGGCTCTTTCTTAGGCTTCTTTTCTTTCTTTTCTTTCTTCTTTTTCTCTTTCTTAGGTTCTTCAGATTCTTCCTTAGGCTCTTCCTTAACCTCTTCTATTGGCTGGGCCTGTGCCTCTTCCATAGGAGGAAGTTCATCAAAACCTTCGCCTTCCGTTACAGCACTTTCAGTAACTATCTCTATGCTGCCATTACCTTCTTCAATTGCCTCTTCTTCATCAACAACAGTCTTATATGTTGTCTCTCCAATTTCTGGAAGATTCTCTCCATACTCTCTTTGCTCTTTTTCTTCCTGGGCAGTTTCAAGCATGTCCATAAGATTGTCATTAACAAGGTCATTATTATCAGGCTTACTAAGAATGGTGGAAATTTCGGATATATCTTCTTCATCCACAGGAACACCATTTAAATCAAGAATAGGTTCACCTTCTTCATCAAGATCAACGCCCTTCGCACTTTCTTCCGCTGTTTCCTGCTCTTCTGCCTTTTCTTCAGCTGCTTCTTCTGCCACAGTCTCAACCGCATCATCAGCCTTTTCTTCTGCACCTTCAGGCTCTTTTAATAATGATTCATCAAGGTCAGAGCTAAGTTCATTAGCATCAAAATCTTCAAGATCATCAAGGTCACCCAAATCGCCAAGTGCATCTTTAAGCATAGCATCCACGTCATTAACATCTGCAAGTACATCCGATGAATCTAATGATAATTCCTTAATTTCCTCGGCAGGAGCCTCTTGAGCCTCCGTGTCATCCACATCACCCAAATCAGCATCACCTAAATCCAGGTCTCCCAAATCTCCTGCATCAACAGGTTCTGAGAATCTGGTATCGACAGACTTAGGCTGCACAACTGCAGAATCAGCCTCTGCTGCTTCACTATCATTTGACTCATCATCTGCATTGGCTGATGCCTCTAATTCATCAAAGGCGCTTTGCATATTATCAAGTTCTTCCTGTGATATCTCCATCAGTTCGTTATCAACGAAATCCAGTATTTCAATATCATCTTTATTATTATCCGCCATCTAAATCTCCTAAAAAAATTTAACTTTTTTAGATAAACAATAAAAGCCGGGTATGATATAACCCCGGCTTTAGTCGACTTAAACTAAGGCATCTATCGTTTTGATAAGATTGCCTATCTCTGGTTTGGACAACTGGGCATTGGCTCCCAGTGCATCCCCTTTTCTCTTCATCTCCTCATTAACTAAAGATGAGAAAATAATAACCGGTAGATGTTCCGTTATACTCTGCTCTCTGAGACGCTTAAGTAAGTGATGACCATCCATCACAGGCATCTCTATATCAGTAATAACAAGCTTAAGCATATCATTAAGATTACCATCTTTAATATAGCCATCAATAATATCCAAAGCTTCCTGACCATTTGAACAACATGTAACCTGTGTATATCCTGCCTTGGTTAAGCAGTCATAAATAAGCTTATTAAGAAGTGGTGAATCCTCAACAATCATTATAGGCACATTGTGTCTTTCATGACTCTCAAGCGCATCCACATCTGAAATCTTAAGACTTGTTTCAGGATTAATATCTGCAATAATCTTCTCGAAATCAAGAATGATTATAAGCTTGCCATTAATATTAACAATACCTGTGGAAATACCGTCTTCCATTGATCCAACCGCTGTATCAGGCTGAATAATATCTGACCAGTAAACTCTGTGAATACCAAGTACCTGCTCAACATGGAAAGCTATATTAAGCTTATTGAAATTAGTGATAATGAATAAACCTTCAGGCTTACTCTTACCTCTTTGCAGACAATTGGAAAGATCTATTGCCGTAATCATAAAATCTCTCGGCATAAATATACCTTCAACACTTGGATGTGAATTAGGTATAGGTGTAACATTCTGATAAGTAATTATCTCTCTGATCTTCGCTACATTAATTCCGTAAGAATTACCCGCTACAACGAATTCCAGTATCTCAAGCTCGTTGGTCCCATTCTCAAGAAGAATATTATTAGCCATAAAAACCTCCTAGATACATTTTTTAACCCCAAATGTGAATCACTCTCACACTAGTCAATTATACCACATTTCATAGTAAATACATACAATTATTTTATAATTTTACGAAAAATGCCCTTATATTTTATATTTATAAGGGCATAGTCTTAAATCATTAATTTTACGGGACTTAATCAGTCACTGCCACCTGTTTTCTTAACATATCAAGATAGATATCTCCAGGCACAGGTTTGGAGAAATAGAATCCCTGGAAGAAATCACAGTTAAGCCTCTTAAGCAGATTTCTCTGCTCCTGCGTCTCAATACCTTCCGCGATGAGCTTATACTTCATATCCTTCATCATTTTTATTGTATTCTCAAGGAAAATCATCGCATTCTTATCTCCCATTCCATTTTGCGGATGAAGGGCGCTCCAGAGAATCGTTTTATCAAGTTTGATAATCGAAAATGGCATGTCATACATATAGGAAATATTGGAATATCCCGTTCCATAATCATCAAGTGAGAAAGTAAATCCTCTTTCTTTTAAGGCATTAACTGTCTCCATAAGTGTATGTCTAGAATCAGAAGCTGCCGACTCTGTAATCTCAAGATTAATGTGCTTTGCTTCAAGTCCGTGTTTCTTAAGCACTTTGTCAAAAGCATCCACGAGCCTTGAATTCATACACTGCACAACGGAAAGGTTAATCTCAATATAATCGATGCCAAGATCCGAAAGATTATTTGTCTTATAGAAATTACAAACCTCATCAAAGACAAAAGCCCCGATGTCCACAATCATTCCCGTCTGCTCAGCAATCGGAACGAACTCTTCAGGAGAAATATATCCTAACTTTTCATCAGTAAGTCTGACAAGAGCCTCCGCGGACACTATTTTGCCCGTGCTGGAATCAAGGATTGGCTGATACCAAACCTGAAATTTACGTTTATCCAAAGCTTCCTGAATAACCTTTTCAACCAGCATTCTTCTTTGATATGTAACAACCGCATCCGTAACATTTCCTTCTTCAGATACCAGATCATCAAATGGAGTATCCAGAATTAACAGAAGGTCTTCCATCGTCTCCACATCAACACGCGGTCTTACATCATAAATTTCTATCGGAAATACAGAGCCCATGGATTTGTACTCCCAGGCTGAATGGAATCTTTCCAGAATTTCCGTTTTAAGCTTCACTTTTTCCTCGTCGGAGATTTTCTTTCCGTAAAGGACAAAATGACCCTGCTCACAGTCATAGCAGATAAGTTTTTTATGTCTGTCATTAAGCCACTGTGCAATTTCTTCAAGCACTCCGTTAACATATTCAACACCGAGGGTTGTGTAATAGAACTGAACATTGGCTAATTTTACAACAATGAGTGTGCATTCTCCTCTTTTAAGTGTAGAATCAACTGCGCTAAGGAATGCATATCTGTTATAAACTCCCGTGTTAGGATTAATAACATCGGACTTATTCTCAATCGAGAAAAGAATATTTAAGATAGCCAGCGACTGACAGAAAATATCCAGAAGAATATGTGAAAACTTAATCTGAATCAGCACCGGTACAAAGCCCATAAGTGTAAAGAATAAAAGGGATATGAACTTGTTTGTGGAAATCAGTTTTCTGTAAAGGACTGACAGATGAATTGCCAAAAATGAGTAAAATACTGCCCCTATGTACAGAATAAAGAACAAACGTCCCCTACAGTATGCACCGGATGCATCATAATAAAACATCAGCCTGGTAAATGGATTTGTTATTAAGAAAAGAATCTCAATAATTACCGGAACAGATATAATTAAAAGCTGATATTTAGAAACATTTCTTGCAATATCAACAACATATAAAACATATAAAACAAATAAAAATGGAAGTAAGTTGTGAACTATAAAAAACAGATGATTCCAGAAGTCCAGCATCAGCGTCTCTCCCGGACCTGCCACTGCCTCAGAAATGGCGCTGGCAATATCAGCCACTGCAGAAATAAGCGATGTGGAAACCATCAGTAAAAAGACACTGTTTGTGCCTTTTCTTATGCCTTTTTTATAAAATAGATAAAATAAGGAAAACACTAACAGCAAAATAGCCGCAATGTCAAAGTCTATATTATAAACCATGAGTAACCCTCTTCTATCCCCTTTTTTACTAAATATAATTATAAACTAAATATTCCATAAAAGCCACTAAATACGCCAGTTTATAATAATTTAATAATTAGCCGAGAAGGTATTCACAAAGTTCATCTTTCATCTCATACATCTGATTATATCCCTCCCAGTAAAGATTGCCGAGTTTCTCCATATCACCATCTACTCTTGCAACCTCAATCGGCTCTTTTGGCGCAACCCTGAAGAGTTCTCCCCTTGCATGAAGAAGCTCGATTTCATCACATCTTCTGTTATATGAAATATCCTTCTGGGTAAGCCTTCTGCCAAGCTCAGGATACTTACGATATATGGCTTTATTGCTGATAAGCATTTTATTCGGATAACGGAATTTAAGATCCCTTGTTTTAATCACAAGAATCTTCTTAAAGTTTCTTCTAAGCGCCCAGTGATAAGGAATCGGGCATGAACATCCGCCATCAAGATAAGGCACGCCGTCAATATTAACAACAGGTGAAATATACGGCATGGTAGCTGATGCTCTTACCGCTTTAAAAATATCCGCGCACCTATTTTTCTCAAAATACTCAGCTCTTCCCGTAAGGCAATTTGTTGCCACGGCAACGAATCTTGTTTTCTTTGAATAGAATCTTTCTCTGTCAAAAGCCTCAACAACACCGACTTTATCATCCATAATAAAGCCAAGATCAAGTATGCTCTTACTGTTAAGAACTGCCTTTGTTCCAACATATCTGCTGTCATGACGATAGATAAGATTAATTCTTGCTGCTCTTCCTATCTGACCTGATGTATAATTCATGCCGCCAAGAGCACCTGCAGATACGCCGATTACAGTATCAAGATTTAAATCATTTTCCATCATTGCATCCAGAAAGCCTTGAGTATAAAGACCTCTGAAAGCACCACCCTCTAATACAAGGCAGCCGTGGATGTAATTTTCTGATGCCCTGCCGGTTGGCACCTCATCAATTCTTGAATAAATAATTTTATCAAGTTCCATATATCATCAATCACCTTTTATTTTTCTCTTATATTAAATAACCCAGTCATACACATATTCGCCAGGTTTTGCCTTAACCGTACCCTTAAATGTAAGTTCAGGCGCCTTAACACCAACCCTTGTATTTGCAGGCACAGACTCTGTTACGAAGGCACTACCGCCAATGGTTGAATTAGCACCAATAACAGTCTCACCACCAAGTATTGAAGCATTGGAGTAAATCGTAACATTATCACAAATGGTAGGATGTCTCTTAACTCCGCTAAGAAGCTGTCCCTGCCTTGTAGACAACGCACCAAGTGTAACGCCCTGATAAATCTTAACATTATTTCCAATCTCAGTTGTCTCACCAATAACAACACCTGTACCATGGTCGATAAAGAAGTACTCGCCGATTTTGGCACCAGGGTTAATATCAATACCTGTTCTTGAATGCGCATATTCTGTCATGATTCTTGGAATAAATGGCACATTCCTTTTATATAATTCATGAGCAATACGATAGATAAAGATCGCGTTGAATCCCGGATATGAGAAGATGATTATCTCCTTGCTTCCACATGCCGGGTCACCATCGAAACCTGCCTGAATATCCGTAAGTAAAACCCTCTGAATCTCAGGAAATTCTTTGGCAAAATCAAAGCATATTTTCTCAGCCTTCTCGGCAATCATTTCATCAGTTTCATCTTCTTTTCTGTCATACTTTAAGGCGATAATAATCTGCTTTTTAAGTTCTTCGCATACAGAACTTATCATCTCACCTGCGAAATAATGCGAAGACGTTTTGTCAAAAGCATCGAGCCCGAAATATCCCGGAAACATCAGTCTTCTGATTGCCTTAACAATCTCAACGATTCTGTCTCTGTCCGGAAGTCTTCTCTTACCGAAAGCATTGAGAAGATCTATCTCTTCATAGTTCTGATTAATTCTGGCTGCCAGTGCATCCAGGGCTTCTTTTTTCTCTAAATCGTTCATATTAACTCCCATTTTAACTATTAAAAAATTCAAACATCATAGGTCTGAAATCAGGCTCTAAGTCATATAATCCATGACAGCTTCCATTAAATATATATGATTTATATCCCTTTATTTTGCTGATTAGTTTAGTTTCCTCATCACCAAATAATGCATCATCCGTTGCTCCAACCACGAAAATATCCATTGGAAGAAGTTTGATTTTACTGCTTAAATCAAATGGCTTAATGGCATTACAAACTTCAGCAAAATGTTTAAGATCAGATTCTTTCATGTTGTCTGCAAACATCATGAGAGCATTTTCATTCTCTGTCATATACTCTTTGGTATATACAAAGTCTCCCATGTATTTAACCAGTTCTCTTTTCTTACCATCAAGGGCTAAAGGAATCATGGTTTTAAGAAACTCACACTGCTTTTCATTTAGCCTGCAGGTACTTGATGCAATAACAGCCTTATTAACTACATTAGGTTGCATCAAAGCCATGTTAAATATTATCATTCCACCTAAAGATGCACCATAAACATAAAGTTCATTATTGCCCTTCTCACCTTTAAGTCCCAAAGCCTTAATAGCCTTAAGTTCATCAAGCGCCATATCATGAATGGTAAAATCATCCGGAATCTCCACTCTTCTGTCTATTACGTAGAATGTATATTTATCAGTATATTCCTTAAACATACTCATCAGAACCGCGCCACTTTCAATAACGCTAACAAGTGACAGTCCCGGAATAATAACAAGGGGAGTCTTTCCTTCCCCAAAAGAGAGATATCTTAACTTTGTATCCCCTATATCAACAAAATCAACTTTCGAATTCATAGCCATCCCTTTCCAACACAAAGTATATCACAAGCCTTGTAAACACGCAAATACCAACCCAGTGCCACCTGGGACGGGGTAAAGTGCACCTGGCAGCGCCACCTGGGACGGGGTAATGTGCACCTGGCAACGCCACCTCGCGCCACACAAACACCCAACGGCAGCCGCTCTCCCCTCCCCCAACCGCAAACACTCAACGGCAGCGCGCTCCCCTCCCCCAACCGCAAACACCCCCGCGGCGAAGCCGCGGGGGTGTTTACTTACTTCTTTTTTCCAACCTCTGCATATGTGAAAGGATTTATCCTTCAATCATTATTGTCTTCTTAGCAGGAATTTCTTCCTTATGCTCTACTTTCGGTACTGTAAGTTTAAGAACACCATGCTCCAACTTAGCCTTGATATCCTCAACCTTCAGATCCTCACCAACATAGAAGCTTCTGGACATTGTTCCTGTATATCTTTCCTGACGGATTATCTTACCACTCTTCTTATCAGTCTCTTCCTTATCCAGACCTTTCGCAGCCACTATATTCAGGAAGCCCTGATCAAGTGATAACTCGATATCCTCTTTCTTAAATCCAGGAAGATCGATATCAACTTCGTAACTGTCATCAAGTTCACGAACATCAGTCTTCATCAGATTCTTTGCATTCTTGCCATACAGAGGATTCTTCTTCATGGATTTGTTGTAAGCCTTGTCAAAATCCATCCAGTCTCTGTCCCATGAATCCATCCAATCATCCATTAAATTTTCTCCAAAAATACTAGGTACGTATAACATAACTCATCCCTCCTTTAAAATTCGTCCGGGATGTTGTTCCGGGCTGTTAACTTATTCTTGAAAGAACTTCCAAGAGCTCTGAACCTGTGTTTTATTTGTTCGGCTCTTATCTTTTCTTCCTTACGATTATGTTATACCACTTTTATTAGCACTCGTCAATAGTGAGTGCTAATAATTTTTAAAAATTTTTCAAAAAATAATAACAAAATCCCCGCAAAGCCACTGTTTAAGCCACTTTCCGGGGATTAAAAAATCTAAAAAAATTTTCAAATTTTATCTTCTAAGCGCTAATAACCACGCCATCACATGCACAGACTGCTGAAAATCACCATTTTTTATCATCTCTTCTATCTCTTCAGCCTTATATAAATTCACATTAAGAAACTCTGTCTCATCCAGGTGCTGCGATGTTACCTTACGGCAGTTTCTCGCAACAAAGATATGTGCATAATTATCTGCTATTGTCGCATTAGATGGAACTGTAAGAAGATGTTTCCACTCAGATGATTCATAACCCGTCTCTTCAGCAAGTTCTCTCTTTGCCGCTTCCAAAGCATCTTCAGCATCTGCTGCATTTCTTACGCCATGCGCATACTGTTTATTATCTTTTCTTTCTATTCCGCCAGCCGGGAACTCATTGGTAACCTGCTCTATACCCTGTCTGTACTGACGAACACAAATATAATTACCATCTTCATCTGAAGGCACTATAACCACATAATCTCTTCTTGAATAACTGTAGAATGGCTCAAATATGCTTCCATCCGGAAACTTATAAGCTGAGCGCCTGAAATCAATCCACTCATCCTTTATTATATGTTCTACCTTAACCTCCTCCCAGGCTAAAGGATCTTTATCATTTGTGCTCATCTCTCCTCCTCAAAAAAGCCTCAGTTTAACACCCATCATGCACCGCGCACGCCTCGCGCCCGCAGCCCACGCACACCCCGGCGCTCTCACCACGCACGCCTCGCGCCCGCAGCCCATACATACGCTTAATCAACATTATAAGCCTTCTTAAGCTGTTCCTTATTCTTATACATCATATTGTCTGCCCTTTGGAATACAGCATCAATACTCTTATCTTTACCCATTATATAATCCGCCATACCGGCAGCCGCAAAAAACCTCTCCCAAGGCTCCTTCGACTCATCCTTAAATGACTTCTTAAATTCATCCAGCAGTTTAACAAATAGCGCATCCCTGTCATCATAAGACTCATTCTTAAGTATCGCCACGAATTCATCGCCGCCCACACGAAATACCGGGCAGTGCGCAAATACATTACAAATAATCTTACATGAACCTGTTATATAGATATCACCCTTCTGGTGACCATATGTATCATTAATTTTCTTAAGATTATTAAGATCCACCATCAGCACGGAGAACTCAGCCATGCCTTCTTTAATCTCCATATTAATCTCTTCGCAGGTATTCTCAAAAGCCGTCTTATTCTTAACCTGAGTAAGCGAATCCTTATAAGCAAGATAAGACATACTCTCTGCCTGCTTCTTTGCACCTACCGCTCTGGCCTCAGCATCATTGATATCCAAAACATAATGCTTCATATTCTCGGACATGATTACAATGGACTCACCCAGAGAATAAATCTCATTATGACTCTTAATCTCCGGCATTGCAAAATCAAGCTCTCTTAAATCCATCTCATCCTGACTCGATGTGGCAAAATTCCTGGCGCTTTCCTCCAGTGCCTTAACCGGCTTAATAATGGTACTTCTAAACCATATCTGCAGAAAAACAACAAAGATAAAGCCAATAATCAGGGATGCCAGCACACTCTGAATTGTATATTCCCTTGTAATATCCTCAATAATACTGATATCTATATCACCACAGACCAAAGCAATGGTCTGACCGTTTGAATTAACTACAGGCTTGCAGGCTGTATAAAATACACCTCTTTCAGAATTACTTTCAAAGAAAGATACATCCGGCTTCTTAAAGGCCTCCAGATACCTTCTTGTAATATCCTCAGGATAGTCCATCTCAGCCTTAATCGGCATATCATACTTGGCATCTTCCACAGCTTCGTTACTCGTTGCTGAAACCACATGCAGAATCTGGGTATTATCCTCATTTGGTACAACAATATAGACATAATAAACTCCCAGATTATCAACAACATTATGAAGGAATAACTGAAACTCTTCATAATTGGCATCAGCAATTGTATTATCAATACAATACTGCATATCATCAGCATCAATCTGATCATATACATACTGAAGCACATCCGACATCTGGGTATTATATCTTTGATATAAAGCCTTGGAGAAAACGATATTAAATAGAATAAACAAAACTAAACAAAGCAGAGAAATAAAGACAATGGAGCCAAGTAATATGGTCCGTTGAAGAGGATTCTTAACTCTGTTCACCTGTTCCCTTTTATCTGACATATAAATTTACCCTTACACAAAAAACAACACACTTTTATTATATCAAATATTCATTTAATGGTAAACAAAAACCTTATTCTTCCGTAGTTATCTCCGATGCCCAGTCATAACCCTGCTCTTTAAAATAATATGCTGCAGTCGGCGACTCATTATATAACTTTTTCATCTCATTTAAGTCCATTCCTTCTTTTAGAAGCGAAAGTACAGTCACCGCATAATCATAATAATCCTTATTGAAACTTCCATCCTCATAGGATTCTTTACTATTAACCTCATCAACTCTGTTTACCATAACTTCTAAAATGGCATAAGCCGACTTAACTATTGCATGATTCTCATCAACCGGTGTTCTGTTGACATTTGAAGTCACAACCTGGTTCCATTCTTTATCCACAAGTTTAAACTTACCAACTACCATATCGCACAAAAGGTCATCCATCGCCTCATTCTCTTCATCTGACGGATTCATTCCTTCATAAACAAGCTCTGTTGCAAAACCAAGAGTTGCTGATGTATACCAGTTACCGTCAAACTTATTATTGTTATAATCGGTGTTTGTGATCTCGGTATTTATTTTGTTAGTAAGATATACAATAACCAGATTATTATCAGGGTCAATCAGTGTAATTGTGCCTGTCCAGCCCTGATGTCCAATAGTATCATTCGATGACATTTCTCCGAAATAATACTCTCTCCTGTTATCGCCTTCCCTGTACCAGCCAACGCCCCAGTTAGACAGTGTATCCGATGCCGGCGCCATAAAGGCGTCCATTACATCTTCCTTAAAGAAGTTCTGATCACCATATCCGCCCATAAGCATTACTGAGGCTAGTTTGCCCAGGTCTTCAGCATTCGAGAATAATCCAGCATGGCCTGACACTCCAGCCATGGTATAATAAGCCATCTCATCATGTACTTCGCCCTGAATGGTCTCAGTCCTGACTCCTTCAAAATACTCGCTTCCAGATCTCGTGTTACCATAAGGCTCTGTTGCTGCGCAGTCGCCTTTTTCAAAGCCATGATCAAGCGGCCTGTAGCAGATATGCTCAAGTCCCATAGGACCATAAAACTCATTTTCCATATATTCATCAAGTCTCTGGCCGGTGATTTTCTCAATACAGAAAGCCAGAACCATATAATCAACATCTGTATATAAAACCTTGTCGCCAGGCTTATACATAAGCGGAGTCTTGCATATAATGCGGTACGTATTTTCCCTGGTCTCAAATGAACCGTCACTACCCGCATAAAGAATATTCTCAACATCAGTCTTTGAAGTTATCATAGCCTGATCATATATAGGTCTCTGATATGCCGGAGCCCCCGGGAATCCTGCCTTATGAGACATAACATCCCTGATTGTTATATTAGCCTTCCACTCTCTATTGGCATTCTGTCCCTTCTTGTAATAATCTTCATAACCTTTAAAGCAGATATCTACAGTTCCGTTATAGAATTCTTCTCCAAGGATGTCGGAGATTTTGGTATCCATTGTAAGTTTCCCTTCAGATACCAGCCTTTGAATTGCATAGGCTACCGAATACATCTTGGTATTTGATGCAAGGTCATAAAGGGTATCTGTTGTTACTGCGTCCATTCCATCATATCTGTTGGCATAGCCCCAGGCATTATTATATATAAGTACTCCGTCCTTTATTACCGCCATCTGTGCTGACGGAAAACCATGTTCCACATCTTCTGAGACGATTTCACTAATTAATTCAAAATACTCAGAATCCATGCCAACATCTTCAGGGATACCTTCCACAATTACGGGGAAAGGAGCATAAACAGAGACTGTAGCCTCTTTAGGTGATATGCCTGAAACCTGTACCTCGTTAGCGCCTGTAATGGCATAATCTGAGTAATCAATCTTATAAGTACAACCCGGCATTAAACCATTAACGTTCACTTTCTCGTGATTAATATATATCTTAAAAGACTCTATATCTTCTGAAAGGGTTACATACAACTCGCCCTGACCTTTATAAGTTTTAATATCCGCTATTGAATTCATGGCAAGAGTATCATCCACATATCCATCATCATTAGGAAAAACAAGTTCTTTCTGCCATTCATATTCAGGAAGAACGCATTCAGAAACAGTGATTTCCTTTATATCTTCTTCTACTGCTTCTTCTTGCACTACATCTTCCACGTCAATAACCGGGATTTCCCCGACAACGTTCTCATCCACTGCCTCTTCAGATGGCTTATTACATCCACCCAAAAATGCCAGATTCGCTGCCATTGCCATTATAAGTATTAAGCTTATATTTCTTTTAAGATTCTTCTTCAATTCCCTCTCCTATCCAAAAGAGCCCTGTTTAAATATACATTTAGACAAAGGCTCTCATTATGGTTATTTAATTAGAAATTCTGGCCGTTCCAGCCCCAGTTCTTGGTGCTCCAGTAAGAAATATATACTCCTCTTGGAGGAATACCTGTTACTTCCTTAATGATGTCACAAAGTGTATTAGTCATCTTATTGCTGTCAAAAGATGAAATCTCACCAAGCGCACTTACTGTAAGGCTTGCGCCTTCAGTCAGTTTATTACCGCCTAAATAAATGTCAGCCTTGTCAGATAAAGTAACCATCAGATATGTCTCTGGCTTACCTAAGATACCAATGGCCTTACCAAACTGTGACTTAAGCTGCTCCTTCTTTTCTTCTGTTAATTCAACTGTAACTTTACAATCAATACATGGCATAATTCATTACCTCTTTCCTTTATTTTTTAATTATTATCTCACCCTTTGCATTCTCATCATCCATAATGATTTCCTTAACGCCGGGAACATATATTTTTCCACTCTTTGGATTCTTAATACTGATAACCTCACTAAGAATCGTAGCATCCACCTCTGATTTTTCAAAAGAAAGGTCTGCCTCAATCATCTGGCAGTTAATCATTTTAAGATTTTTACAGTAACACAGGGGCTGCGTACCTATAATTGTACAGTTCTCAAAAGTCAGATTCTCTGAATACCAGGCCAGATATTCTCCCTTAACAATACTGTCCTTAATAAGAATATTCTTTCCATGCCAGAAAGCATCCTTGGTATCAAAATTACAATTGGTAAAAATACAGTCCGAAATATACTGAAATGAATATTTACCCTTAAGCTTAACATTATCAAAGTTAAGATGATCTGAACGCATCATAAAATACTCGGATTCAGCTGAGGAGTCGGAAATTTTGAAATTAGATACCGACCAGCCAAACTCTGGAGATATAATGTCGCTGTTTACAATCTCGATATCCTTACACTCTCTAAGCGCCTTGATACCATGAAGTTTTGTATCTGAAATATAAATATTTTCTGAATACCATAATGCAGCCCTGCATTTGTCTGTCATTTCGGTATTGGTAATTTTAAGATTGGTGTCATGCCAGAATGGATATCTTAAATTGCAATAACATCCATCCACTTCGATATTCTTACTCTCCTTGAGAGCGCTCTCGCCGTCTGCCGGGCCGTCAAACTTACAGTTAATTACCTGCAGTCCGTCAGAGCCGTATAAAGCCCTTTCTTCATCATATGTCTTATCAATATACTTTATCATTATATCATTCTTCCTCACATACCTGGAATATATAAAATTTAAGATAATAGCTCTCATCTGCAGACCAGAGAATCGGATGATCGGCAGACTGAGTCCTGAATTCTACCTGTCTAAGTCTCTTATGAGCAGACCTTGCAGACTGCGCTATAACGCTCATAAAAGTATCATTATCCATAAAATGTGAGCATGAACATGTAGCCAGATAGCCACCGTTTCTTACAAGTTTCATACCGCACACATTAATTTCCCTATATCCCTTGGCTGCCTTCTTAATGGTATCCCTTGATTTGGTAAAAGCCGGCGGGTCAAGTATTACCACATCATACTTAACCCCTTCTTCCACCTTCTTTGGAAGCCACTCAAGTACGTCAGCCACCTCAAAATGAACTCTGTCAGAAAGACCATTTAATTCTGCGTTCTTTCTTGCCTCTTCTATGGCAAGTTCGGATGCATCAAGACCTAATACCTCTCTCGCTCCTGCCAGCCCTGTATTAAGGGCAAAAGAACCTGTATGGGTAAAACAGTCAAGTACGGACGGTTTGTCCATTTTAGATACCAGATTTTGCATTGCAAGGCGGTTATATTTCTGATCCAGGAAGAAACCTGTTTTCTGACCATTCTCTACATCCACATAATATTTAACATTATTCTCTGTAATTATTACTTCAGTATCAAACTCAGGACCTATAAATCCCTTATATCTCTCAAGTCCCTCTTTAAGTCGTACTTTTGCATCTGAACGCTCATAGACTCCTCTTATCATGATGCCATCAGTTGACATAATATTTTTAAGAGCATCTATAATAACAATCTTCCATTTATCAATTCCTAAAGTTAAGGACTCAACTACCAGCACATCTTCGTACTTATCTACCACAATACCAGGCAGAAAGTCAGCCTCACCAAATATAACTCTGCAGGATGATATATCCACGTTATCCTTACGATACTGCCACGCTCTTTTAACTCTTTCCTTAAAGAAAGCCTCGTCAATCACAGCATCAATATTTCTTGAAAGCATACGGACGGTGATTTTGGATTTTCTATTAATATAACCCTGTCCCATTGGATATTCATCAAAGTCATAGACTTTAACAATATCGCCATCTTCTATATCATCCGCCATCCTGGCAATCTCATTATCAAATATCCAGGCTCCGCCCGCCTTAATGGTCCTGCCTTCGCCTTTCTTAAGTTGTATATATTTTAAATCTGTCATTATCTCTCCTTAACATCAACGTTACTATTATAACATAGATTCCAATTATGTTATAATTATAAAAGATAATATTTAACAAAAATTTCAAGGAGTTCAAAATGGAAATAGTAAGAATGAATAAAGAACACTACGATGAGGTCCTGGGCATGATGAGAGTCTTTTACGACTCCCCTGCTGTTTTACATACCTCTTCAGACCAGGTACTTAAGAACGATATAGATGCCTGCATAGGCGATAATCCTTACCTTGATGGCTATGTCTTCATGGTAGATAACCAGATTGCCGGCTATGCCATGGTTTCCAAGAGCTTCACCACCGAATACGGCGGACTCTGCGGCTGGATTGAAGATTTATACATAAAACCGGAATACCGCCGCCAGGGCATCTCCAGAGAATTCTTTAAAACTCTCCCATCCCTCTACCCTGACATCGTCAGATTCAAACTCGAAGTCGAACCAGAAAACGAAAGGGCCATAGCCACATATAAATCCTGCAGCTACAGCCTCTTGCCTTACAATATAATGGAAATGGTTATGATTGAGGATTAATAACAGCCACATATCATAACCACACATTTAATTACATATCTCTATAAACAACAATCCGTCGGCCAAAGCCGACGGATTTGTTTGTTTTATGAATATGTTTAATTATAATACGTTACCAGCAATTCTAAACTTATACGTTACTGGGAAAGTATACACAGCACCATCACTTGCTCTTTTCAAAATAATTTTTACATTCAAATCATTAGTACCAGAATACGAGCCAATCTGTGCACCATTTCCGCATGAAATAATAATACCATTATCAAGAATAGCTGGTTCTACAGCAAACTTCAACTGAGCAACATCAATATTACCCATATTTGCCATTGTCTTTTGATCAGAGAGCATCGTGTATTCATACTCTGCACCAGAACCAACTGACACTTTAGCTGTGCCGGTAAAAGCACCAGAAGCTAATGCTTTATTTATATCAATTCCCTGAACATTTAAATATGTTTGATAACCCTGTTGGTCATTAACACCAGCATCATTATTATAATGTACATAAATATCCGAATTCGGATCAGCTGCAATTACAACCGGTAAAAAGGTAAATTTAATTTTAATAGTTGTTGTTCCATCAGGCATAGTACACTGCAATCCGGCATCGGCATATGTCGGAGTAGTTTTTGTTGCAAAGGCCTGGGAAACAGCATCTTTAATTTTAACAACAATACATCCTGTACTTGTATCAACTTGATAATCAGTATCAAAATTATTTAATTTAGTAATGGTTTTTGTCGGATCTGCTCCGCACATTGTAGTAACATTATATGAATCAAATCTATTTAAAACAATTTCATAATCCCAATCTGTATCATCATCGTCATCATCTGTTAAAGTAGTATTTATGGAAATTGTATTATTCTCAACTAAATTTCTCATAAATACTTCTTTAGAAGCTGTATATTTATATCCCCTGTTATCCATTGAAACAGAAACACTTATCTTATTATCACCATCAGCAGGAGTTGCATCAATACCATCAACAACAAAACTTGTTACATAATCTGCTAATATCTCATCATCATCCGGAGTACCATCATCATAATCTATGGTTAACTGATTAGGATGACTAGCATTTGATTGTGGATAATACTTCACATTTACATCAGTGCCAGTTTCATCTTTAAAAGATAACTTGCATACACCACTTCCACCTCCTTCGACATCATTATCAAAAGTAGGTTTAGTCTTTGCATCAACAAGCATTTCTTCAATTAAATTGACCGCCAATTGAGCCTCTTCCTGAACTCTAACTTCCTGAACACCATTTCTGTAGAACTGAGAAGTAGACCTAAGTATACCTGCTATTCCAAGCATAACAATACTTAAGATAAAAATAGCAAGAAGAAGTTCTGTTAATGAATATCCTTTATTATTATTCATATTGCCTCCTAATTATTTAACCTCACACTTTCCTGTATTACTATACAACACGAGGGTACTCGAAGTTCTTCCATTGCTTAAAATAAGCGAACTATATGGGCACGCCTTAAACGCTCCAGAAGAAGGATTATACTTAAATGTTACAACAGATGTGCCTAAATCTACATTACCTCCACTATTAGATAAAGTCACATATACTGGAGACTGAGCAAACTTAACCCACTCAACCTCATTATGATCAGGATCTGCATCATATTTTCCTATGCCATAATAAATTATTCCATTTTCTGCTCTAAAATTCAGTGCTCCTGCTTCAGAGCCTTTGCTAAGAGAAGTAATCCTTGCAGTATTAAATAAGGATTCCATTTTAGCTGCAGCTTTAGTAACATTATTCCTTGTGACTAAACCATATGATAAACCTATCATTGCAATCATAAGTGACATAATCGCAAGTACTAATATAAGTTCAACATAGGAAAAACCTTTATTATTATTTTTCATACATTTTCTCCTATTTGTTTTTAATCTTCAGAGTCCTTAACCCAGTTCTCAAAAGTCAAAGACGAAATAATTATTGGTGTACCACCACCACCACCATTTGCAGACTTTGTTAAAACTTCATTAACAATTTCATTACATCCAGGAACAAAGAAATCACCACATGACAATGGATATCCGTGATAATTATTTCCATTAACAGAATAATCTATATTATAGAATAAAGATGAATTCCACATTGGATTAGTAGTATCCCAGTACTTAACTGAAAGATAATTAAACATATCTTCACCAATTTTACTTAACTGAATACCATGTGCTTCACTATATACAATTGGGTAAGGAGATATAATCGTACTATTATAACATGTTTCTTTTATAACAGCGCCATCCTTAATTAGAAAAGCCAAACGGTTATCGAAATCGCCGGCATTAAAAGATGTCTTACAACCGGTTGACCCCCAACCCATTACTCTTCCTGCGACATTGGCTGATTTATAAAATTCATTGTTTAAATCTGTATATTTGATATAATCACCGGTAGGAACTGGATTTCCATCAACAAGAACAAATGAAGCCCCTGCTCCATCACCAGTTCTCTCATATATAGGAGCACCCTGTGGATTGATAATTTGATAAACTAAGCCATCATCCTTTTCATCATTAACATCATAATGCAAAATTTGAACAACTCTATCGAAATTTGCTTTAGGAATTGACTGAACGCCTAACGATGCTGGATATAAGTGTTCTGATAATGAACCATCACATTTAATACTTGTTGGATCCGTCCTTCCATATATATCACCAAGAGCCTCTGGAACCATATAAATATTTCCGGAGCATATCAAAGTACTTTGATCATGTAAATAAATGTCACCATAAACACAAAGATTTCCTTTGGTTACAATCAATGATGAACTATTATATAAATGAATATCACCATATACAACACAATACTCACCAGCCATTGTTATTTTAGCACAATTATCTAACACAATAGCACTATCACCAGGAATAGTTCTACCTAAATCAGAACGATATTCCGCATCAGATATAAAATTATTTCCATATAAAGTCATAGAATCAAATTTGCCACCAGAAGAAGACAAAGATCCATCCATCAACATTGAGAATTCGCCAATTCCACCTGCTTTTGCATTTGTAGTTTCTTTGGTAACATAATAAACAACATCAGTTTTAATATTATTAACCAAACCATCTTGATTCTCTTGTATGATTGTTAAATCTTTAAATGTATATTTTTTAGTCTTAGACGAAACGGTTTCAACAGCTTTTTTAAGTGTTCCCTTCTTTAAAGTAACGGTATCTCCATCTATTTCAAAAGAAGCCGAATCAGCGTCACCGGTCACTCCATACGAAGAATAACTCTGCTCAAGTATTTTTTTGCAATTATAATCACCCGTATCACTAATGTAAGTAGCAAGTGTTGTCTCCGGATTAGAAGATTGCGCGATAATATCTTGCATTTTTACCGTAACATTTTGCAAGTAACCTTCAGTCTCATAAAAATTAGACTTAGACTGAACACTCATAGACTTCATAGCGAAATTCATATAGGCCATATATAAAAGAGCGCTAGCTACAATAGTAATAAAAGTAACAGCTATCATAACAGATATTAATGCAGCTCCCTTATTATTATTATATTTTCTATTATTTTTCATAAAAAACCTCCATCGGGTTATAAACAATAAACTAAAATCAATACTTATTGGAAATCTGAGTAGAAAGTTCAACTAATTGATTTCTAAAATGAGAATATGTTGGATTACCATATTCATCACTTCCTGATTCTTGATCATATACCTGAACTCTAATATCATATGTATAATACTTTTCGCTACCACCTGTTGAGTTGGATCTATAACCAATCATAACATCATACTTTTTTCCATCATACTCAACATTAGGAATTGCAAGAAGTTTAAACCCACCTGCACCAGCTGTGCCATTAATATAACACTTTTTATCGTCAGCAGCGTGATCCCTAACATAAACCAAAAAATTTCCATCATCAAGAGCAAGTGTTTCACCTTCAGCGGTGTAATTAACAGATGAAATACGTTCGGTAGAAGTTGTTTTCAACAATGTATCGGTGAATTCTTTATCAAAGGTCATTGCAGATATCTCTTCCACTACAAGCTGAGCAACATCTGTAGCTTCCATAATTTTTCTTGCTCTTGCAGAAGTATTAGCAGTAACAACAAAACCACGTAATATAGGCGCACTCACCAAAGAAAGAATAACAATGGCCAACAATACTTCAATCAGAGTAAAACCTTTATTATTCTTAATATTGGGTTTTCCTTTTTTTACATTCATTCCTTTCCTCCCCATTCAATAATGTTTGAAATCTTATCAAAAAAAACAATCAGTCATTATAGTATCCATTGATAATAATTGCCATAAAGTGGCATCTTTAATACTTCCAAATCAATTCTTTTCTTTGATAAATGCTCAATATAACTATATCCTGCGACGCATAAGCGCCGCAGGAATTGTTATTAATTATTAATCTTCTTCTTCCTCTTCTTCATTTTCGCCAGATTCTTCTACTTGTGCCTGAGGTTCTTCTTCACCTTCAATATAGTTTCCGAAGACATCTACAACACCATGTTCAACAGTAGGAATCTTAGCAGGAGCAAGTTCTTTACCTGTACCAAGTACAGCATACTGATTAACAACAAAAGTACCCTCTAAAAGACCTGCTTCATTCTTATCCATAGTAATGGCAGATACAACCATTCTCTCTTCATAATTATTGAAGTAAGCAAGCATAGCCTTCATTTCTTCATAAGTACATGTAAAGTTAATTGTATTAGTCTGAGCTTTAGCAGTTAAAGCTTCATGCTCTTCACCATTTTGATCTACATACGCATCAGAAACAGGAATAGAATTAACATCACCAAACGAAATAACAAGCATAGACAATGGATTTGTCAATTCCAAATTTCTCAAGAATACGATTGTGTTTTCTTGTTTAATACCACCAGGATAATTAGCAATCAGCTTATCTCTTGAAGAATTTAGCACTTCAATACTCTTAAGGTAATAATCTCTGTTCTGATCAAGAGCTTGTAAATAAGCCTGTCTTTCAGATAAGGTTTGTATTTCCGCTGTAAGAGCATCAATCTTTTCATTTGTCGGTTTAATGAAAAACAAGTATGGCAAAACAACAATAGCAACAATTAGTAATAACAGAAGGATTTTAACGTCTCTATCTTTAATTTTCATTATTGAGCACCTCCTTCAACATTTCCATCAACTGCTTGAGCACCAGATGCGTTTATCATTCTAAGTGCCTCTTCAACCTCAGGACTAACTTCGTTAGCAGTTGCGTTTTGAATCAAAACAGTAATAGTAAACTCAAGATGTTCAGCAGGAGGAACTTCTTCACCATTTGCAATAGCTCTTTCTCTAGCAATTCTTTCCTCATCAGGCATGTCATCAGCAACAACTTTGATTTCAGGTAAGCTATATCCTCTTACATAATCAAGTTTTTGGATCTCAACAATATAATCAGCAATAACATCTTTATCATCTGTATAGAAAATTGCATTATAAGTTACTGCGCCATCAACAGCCTCAAACTTTTCTATTTGAGAGTTTGCAGGAGAAATTTTCTCTAAATCCTGAATATAATCAAGAAGAACTTCATTATCTGAATTTGTCGAATCAGTAAATGATTTTACAATATTATAAGCATTTGCTGCATTCGCATAGTTATTAGCTATCTGTTCAATGTCTTCCATTCTTGCAATATCAGCCTCAATTAACTGTTTTGCAGCCTTTAGTCCGAAATAACTAACAGCTTTAATCGCACTCCATGTACCCATAACAAGTACAGCAAGTACAATTAAAACAATGAGAAGAATATTTGCAGACTTAGATGCCTGTTCCTTAGATGAACCAACTTGAATTTTAAGACCGATTGGTGCAAGCACAGCACCAAAGTTGGCAAGATATCTAAGAGCTGTATCACCAGAAAGATAAGCTTTACCACTAACCTTTACACCTTCAAGAGATGAGAATCTGGTAACTTCTGCACCAAGTTCCTGTCTAAGAACTTCATCGATACCTGCAATTGATGAGCCTTCACCGAATACCTTAATGCCATCAATAATTCTCTCAGGGTTACGGCTTCTGTGATACTCAACGATTCTACCAATCGAACTAACAAGATAACGAACTGCTTCAGCATATTCTTCTTCAGTAACCTGCTGATCAATCATATCCCTGTTGGAAAGGAGAGTCTTTGCTTCCTTTTCAGTAAGTTTCTTAATCTCCATCATAGAATTGATAACGGCATTTTTACCATAAGGAACTGAACGCTGGAGAATAATATCCTTACCACTCATAACGTTAACATAAGTAAGATCCTTCTCAATCTGTAATACAAGTATTGTAGAACTATCCTTCATCTGAAGTGACAGAAGTTGTAGAACCGAGTTACCAAGGTAATCAATATCTTCTACCTGAAGTTTAAGTTCTGTAGCCAGCTC
>CADAOY010000006.1 GCA_902789665.1 uncultured Lachnospiraceae bacterium | reverse complement strand
ATTTTAAAGGTTTGTCTTTCTCTGAAATTAACTCTCATTGAATTTCTTCAATATTTAGAATTGTTTCAGGGTTGCATTACTGTTTATTTGTCAAGGTACAACTTATTAAAATAAGCCGCTGTTTTCGTGCGGCTTATTTATAATATCAAAACACCTATTCAAAGTCAACTACTTTTTTTATTTTTTGAAAAATATTTTTTTCGTTGCCTCTATACTATGATTTTTACGGCTTTTTTGACCACTTCCAGATCCACATACTTAACACTTCCGCCGTACTCTCCGTCCAGAGTCCACGGTATTACATTCTCAAATGAGATTCGTACCTTGGAGGTTTTACGCCTTACAACGTGCTTGGTCTGAGTATTTTCCATAAGGGCACGAATGATATTTCCGAACTGCACCGGATCATTACCTTTCTTAATTAAGGTAAATTCCATCTCGCCGTCATCAAGCGCAAGTTCATTATCCATAAAGAACTGCATGCCGCCGATATAATTGGAATTACTCATAAGTCCGATGATGTAATAGCCTTCAATAATCTCGCCATCCTCTAACTCGCACTTTATCAGCACTTCCTTCATCTCTGCAAAGGAACGCATTATCTCAAGAAAATATGCGGAGTGCCCCATAACGCTCTTTAAGTCATGAGGAGTATTATATGCAATGCTTGTAAATAATCCGAAAGCTGCCACATAGTCAAAAGGTTTCCCGTTAAAAAGCCCCAAGTCGATTTCCTTGGTTCTTCCCTTTACTATTCTGTTTGCTGCCTTAAGTACATCCTGATGCATCTGATGCGTGTTGGCAAAATCATTGGTGCTGCCTGTGGGTATGTATCCGACGGGGGTTTTGCTGCCGGATAAGTATACGCCGCCCAGCACTTCATTCAAGGTTCCGTCGCCGCCTGCGCAGGCGATAATATTAAAGTCGTCAGCATGCTCCTTCGCAATTTCCCTGGCCTGGCCCGCATACTGAGTCGGCTTTACAGTCACGTCATATCCTGAATTATTGAAAGTTTCTACTATATAAGAAAGATATTCTCTTATTAACTCACGGCCAGAGTTTGGATTGTATATAAATATAAGTTTTTTCTCCATATTCATTCCTACCCTTCAACCAGCATATGAGATACATTATCAACAACGCGGTCACACAGCCCAAGCAGTTCGTCCTCATCCTTCCACGGAATTTTGGTAAGACTCACGCTGCATTCAATATAAGGCTCTGCTGCCATAATGAATCTCATACTATTTCGGTTACTATTTATATAAGAAACAAATTTCTCCGTATCAATCGGAGCATCATTTCTAAAGGTTATTATAACCTTATTGCCTTTATTTTCAATCTCTGTTATTTTGCATCTTCCGGCTTTGGCCTTGATTAAGGCAACTTTAAGAAGAGCTGCCACCTCATGCGGAATCTCACCGAATCTGTCTTCGAGTTCATCAGATACTTCCTGATAATCCTTCATACCTTCTATGGAAGCAATTCTGTTATACATTGTAAGTTTGGTGCCTTCGTCGCTTATATAGGAATCAGGAATATTGGCGCCAACTGCAATATTAACCTTGGTCTGGAACTCTTCCTTAACCTCTTCGCCCCTGGCCTCCAAGATGGCATTTGATAACATCTTAAGATAAAGGTCATAACCGACTGCCTCTATATGTCCCGACTGGGATGTGCCGAACATTGTGCCGGCGCCTCTTATCTCAAGGTCTCGCATGCTGATTTTGTAGCCTGAACCCAAATCGGAAAATTCCCGAATCGCATCAAGTCTCTTCGCCGCTTCTTCCTTAAGAATTCTTCCGGGATTATACATAAGGAAAGCATAGGCATTTCTGTCAGATCTTCCGACTCTGCCACGCAGCTGATAAAGCTGGGATAAGCCGTAGCGCTCCGCATCATCAATTATCATTGTATTTACATTAGGAATATCAAGTCCTGTTTCGATTATTGTTGTGGAAACCAGAATATCTATTTCCTTATTAATGAACTCAAACATTATATCTTCAAGCTCGGTCTCCTTCATCTGACCGTGGGCGAATTTGACCCTCGCGTCAGGCAGAAGTTCCTTCACCTTGTCTGTTACCAGGTCTATATCATTAACCCTGTTATGGACATAGTACACCTGTCCGCCTCTGGCAAGTTCGCGGTTTATGGCCTCTCTTACCATCTCATCATTATATGCCATAACATAGGTCTGGATTGGATGTCTGTCATTTGGCGCTTCTTCCAAAAGCGACATATCCCTGACTCCAATCAAGCTCATATGGAGAGTTCTAGGAATAGGAGTAGCAGTCAGTGTCAGAACATTGACATCGGTTTTAAGCTGCTTGATTTTCTCCTTATGCTTAACCCCGAATCTCTGCTCTTCATCTATAATAAGAAGGCCTAAGTCTCTAGGCTTCACATCTTCAGAAAGAATTCTGTGAGTTCCTATTAAAATATCGATATTGCCTTCCTTAAATCTTCTGACAGTTTCAGCCTGGTCCTTCTTACTCTTAAATCTGGAAAGATAATCCACCCTCACTGCAAAATTCTTCATTCGTTCAACGAATGTATCAAAATGCTGCTTTGCAAGGATTGTTGTCGGAACTAAGTACAGAACCTGCTTTCCTTCCATCACTACCTTAAAAGACGCCCTTAGGGCAACTTCCGTCTTACCAAAACCTACGTCACCACAGACAAGCCTGTCCATGATTTTGCCCTCTTCGAGGTCAGTCTTGGTATCTTTAATTGCAAGCAGCTGGTCATCAGTTTCTATATAAGGGAATAATTCTTCGAATTCATTCTGCCATGCAGTATCAGGAGCATAAACATGCCCCTTCTTATTAAGCCTTGCAGCATAAAGATTCACCAGTTCCTTCGCTACAACCTGTGCACCTTCCTGAACTTTGGCCTTGGTATTTTTCCATACTTCGTTGCGGCTTAAGGAGTTAACCTTTACCCTGGCACCTTCTGCAGCGCCGTATTTTTGCACTACCTTAAAATCCGTGGCCACCACATAAAGTTTCTCATCCTTCGCATAATCAATCTTGATATAATCCTTGGTCACGCCTTCAGATGTGATACTTTCAATTCCTCTGTATATGCCGATTCCGTAATTCTCATGAACCACATAATCGCCATATTTAAGTTCATCGAGGGACGAGATCTGGTCACCTGAATATCTTTTTCTGTGAGAAGTCTTAACCTTGCGGCCGAATATGTCGCTGTCTGTCAGTACAACGAACCTTACGTCCCTGTATTCAAAGCCGCTTCTTATAGGAACATTTGCCGTCATGATTTCCTTCGGCTGAAGTTCCCTGTTCATGTTATCCGAATAAAAAATCGGAATATCATATTCATCAAAAATATCCTTCGCAAGTCTCTTCGCCCTTGTCTTTGAGCTGGAAGTAACCAGGATACGATAGCCCTGCTTACGATATTTCTCAAGGTCTTTAACCAAAGTTGCTATATTGCTGTTATATGAACTTACGCCGCATACATCCATTGATATGGACAGTGCCACGTTAGCCTTATTATTTCTGCTGTCTGAGGTAGTAAGGTACAAAGCCCCCATTTCCTCAATTCTCTTATATATCTTTTTAATATCTTCTATTAATTTAGCCTGACCAGGAAGCGCATCTCCGCTTTCAACCCTGCCCTTCATGCCATCCTTGAATTCCTTGATTACGCTGTCTGCCTTAATATCAAGATTATGGCGCTCATCCATAACCACCAGCACTTTTCGGCTTTCAAGCAGTGAGAGGAAATTATCAGCCTTTGGATAAAAATATCTTATAAAAGAATCAAGATTTGCCTGGTTACCCAGATATTCCACATTATCCAAAACTTCTTCTATATAATTCTTAAGATGATTTGCCTCCGCTGTATGGAACTCATCACGAAGTTCCTTCTCTCTGTCCTGGGCTTCCTTCTTGATTTTCTTAAGTCCCTTTTGAAGAAGGTCAGAATCCACTATCATCTCCATTGCAGGCACAATCCGAATCTTCTTAATATTATCTGAGCCATGAATCGACCTCTGACTTAAGGCATCAAACATTCTGATGGAATCCACCTCATCGCCCCAAAGTTCGATTCTGTAAGGATTATCATCCGTAATATTATAAATATCCACGATTCCGCCATGGATACTGAACTCGCCCCTGTTCTCTACCCTGGTAACATTGGCATAGCCCATATCCACAAGTTTCCTGCTTACCGCCTCTTCCGAAAGAATCTGCCCCTTGTCAATCTCAATCACGTTATCAAGCAGCACTTCTTTAGGCGTAATCGGACTAAGAAGAGCGTCAATTGTAGTTACAATCGTAACCTTTTCCCCCTTCGTCATAGCCTCAAGCGCCTTGATTCTTTGAATTGTAATCTGATTACTGTAAAGATCTGCCTGATAGAATATCAGATCTTTCGCCGGAAAATAGACTGTATTTGGATCAAAAAATGAATATTCTTCTGCGATTTCCTGCGCCCTCTGATTGTCATATGTCACAATAAGACGCACGTCAAAATCACCGCCTAAACCGTAAACCATATGGAATTCCTGGCTTGGCGCCAGGGAAGTCAATTCCACATTTTTACCTTCACGCAGTTTTTCTAATGCTAATTTGTATTCCTCTAATTCTTCTAAAACAGAGGTGAAAAGTTTCATAAATACTTTCCTTTATTTATTCGCTTGCTTTGCGATTATATACATTCATTGCTTCATCGCCCTTGCCGGCAAGCATTAATTTAATTGCTTCAACAGCCTTTTCCTGGACTTCGTCAATGATTTGTTTTTCTTCTTCAGGGATTCTTCCAAGTACGTGGTCTTTAAGGTCCATGCCTTTTTTCTTATCGCCGACGCCGATTTTGATTCTCCAGAAATCCTGAGATGAGAGCATGCCGATAATATTCTTTATGCCATTATGTCCGCCGGCGCTGCCGGATGGTCTGATTCTAAGATTGCCACAAGGCAGGGAAATATCATCATATACCACAATAAGTTCAGAAGTGGTATCTATTTTATAATATGAGCATATGTCTTCAACACTCTGGCCACTTAAATTCATATAGGTCTGTGGCTTAAGAAGCACAACTTTCTGTCCATCAATTACGCCTTTACCGATTAAGCCCTTGTGCTTTGATGTTGTAACATCAATATTATATTTATCAGCCAGTTTGTCTATTACCTGAAAACCCATATTGTGTCTGGTCTTCTCATATTCCGCTCCCGGGTTACCGAGTCCAACGATTATATACATAGTAATTCTCCTTATTCTAAAGCAAAATGCTTAATAAAGATTATAAAACGAAAAGACCGATTTAGGCAATCGGTCTTTTCGAAAAGAAAGGTTGAAAAATATGTTAAGAAGTAAGTGTCTATCTAACCTGGTAGCGCTCGTTCTGTTCAACAAGCACTTTTATGCCGTCCTCACCAACATACTTGAGGTTGGCACAGATTGTATCGCGGCTTTCTACGATACAGTTCTCAATGTAGGTATTGTCGCCAATATAAACATCATTAAGAATAATGGAATTCTTGATGTGGCAGTTATTTCCTACGAATACTTTCTTGAAGATAATTGAATTCTCAACTGTTCCGTTAATAATACTTCCTGAGGAAACAAGGGAATTGCTAACCTTGGAACCTACATTGTATTTAGCTGGAGGAAGATCATCAATCTTGGAATAAATATCCGGATATTCATGGAAGAAGTAATTACGAACTTCAGGCTTTAAGAAATCCATGTTTGTCTCGTAATAATCTTCTACTGAAGCGATATTCTTCCAGTAATCCTTAATCTTGTAACCGTAAATCTTCTTCATTGATTTATAACGAATAAGAATATCTGCTACAAAATCATATCTGCCTTCTTCATTAGACTTTTCAATCATCTCAATTAAGAGACGACGTCTGATTACATAGATACCACAGGATACAGTATTGGTCTTTGCAACCATTGGCTTCTCTTCGAATTCTTCGATTCTGCTTTCCTCATTCATACGAATGATACCGTATCTGTCTACATTAACATCCTTTGGCATATCCTTACATACAACTGTAATATCTGCCTGCTTGTTAATATGATATTCAAGAACCTTGTTATAATCCATCTTGTAGATACAGTCACCAGATGCAATAACTACATATGGCTCATGGCTCTGCTTAAGGAAATCCAGGTTCTGATAAATAGCATCTGCAGTTCCTCTGTACCAGTTGGAATTATCAGCTGTAACGATAGGTGTGAATACGAATAAACCACCCTGCTTACGTCCGAAATCCCACCACTTGGATGAACTCAAATGCTCATTAAGGCTTCTTGCATTGTACTGAGTAAGTACAGCCACCTTCTGGATATGAGAATTAGTCATACTTGAAAGAGCGAAGTCGATACTTCTGTAACTACCTACTATAGGCATAGCTGAAATAGCTCTTTTAGCTGATAACTCTCTCATTCTGTGGTTGTTACCACCTGCTAAAACAATACCTAACGCTCTCATGACTCATCACCTACCTTAATCAAAGTTTTTCCGCTTGCCAAAGCTTTGTTAGGATAGTCAGCCAAATCAGTATTACCTGAAATAACTGTGTTCTTTCCTACTGTTACTCCGGACGGAACCACGCTCTTCTCACCTACAGTGACAAGTCCATGATTATAAATATGTGGATCTGTTTCATTATCCACTTCTTCGCCTTCGCCAAGGATTACGTCGTCCCCAATTACAACGTTCTCAGCAATAATGGCCTTTTCCAGCTTACAGTTCTTACCGATTACAGTCTCGTTCATAATAATGGAATCACGAACTACTGTACCTTCTTCAATGGTTACCCCACAACCAATTACAGAATTGTATACCTCTCCACAAATTGTGGATCCTTCTCCAATCAGACATTTCTCTATTACGCTGTTCTCAGATACATACTGAGGTGGAAGTGTGTCAGACTTGGTATAAATCTTCCAGTATTCTTCATAAAGATTGAATACAGGAACGATATCAACAAGTTCCATATTAGCTTCCCAGTATGAATGAAGTGTTCCTACATCCTTCCAGTATCCGTTGTATTCATAAGCATACATTGGTGTACCATTGTCGAAGCAGTATGGAATTACATGCTTACCGAAATCGAGATTAGGCTGGTCAGCCTTGGCAATCAGAGCTTCCTTAAGTACCTTCCAGTCGAAGATGTAGATACCCATGGATGCCAGGTTGCTACGTGGTTTCTCAGGTTTCTCCTCGAAATCCTCAATCTTACGATTTTCATCAGTTATTACTATACCGAATCTCTTGGCCTCCTCTAAAGGAACAGGCATAGCAGCAATGGTTACCCCCGCACCATTCTGCTTATGGAAATCAAGCATTACTTCATAATCCATCTTATATATATGATCCCCCGATAATATAAGTACATAATCAGGATTGAAGCTTTCCATGTAGTCTAAGTTCTGGTAAATGGCATTTGCTGTACCTGTATACCATTCACTGTTTGTGCTCTTTTCATAAGGTGGAAGTACTGTAACACCACCAATGTTTCTATCCAGATCCCAAGGAATACCGATACCGATATGTGTGTTGAGTCTGAGTGGCTGATACTGAGTAAGCACGCCCACGGTATCAACGCCAGAGTTAATACAGTTACTCAGTGGAAAATCAATGATTCTGTATTTACCACCGAAAGCAACTGCCGGCTTAGCTACCTTAGCTGTCAGAACGCCCAAACGGCTTCCCTGACCGCCAGCTAAAAGCATAGCAATCATTTCTTTCTTAATCATATTCTTCTCCTTAACATATATTTTTGCTTATTAGACATCAAAAGGAATCTATCCCCCAATAGATTCCTTTATCCAATTTTCACAAGCTTACTTAATAAGTATATCATCCGTTTTGTGAAAAATAAACCACCGGAAAGGCAAAAAACCCCGATTTTTCAATTTTTTTTAGTTATTTTTTGTGTTTTTGACGGATTTTAAGGGTGGTCTTTTGGTAAAAATGACGAAAAATATTTTTCGGAAATTTTAAATAATTATATTTTTTCACAAAAAGGAGTTTTTTCATCTTGGATTTTATCTTATATGTATATATAATAAAGAAGGTTTTTATTAAACATACGGAGATGATTAAAATGACAGACATTGATTTTAACACGCCAAAACACGTGTATTTCTGCGGAATTGGTGGTATAAGCATGAGCGGTATCGCCCAGATGCTGCTTAATAAGGGATTTAAGGTAGAAGGTTCCGATAACAGGCCTTCAGAATTAACAGACGAGTTGGAGGCTCTTGGGGCAATCGTGCACATAGGACAGACCTCTTCCAATGTTACTGAAGGCATCGAGGTTTTCGTATATACTGCTGCCATCAAAGAGGATAATCCGGAATTCGCCAAAGCAAAGGAACTCAATATTCCGATGATGACAAGGGCTGAACTTCTTGGTCTTATCATGAAGACATATCCGGTTTCCATCGCAGTCAGCGGTACCCATGGTAAAACCACCACCACCTCAATGATATCCGAAATGCTTATGAAGGCTGATACAGATCCGACTCTTTCCATCGGCGGTGTCCTTCCAAGCATCGGAGGCAATGTCAGGATAGGAAACGGCGATATGTTTGTAACAGAAGCCTGCGAATATACCAACAGTTTCTTAAGTTTCTATCCAACTCACGAAATCATTCTTAATATAGAGGAAGACCATCTGGATTTCTTCAAGGACATAAATGATATCCGCGCTTCATTTACAAGGTTCGCTTCTTTAGTTCCTTCCGATGGGGCTGTAATCATTAATTCAGCAATAGACAATTATAAGGAAATCGTAAGCGGCTGCAAGGGTAAGGTCATTACATTCGGACTTGACGATTCAGCTGACTTTTATGCAACCAATATAAGTTACAACGACAAGGGTTGTCCTACATATACGCTTAATCACAAAGGGCAGACCTGGCAGGTTAGTTTAAGCGTTATTGGTCTTCACAATGTGAATAATTCGCTGGCGGCTTTTGCCCAGGGGTTAGAGCTTGGAATCGAGACAGATATAATTCTTAAGGCACTTAAGGAATATACAGGTTCCGACAGGCGCTTCCAGATTAAGGGAGATTTAAGCGGAGTTACAGTGGTTGATGATTATGCACATCATCCTACAGAGATTGCCGCTACCCTCTCTGCTGTGGATAATTATCCACATGAGCACCTCTACGTAGTCTTCCAGCCCCATACCTACACAAGAACCAAGGCTTTCATGGATGACTTTGCGAAGGCTCTGTGTAAGGCAGAAAATGTTATTTTAGCTGATATTTACGCGGCTCGTGAGACAGATACCCTTGGAATAAGTTCCAGGGATTTGATGGAGAAAATTAATTCTCTTGGAGGAAATGCAAAATATTTTTCAACTTTTCAGGAGATAGAAATATTTTTATTAAAAAATTGTACACCCGGGGATTTGTTGATAACTATGGGAGCCGGAGATGTAGTAAAAATCGGTGAAAATCTACTCGGACAATAAATATGCACATTATCCACAATTTATCAGGTCAACATAATGATTTGATGATTGTGGATATTTTGTTTCACATAATATTTTTTCTTAATGGCGAATTTAATGGTTTTTTTGTGGGGGCGGGGATTTTATGTAAATCATTTTTAGGAAGTTATGCACATTATCCACAAGGGCCGGAAGCCTTGATTTTACGGGCAAATTCGTCATTTTTACTGTTTGATTTTTGATAAAATTGTGTTATAGTAATAATCGCCTTGAAACGCAAAAGGGATTTTGCGCTTAAGACACAAATTCATGTATAGGGGATAAATACAATGAACACAATTAATGTTTACGGAGGATCAGCCTTAAGCGTAACGCTGGTATCCAATGATTTTATCGATAATCATATGACGGGAGCCAACGATGCACAGCTTAAGACATATCTTTACGTACTTAGAATGATGAGTGCCGGCAAGTCCTTCACAATTACGGATGTAGCCGATACTTTCAATCAGACAGAAAGAGAGATTATACGCTCTCTTAAATATTGGGAAAAAGAAAAACTTCTGGTTTTAGAGGGAGAGAAAGACAATATAACGGGGATCAGACTTCTTGCACCGGGATGCGAGAAAACAGAGCCAAAGAATAATACAAATAATGTAGCCCTGACAGTAGTTCCGATTAATAACTCAGTTAAAGAGTTATCCAATAAAGCAACAGTTGACAGGACAATTAAAGACAGTGATAAGGCAGCCGAGAAGGTTATTCCTGAAAAGAGCAAACTTACCTCAGAGGCCCTCTCTGAATATGTAAGCAATACAGATTTCCAGGATTTCCTGGCAGTTACAGAGCAGTATCTTAGCAAAGAGCTGACAGCCAAGGATATCCAGAGTTTAATCTATATCAATAAAGATTTAGGCTTCTCACTTAAGGTTATGCATATTTTATTAGAGTACTGCGTATCAAGTAACAAGAAGAACATATCCTATATTGAGAAGACTGCAATTGACTGGTATATGCAGGGAATCAACACTCCTACCGAGGCAAAGAAATATCTTAAGACTTATGAGAATAAGATATCCAATATTATGGCGGCTCTTGGCAAGAATACCTATCCTTCTTTAAAGGAGCTTGATTTTATCAACAAGTGGACCCTTACTTATGGTTTCTCACCTGAGATGATTAAGGCTGGCTGCGAAAGATGCGTAATGAGCACAGATTCTCACAGATTCGAATATGCTGAGGGCATCTTCAAGAAGTGGCATGAAGCCGGCTATACTACCGTTAAGGAAGTAGAAGAAGCAGAAAAGAATTTCAGAAACAGAAATCAGGTCAGAAAGTTTGAAAGAAATGATAATAAGTTTGCCCAGATTCTGAAGTCTGATTATGATATCAGCGCTCTTGAGAGAGATATCTTAAGTAACTAGGGGATATAATGGCAGAAAGTAACGCTTATAATTCAATATTACAGTATTATACACAAAAGCAGGTTGATAATGATTTGCTAATCAGGGAAAGGCGTAAGGAAATAAGAGACGCTCTTCCTGAATATAAGGAGCTTGATGATTTAGTGGCTGACATCAGCGTGCGTAAGGCTCAGGAAGCCCTTAAGGGTGACAAGGGAGCCCTTGATGATTTAAATGAAGCCCTGGATGAACTTGCAACAAAGAAGAAACTTATCTTAGTTGAAAACGGATATTCAGTTAATTACTTGGATCCGGTTTTCGAGTGTCAGGACTGCAAGGATACAGGCTTTATCAACGGTGAGAAATGCCACTGTTTTAAGCAGAAATTATTAGATCAGTACTACAGACAGAGCAATATCAAGGAAGAACTCAGAAATACAAGTTTTGACGACATTGATTTTGACTGTCAGTTTGAAGATGAGGATAAACAGAGACTGATTAAGGCATATGATCTGTGCAGGGATTTTGCCGAAAGGTTTGGTGAAACCGAGACAAAGAATAACAATATCCTTCTGTACGGCAATGTGGGTACAGGCAAGACTCTTCTTACCAACTGCGTGGCCAATGAGGTTTTAAGGAAAGGTTATTCCTGCATATATTTCAGCGCCATTAATTTCTTTGATGTGCTCTCTGATAATAAGTTCAGAAATAAGGATAATGACGGTTCTGTCATTCTTAATGATATATATAACTGTGACCTTCTTATTATTGATGATTTAGGCACGGAGCTGACGAATTCATTTATCGTATCGGCGCTTTTTGACTGTCTGAATGAAAGATATATAAGGAGCAAGGCCACCATAATCTCGACAAATATCGATTTTAAGGATTTAAGAGAACATTACGATGACAGAATTTTCTCCAGGATTACAAGCAATTTCTCCATCTGCAAGTTAACCGGAACAGATGTGAGAATTCAGCTTAAGAGAATCGGTAATAAATAAAATAACCATATACAAGAAAGTGAGGATTATTCCATGTCTGACAAACAAGAAGTAAGAGCTCTGGACACAATTCCTGTAGGCCCTCTCAAATTAGTCTCCATGAAAAGCTGCGAGGAATTAGGTTCCAAGGTAGACAAGTACCTGGTTAAGTGGAGAGCTGAAAGAGAAAGCGAGCACAAGAACAGCCTGGCTTATGTTGGCTACCACAAGGAAAGCTACATTATCGATGCCAAGGTTCCAAGATTCGGTTCAGGAGAAGCAAAGGGTATCATCAATGAATCTGTAAGAGGTGCTGATATCTACATTATGGTAGATGTTTGTAATTACTCTCTTACTTATTCACTTTGTGGATATACTAACAGAATGTCACCGGATGACCATTATCAGGATTTAAAGCGTATCATCGCTGCTATCGGCGGTAAGGCAAGAAGAATTACAGTTATCATGCCATTCCTTTATGAAAGCCGTCAGCACAGAAGAACTCAGAGAGAGTCACTTGACTGTGCAAATGCTCTTCAGGAACTTATTGATATCGGTGTAGATTCAATCATCACTTTTGATGCTCATGATCCTAGAGTACAGAATGCTATTCCACTTCACGGATTCGAAACTGTACAGCCTGCATATCAGTTTATTAAAGGCCTTGTTAAGAACGTTCCGGACATCAAGTTAGATGCAGAGCATATGATGATTATCTCTCCTGATGAAGGTGGTATGGGAAGAGCAATCTACATGGCAAACGTTCTTGGCGTAGATATAGGTATGTTCTACAAGAGAAGAGATTATACCAAGATTGTAAACGGACGTAATCCTATCGTTGCTCATGAGTTCCTCGGAACAGATGTTGAAGGCAAGGATATGCTTATCATCGATGATATGATTTCATCAGGTGAAAGCGTTATCGAAGTTGCTGAACTTCTTAAGAAGAAGAATGCCGGAAGAATCTTTGTTGCTACAACCTTTGGTCTTTTCACCAACGGTCTTGAGAAATTTGACAAAGCATTCGAAGAAGGCAAGATTTACAGAATTCTTACAACAAACCTTGTATATCAGACACCAGAGCTTCTTGAGAAGCCTTGGTACATTAACTGCGACATGAGTAAGTATATCGCATATATCATCGATACACTTAACCATGACAGCTCCATCAGCGATCTTCTCGATCCTAGCGACAGAATCCAGAGATTATTAGCTGAGCACAATGCTAAACAAGCATAATTAATCCGACAATGTAAAATATAAATTTAAAAGCAGCCAGCTTTGAGACCATTTAGTGCCCTAAGGATGGCTGCTTTTATTTTTCTCCGAGCGCGAGGACAAAATGCTCTCCACGAAGCGAACCTGTACAGCTTGCTGTAATGAGCTTCGGGGAGAGTAGTTTTGGAGGAAGCGCGAGGTCAAAATGTGATAACGAGCACAACGACAAAATGCTCTCCACAAAGCGAACCTGTACAGCTTGCTGTAATGAGCTTTGGGGAGAGTAGTTTTGGAGGCAGTGCGAGTAGCGTAGTGCAAGTTTTGGGCGAATATACTATTTCTTAAATACCAGCCAGTTATGTGAGAATGGCCACGGAGAGCCTATGATTTCAAGAGGTCTTCCGCTTCTGGAACGATACCACGAATAATTCCAGCCACTTCCCATATCACAGTAAATGGCATCCTTAATGCCATAATCTATCAGCGCATCAACGAATTCCTCGTAATGCATCTGTGTACGGGAATCAATAACAAGAACCTCTCCGTCCACAACTGCAACAACGCGGAAGCATCTGAATTCTCCGGTGGTATGACTTCCGTGCACTCCATCGCACAAAACAATAAACTGCTGAAAACCACAGCCTCCCTTTTCGGAGGCTTCTTTTATTGCATCTGCAGACTCATCTGTATCCCAGATAGCCCCGACTCCGTCCACGTAGGTAAATCCGCCAAGACCATCCAAAGGAGTACCCTGCTGCAGACCCTCATCAGATGTATGCCAGCCTACAACATTATCATGTCTGAAACCTACTTCATATGAAGCCTGGAAAGCAGCGGCAATGCAAAGCTGAATCGACTCATCTTTTCTGGATGGTCTGTCACCTGCCACAAAATCTATATCATTATAATCTTCTACCAAAAAAACATAAAAATCATCAGTTTCCACTAATGTTACCGGATCATCGGAAGCCGCATGCAAAGCCTCCATGTCAACAGGACCAGTCATCTTCGCATCAGTTCTAAGGAAGTTATGATACTGGCTTTCAAGTGTAAAGAGACTTAATCCCATCATCAGGAATACGGAAACGGAATTAACCCATAAAATTACATGCAGTGGAATCAACGCCTTTCTCTTCTGGTCTTTAGGTTCTACATGAAGCTGCAGAATAAGACCTCCCAAGGACAGGAGCGCATTAATTGTCACCGCATAGAATGACCATGTCAGCCCAGCAAAAATCTGAATTGTACATATATTGAAAATGGAAAGCATTGTGGTAAAGAGAAACCAGATTGCCTTTGGCTTATTTGCTGACATTCGACATTCCTCCTCCCAGTTCTTTTCCATCAACTACCAGAACAAGTTCAGCACACGCAATAAGAAGGAAGATAAAGAATTCCTCCAGGTGAGATGTCCAAATATAGAATACATATGTTGGTGCAAATGTAAGAAATGGCGAAATCACCAATTGAACAAAGGAAAGCCCCAGCAGGAATAAAAGGGCTATCTGATTTAATGAAACTCTGATTGCAACCTGCCTCTTGGCAGAATGTATGACAAAATGACCGACGCAGATAAAACACTGAATAAATAACAGCATTCTTTCACCGGCTAAAAATATAAATCCCTGAAGACCCATGGTAATGTACACTTCCGAATCTGTTGTGGCCAAAGCCCCCAGAGCATACTGTGACTGCGCGCTGAGCATGCAGAACAAAAGTCCTACTGTTGCTGCCTGAAGGAGGAATAACTTGTGTGTTGTAAAAGCATAAAATAAAGTCGCAATTAAAATCAACCTTATGAGAAAGTTGAAAGCACCCGGCATGTCAAGAGCTCCGCATCTGTTACCAAATATAAAAATCACCGGCACCAGCACAATACTGACTATAGCCGCAATAACAGCTGTATTCTGTCCCCAGAAAAAACGTTTAAAACCTTTACTTATTTGTTTATATTTTATTTTGCTCAATGGTTAAACCTCCTTTCCCAAATTTATAAAAAACGCCCATTCACCTGTATGTGATGGACGTTTATATTATACTAAATTTTATTATTTCCAGCAAATAACCGCTGTCATGTCAGGACCTGTATGAGCACCGATAATTGGGCACAGAGTGCTGACAACCACATCAATATCCGGACGGGATTCCTTAACAAGTTCAACAAGCTTATTAACTCTCTCTGTATTATCTGCATGAGTTACATATATTCTCTTACAGTCAGGAGCGCAGCTTGCATTAAATTCGCTCTGAAGATATTTAATTGCCATCTCTCCTCTTTTCTTGGCAATTACATTAAGTTTTCCATCAAGACCGATATTGAGGATAGGGCAAATTTTAAGAGCGGTACCAAGTACAGCTGATACCTCTGAGATACGTCCGCCTCTCTTGAGATGCATTAAATCTTCAACCAGGAACATGGTGAATAATGATTCTCTCTTAACCTTAAGGGCTTCTGCATTCTCCACAGGGCCCATACCTGCAGCTCTGTTTTTAACAGCTTCTTCTACAATTAAACCTGTTGCAATTGTTGCAGCAAGGCTGTCGTAAGCTACGATGGTTCTGTCCGGATAATCTTCCTTAAGATCTTCAACTACTACATTAACTGCAGAATAAGTACCGGTCAAACCGCTTGATAAGCATATATATAGAATATCCTGACCAGCCTCCAGTACAGGTTTAAACATATCAACATATACTATTGGTGAAATCTGACTGGTGGAAACATTAACACCTTCTCTTAATGCATCATAAAAAGCATGAATCTCCTCAGGTGTCTCATTGGCGTAACTTACTTTTTCCTCTTCGCCTAAAATATAACTCATAGGAATAACGCCTATGTCTTCTTTTTTTATTACTTCCGGATCAACATCACATGATGCATCAATGAAAATTTTATAATTATTCATAAAAGCCCCTTTTTATATTATTCAAACAATACGACAAGCACTCACATAATCCCATAATTAAGGAAGTTTGTCAAGAAAATAACAAAAAATAAATAATGAAATTTTATACTTGTTTTTTTCCCTGTATTTACATATAATATCATTTGGTAATAACCAAATATTATTTAGCTAGGGGAGCATCTGCTGAGACTGATAGAAATACCTATCTAACCCTCATCACTTGAACCGGGTAATTCCGGCGTAAGGAAGCATTCTTTACAGTCCCCTCCATATGTTAAGGAGGTTTTTTTATGTCAAAAGAGAAAGACAACAATTCACCTATTTCAACCACAAGAGTACTGACTGAAGCCGGCCTGATGCTGGCTGTGGCAACAGTACTTTCCTTTGTTAAGATTCTCGACCTGCCATACGGCGGTTCGGTTACGGTGGCATCCATGCTGCCAATCATTCTTATTTCCTACCGTCACGGCATTAAAAACGGTCTTATTACCGGCCTGGCTTTTGCTATTATTCAGCAGTTACTGGGACTTAAGAATCTTTCATATGTAACAACCTGGCAGTCTGTACTGGCGGTTATTTTCCTAGATTATATCATCGCTTTTACCGTACTGGGTCTTGGAGGTATCTTCAGAAAGTTGATCAAATCACAGCCTGCAGCCCTTGTTGCCGGCACAATCTTCGTATGTATTTTAAGATATGCATGCCACGTTATCTCAGGTGCAACGGTATGGGCAGGATTATCAATTCCTGACAGCGCCGCACTTCTGTATTCCTTCGGATACAATGCAACATATATGCTTCCTGAGACAGTAGTTACCGCAATTATGGCATTCTACCTCGGCTCACTCCTTGATTTCAGAGAGCCAACCATCAAGCACATGAAGCAGACAGAGAAGACCAAAGTTCCTATGCTCAAGTGGACAGGCGGTTTAGCTATCGCTGCGGCACTGATTTTTGACGTTAGAATGATTTTTGCAAATCTTCAGAATCCTGATACAGGTAAGTTTGATTTTTCAGGTCTTGCAAGCACCAACTGGATGCTTATCCTTATTGTAACAGTTGTATGTGCAGTAATTGCTACAGCAACATTAACATTAGCTCATTTCAAGCAGCAAAAGAAAGCGCTTGAAGAAGCTAAGGGCGAAAAATAATTAATAATACGAAACTAAAAAGAAGGGCCTCCGATACCTAAGGTACGGGGGTCCTTCTTATTTTGTGAAATGGGGGTTACTGGCTGATTAAAGATTATTTACATATCCTACAAATATTGGCATTCCTGTTTCGCCGTCAACGATTGCATAAACGAAAGGTCTGTCCATATATACTCTGTAATTCTGAACAGGCTCGTAAACTGCTGAGCATTCAGCCATCTCAACTACTGTGGCTGCCGCAGCCTTTGTGCCTTGTCTGTCAACTTCTATGTGTGTCTTGTGGATAATCTCATTAATCCAGAAATAATGCTCACCCTCTGCATCAAACATGTTACGGAAGTTAGCCTGATTTTCGTCAAATGGAACTGTCATGCCCATTTCCTTATATGTATCAGCCAACTTTGTATCGTAATCCATTGTGAACTCCGGAATCATTACATCAACCTGTGGATCGGATGTACGGTTAAGGAAAGCTCTGGTAAAATCATCCGGACATTCAACCATTTTCTGTAAATATTCCTCAACGCTTTCATCTTTAATTTCATATCCGTCATTACCAGGTACTATTCCCACGAAGTAGTAATCTCCACCTTTATACGGCTTTGCAAAAGCAAGGGAACCTGCATATTCAAAGCTGTCAGATTCTGTACTATAGAGCATTGTAACATCGCTTACGCTGCCGTCAGCGTTGGTAAATTCCATATTATCTCTGATTGCGCTTTCTTCATACTGTTCATACCATTCGCTCTCGAAAGCAACTGCATTAACCAGATAGCTGATTGCATTAGGATTAATCTCCTCAATAATTTGAGGAATCATGTGATTGGTCTGTTCATCAACCCAGCCGTTGATTTTATCTTTAGTGCTATTGTCAAAAGGCTCTGTATAAATCTCCGCGCCATAAAATACATCTACATCCTTTAAGAATCCGTCTCTTAAACTTACATCATCCCTGTCTTTCATCCAGATGGAGTTTGCAATATTCCACTTTGCATCTTCCTGGGATTCCATTTTCTCTCTGATTATATTTAATGACTGAGCCATGCCATAAACATCTGCATTTCCATTAACAGTGGCCTCAAGCTGTCTCATTGTCTCACCTTCAGCACCGAACTCTGTCATGCCAAGGGCTGAATCAATTGAATATGGAGAAATCAGCACATTACCGGCATCGTTTGGCTCCACCTCACTAAGAAGTCTGAAAGCTGCGTTTGACAGACATTTATTAATATCCGGATCATTATCATGATAAGTATCTACATCACCCATCATTTTTTCTTCATCATCTGTAAGCACATCAGGTCTGAGATCGGTTTCATCTAATTCATCATCAATAGACGGATTTACTACAGCCTGCTGATTTGACTGCTGATTAAGTGGCTGCGGTGGAGTAAGCCTGCATCCTGTAAGTGACATTAATACCATCATTGCTGTCATGCCCATTAATATTTTTTTCTTCATAATTCCTCCTAAACAAAGGTTTTTCGTATCATCTATTACATATACGAATATTATATTAAAATTTATGGGGAAATTTTTAAATATTTATTTATGACATCTCGTGGGGCCAGTAAGACGATAGCTGGCGGCTGACAAAGAAATAGTGAAAAGGAAAAAGGAAACGGCACTAGAGATGATCATCAAGGATCTATTGCTGTTTCCTTTTTACAACCGGCGATACGGATTAGGTCACCGGTTAAAAATATTTACATTAATAACTTAAACTTTAGAAATCATTCTTAAGTTTAACTAAAATCCATTCCTTCAAGAATTCCTAAGTTCTATTCTTATTACTTCATTCTTTCTTCCGGTACAGAATTTTGAATGGTCACTAACATTTGAATGGGTGGAAGATCAAAATCCGTTCTAAGAATATTACTTATTCCTTCTATCCAATAACTTCTTCTAATTAAATCTTAAGAAAAATATCTTGGTTAAATTATCAATGTTCTGTTTACATTTACTACTATACCACTTTTTAAAAATATTAAAATAGTATAAACACGAATTAAGAAAATTATGACACGAACTCTAAATTCTGTTGTAATTAATTAAACAGCCTTTAAGAATAATCTGTCTCTCTTCATTTGTGAGTTCCCCAAGACCTAGTGTAAATTCGTTCATTTTGCCGTCTTTAACCACAAATGCTTGAATTTCGCTTCTATTTTCCAGAATTGCGTTCTTAACATCAGGTACAAAGATGAAATCCAGGTTCTTAAATGGAAGTTCACCTTCCTTAATTAAGAATGGAATCATACCCCAGTTAATGAGGTTGGAGCGGTATCTCTTTGTAGCATATTCATTGGCAATATTAGCCCAGCCGCCCAGTACTTTCTGGCAGCTTGCAGCCTGCTCTCTAGCAGAACCGTCACCCGGCTTAACTGCGAAGATTGTGGAACCAATGCCAAGATTATCATGATCCACATTAGGGAACATCTCCTTAACAACCTTCATAACCTCAGCAACCTCAGGTACAGCCTTACCTGCACACTCGCCCTTTTCAAGCGCCTTCTGAGCTACCTGGATAGCTTTTGCCCTGCCTACATATTCAGGGTCTTTTCTTGATAATGCAAACTCAGCAAGACCAATAGGATTGGAACGGTATGAAGATGTCTCACCTGATGGAATAAGCTCATCAGTTGTTGTTACGCTGTCATGAATCTCTGAAACAACCTTAAGTAAAAGATTCTCCGGAAGTGGTGACATTGCCGGCCAGTCCTTGATATTTGGACCAAACTGAATCTCAACCTCAGGATGAGCCACGCCCTTGGAATCATATACTCTGTTAGCATAGATGCTTGAATCAAAGTAATATTTATATTTTTTGAAATCTCCTGCAAAATCAGTAGCCGCAGTAAGTTCGCCCTTATTGGCAGCTGTTGCAGCAATTGATCTGGCATCCATTAATGCTACAGAAGAAATCTGACCATTCTGAAGTTTGGAACCTTCTCTGTTAGGGAAGTTTCTTGTAGAATGTCTGATACTGAATGCATTATTGGCAGGTGTATCACCGGCGCCGAAGCAAGGACCACAGAATGCAGTCTTAAGCACAGCACCTGAAGCAAGGATTTTGGCCGCTGTGCCATTTTTGATTAATTCCATGTAAATTGGCATTGATGCAGGATAAACGCTCATTGTAAAGGCATCGCTTCCGATATAATTGCCTTCCAAAATATCCGCCGCAGCACAGATATTCTCGAATCCACCGCCTGCACAGCCTGCGATAATACCCTGTTCTACATAGAACTTACCGTTTCTAACCTTATCCTTTAAGCTGTATTCTACAGCGCCATCAAGGCTCTCAAGCGCCTTCTTCTCTGTAATATCAATGATATCCATCATATTTGCATTGAACTCTTCAATTGTATAAGCATTGCTTGGATGGAATGGCATTGCAATCATAGGTCTGATGGTTGATAAGTCAATCTTAATTACGCCATCATAGTATGCAACATCGCCAGGTGTGAGATATTTATAATCATCTCTTCTTCCGTGGATATCGTAGAATTCCTCGATTATCTCATCTGTCTGCCAGATTGATGAAAGACAGGTTGTCTCTGTTGTCATTACATCAACACCGATTCGGAAATCTGCCGACAGTTTACCAACACCAGGGCCTACGAATTCCATTACTTTATTCTTTACATATCCATTTTTGAATACTGCTCCGATAATGGCAATGGCAACGTCCTGAGGACCTACACCCTTAACAGGCTCGCCTTCAAGATATACTGCAACCACGCCCGGCATATTAATATCATATGTCTGATTAAGAAGCTGTTTAACAAGTTCAGGGCCACCCTCACCCATTGCCATGGTACCAAGCGCACCATATCTGGTATGTGAGTCAGAACCTAAAATCATCTTGCCACCGCCTGCAAGCATTTCTCTTGCAAACTGGTGAATAACAGCCTGATGAGGTGGTACATATACACCGCCATATTTCTTGGCACATGTAAGACCAAACATGTGGTCATCTTCATTAATTGTTCCACCTACTGCGCAAAGAGAGTTATGGCAGTTTGTAAGAACATAAGGGATTGGGAATTTCTCAAGACCTGATGCTCTTGCTGTCTGAATAATACCTACGAAAGTAATATCATGGCTTGTAAGCTTATCGAATTTGATTTTAAGCTTGTCCATGTTACCTGAAGTATTATGAGAATTAAGAATACCATAAGCGATTGTATTCTTCTTAGCCTCTTCCTTATTAACTTCCACTCCTGCAGCTGCATTAACTTCAGCCTGGTTCTTTTCATCAATTAACTGGCCCTTAATGAGGTAAGCGCCATTATCAAATAACTCTACCATTTACTGTCTCCTTACTGTCTATTTACGCACTACGCCCGGAGCAACCACTCCGGGCATATATTTTGCAATTAATTATTTTAAAACAACCTTGTCCAAATGCCAGATTTCATCAACATACTGCTGAATTGTTCTGTCTGATGTGAACTTACCTGAGCATGCTACATTGAGCATTGACATCTTAGCCCACTTCTTCTCGTCCATGTAAGCCTTCTCAACCTTCTTCTGAGCCTCAGCATAAGACTTGAAGTCCTTAAGGATGAAATATGTATCAGCCTTTGATGTGCTCTCTGTATTAAGAAGTGAATTGTAAAGATGACGGAATCTCTCCGGATCATCCGGTGAATATGTACCATTAATAAGTTGCATAAGCACCTTACGAATGTCAGGATCAGAGTTAAAAATCTCCATCGGGTCATATCCGCCATTATTCTCATAATTAATAACTTCATCTGATGAAAGACCGAAGATAAATGCGTTCTGCTTACCAACTTCTTCAACGATTTCAACGTTTGCGCCGTCCATTGTACCAATTGTTACAGCGCCGTTAAGCATGAACTTCATGTTACCTGTACCGCTGGCTTCCTTACTTGCTGTGGAAATCTGTTCAGATACGTCAGCTGCAGCAAAGATAATCTCTGCATTTGATACATTGTAGTTCTCAATAAATACAACTTTAATCTTGCCATCGATTGACGGGTCATTATTAATTACATCAGCAACTGAGTTAATTAACTTAATTGTAAGTTTTGCATTTCTGTAACCTGCAGCAGCCTTGGCACCGAAGATAAATGTTCTTGGATAGAACTTCTTGGTTGGATGCTCCTTAAGGTCATTGTAAAGGTACATTACATGAAGGATATTAAGAAGCTGTCTCTTGTATTCATGTAATCTCTTAACCTGTACATCAAAGATTGAACGAGGATCTACATCGATTCCGTTATGCTCTTTAATATATTTAGCGAGTCTTACCTTGTTCTGATATTTAATATTCATGAACTCAGCCTGAGCCTTGGCATCATCTGCATAAACCTTAAGTCCTGAAATAGCAGGAAGGTCTACAATCCAGTCATCACCAATATGGTCTGTTACCCAGCTTGCAAGAAGTGGATTACCGTGAAGAAGGAATCTACGCTGTGTAATACCATTGGTCTTGTTATTGAACTTCTCAGGCATCATCTCGTAGAAATCTTTAAGCTCCTGATTTTTCAAAATCTCCGTATGAAGTCTTGCAACACCATTTACTGAGTAGCCGGCTGCAATTGCAAGGTGTGCCATCTTAACCTGGCCATCATAAATGATTGCCATCTTGCGAACCTTCTCCTGATTTCCAGGATATCTTCTCTCGATTTCAGCGATGAATCTTCTGTTGATTTCTTCAACGATCTGATAAACTCTTGGAAGAAGTCTTGAGAATAACTCGATTGGCCATTTTTCAAGAGCCTCTGCCATGATTGTATGGTTAGTATAAGCACAGGTCTTGGTTGTTACATCCCATGCCTCATCCCATGTAAGATAATATTCATCCATAAGGATTCTCATAAGTTCTGCTACTGCTACAGTTGGATGTGTATCATTAAGCTGGAAGGTAACCTTCTCATAGAACTTCCTGATATCATTATGTGTTCTCATGTATTTCTCAATTGCTTCCTGTACTGAAGCTGAGATGAAGAAATACTGCTGTTTAAGTCTTAATTCCTTACCTGCATAGTGGTTATCGTTTGGATAAAGAACTTCTACGATATTACGTGCAAGGTTCTCCTGCTCAACTGCCTTCTGATAATCACCCTTGTCAAAAGAATCAAGTCTGAAGCAGTCGATTGGCTGAGCATCCCAGATACGAAGTGTATTAACGATACCATTGCCATAACCTACGATTGGAAGGTCATAAGGAACAGCCTTAACTGCCTGATATCCTTCCTGATAGTAGTTATTACGTCCGTTTTCATCAACTCTTACGCTTACATAACCGCCGAACTTAACTTCCTTTGTATATTCAGGTCTTCTGAGTTCGAATGGGTTACCGTCTGCAAGCCAGTTATCCGGAACCTCTACCTGATATCCGTCTCTGATTTCCTGCTTGAACATACCATAACGGTAACGGATACCACAGCCATATGCTGAATATCCAAGTGTTGCAAGTGAATCAAGGAAACATGCTGCAAGTCTTCCAAGACCACCATTACCTAAAGCTGCATCCGGCTCCTGATCTTCAATAACATTAAGATCAACACCGAGTTCTTCAAGTGCTTCCTTAGCGTCATCATAAGCTAAAAGGTTAATCATTGAGTTACCTAAAGCTCTACCCATTAAGAATTCCATTGAAAGATAGTAAACTGTCTTAGGATCTTTAGCTTCATACTCTTTCTGAGTCTTCTGCCATCTGTCAATTATCTGATCTTTAATGGCATAAGCTGTTGCCTGGAATATCTGCTGAGGATTAGCCTCTTCAATATCCTTACGATAAATTGTTTTAACATTATATAAGACACTTCTTTTGAATAATTCTTTATCAAAAGTGCTTACCGGCTTTGCAACAGGGCTCTTTCTTGTCTTAGGAGCTGTTGTCTTCTTTGCAGTTGCAGCCTTCTTTGTAGTTACAGCTTTCTTCGCAGTTGTAGTCTTCTTTGCTGCGCTCTTTGTTGTTGCAGTCTTCTTAGCTGTAGCAGTTGTCTTCTTTGCTACAGTTTTCTTTGCTGCGCTCTTAGCCTGTGTCTTCTTTGGTGCATCTTTACTTGCTGCCATTACTAATCCTCCATCAAATTAAAAATTATATCTTTTCAACACCGATTTGAACATCAATACCGTTAATATTCCAATCTTTTGCTGCCGAAATGTTAGAATCCAGGATTACATCTTCTGCAAGAACCTTGGCAGAAATGCTGTCCTTATTATCTGTAACAACCTTGGCGAGTTCATCGCTTCCTGTAATATAAACCTTAATATGGTCCATAACCTCGAAGCCTGAATCCTTACGCATTGTCTGAATCTTACTGATTATCTCAAGCACATAACCTTCTTCAATGAGTTCCTTTGTAAGGTTAATATCAAGAGCAACTGTAATCTTATTATCTGAAGCTACCTGATATCCTTCCTGCTGCTGCATCTCAATAAGAAGGTCATCCTTGGTAAGTTCAATTGCTTCACCTGCCACATCAAACTTAAGTGCGCCTTCAGCCTCAAGTTCAGCCATTGCCTTGTTGCCATCAACATTAGCAAGATATTCCTTAATGCCGCCGAGGCTCTTTCCATACTTAGGACCTACAGTACGAAGCTGTGGCTTAAAACTGTATGTTGTGAGGTTAGATAAATCATCTGTAAAAATCACCTCCTTAACATTCAGCTCATCCTTAATTATATCTGTATAGAAGCTGTCTAATGTAACATCAGATGCAATATACATCTTGCTTACAGGCTGACGGTTCTTAACATTGGATGTATTACGGCATGCTCTGCCAAGTACAACCATCTTAAGAACTGCTTCCATATTCTCTTCAAGTTTCTTATCAACCTTAGTCTCATCTGCCTTAGGGAAGTCGCAAAGATGAACGCTGATAGGAGCATCCTTGTCAATAGAGCATACCAGGTTACGATAAATCTCATCTGCCATGAATGGAATCATTGGAGCAGAGATCTTGGCTATATTAACAAGAGCTGTATATAAAGTCATGTAGGCATTGATTTTGTCCTGTTCCATGCCCTTAGCCCAGAATCTCTCACGGCCACGACGAACATACCAGTTACTCATCTCATCCACGAAATCCTGAAGTGCTCTTGCTGCTTCCGGTATTCTGTAATTAAAGAGATTATCATCTACTTCCTTAATAACTGTATTCATCTTGGACAATAACCACTTATCCATTACAGGAAGGTTATCGTAATCAAGTGTATATTTGGTTGCGTCAAATTCATCAATATTTGCATAGAGTACGAAGAATGCATATGTATTCCATAAAGTACCCATGAACTTACGCTGTCCCTCAACTACTGCGTCACCGTGGAATCTGTTAGGAAGCCATGGTGCTGAGTTAATGTAGAAATACCATCTGATGGCATCAGCGCCGTACTGCTCAAGGCTTTCGAAAGGATCAACCGCATTGCCCTTACTCTTACTCATCTTCTGGCCGTCTTTATCCTGAACGTGACCTAAAACGATAACGTTCTCATAAGGAGCCTTGTTGAAAAGCAGTGTCGATTCTGCCATAAGTGAATGGAACCAGCCTCTTGTCTGGTCAACAGCTTCAGAGATGAACTGTGCAGGGAACTGCTGCTCAAATAAATCCTTATTCTCAAATGGATAATGATGCTGAGCAAATGGCATTGCACCTGAGTCAAACCAGCAGTCGATAACTTCCGGTACTCTCTTCATTGTCTTGCCGCACTTAGGGCATGTAATTGTTATTTCATCAATATAAGGTCTGTGAAGTTCTACGCTGAGAGCCTCTTCCTTACCTGATTTTTCCTTTAATTCTTCTCTTGAACCGATACATTCGAAGTTACCGCACTCGCACTCCCAGATATTAAGAGGAGTTCCCCAGTATCTGTTACGGCTGATAGCCCAGTCCTGAATGTTCTCAAGCCAGTTACCGAAACGTCCCTTACCAATTGATTCAGGAATCCAGTTAACTGTATTATTATTGCGGATAAGGTCGTCCTTAACTGCTGTTTCCTTAATATACCATGACTCTCTTGCATAGTAGATAAGTGGAGTATCGCATCTCCAGCAGTGTGGATATTCATGCTCAAACTTAGGAGCATCATATAACTTGCCTTCCTTATCAAGGTCTACAAGTACATCCTTATCAGCATCCTTAACAAACTTGCCGGCATAAGGTGTCTCTTCTGTCATCTCACCCTTGCCGTTAACGAACTGTACAAATGGAAGGTCGTAATTACGTCCTACATTGGCATCATCTTCACCGAAAGCAGGTGCAATATGTACGATACCGGTACCATCTGACATAGTTACATAGTTATCACAGGTTACGAAGAAGCCCTTCTTGTTCTGCTTATCAGCTACAGCCTTGGCGCATGCAAAAAGTGGTTCATATTCCTTATATTCAAGGTCCTTACCTGTATATGTCTCTAAAATTTCATAAGCTTCAGCTTCCTCTGTTTTAAGTTTACCCAAAACAGTATCCAGAAGAGCCTTTGCCATATAATATGTATATCCGTCTGCTGCCTTAACCTTGCAGTATGTATCTGAAGGGTTAACGCAAAGAGCCACGTTGGATGGTAATGTCCAAGGTGTTGTTGTCCATGCAAGGAAGAAAGCATCCTCGCCAACAACCTTAAATCTTACAATTGCAGATCTTTCCTTAACAGTCTTATAACCCTGGGAAACTTCTGCTGAAGATAAAGGTGTTCCACATCTAGGGCAGTAAGGCACGATTTTAAAGCCTTTGTAAAGAAGGCCTTTATTCCAGATTTCCTTAAGAGCCCACCACTCTGACTCAATATAATCATCATGATATGTTACATAAGGGTCGTCCATATCAGCCCAGAAACCTACTGTTCCTGAGAAATCTTCCCACATTCCCTTATATTTCCATACAGATTCTTTACACTGTTTAATGAAAGGTTCAATTCCGTATTCTTCAATCTGCTCTTTACCATTTAAACCAAGAGCCTTCTCAACTTCCAATTCAACAGGAAGTCCATGAGTATCCCATCCCGCTTTACGAGGAACCATATAGCCCTTCATTGTACGGTATCTTGGAATCATGTCCTTGATAACTCTTGTTAAAACATGGCCGATATGAGGCTTGCCGTTGGCAGTTGGAGGTCCGTCATAGAATGTATAAACCTCGCCCTCTTTTCTATTTTCCATACTCTTACGGAATATATCATTATCCCGCCAGAATTTCTCAATTTCTTTTTCTCTTTCTACGAACTTAAGGTCCGTTTCTACCTTAGAATACATCATTACACCTTCCTTAAAAAGCTACTTAACTTATAAAAAACCTTTTATATTTTACTTTTATCTTGCGATAATGTCAATTGATACAGTACGAAACGACCGCAAGGACAAAATGCTCTCCATTCTGCGATACTCGCGCGTCGTCCAAAACTACTCTTCCCAAAGCTCAGTGGTGCAAGTCACCAAATCGCTTTGGTAAGAGCATTTTGTCCTGGCGCTCGTAGCCAGGCTGTATTGCACTCGCCTCTTTATTGCATACTCATCTCATCAAGCAGTGCCATCTTGATATCATATAATCTGCCTGATAAGTCAACGTGTACCTGATGAGGATTAACGAGACGTCTGGTCTCAGGCCATAAAGTTTCAAGTTCTCTCTGGCAGTATGCTCTGATATCCATTACCTTAGGAGTCTTGTATACACACTCGCCGCCCTTGAATACCTGAACCATCATCTCTCTCATTGTATATGTGCCACCCTTAAGCACTGTCTTCTTCCATGGCTCCTGTGGGTCAAACAAAAGCAGGTTCTTGCTCTCATCATATACTTCATCCACAAGTGCGATAAGGTCGGCTCTGATTTTGCCGGTTTCCTTGTCGTAGATTCTGTAGATTGTCTTGTTGCCAGGGTTTGTAATCTTCTCTGTATTTTCTGATAACTTAATCTTTGGAATGAATCTTCCGTCCTCGCCCTTAATTGCTGCAAGTTTATATACACCGCCAAATGATGGCCAGTCCTTGGATGTGATAAGATGTGTACCAACACCCCAGGAGGTGATTTTGCAGCCCTGCGTCTTGAGAGATGCAATTAAGAATTCGTCAAGGTCATTGGATGCTGAGATGATTGCATCTGTAAAGCCTTCTGCATCAAGCATCTTTCTTGCTTCCTTGGAAAGATAAGCAAGGTCGCCGGAGTCAAGTCTGATACCGTAATTCTTAAGTTCGATGCCTTCCTCTCTCATTTCCTTGAATACCCTGATGGCATTTGGAACGCCGGATTTAAGGGTATCATATGTATCTACCAAAAGCAGGCAGGCATTCGGATAAATCTTTGAATATGCCCTGAATGCTGTATATTCATCAGGGAAGCTCATAATCCAGCTGTGAGCATGTGTGCCCTTAACCGGAATGTCAAACATCTGGCCTGTAAGCACGCATGATGTTCCAATGCAGCCACCGATAACTGCTGCCCTTGCGCCATATACGCCGGCATCCGGACCCTGAGCTCTTCTTAAACCAAATTCCATGATTCCATCGCCCTCAGCTGCATAGCATACACGGCTTGCCTTGGTGGCAATCAGGCTCTGGTGGTTAATAATATTAAGGACTGCGGTTTCAATAAGCTGAGCCTGCATAATAGGTGCAATAACCTTAATCATCGGCTCTCTTGGGAACATTACCGAACCCTCTTCAATAGCATAGATGTCGCCGGTGAACTTGAAATCCTTTAAATAATCAAGGAAATCCTCTTCAAAAATCCCCAGCCCCCTTAAATAATTAATGTCATCTTCTTCGAAGTGAAGGTTGTTAATAAGCTCGATAACCTGGTCAAGACCTGCAGAAATAGCGTAACCACTCTCCATCGGGTTGGTTCTGAAGAAGGCATCAAAAATAACCTCCACATTCTGCTCCTCGTGCTTAAAATAACCCTGCATCATTGTTAATTCATACAAATCTGTTAATAAAGTAAGATTGCTTTGCATATCTTCTCCTCCTTAAATTTATCTAACGTATGTCATGAATTTGTTGCCGTTTCTTACGAACATGGCGGTTGCATCCCCCATGCCCATTTTATATATGCTGCCCTCAACCGGATCTAAAAGGACCACATTATATTCATTAAAACCAATAATCAAAAATGACTGATTATTATCTCCGACTGCCAGTACAGGAATGTCCTGATTTACATAGTAAAGTACCATATCCATGGAACAAAGTGTTAAATCAAGAACCGTCACATCCTTAAGTTTTTCAGAAAGGATGTCTCCTGCCTTGTCACCCCTGTCTATCATATAGCCTATGTCAGCCGTATAACCTTCAAGGGCAAGCATCTGTTCAAGGCAAACTTCCAAATCACCCTCATCATCATTAACTGACTTGGCCTCAATTGCCATTATCTGATTAGACTTATGAAGATTTCCCTTTCTCCATATGTAGGCGCCTTTATCATCAACCACCAGGCCACCCAGTTCATAGGCTTTTCTTACCGCCTGGGAGATATCTGAATATACGCCTTTTACCAGACCTCCATGATATACATAGTAGTTGGTAATGTCAGAACTTAAGTCTATATTTATGGCCTTAACGCCATCATGGAGCTGATGCTCTGCCGTCATCTTCTTTAATGATGTGGCATTAAGCTCATTTGCCAGGTGAAGCTGAACTATTGTTTCATAGTTTTCCGTAACAATTTTTTCAAAGAAGTTATTACTTACCTCTTCGGAATAATTATTTACAATAGTATCAGGAGAAGCTTTGCCAAAAGCCCCGCCCTGCATCTCTACTCTTTCAAGTACAATCATATTACCATTTATTTCTATATTGGTAACATATTTGCCCGGCTCTTCATAACTCTTAATGATTTTACCATCGGTTCCTCTGATTCTGATTGCATACATCGGAGCAGTTTCATTGCCATAACTGTCTGTATAAATCTCCGCCCTGTTGGCAATTCCGTATATCAGGTCATTCTCCATAAAGCCAAGGGGATAAACTGCTTCCGTATCCTTAACCTTTATGGAAGAGATACCTCCGGTTCGAAGATTTAAGAGTTTCACCTCGGAGCTTTTGCCATTAACAGGCTTAACGAGGTAGCTTATCATGGAGCCGTCGACGGACATTTTGAAGCCCTGGTCATCAATCTCGGTAATAAGTTCTGTCACATCAAGATTTGAAAGATTGATGCTGTACATGGTTCTGTCCATGTAACAGAAGAGTTCCTCATTGTCTGCAAGAAACAGGCCGCGTCCCACGTTGTCTTTAAGAAGTGATGGCGACTTATTATATGGAATAAATAGGATTTCGTCTGCCACATTATATTCCGCAGTATAGGAATAAAGGATTATTCCCACCTCTCCTTCATGAACTCCTCTTGGGATATAGCCATATACGGCAAAAATCATGTCCCCGTTTTCACCAAGGCGAAGGACCTTGATATCCACATCATCCCTTAAGGTTCTTAAGTCCATCTCTTCATCATATAAAGAGAAAACTTCCGATATATTATTGTCTTTACTGTGACATGTAAAGAGCGCGCCCTCATGCACAAAGGCTACTATGTCTTCATTGTCGGATAAAATAAGTTCCGGTGTATGGGATTCAATACCTATTACTATGGTGCTGCCATAATAAAGTTCCCTGTCCTTCTGAATAATCTCATCCATGATTCTGGTATAGTCCAAAAGATATAATCTTTCGATACCTGTTTTTATTCTAAAGGACTCCTTTGTTTTAAAATACCTGGTATCCTTACTCTCTCCAATTGTTGTTAAGTACTCAAGAGAAACATTAACTATATCCCCGTTAATATCCTCAATATAGGTAACCACATCCGGATATCTGAATACATCCAGATCTTTCATGATTACCTGATTATAGGAACTGTGAATGTCCACGTAACCATAACTTGAATTATCGCCCGTAGAATCACTCTCTAAGTAAACTATTAAATCTTCAGGATTATTAACTCCTTCATATATGGTATCTGAGAAGAAGTTGGCAAATTTAACTTTCTCCATAAATCCATTATCAGGGAGTTTTGTTATCTGCGTATAATAGTAAACATCTCCCATATCCACTGTAGATAATACTATCATAAGGGAATATTCTTTTCCCTCTTCATACAGATCCTGAAATAATATATTAAAAGTCACAAGGTTATTAAGGTCTGAATATTCCGTCACTTCATGGTCTTCAATAAGTCTCTCTCCATCTAATGACCTTACCTCATAACTTATATGTGCTATTTTCTGTTCTTTTTTATCAATCTTTACACTTAAAGTTCTGTCTTCATTTATAGGTGTAAGATATGAACGCATATAAGATACATCCATTTTTTTCTTACAGCCCTGGACTCTGTTGCAGTCAATTCCCTCATAAACGAAATCAAGTACCGGCAGAGTCGGTGACCCAAGATAAGCATATTCCGATACGTGTGAATGGTTAAATAACATATCGAAAAATAACAGCCCACCTGTGAAAGTCACTATAGCCAGAAGCACTCTAAGGCTTATGATTATATATCTCTTCATCTTCATAAAGGTGTGTCCTCAAACAGGAAGAAAAAGTCAAAGATGGGGATGTAGATTATACATCCCCATATATTTAACCAAGTGAATTCAAACGGCATAAAGCTTTTTTAAGTGCAACTTCAGCCCTAAGTTCATCAATATCCGGTGACTTGCTGGCAAGTCTTTCGGTAGCTCTCTCTTTAGCTTTTTCAGCTCTTTCCCTGTCGATTTCTGCCGGCCACTCTATAATCTCAGCTAGAATAGTTACCTTGTCTGGCATTATCTGGGCGAAACCTGCATGAAGGGCTGCATTCTTAGGACCCTCCGGCTCCGTAATTGTCAGAATACCCGGATCTACTATACAGGTGAGAGGAATATGATTCTTATAAATACCTATCTCACCTTCTGTTGTATTAAACTCAACCATTCGAACCTTACCCTCGTAGAAAACTCTTTCCGGGGTAACGACTCTTAAGTCGAATAAATCATTATCACTCATATATTACTCCGATTATTTGGCATTATTAGCTCTTGCCACAACATCATCTATGCTGCCTGCATTAAGGAAATAACCTTCAGGAATGCTGTCATGCTTGCCTTCAAGAATCTCCTTGAATCCTCTGATGGTCTCAGAAATTGGAACATATTTACCTTCAAGACCTGTAAACTGTCCTGCAACGAAGAATGGCTGTGATAAGAATCTCTGAATCTTACGTGCTCTGTTAACCACAAGCTTATCTTCTTCTGATAATTCGTCCATACCAAGGATGGCGATGATATCCTGTAATTCTTTATATTTCTGAAGTACAACCTGTACTCCTCTGGCTACTTCATAATGCTCATTACCTACAATTCTAGGATCCAGAATTCTTGATGTTGATTCAAGAGGATCAACTGCAGGATAAATACCAAGTTCAACAATGCTTCTTGAAAGAACGGTAGTTGCATCAAGGTGAGCGAAAGTTGTTGCCGGAGCAGGGTCTGTCAAGTCGTCCGCAGGAACATATACAGCCTGAACTGATGTAATTGAACCATTCTTTGTAGATGTGATTCTCTCCTGAAGAGCACCCATTTCAGTCTGAAGTGTTGGCTGATAACCAACGGCTGAAGGTACACGACCAAGCAAAGCGGAAACTTCGGAACCAGCCTGAGTAAAACGGAAGATGTTATCGATGAACAAAAGCACATCCTTACCACCTTTATCTCTGAAGTACTCAGCCATTGTAAGTCCTGTAAGACCAACTCTCATACGTGCTCCTGGTGGCTCGTTCATCTGACCGAATACCATGGTGGTCTTATCAATAACGCCGGATTCCTGCATTTCGTGATAAAGGTCATTACCTTCACGAGTTCTCTCACCAACGCCTGTGAATACTGAATATCCACCGTGCTCAGTAGCGATATTACGAATAAGTTCCTGAATAAGAACTGTCTTACCTACACCAGCACCACCGAAGAGGCCGATTTTACCACCTCTTTGATATGGGCAAAGAAGGTCAACGACCTTAATACCTGTTTCAAGCATTTCTGTCTTAGTTGACTGCTCTGCAAAAGAAGGTGCACTCTTATGAATTGGCTCATAAGAAACATCATCCGGAGCCGGCTTATTATCAATAGGCTTACCTAAAACGTTAAACATTCTTCCCAGAGTATTCTCACCAACCGGTACGCTTATAGGATTACCTGTAGCATTAGCGGTCATTCCTCTGACCAAACCATCTGTAGGTCCCATGGCAATACATCTTACGATATCATCACCCAAGTGCTGTGCTACTTCGACTACCAGTTCCTCGCCATTATCTCTTGGAATAGAAATGGCTTCATTGATCTCAGGTAACTGACCTTCGCCGAATTTAATATCCAAAACCGCACCTATAATCTGTGTGATTTTTCCGCTGTTTCCCATTTTGCTCTCCTTATAGTTTATTAATTCTCTTTAAAGGTGCTTATGAAATTGCTTCCGCACCTGCAATAATTTCTGTTAATTCCTGAGTGATAGAGCCCTGTCTTGCTCTGTTATACTTAAGGGTTAACTTGTCTATCATTTCTTCAGCATTGTTGGTAGCTGAATCCATGGCCTGCATTCTCGCGCCGTTCTCGGCTGCGGTTGCTTCAATTAAAGCACCGTGAAGAAGGCTTGCCACATACTTAGGAATAATCAATTTTAATGCTTCCTCGTCATCCGGCTCAAAATTCATAATTAAATCATCATTCTTGCCTTCATCCATTGAGTCATCATCTGTTTCCAGAATCGGAAGTAATTTAAGCAGGGTTGGTATATGACTTACTGTATTCTTGAAATTGGTGTAAGCAATATATATTTCCCCAACTTCTCCCTTCTCATAGGAAGCAAGGAGCTTATTACAAAGCTTAATTGCATCTGCATAAGTGAACTCTTCCATGAGTTCTGAACGGTCTTCCACGATATTGTAGCCGCGTCTTGCCAGGAATTCCTGACCTTTCTTACCAATTGCATATATGTCCAGATCTTCCTTAATGAGTTCCTCATTTTGTGTAATTAACTTTACAACATTTGAGTTATATCCGCCTGCAAGACCTCTGTTAGATGTGATAACCACGATAGCCTTACGCTTGGACTCGGACTCTTTCGTATATATATTGTTGGTATTGGCTGACTTGGCTAAAAGCGAAATCACCGTCTTATACATACAATTAAAATATTCTTTTGACTGAAGGGCGCGGTTCTTGGCTTTCTGAAGCTTAACAGTTGCAACAAGCTTCATGGCCTTTGTAATCTGACCTGTGCTTTGTACACTGGCCCTGCGCCTCTTTATGTCTCTCATTGACGCCATATTATTTTACCCGTCTCTTAATTTTATGAAAAATCTTTCTTAAAATCTTCAATAGCTCTGATAAGTTTAGCCTCATCATCCTCAGATATAACCTTATTATCTGCAATTGATGTAACTAATTCAGGATACTGTGTATCAAGGAATTCGAAGAATTCACTCTCAAATCTTGTAATCTCTGATGTAGGAACATCAAGAAGATATTTTTTGGTTGCCACGAAGATAATGATAACCTGATACTGTACAGGCATTGGCTTATACTGAGGCTGTTTAAGAATCTCTCTGATTCTTTCACCCTGAGCAAGTTTCTCTTTGGTATCGTCATCAAGTTCAGAACCAAACTGTGCAAAAGCCGCCAGCTCTCTGTACTGTGCCAGCTCAACTCTGATAGGAGCTGCAATCTTCTTCATAGCCTTAATCTGAGCAGCGCCACCAACTCTTGATACAGACAAACCAGCATTAACAGCAGGACGGAAACCTGCATTGAACATTTCTGTTTCAAGATAAATCTGACCATCAGTAATAGAAATTACATTGGTAGGAATATATGCTGATACGTCGCCTGCCTGTGTCTCAATGATAGGAAGGGCTGTAAGAGAACCTCCGCCGTATTCTTCGCTCATACGAACAGCTCTCTCCAAAAGTCTTGAATGAAGGTAGAAAACATCACCCGGGTAAGCTTCTCTTCCTGGTGGTCTTCTAAGAAGAAGTGACAGTGTTCTGTATGCTGCTGCATGCTTTGTTAAGTCATCGTAGATAACAAGAACATCTTCTCCGTTTTCCATCCACTCTTCACCAATAGCACATCCTGAATATGGAGCGATGTACTGAAGTGGTGCAAGTTCACTGGCTGTAGCCGCAACTACAGTTGTATATGCCATAGCACCGAACTCATCCAAAGTCTTAACAATTGAAGCAACTGTTGAAGCCTTCTGTCCGATTGCTACATAAATACATTTAACACCCTGGCCCTTCTGGTTGATGATGGTATCGATGGCGATGGCTGTTTTACCAGTCTGTCTGTCACCGATAATAAGTTCTCTTTGTCCTCTACCAATAGGAACCATTGAGTCGATAGCCTTAATACCAGTCTGAAGAGGAGTATCAACACTCTTTCTGGTAATAACGCCTGAAGCAACTCTTTCAATCTGACGATGCTTATCTGTTACGATAACGCCCTTGCCGTCGATTGGCTGACCTAATGCATTAACAACTCTTCCTAAAAGAGCGTCACCAACAGGCACCTCAACAACACGGCCGGTGGTCTTAACCACATCGCCCTCGTTAATATTCTTATGATCACCAAGAAGAACAACACCAACGTTGTCTTCCTCGAGGTTCATAACCATTCCGTATACATCACCAGGGAACTGAAGAAGTTCGCCCTGCATGGCCTGTTCAAGACCATGAACTCTGGCAATACCGTCAGCTACCTGAATTACGTTACCCACGTTAGAAATCTCTAAGCGATCTTCGTATCTCTCAATTTGTTCTTTAATTACAGAACTGATCTCTTCCGGTTTTAAATTCATAACTAAGAGTCCGTACCTTTCCTAAAACTTTATGAAAGCTGAATGTCATGGAGTCCCTTCTCCATAATATCAAGCTTATTTCTGATAGTATTATCTATGACTCTGTCCTTGATGCGCACTTTAACTCCCGCAATAAGAGACTCATCTATATCATATATAACATCGATATCCTTGTACTTGGTTGTTTCCAAAAGTCTGGCTTTGATTCTGTTCTTATCATCCTGGCTTAAGGTCTCAGCTGTAGTAACATACGCAGTACCAATTCCCAGACCTTCTCTGGCCTGAGCTATGAAGTACTCCAAAATCTCTTCCACATAGACAAATCTGCTCTTGTCTATAAGAAGCAGAAGAAAAGATAACATTTCATCAGAGCATCTGTTTTCAAATATTCTCCTAAGAATTACCTTCTTTTCTTCACTTTCCACTTTTGGGCTGTTAAGCAATGTGACCAAATCACCATTTGCTTTCAGTACTTCTGTAAGGGCTACTGCCTCATCAAGCATATCCTGCATATTACCTTTGTCTTTGGCAACTTCCATAAGTGCCTCGCCATAGGCATTTGCCGCTACTCTACCCATGTATCATCACCCATTTCCTTAAGTGTCTCGTCAAGTAACTGTTTCTTAACTGAGTCATCTACGCCAGCTTTAACAATTTTACCTGCCATAACTGAAGCAACGTCGATAATCTCGTCCTTGACTTCATTAACAACTCTCTGCTTGGAAAGTTCTGCCTCATGATGAGCATTCTCCATAATGCGTCCCGCTTCAGCTTTAGCATCTCCAATGATCTTTTCTTCACTGGCGATACCTTTCTTTCTGGCGTCTGCAAGAATTGCTTCTACTTCCTTATCGGCTTCTTTAAGCTTTGAAGCATACTCTTCTTTAAGCTTCATAGCCTCTTCTTTATCTTTCTTAGCGCTCTCAATATCTTCCGCTATGCCTTTTTTACGATTCTCTAAGAATTTTCTGGCCGGCTTAAAGAAGAAGAAGGAGCCTGCTAAAAACAGTACAAAGACAGCGATTAACGTCAGGACTGAATCCTGCAACAGCTGCAAATCCAGGTCAAAAAGACGGGTCATCACATCACCAGATAGCATCAAATTAATCTGTGGTGCTATGTTCACCTTTCTACCTCCTGTAGTTTAATAACCTTTAATCTTAGATTAATGGCTTAACGAATAATAAGAGCATTGCAATAAGAAGACCATAAAGACCTGTTGTCTCTGCAACGGCCTGTCCTAAAAGCATTGTTGACATGATATCACCCTTTGCTCCCGGGTTACGACCAACTGCTGATGCACCATAACCTGCCGCAATACCCTGACCTACACCAGGTCCGATACCAGCAATAACTGCTAATCCTGCACCAATTGCTGAGCAACCTAAAATAAAGCTCTCATTAAATTCCATTTTCGTTCCTCCTTAAGAATTTATTTGTTTTATCTTAAATGCCTTCTTCCTTGGCTACATCTTCTCTTTCACCAATAGCATTATTAATATACGTCATTGTTAACATACAGAATACATATGTCTGAATTGCTCCGGAGAACAAATCGAAATATGCATGAAGTGCTGCAGGCCAGATAACGGCAATCCATTTAAGGAGTCCATATACAAGAGCCATCATAACTGTTCCTGAAAGCACGTTGGCAAACAAACGAAGGGAAAGTGATATAGGTACCGCAATCTCACTTATGATATTGATTGGCAACCAGATTGGAAGCCATGGTGGAAGCGGTGAACACATATCTTTCCAGATACTGCCAATGGAATTAAATCTGAACTGATTAATATGAATCAGCATGAATGTAATAATACCAAGTGGCAATGTTACGCCATAATCTGCTGTTGGAGGTCTCAATCCGAAAAGACCTGATATATTGGAAAACAGGATGAATATGAAAAGCACACCGATATAATTCTTAAATCCATCTGCATTTCTTCCCATGGAACCTTTAACAATTCCATCAAGAAATTCAACGATTAATTCAAGAATATTCTGAAATACTCCCGGAATCTTATCCGCTTTTCTGAATACCTGTCCGCCTACTATAAAAAATATAATCAGGGAAATAACAACAATTAAAAGATATACATGAGATGTTGTAATCCAGAGTTCCTGTCCGAAAAAATTATACGAAAATAATCCATGGATCATGAAATCCACGTCATTTTGGCTTGTTAACATTAAGCCTTCGTACATTACTATTACCTCCTAAGAACTATTTATCTTCAGCCGGGTCTTCGCTCGGATCTTCTCTAAGTCCGAAGACACCTCTTATTTCTTCATTATCATCCACAGCATCCGCAGAAGTTCCTGCGCCAGAGCCATCTGGCACATCCCCCGAAGGTTCTTCGCCCTTATTAAACATGCGATGCACTACCGGATTTAAATATGCGGCAATCTTCACAAAGATGATGCAGACAAAAACAACAATTGGACTTAAGTAATCCGATATACAGGCCACTACCAAAACCAGAGCCATAATCAGATATCTGAGCACCGTATGAAGTCTGTAGAGTTTATCGGGATTGCCACCCTTCTCATATACTGCCACCGACTTCTCAATTGCTGTCATCATTCCGCTGACATAACAGGCAGATGCCACAAAACCAAGAAGTATGCTTAAACACCATACGATTTTACCTGGCACAAACCATATTCCGATTAAGAGCATACACACATCCAATACGGCGAGAGTAAATATCATCTCTTTATGTGCTGCATATTTGATACTCATACTTAATCCTTATGGTTCTTTTTTATCGTTCTGTATACAGCAGTTCCACCTGCCAGAGCCCCAACAAAGAACATTATTATGCTTATAAAACTGGTGCCCAAAATCTTATCTATGTACAGTCCTCCAAAAAAACATAAAAATATGGGAACCAACATAAGTAGTGCAAACTGGGTTATATATACAATATACTTAAAAATCCTGGCCATTATCTTTACCACATTATCTCATTAATTATACTAGCAAATTGCCAAAAAGTCTAGGAAAATCTATATTTTAGAAACATTTTACTATTTAGGTTTTTTCGTTGACTTTTATGCTTCCCAACCTTAAGATTTACTTAAGGGGTTTTACCTATGGGGGTGTTATGAATAATCTTACTTTATATCGCAAAAGGCTGATTCCTGATGAGTGTATTCTTCTGAAAGACGATATTATTGTGCATGCTGACAATGATGTCATTGTTACCACATGGCACAGTCTTAAGAAGCGAAAAGACATCGGAACCGGCATTTCTTTATATCTTATGAACCAGGGCATCAAAGCAAGTAAATTCTATTCCAACAACGGGGATTTTCTCTACTGGTACTGTGATGTGGTGGATTATGTTATTGATAAAGAGCAAAACAACGTCACCACCATCGATTTACTGGCCGATGTAATCGTCTATCCCAACTATTTTGTAAAGGTTATGGACTTAGACGAGTTATCCGAAGCCCACAAAACCGGCTTAATAAATGATGACCAGCTTCATAAAGCACTTGAGATCACCAACATTCTGGTATCCGGAGATATCAAGGAAAACTTCGATAAATTCCAGGTCATCATAGACAAATACATACAGTAAGCCCTTAGGAAAGATTTGATGGCATAGGCTCCGCAGCCAGACAAAAATCAGGCCTTAAGATTTGTTTCTTAAGGCCTTTTATAATTTATCTTTTACACAAATAATTATTTACCCTTAACAGCAGAAGCCTTCTCCTTAATAACCGGCCTGTGCTGAACATTTCTTCCTGCATTTAAGTCTTCAAGTCTCGCCTTTGTTGCCTCAATTCCTCTTCCTTCAAGTGTAACTGTAGGCTGGCTCGACAAATGATGCCATCTGTGGGTACGCACTTCATTGGTTCTGTCCACAAGTTTCTTAGCCAGTGCCTTTCCATATTCATTATGTGCGCTTAATACTGCAAGAACATCAAGAGCTTCTTCGAAATGTTCCTTTGATACATTCTTATATCTCTCACTCTTTCGTCCCTTCATGTATCTTTCAGTTTCAGTATAAATATCATTAAGCAAAGTACCCATGCTCTCCGGAGTCATTTCTGCAAAATTCCTGTCGCTAAGATCTTTTAACACGAAATTAAATCTATGATAATCTTCACTTGCACCATCCTGAGGTTCCGGAATGGCATTTCCTAATTCCTGCAACTTTGTAAGACTGTCAATCATCTTATTCTTCTCGGCATAGTAGAACGGTCTTTCAATTTTGTTATTAACTCTCCACTCCTTGCAACGCTTTCCGGATGTATTCATTTCGCCCGTCTTTGGACTCAGTTTGCCGTTAACTTCATTATAGTAAAAGGTCTTAAATATAGGATTTTCCTTCAGGGCTTTTGCATCAGCGTCCATCTGTTCTTTGTTAAATTCAGTAGCATTTTCTCCAAGCTGCACATTTTTTCTCTTCCACTCATATACAGCGGTTGTTTTGGCAATACCATCCATAAGCTGTTCGCCTGTTCCCACATTAAACACACCGGTATTCCTTGCCACATAAGTAGTTTCAGTATTTGGCTGAAGACCTTCAAAGGCTTTATCAATTATCTTGTCAAAACTTTTTAAAACAGTCGCACACTTTTTCCTAAGAGCATCCGGAACCATTTCATCAGCCTGCATTTTCTTAATGATTTCCATTATATCGATAAAACCATCCTTAGACTGTGAAGAGAATACGTCCTTATATTTCTTCTCTCCGTCTTTACTATCAGGTTTATAATTTCCCAACTCGTCCAGGTTAAATAAGAAGTCATCTATTTTTTCGCACAATCCGTCTTCCACCACATTATTTGGATCAAACGGAAGTGTAATCTTGCCATCCTTTATAACCGCACGCCTTTTGCTCAAATAATCATCTGTATGCTGCAGCGAATTTGCCACAATAGGCTCCAGCGGTTCGGTGTTATTTTGGCAGTCATAATGGAATCTCTTTAAGTCCTCAAGAAAAAGTTTCAGATTAACAACAAAACCTTTATTAGCTGCAAGACTCTTGTAGGCTTCCGCAGCCACATTTATCTTGGCTGTATTCTGGACAGTCTTTACACTATTCCAATAAGCCTCGGTAATATAATTTCTGTTAACGTTATCTTCTCTGATTATCTGATTAAGACCATTTTTCTTCTTTGGCATTTGAAGATTCCTCCTTTAAAAAAAGCGAACTAATTGCATATCACTCATACAATATAGTTCGCCGGTGTAAACAAAAGTGCAACACACTAATAAAAAATATGTCCTCCAATCTGGGTGCCCGTTAAGCCTTCTATAGGAGTTCTGAAATATACGCAGGTTCCAATATTATTAACTCCGCTCATGGCTTCATCTGCTGCCTGATAACAACTGTCCGTTGCATCTCCTCTTTGAAGAGCAAGGGCAAGCCTTCCGCTGGCAACAGGAGAAAACTGCTTATTCTGATATATAACGCCTGATATGGTATCAGGATAGCAGGACGAAAGCACTCTGTTCATCACAACAGATGCAACTGCAAGTTTTCCTTCATAGGGTTCTCCACCTGCTTCACAGTATATAAGATTGGCAAGAAGATATCTGTCTCCATCTCCTATCGATACCTCTGAAATATCCCTGTGGGCAGACTGAGCCGCCAGTCTTGAAAGAGCAAGTTCTTCTTCATATTTCTTTTTAAGAGCCTCAATGTCAGACTCAGCCGCTGCTATTTCTGCCTCTTTGGCCGATATCTGGGCATTAATCTGATTTAACTCTCCCTGGGCCTCACTTATCTTGGCATTATATGCATCCACATTGGCCTGAGCCGTCTGAACAAGTTCAGAGATTCTCTCCTTTTCAAGTTCAGCCTGAGTATGAAGATTCTCAAGTTCTTCTCTCTCTGCAAGAAGAGTGGTCTTCTTCTCTTCAACCTGTCTCGTTACATCCATATATTCCTGCATCTTCTTATCATCATAAGCTGCCATCTGATTGATATAATCAGCAGTATTAAGAATCTCTGCAAGAGTTTCCTTGGACAAAAGGAGTTCAAGATAAGCACTCTGGCTCATCTCATAGGAAGTCTGAAGCCTCTTCTTCATGGCCTCATACTGAGCGTCTCTTACGGCTATTGCTTCCTCCAGTTCGCCCTCTGTTATTTCTATTTCACTTTCCTTTGAAACGATTTGCTCCTCGAGAGAGGTAAGATTATTGGTTGCATCCTCCAGACTTGCAGTAAACTGCTTCAACTGTTCCTGATAGGATGCCTGTGATGTGGCATAAGAAGAAAGCTGACTCTGTACGTCAGTCTTATCATCTTCCATATCTGTTTTCTCATCCACCAGATCCTGGCGATGTTCTTCAGCCTGATGTATCTGCTGCTGTGTAGCGCTTGTCGCCTTAACAGTAACGCTTATCAGGGAAGACACAATCAATATGGATACTATGATATTCTTAAACAGTCTTTCTTTCTTCATACACCTTTTAGATTGTTATAATTCTATGGTTATCTTTCGCCCGGTGTGTTCATATTTGGTATATTTAACACCTGCAGCATCAAACATTCTTTTACTTGCTATATTCATAGGGGTTCCAGCATATTTATCGGAATCATAAACAACTTCCTTGATACCCGCCTGAATAATCGCCTTGGCGCACTCATTGCAAGGGAACAGGGAAACATATAACTTAGACCCTTCCAAAGAACCGCCTCTGTAATTCAAAATTGCATTAAGTTCGCTATGAGCAACATATGGATACTTGGTATTGATATCTTCTCCTTCTCTGTCCCAAGGGAAGTCATCATCATCACATCCGTTAGGAAGTCCATTGTATCCTACAGATAAAATACGATTATTCTTATCCACGATACAGCTTCCCACCTGAGTATTAGGATCTTTGGAACGCTGTCCTGACAGAATTGCCAGTGCTGTAAAATACTCGTCCCAGTTAATATAATCCGTTCTCTTCTTCATCATAGCCTTAATCCCCCATTTACAAATTAATCTTCTATCATATTTACTCTCTTAAGATGTCTCTCAGCATTGGAAAAATCAGTGCCCATAAACACATCAACAATATTAAGCGCAAGATTGGTTCCCACAATTCCTGCACCAAGTACCAGCATGTTGGCATTATTATGTTCTCTTGTAAGTCTTGCAGATAAGGAATCAGAACAAAGAGCTGCTCTTACACCTTTAACCTTGTTGGCTACCATGCTCATTCCAATTCCTGTAGTACAGATAAGAACGCCTCTGTCGCACTCGCCATCAGCTACTTTTTTAGCAGCTGCCTTGCCAAATACAGGATAATCGCAGGAAGACTTGTCATAGCATCCTACATCTATTACTTCATGTCCTGCCTCTGTTAAATGAGCCTTAACAGCTTCCTTTAAATCATATCCGCCGTGATCACATCCAATTGAAATCTTCATTTTACTAATCTCCTTATAAAACTTCCTCTATTATATGATGACCTGCTGCTTTAAGCAAGCGATTCATAACCGCCTCTCCAAGGCCATGTCTGTCAAAATATTCTGAAGATATAATATCTGCTTTAACGGTATCAAAATATCTTAAAGCCTTATATACGTTAGATGCAATTGCCTCCATATTACTTATGGAGCCAAGATCAACTATTACCAGTTTTTCCTCATCAAATGGAAGATTATCCCTGTAATAATCGTAGTCTTCATGGGCAGTCATTATGCCGCATTTATGCCCTTCACCAATGGCTTTATTCGTGGCTTTGACTATTTCCTCTTTAACCCACTGAACGCTGCCTTTATATAAAATCATATCTCCCTTTGGAGCATAATGTCTGTACCTCATTCCGGGAGCCTTTGGTCTGGCCGTACAATTGGCATCCATCAAAGTAGGGTCAACCTGCACCTCACCAAGCACTTCTTCAAGCATTTCCTTTGTTATAAAGCCAGGCCTTAATATCATTGGTTTTTCAGCTGTCAAATCCACTATTGTGGACTCGAGACCTATTTCAATGTCATCACAGGTCAGAATCATATCCACTCTGTCCGACAAATCTTCAATAACATGAGATGATTTGGTTGGACTTGGTCTTCCGGATAAATTGGCACTCGGCGCTGCTATATAAGAGCCCGCCGCCTCTATAAAAGCTTTGGCTATCGGGTGAGACGGGAATCTCACTGCTACTGTATCAAGGCCGCCCGTGGTTTCCCTTGGAACATTATCAGATGCCTTAAGTATCATGGTAAGAGGTCCCGGCCAGAATTCTTCTGCCAGTACATAAAATGTCTTCGGTATATCTACGGCAATCTTATCAATATCCTTAATATCACTTATATGAACTATTAAAGGATTGTCAGACGGTCTGCCTTTGGCAGCATATATCTTCTTACTTGATAAAGGATTAAGACCATCTCCTCCAAGACCATATACAGTCTCTGTCGGAAATACTACCAGGCCGCCATTTTTGATAATCTCTCCTGCTCTTTTAATGGCATCACTGTCTATGTTATTTTTAGTTAATTCACATATTTCTGCATTCATATTTATTCATAACAGAAGTTGTCGATGTAAAGCCATACATCGTTACTTTCAAGTCCGGCTTTCCACTCAGCCACGCCTCCAACATTATAAGACTGCATTACACTTAACTTAACCTGAATGGATTCAGCGTCTTCAAGCCAGATCTGATATAAGGTTCCACCTTTTTCAATCTGACCATATTGCTGACATGTCTCATTATCCCATTCAAGTGCAATGCCGTTGGCATTAGCCCATTCTTTCGCCTCAGTCATACCAAGGGTCTTGGATGATACCTCGCCTGCTGCTGTTGTCCACGCTCTTGTATAGAATGGAATTGCATTAATTACTTTATTAGCCGGCATAACATTGGTTGCCTGAATAATACCCTGCTCCACATAATCTATGGAAGCTACTGAACCTGCTTCTTGTGAGCCTGCATAATGCTCATCATATCCCATGATAATTACATAATCAGCAAATACACCCTGCTGGTCTATTCCATAGAATGAATTGTAAGCTGCAGGAACATAGTTATCTACTGAAAGAATCAGACCTGCATCATGAGTCTTAACTGACAACTCTCTGATAAACTGTACAAAATCCTGGCCGTAATCAGACTTAAGTGTCTCAAAGTCAATATTTACACCCTGAAGGCCTGCTGCCTTGGCATCGGATACAATGCTGTCCACAAGTTTATTTCTCTTTGAAGTATTTCTTAAGATTGCGCCCAGGTCTACGGAATAATCCACATCAGTCCATACTCCCCACACGTCTATGCCATATGCATTTATTTTGTCAACATATGCCTTATCGGAAATATTCTCAATATTTCCTTCATTATCAACAAGTCTGAACCAGGTTGGTGCAATAGTCTTAACTCCTGAAGTTAAAGTAGCAACTCCCGGATCCTGCTCAAGCACGCTGTCAATTGCAACATTGGCTGCCTGATTCATAACCTGAACGAATAATACATTTTCTTTTTCTTCTTTTGTAAGGCTTGCAATTGATACTGTATATGTTGCACTCTTAATGTCCACAGTATATGCAGATCCGCTCATATTAAGACGCTTACTCATTACATAACCAATATAGCCTTCATCTGTAAGAACCTTGGTCCAGTCATCAAGTTCCTCTAAGACATATACTTCCTCGCCCTCAGTAAGGTCCTCAAGTATAGGACTCTTGATACCGCCTCTGTATCTTACCGCTGTATCCTTTATGACTGATGCTTCCTCAGCCTTTGATCCCTTTGTATATATAACCACATGGTTAGGGTCATCATATTCTGTATAAGTCATATCCGCAAAAAGACTAACATACTCAAGGGATACATATAATTCTCCGTCCTTCAGAACTGCAGGAGCGAAAGTTGTGGAAACGGGGGAGCCGTCCACATCATAGCTTTTTGCAGCAGAAGATACGTTATATACTATATTCTCTTTGCCTGTGGTATTAATCAGAACCTGATCATCTACATTATAGTAGAAGTTACTGTTAAAAGCCTCTCTTACCACATCCAAAGGAAGATAACATTCTCCTTCATATTCATAGCCGACATATTCAGAGTGATCCTCATTAATTATAAGAGCCACGCTGTCTTCACCTGCTATGCCAAAATATTCAAATTTATCTGCTCTTTCTTTACTCTCAGTAAATCTTTCGTATATATCCTTACCATAAAAAATTCCAACTATAGTTACAATGAGGACAATTGCAACCAGTACTGGAATGAGTTTTTTCATAAAGGCTGCAGCCTTTCTGGCGCGTATTTTCTTGCGAGCCGCCTTGCTTCCTTTAGCCATTATAATTCTCCTCCTATCAATTCCGGTCTAAAACCAACCGTCCCCATTATAACAAATAATCAGGATATCGTCATTATATTTATTTTTTAATTTTTTACTGCTACACAACTCGAGGGTTTTCTTGGTGCAGCCTTAAAATACCAAAAGGACTTCGTAGTAAAATTTCCTTTTTTGACAACATCACAAGGACTCTGAATGCTAATTTTAATTTGGGATCTCAAATTCTGAATCGAATCTGAAAAATGAATGCTTACGCATTTAGACAAAAAAATAATATAAAATAATTAATTATATATAAAAAACGATTTGTATGATAGTTAATTTTTGTATGATAGTTAATTGTTGATTAGTATTAGGATTGGCATTACTATATTTTAAGTTTAGTAAGACAACCTAATAAATTGTGAATTTTAAATAGATTAATATCGACCTCCTTTCCGGCACATGGATTTCAGAGGCCTTGCATAATCAATATATCAGTTACACTTTTTAGAATCTATGGTAAAAATTACCAATTTTTTTAAGCATTCTCTCAAAGCCTTGATTTACGGGACTTTCCGGCACTTTAAAAAACAAATATAGTATTGTTTAGAGGCCTTTTTTATGGTAAAATGTACTCGCGTATATCAAATACTACCAAAAAAAATAAAGGAGGATGTCCAATGCAAATTTCATTAGAAAATTCCAATACTGTTGTATGCATTATTAGTATTGAAGAACTGGCTGATTACGGGCTTACTCCTAACAATCTGAGTATGGATAACGAAGGTGTTCAGAGCCTGGTTAAGACAATTCTTCAGAAGGCCAGCGAGAAATACGGAACAGATATGTCCACCAACAACCTGGTCATCGAGATGAAACCTCAGGATGAATTATCATTTAAGCTTACATTTACAAGAATCAACTCGCCTGCGGATTTGGCGAGATGCCTTAACAGAACCAAGCTTAACTTAAATAATCTTAACGATAATTCAGCAAAAACAGGCGAAATAATACCTAATATTAAAATAGAGCTTTTTGATGGTAACAATAAACAGGCAATTCCAATTAATCCGGGAGATTTATCAAACTTGGATCCGAATCTTATCGGAGAAAGCATAAATGCAATATTGGAAACCCTGGCGAATATTTTGAACGAGTCCTTCAAACTTCCATTTGAAGATGACGAAGACGATGAAGATGATGACGATTATGATGACGACTTCGAGGACGATGATGAAGATGATAATGATTCAGAATCCATAAGCGCTCTTAAGCGTCCGTCAAAACTTGATTTCATGCCTCCTGCTGAAGACAGAAATCAGTCCATCAGCAAAGAGAATTTAGAGGCTGCCTATAATGTTGCCAACGCTGCCACCAGCGAGCAGGCCAACGTACTTTTAGACGACAGCCGCGACTACAAGATGATAGTTACCATCAGATACGGCATCTTAAGCGAGCTCATCGACAGAGCCGGCAAGTTAAAGAATTCTGAAGTTATACATTATCGTTCCAATCTTTACAAGGACGAGAACGAGAAATTATACGTACTCGATGTTTACTGCCCTACAGTGCAGTTAAACCAGAATGCGAATTTTTCAAGATTTTTGAAAAATGCCCGCTCCGTCAAATATTCATACAAGGACAGATTAGCAAACTTCAACAAGAACAATTATACTTTAATGATTGAAGAAAATGCGCTCGAAGTCCTAAGCCAGTTGTAAAATAGGCTTAAGCCTGAAACATAAAAGAGAGTAGGATTATCATTTCCTACTCTCTTTTTATTTATAAATAAAGATTTATTATTTTAAAAGTTCATTTATATCTTCAAGAAGCATATCAGCATCCAGTCCGTGAACCATTGCAGCTTCCTCAATTGTCTCACCCATAGCAGACGGGCAGCCAATACAATGCATACCAGCATTAAGTAAAATAGGCACCACATCAGGATTTGCAGTAATCATTTCAGCGATTGTCATATCTTTAGTAAATATCATGTCTTTATCTCCTTTCCTCAGTCCCCATTCCCTAATGAATAATTATATGAAAAAAAAGCCATAAGTCAAGCAATTAGCGTTGACTAACTCGAAACTTTTGATATATTATGTAACCGTAGATTGGCGAAGTTGATTTATAATACTTTTATAAGGAGGTATTTACCATGGCATATCAAATCGGAGATGAGTGTATTCAGTGTGGTGCTTGCGCAGCTCAGTGTCCTGCAGAAGCTATTTCAGAAGGCGAAGATAAGTACGTTATCGATGCAGACGCTTGTTTAGGTTGTGGCGCATGTGCAGACGGATGTCCAGCAGGTGCTATCACAGAAGCATAATTAATTAATAAAGTTAAATTTAAAAGCAGCCGTAAGGCTGCTTTTTTTGTATTTAAAATTTGTTAAATTTTATTAGCTTTTATCAACTTCCAGATCGCAGAACTGAGTGAAACTTGGAAGCCATGCCAGTGATACGGTTCCTACCGGGCCGTTACGCTGTTTAGCTATAATAATATCTGCCACATTAGGTCTTTCTGACTTTTCTTTTGTATAATAATCATCCCTGTAAATAAACATTACAACGTCCGCATCCTGCTCGATGGCACCGGATTCACGGAGGTCTGCAAGTACAGGAATGTGATCAGCTCTCGAGTCAACTGCACGATTAAGCTGCGAAAGTGCAATTACAGGAATGTCCAGTTCTCTTGCCAAAGACTTAAGGGATCTTGATATCTCTGAGATTTCCTGCTGTCTGCTGTCTGACTTGCCATTACCTGACATAAGCTGTAAGTAGTCGATTACTACCAGTGACAAATCTTGTTCAAGTTTTAACTTACGACACTTTGATCTGATTTCCTGAGCACTGATACTACTTGTATCATCTACAAAAAGCTTTGCCGTTCCAACCTCAGCACTACCTTCAACCAGTTTTGCCCACTCAGATTCATCTGATATTGAACCTTCTCTTATCTTCTTGGAATCTACCTTGGACTCCATGGCAATAAGACGGTTAACCAGCTGAACCTTGGACATTTCCAAAGAGAATAATGCAACCGTCTTTCTCTCTCTTAATGCCACATTAAGTGCAATATTAAGAGCGAAGGCGGTTTTACCCATTGAAGGTCTTGCCGCAATAAGAATGAGGTCTGACTTCTGAAGACCTGCTGTCATTGAATTAAGTTTGGTAAAGCCGGTATTAAGACCGGTAAGTTCACCATCATTCTTATATCTTTTATATATATCATCCAGAGCTCTTGAAACTACAGATGTTATACTCTCAAATTCAGCATTGCCCCTGTCCTGAAAAACTTCGAATAAAGCCTTCTCGGACTCTGCCTTATAATCCATGATGCTGTCATTATCTTCGTAGCCCCTTGTGACTACCTTCTCAGCCGCACGAATAACACGTCTTCTGTCACTCTTTTCCCTGACTATTTCGGCATATGACTTTATATTAACTGCTGTCGGTACATTAACTACAAAGTCCTTAATATATTCTACTGAACAAACATCCTCCGGAAGCTGTTTGGCTTTCAGTGCTTCCCTTAATGTTACTATATCTATATCAGTATGCTGGGCACTCAGCTCAACTATTGTATCAAAAATTATTCCATATTGTTTATTATAGAAGTCGCTTCCCGTAATCAGATCTGCTGCCACAGAGATAACTTCATTATCAACCATCATGGCGCCGATTACACTCTGCTCGGCTTCCGTAGAGTGAGGAATCACCCTGTTTACTACATTGTCATCCATTTCATTTATCCCCCGAAATGTTATTATTCTGCCACTACCTTAACTTTAAGTAAGGCAGTTACTTCAGGGTGTAACTTAACAGGTACATCTGCCTCGCTGACCGCTTTGATTGCTTCTTTAAGCTGAATCTTCTTCTTATCAACTTTAATGCCACACTGTTTATCCAGAGCATCACTGATTTCCTTAGCTGTAACTGCGCCAAAAGCCCTGCCGTTTTCACCAACCTTAATCGGAACGCTTACGCTGACCTTCTCAATCTTTGCACCAAGTTCTTTGGCTGCCTCAAGATTTTCCTTTGCGATTTTGGCCTCGTTGGCTTTATGAAGTTTAAGGTCGTTCTTGTTGGCCTCATTAGCCGGAACTCCCAGTTTCTTTGGAATTATATAATTTCTTGCATATCCGTCATTGATTTCAAGCATGTCACCTTTTTTGCCTAAAGATTTAACATCCTGTAATAAAATAACCTGCATAACTTACACCTCATCACTCTCGATTTCTTTATCAAGTACTTCTTTTAATTTTTCTGCTGCTTCTTCACAGGTAATACCTGTAAACTGAGCACCGGCAACGTTCATGTGTCCGCCGCCTCCAAGTTTTTCTGTAATAACCTGAACATTAAGTTCATCAATTGATCTGGCGCTTAAGTATATCCTGCTCTGGTATTCAACGAATACGAAACTTGCCTTAACGCCAATGATATTAAGTAATTCATTTGCTGCCTGAGCCGCAACAATTGTAGGACTCTGACATGTGCTTCCATCACAGATTGAGATGGCATAATCGTTCTTGTAAATATATGCATCCCTGATGGTTCTGGCCTTGGCCATATATTCTGAAGCATCTTCCCTGAAAAGCTTACGAACTCTGGTAACATCTGCACCGGTTCTTCTAAGATAAGCTGCTGCTTCAAAAGTTCTTACACCGGTCTTGGTTGTGAAATTATTGGTATCAATTACGATACCTGAATACATACAGTCAGCTTCGATGCCGCTGATTTTGATTCCATTTGCTATATACTGCAGAATTTCGGATACCATTTCGCAGGCTGATGATGCATATGGCTCAATATATGAAAGAGTCGCATTATCAATTACTTCGGTTCCCTGTCTGTGGTGATCCAAAACTACAATTGCTTTACATTTCTTCAAAAGATCCGGACATTCAGTAATGGACGGCTTATTAATATCCACAACAACCAGTACCGCATTGGAACCAACTGCTTCCAAAGCCTGCTGACTTGTCATGATTGTGCCTTCAAGATAATCAGGCTGTGACTTATATAAATCAACAACCGGCGCCAGTGAAGGAGTGATATCGTTAAGTACGATATGTATCTCTTTTTGCATATGTCTTGCGATACATGCAATACCTACGGCTGAACCGAAGCTGTCCACATCACCAAGTCTGTGTCCCATTACAAATATCTGATCTTTATTGGTAAGAATCTCTTCAAGAGCCTGGGCTTTAACTCTCGCCTTAACTCTTGTACTCTTCTCCATCTGTTCTCTCTTACCACCGAAATACTGAACCTGATTTGGAACCTTAACAACCGCCTGGTCACCACCACGGCCGAGAGCAAGGTCGATAGCCGCTCTTGCGAATTCCGCATTCTGAGCATAACTAAGTCCGTCAAGTCCAATACCAATACTAAGAGTAATCGGTCTTTCGTTACCGATAGTAACAGTTTTAACTTCCTCTAAAATCTCAAACTTCTTCTCTTTCAAGAGATTAACTGACTGCTTACGAAGAATAATAATATACTTATCCTTCTCCAGTTTTCTTACAATACCATCAAGGTTTGCAATACACTTATTGATACGTCTGTCTATCAAAGCAAGAAGCAGGCTCTGCTTAACATCCGGAATACCCTCCAAAACTTCGTCGCAGTTATCCAGATATAAAAGTCCTACTGCAAGAGACTGGTTATCATTCTCTCTTAAGGCAACTTTAAGAGCTGTCTCATTAAAGAGATATATTCCGATAATTACATTGTAATCATCTGTCTCTTCCAAAAATTCATTATCCACATAATCGTCAACCACAATACGCTGTGTTACGATTCTGAAATCCTGAGTCTCGTACTCGATTTCTGTATTGCTTCTTTCCTTGTCAAGCACATCCTCATTAATCTCAGGGAAAATCGTCGCTATATTCTTATGATATGAAGCCTGTTTCTCTGTAATCTTCTGGAATTCCTCATTCATCCAAAGTATACGGCCCGTAGTGTCTAATAAAGCATGCGGAAGTTCCAGTTTATTAAGAATCTGCTTCTGTACCTGCCCGTACTGGGTGGCAAAATCAACCATTTCCTTAATGATAAACTTCTTGGAATATGCAAAGAATGATAAAATTGCCACGAAATAAATCACCAGAAAGATGGAAACCATTATTCCGGCCTTGTAATCAAGCACATATAACCAGAAATCTATTACACCAAGCAAAATCCCCAGCAAAACAGATATCACTATATAAGAATGCATTCTTGTTTTTATCTTATTGCTTCTTGCCATTAATTTCTCCTTAAGAAAAACAACAAAATCAAATTTATTATAGCATTTTTCTTATAATTGTTCTACCCTCTAATAAAAAAATAAGACCATTGCATAAAGCAATGGTCTATATTCCTATTAATCAAATTAATTAATCACAAACATAAGGCATAAGAGCGATATGACGAGCTCTCTTGATAGCTACTGTGATTGCTCTCTGATGCTTAGCACAGTTACCGGTTACTCTTCTAGGAAGAATCTTACCGTTCTCTGATACGTATCTTTTAAGCTTAGCTACATCCTTATAATCAATTACATTATCTTTACCGCAGAATACACATACTTTTTTTCTTCTATGTGCATTGCCTCTTCTTCTCTGAGAAGCATCTGCTTTATCTGCTTTAACGAATGCCATAATTGCCTCCTATATTAATCCTTAGATGAAAGGCACATCATCAACTGCTCCGTCTGTAACATTCATAAATCCTGCATCGTCAACCGGTGCGCCGCCGCCCTGTGAAGGTGCTGCTGCTCCGGAAGCGCCCTGAGCATTCTTGCTCTCTGCGAATTCCTGATCTTCTGCTACTACGTCAGTTGTATAGATGGTCTGACCATCTTTCTGATAGCTACCGGTCTGAATACGTCCGGTAACAACTACTTTAGTTCCTTTGTGAAAATACTTTTCAGCAAATTCAGCGCTCTTGCCAAAAGCAACAATGCCGATAAAATCAGCAGTCTGAGCATTAGGATCATCCTTCTTTGTGAATCTCCTGTCTACTGCTAAAGTATATCTTACTACACTACCGTTTGCTGAACTATTTACAACTGGGTCCTTAGTAAGACGACCCATTAAAATTACTTTGTTCATAATTGCCTCATTTCTTATTCTTCGTCTGCTTTAACAACTAAGAATCTGATGACATTTTCAACAATACGAACACGATGCTCAATCTCAGCTGGAGCTGTTGCTGGAGCTTCGAACTGGATGAAGTAATAGTAAGCTTCGTTCATCTTCTGAATCTCGTAAGCTAATTTCTTCTTTCCGGCATCATTTACGTCAGTAATTGTACCCTGGAATCTTTCGATAAGTTTTTTACACTTCTCTAAAGATGCAGCCCTCGCTTCGTCATCAGCCTTAGCGCTAATAACAACGGCTAATTCATACTTGTTCATCTGTTTACCTCCTTTTGGTCTCTGGCCCGTACACATAATACGAGCAAGGAAATTACACTACGGACTTTAAATATATCACATTCATCCTTTTCTTGCAAGGCTTTTTTCCAGAGTGGCTCTCGTAATCATAATCTGATGATTACATGTGGTGCACTCAAGCTTATAATCAGCTCCCGTCCTCAGCACCTTCCACTCTTTTCCCCCGCAAGGGTGTTTTTTCTTAAATGTAACTATGTCGTCTACTTTTATATCTAACATTTGTCCCTTTCATAGCTCGAGCTTCGTCCAAAACTACTCTCCCAAAAGCTCAGTGGTGCAAGTCACCAAATCGCTTTTTGGAGAGCATTTTGTCCTTGCTCTCACAACCCACGCCCCGAGACAAAAATGCTCTGAGAAGCGATCCTGTGCAGCTTGCTGCAATGAGCTTCGAAGAGTAGTTTTTGGTGAGGGGCGGTTTTTAGACTACTCCTCAACCACCTGGCTCATTATTTCGCCAATCTTGCCCCTGATAACCAGGTCTGCCCTGTCATCCTGAGGAGTTGGCTGCATATTAATTAATACAAGTTTCTTGCCGCGGTAATAATCAATCAGTCCTGCTGCCGGATATACTACCAGGGAGGTTCCTCCTATAATAAGTACATCTGCATTTGAAATATACTGAATTGACTTGGTAATTGTCATATTATCAAGGCCTTCTTCGTAAAGTACAACATCAGGCTTAATGATGCCGCCGCACTCGCACTTAGGTACACCGCTCTGGGCCTTGATATCTTCCACATCATGGAACTTACCGCACTTCATACAGTAATTTCTAAGCACGCTTCCGTGAAGTTCCATTACCTCTTTAGAGCCTGCCATCTGATGAAGACCATCAATATTCTGGGTAATCACAGCCTTCAGTTTGCCGCGCTGTTCCAAAAGAGCCAGCCTCTCATGCGCTTTGTTAGGCTTAATGCCTTCAAGCAAAAGCTTGTCTCTGTAGAATTTATAGAAATCCTCAGTCTTTCTCATAAAGAATGTATGGCTTAAGATTGTCTCAGGCGGATAATCATATTTCTCATGATACAGTCCGTCCACCGACCTGAAATCCTTGATTCCGCTTTCCGTTGACACACCCGCGCCCCCGAAAAATACTATATTGTCACTGCCATCAATCCACTCTTTTAAAGTCTGAATGTTTTCATCCATTTGCATCACCCCCTACTATTACTTTATCTCAACTTAAACCACCTAACAAGAGTAAATTAAACCGATTTTAATGCATTAATTACCCTCTTCTTATCCCCACTCCAAAGTGGCGCTATCAAATCTTTCTTAGATCCGTCACCAGTAAGACGGTGCACAACCATGTCCTTAGGTATATGAGAAACACACTCCTTCACCAGTTCCACATATTCTTCAAACTCAAGGCACTTGAAAGCCCCGCTCTCATATTCTAAAGCCAGGTCCGTACCCTTAAGCACATGAAGAAGCTGAAGCTTGATTCCGTTAGACTTTGACGCTGCCACATAGTCTACACTTTTTAGCATCATCTCCTTAGTCTCCCCGGGAAGCCCCAGAATTAGATGGGTTATAATCTGCTCAATGCCTGTTTCTGCCAGCGCCTCAACTGCATCATCATAAACCGGCAGTTCATATCCTCTTCTTATATATTTAGCCGTCGATTCATGAATACTCTGAAGCCCAAGTTCCACCCACACAGGCTTAATCTCATTAATCTCAGCAAGCAGATCCAGAACCTCGTCCCCAAGGCAGTCCGGCCTTGTTGCAATATCGATTATTGCGATATCCGGATGATTAACCGCCTCCATGTATTTCTCCCTAAGCACCGGAACAGGAGCATAAGTATTAGTAAAGGCCTGAAAATATGCTATAAATTCAGGCCCTTCATTTCTAACTTTGGGCATCTTATTAAGGATGAGTTTCTTCCCTTCCTCAATCTGCTTATGTACACTCATTAACCTGTCGGAGGCAAAATCCCCGCTCCCTCTCCCTGAGCAGAAGATACATCCTCCCATCCCAATGGAGCCGTCACGATTAGGACAGGTAAAACCTGCGTCGACGGCAATTTTGTACATTTTGTGCCCATATTTGGTTTTTAAATATTCGTTTACTGATGTATATTCCATTACATAAATGTCAAAGCATAACCATATTGCTTCTTGCTTTCATATACGCCGGTATCTGCTTTCTTATACCACTCTTCGAATTCAGTACTGTCAGCACTCTTAACCATAACTGCGCCTGCGCTGACGAAGATGCTTAGGTCGCCGATTTCTTCAATCTCAAGCTGCTTAATCTTGTCGAATACTTCCTGAATAAGCTTTGTACCTGTAGGTTCATCTCCAACATTCATGGCATATACCGCATATTCGTCGCCACCAAGCCTGAATACAACAGCGTTTCCGGTAAAGACTTCATTAAGAATATCAGCAATTCCACAGATAACCCTGTCACCTGCAAGGTGTCCGAATTTATCATTGATACCTTTAAACTTATCAATGTCCAGGATGCAGAGCATACCGTCTTTCTTAGCCTTGATAGCTTCAATAACCATCTTCTCACCGGTACCACGGTTAAGAAGACCTGACATGATATCCATCTTGGCCTGAATCTGAAGAGACTCTCTCTCACGGGTTGACTCTACAATGTCGTCGGCGTTTTTGAAACCGGCAAGAATACCGCTTTCACTATTATTAGGATTTATATTAACGTAGGTGAACTGATAGTAGTGAATCTCGCCCTTATCAACACCTCTGTAAATTGATACATATTCATCCTGAGTCTTAAGTTTCTCCTTAATGGTCTCAAGGCTCATGGCATCATAAAGCCAAGGCTGGTCTTCCTCGTATGCCCTGTCCTTAATGTACTGCTTGCAAAGCACAGGATAAGGATAAAGCTTGGCACCAGGGCCTTCCATACCCTTGGTTACATAGCCATCAAGTTTGATGATAACAACATCGCCTGTGGTCGGATCAATCTTGAAAACGTTATAATAATCGCGGCTTAAAGTCTGAACCATATCAAGCTGATCTCTTAAATATCTCTTGTCAGCGATATGTTTCTTAATGGTAGAATCCACATCCTTATAGGCAAATACAAAACTATCCGCCTCGCCCGGCGCACCCGATAAGGCAAAAGCCATCTGATGATAGGTAATCTCACTGTCGTCAGCCATTCTCATATAGTCCACGGTATAAAGACTTCCGTCATTAATGTGGCTCAAAATAGTTTCAGGACCAACCTCATCAAGCATGGTCTCGTTGCGGCTAACCACATATCTGTCTATATATTCCTTGATGTACTTGTCATATTTCTGATATTTAAGACCAAGTTCCACCACGGTTCTTGAAGTATTCTCACCCGTGGTACGATAAAGGCTCATGGCCATATCGGAAATACGCACAATCCAGATTGTGTGATATTCCTTACTTAAGGCCGTAATGATACCCATACATTTCTTAATCCTTTGGTTAAAATCCTCGATTAAATCCCCTTCACTTTCCGGATAATCTTTAGGATCAATTAACTCATTTTCCTTAATGATTAAATCTGACTTCATAACCTTCTCCCGCTTCCCAATTACATTTGATGTCTCACAACTTTATATTCATCCCCGTCTTTATAATAAGGACACCCCTTAAAATTACCGCCCACCAAACGGCCGTAATCATCCTCATCCATATCCATGTCGCATACATATTCTTCCATATCCTCATCATATGTATAATACTGACATGTATCACAGGAAGTTGCACTACCCATATTATCACCTACTTAATATCTTCATTCAAAAACTCAAGCATAATCTTTCTTGCTTCATCCGAAAGCTCATTTGTCTTCATTGAAGCTACCCTGTCTGCTGGAATTACTTCTCCCACCTTCACATATACATGAGTTCTCTTAAATGGAAAATTCTTAACTACATCTTTGGTGCCTCGAATCGTCATGATAACCAGAGGGCACTTAGCCTTGGTGGCGATTTTGAGAGCGCCGTTTCTAAACTCTAAAAGTTTCTCATCTGTTTTATTTCTTGTGCCTTCAGGATATATGCACACGCTGGCCTTGCCTGATTTAATATATTCAGCGGCCTGATTAATTGTGCCCATGGCCTTTCTTACATCTTCCCTGTCAATGGCCATGAATCCCGAACCTTTGGCAAGTCTGCCTGCAATCGGAATTCTGAAATTTCCTTCCTTGGAAATATAAACCACATTCTTATCCTTAAAACAGTCCACATTTACAATCGGATCATAATTGGAAATGTGATTGGATATAAGCAGATATTTCTGGTCTTTTGGAATCAGTTCCTTGCCCTCAACATGAATTTTGATTCTTGAAAGTCTGTTAAGAGTATGTCCTAAATCCCTTAAAACCGCATAGATAAAATCATTGGGCTCATAAAATTCCTTCTTGCTGTCAAAAAACAGCCCCATAATAATCAGCACAATAAAGTACAAAGCAAGAAGCACTGCATATATGCCTATTCCAAAAAGAGGAATCCAAAGGATAAGCCACGGCGTAATTCCCCAGATAATAAAAGGAATGCCGATGCCGCATAATGCAGACACAATTAGTATAATCTCAATCATTATCCTTAAGTCCTTATTTTATATTTAATCCCGTAGCGGCCGGTAAGCCCATACGGATATTCATGCATTCAATGGCGGCGCCTGATGCGCCTTTACCAAGGTTATCAATAACTGTGGAAACGAGTATTCTGTCATCATTACCGGTTACATATATTAAAGCATCATCTCTTCCCGCCATCATATTGGCTGCAAGGAATGAACCATATTCTTCCTCTGAACCATAAGGCATAACATGGATGAATTCCTGAGAGTCAAAATACCCGGCGAACGCATCCCTCACCTCAGCCGGAGTCATTTTCTTCTTCATAAGGTCAGCATAAACCGGGAATGTTACTATCATTCCGCAGTAATAATCATCTACAACAGGCACGAAAAGCGGAGTCTTCGAAAGGCCCGATACAGCCTGCATTTCCTTAAGATGCTTATGATTCTGGGATAAAGCATACATTCTTGGAGAATATAAATCCTCTCTCTTATCCTCAGCCTCATACATCGCGATTCCCTTTTTGCCAGCTCCCGAATAACCGGATAAAGCATTAACGCACACAGGATAATCCTTACCAATTAAATCCATCGCAATCATCGGATATACATCAAGCAAAAATCCTGTTGCATAGCATCCCGGGTTGGCAATTCGGTTACTTGTCTTTATATTTTCAAGGAAATTCTTTCCAAGTTCCGGAAGACCATAAGCCCAGCCCTCAGCAGTTCTGTGAGCTGTCGAAGCATCAATAATTACTGTATGGTCATTATCCTTATCTATAAGAGTTACAGCCTCAATGGAAGCTGCATCCGGCAGACAAAGGAATGTTACATCAGATGCATTAATGAATTTCCTTCTTTCTTCAGGATCCTTACGAAGTTCCGGATTAATCTTCAAAATCTCGATATCATCCCTTCCCGTAAATCTTTCATTAATACGAAGACCTGTTGTGCCTTCACTGCCATCAATATATACTTTCATTTATTAACCTTTCTAATTCCACCTAAGTCCCTTAGGATAGTGGTTCTTTATTGTATTTCCGACCTTTTTCCCCCAGCCAATTGAATATCCGTCCACGCACATAAGCGCCCAGCCGTCCTTACCCGGCTCATCCACATTAAGGGTAATACCTTTCAGATAATTAGTCACCTCATCTTCGGCCATACTCAAACTAATTTTAACATCTTTTGGACTAATAATCAAAGAAAGTGCGTGAGAAGGTATAAATCTTTCTTTCACAACCGTTCCAAGTTCCAGTCCCGGCCTTAAAACCTTTAATTTATCAAGATTCATGGCCATCGGCATCAGATATAAATTATCTCCAAAACTGATAAAATCCCCGCCTTCAAATCTTTCCCAAAAACCTTCACTAAAGTTTTCCTTAAAAAACTTCTTTGCAACCTGCATCATCGCAAGTGTATTCTTGTCATTGCCCTTCTTCTTGTAAGGCCTGGTCTCTTCCACTTCTTCATCTCTTCCAAGAACGCAGGCAAAATGCCCTTCCCCGTCTATTAAATGTGGAAAAAGTCTCATTCCGTTCCCTACAGGTTCGAAGCCTTCTTTAAAATATTTCTTATAAGGGCTTGGGATTGTTTTGAAATCTTCATGCGTATCCAGGAAATCCTTTATAAGATTCTCATCTTCTTCCATTGCAAAAGTACAGGTTGAATAAACAATTCTTCCGGTGCCTTTAAGCATTTTGGACGCCGCATGGGTTATCTCTTTCTGCCTGTCAGCGCACATCTTAACATTATCAGGGCTCCACATACTAAGAGCATCTTCTTCCTTACGGAACATTCCCTCTCCGGAGCACGGTGCATCAACTACAATCAAATCGAAGAAATTCTCAAACCTGTCAGCAAGTTTTACGGGATTTTCCGAAATTACAACAGTATTGGTAATCCCGCATCTTTCAACATTCTGCGAAAGAATAGCCGCTCTTCCTGCATTTATTTCATTAGCAACAAGAAGTCCCTTATTCTCCATCAAAGCCGCAAGATAGGTAGTCTTGCCGCCGGGAGCTGCACATAAATCAAGCACTTTAAGTTCGCTCTTATCAGGCACAATCTCCTTTATCGCATCCATGGCGATTTCTGCAACGCACATGGCCGAAGGCTCCTGAATATAATAAAGTCCTGCCTCAAAATAAGGACTTTTCCCGGGCTTAATCTCATCCTCATTATAATAATATCCCAAAGATGCCCAGGGTACAGGCTTTAAATCCCTGCCAAGAAGTTTCATCACAGAGGCACTATCCGCCTTAAGGGAATTAACCCTGAGCCCCTTATGTAATGGCTTATCAAGAGATGCCAAATAAGCATCATATTCATCCCCTAAGAGTTCTTCCATTTTTCTGGCATATTCTATTGGAAGGTCCGTTCTATTCATGAATATCCTTAAACAAACTTATATCCTGTAGTTGTAACTCTCGCTACTTCCTTACCACCTTCATCTGTGATGGTGATCACATATACGCAGGTGGTTCTTCCATCCTTAACGCACTCAGCCTTCGCAAAAATTTTCTTTCCCTTTGCAATTCCAAGGAAATTAATGGTGGAATCCAGTGATACCACATTAGGCTTTTCATGGTTGGTTGCAACAGCAAAGGCAAAATCCGCCAGCGTGAAATACACGCCTCCCATTACATTTCCAACAGCATTAACATGTCTTTCATCCACAGGCATAGAGCATACTGAATAATTATCACCTACTTCTTCAATATATCCCCCCGCATTGGTTGCAAAGGCATCCTTAGCGAAAAACTCTCTGATTTCTTCAATACTTTTCATACACATACAGGCCATCCGCTTCGCTCGAAGGCCGATTCCTTCCTTCATTCCTTACTGCCAGTCCTCTCCGGCCGAAGGCCGGAGTGGATGGCTTTTTTCTCATTCATCCTCCTCCGGCCGAAGGCCGGAGGGGGATATTTTCATTCTTTGAAAAAAAGGGTGCACAAACTGTGCACCCCTTTAAGTCTCATTCCACATTACAAACTAGTTTGTAATAATCTGCTCTGTTTCCTTATCGAATACGTGAATCTTCTCAACATCAAGAGCAAACTTAATTGTATCACCAGGTCTAGCAGTTGTTCTTGAATCAACTCTTGCTGTCATTGGGAACATCTCAAGATCGAAGTATAAGAATACTTCAGCACCAAGAAGCTCGTAAACCTTAATTGTTGATTCGAATACGCTCATAGGTGATGTTTCAACATACATCTCTGAATCATATACATCTTCAGGACGGATACCGAATGTTACGGATCTTCCATCATAACCGCCATCAATAAGCTTCTTTGATTTAGCTGGTGGAAGTGGAATCTGATGTCCAGCTACGTTAAGGTAAGCTGTCTCACCTGATACTTCAACGATAGCGTCTAAGAAGTTCATCTGTGGTGATCCCATGAAACCAGCAACGAATAAGTTGCATGGCTTATCATAAAGGTTCTGAGGTGTATCAACCTGCTGGATAACACCATCCTTCATAACTACGATTCTTGTACCAAGAGTCATAGCCTCTGTCTGGTCATGTGTAACGTAAATGATGGTTGTGCCAAGTCTCTGATGAAGCTTAGCGATCTCAATTCTCATCTGTACACGAAGTTTTGCATCAAGGTTTGAAAGAGGCTCGTCCATAAGGAATACCTTAGGATTACGAACGATAGCACGTCCCATAGCAACTCTCTGTCTCTGTCCACCTGATAAAGCCTTTGGCTTACGATCAAGAAGTGGAGTTAAGTCAAGGATTTTTGCAGCTTCCTTAACCATCTTATCGATTTCATCTTTAGGTACCTTACGTAACTTAAGACCAAATGCCATGTTCTCATATACTGTCATATGTGGATAAAGAGCGTAGCTCTGGAATACCATCGCAATATCTCTATCCTTAGGCTCTACATCATTGATAAGTCTGTCACCGATTCTAAGTTCACCAGAACTGATGTCCTCAAGACCTGCGATCATACGAAGTGTAGTAGACTTACCACATCCTGAAGGTCCTACGAAAATTATGAATTCCTGATCTGCAATTTCAAGATTGAAATCCTTAACAGCTTCATAACCGTTAGGATAAACCTTACAGATGTTCTTCAAAGATAACCCTGCCATATTAATTTTCCTCCTAGAAATAAATGTTTCGGTCATAGCAACCGTACTATCAAAAATTATAAAGGTTACAGCCCAAAAATGCCATAACACAATTAACCAAATATTTTATTTCACATTGTAAAAATTGCCAATTTAACCCAATTTTGCATACAGATTGCACATTGGTTAATTTTATTCTTTGTGCAAATCTTCACCAGCTGCTTCCTTATCTCCATAAAGACCGAAAGCCTTAACCATTCCTTTGGCTGAGAAATAATAAATAATTGAGAAATCTATGATAAGCCAAAGCGGAGCAAGGCCATATAAAAGCACGCAAAGAGCAGCACATACGCCGTTAGCAAGGAGCATTGCAAATGTCTTTGGGAACTGGGCAAGTGCTATAAAGAAAGCATTTATAATTGTTCTTACGACTGAATTTTCAAATCTTGCCTGAAGGGCATATACATAAAGGAAGGTCATGGCAACTACCAAAGCCATAACAATAGTAAGCACAAGACCTACTGTTCTCATGCCGGAACTAACTTCCAGTACTCCGAAAAAGAAAAGATAAGCTGACGCCCCTACAAAAGCTGCCGCCACCAAAACAATAAGATGAATAACCGTTGCTTTAAGAAAGTTCTTGCCAAAAGCCCTGAAATAAGTACTTACCACATGGCTGTCCTTATCAAGCGCCATTCTTATATAAACATCATATGCAGCTGTAATGGCTGCTCCCATTGTAATAACAGGAAGTGAACATACAAAGGTAAGAATACCTATAATAATTATGTCGAAAAATCTTCCAAGGCCTGAAGATATGGCCCCTTCGCCGATTTTAGCCATTTATTTACTCCGTTTCTTCTGTTTCTTTTGGGTTTGTCAGCATCTTGCTGACGGCTTCGTAGTTAGCCTGTAATTTCTTATAATTCTCCAGGATGACATTGGTTCTTTCCTTAACTACTTCCATGATTTCATCATAGGAGTCAATAAAATTGGAAACTACCCTGCTCTTGAATCTGCCATCTCTGGTTTCTTCCTTAAGTACATCAATAATCTTCTCTTTGCTAAGAGGAGGACGGTGTACTCTTTCATCTGTAAGGGCTGTAACTGTGTCAGCTACCTGCAGAATACTCTGACTCATGGTCATCTGATGCTCCTTAAGTCCCTTAGGATAACCGGAACCATCCATTCTTTCATGGTGGGCAACTGCCACTTTTACTATATCAGGAGCAACCCTGTTTTTAATCAGATTCTCTGTGGCATCCACATGAGTTCTGACTATCATTCTTTCATCTTTTGTAAGTTTACGACGCACATCAAGAATCTCTCTTGGGATGGTGAGCATTCCAAGGTCATGAACGAGCGCTGCATAATAAAGGATGTCCATATCTTCCTGCTGCATGCCGATTTTGGCAGCGAGTTCTTCAGTAACTGCAAGGGTTACTGCCGCATCTACCACAAGGCCTTCAGACTTAAGTCCCAAGGAATACATGAGCATTTCCATATATGCTCTCTTGTCCTCATTGGTAAAAAGAATGCTGTCAAACAGGTCTGCAAGTTCATCCATGTAGACGCCGTTTCTGAGTCTTTCAAGAGTATCTCCCTCTTTCATGATTTCATCAAGTAAATCAAGAGCTTCCCTGGTATAAATAATGTCTTCCTGGCGTCTGAAAATAGTATGGTCGAAACTCTCTCCCATGGCATAGTGGTAATTATCCACAGCTTCTGCCAGGGTAAGAACTCTGGTTTCAAATTTATAATCAAATTCCACATCTTCCGACTGGCTGCATGCAACTCTGTGATAGAGCACCATCTTGGCCTTGTCTGAAAGCGGGGTCATATATTTAAGGAATAAAAAGCCATATATGCTGTGCGGCATATAATTACGGAATTCATATTCAAACTTCTCAAAGATTTTGTTACTCCTGTAAGCACCAACATCATGAAGGCATGACAAAAAGGCGAAGTCCGCAAGTTCAAAATCCTCGTATCCGCCCTTTTTCCTAAGCATCTTGTAAACAAGATAGGCAGTTCTCATTCCATGCTCAATAGGACGCGGATCAATGAGTTTCAAAGTATCGCATATCAGTAAAACTATGTTTTTACTTCTGATGTACTCCATACATTTCCCCTGTTGTGGTTAAATATAAACTACAGTAACAATTTCATCGGGGTAGTTAACATACCCCTGTCCCATTTCTCCACGCCGGTATCTTCAAAGCCGTAACTGTGATAAAACGGGACGCCGTAAGGAGACGCATTAACTGTAAGATGGTCAAATTTCCTAAGTCTTAAATATTCGGAAACATTGGCCACAAGTTTACTTGCAACTCCCATTCTGTGATATTCTTTATCAACAAAAAGTAAAGATATATGATTACCGGACCTTATGGATATAACGCCCACTATTTTATCCCCATCCTTGGCTACAAATACTACATAGTCGCCATCAAGGAACAAATTCTTTACTCTTTTATCCGTAACCAGGTCTGTGAAACCCTTGATGCCTTCCGGCTCATACCCGGGCGCCACAAACTCCATAAAAGTTCTTTCGGCCACATCCATGGCTTCTTCCCATTCCCATGGTCTGCACCTTTGAACAATTATTTCACTCATTTATTACCACCCTTGAAGAAGGAAACAACAGCATTCCATACATTCTGGAACATAGTGCTGAATGCATCTCCAAGGCTCTCCTTTACCTCATCAGTAACTACGGTTTCAAACATTTCCTTGGCATCTGCCAGAACTGTTTCGCCATATTTATCATACATATCGCCGGCCTGCTCTAAAAGTTTAACCGGATCAATATCAAGTTTACCAATCTGACCATATAAATCTGTAAGGGATTTAATCTGATCTTCTGTAAGTTCTATATCGTATTTCTCAATACCTTCCTGAACTACTTCCTTAATCTTGTCAGGATCAGTTAAGCCATTGGCTACAACCTCTGCCTTAACATAGTCAAGTAAGTCCTGAAGTTTCTCCTTGTCCTCAGCTGAAACAGAATCATTAAGTTCTCCTGTTACAACGATTTCATTTAATGCAGCTTCCTTGGCATCCTCATCAAGTTTCTTGCCATGCATTGCTTCATAAGCATTCCATGCACCAAGAAGTGCAGCTGTTCCTGAAATTGGGAAAGGACCTGCAACAAGTATATCGGCATTTTCCACGCCGGAAGTTAATAATGCATTACGATACATATCAACTGTACAGTAATTAATATTAACTGTAGTAACTCTGATACCTGTACCAGACTCAGTTTCCTTAACCATAACTGATGATAAGGATTTGCTTCCGATTACTGAACTGTCAATATATGAATCAAGCGCTGCATGCTCTTCAGCATTTGTTACATACGATACTGTATAATTGGCAAGGTCAGCTTCAGTAATACCCATGATTGATAATACTGTAGCCTTCTGCTCAGCAGAAAGGTCAGCACCTAAAGAGATATAAGGCTTATTGGTATTATTGGCCATATCATCTGTTGTGAATATATCACCTATGGTTGCAGGCTTTTCTTCAGTTGTTGCAGTTGTTTCAGTTGTTGCTGGAGCAGCCTCTGTAGCAGGTGCTGCCTCAGTAGTCGCCGGAGCGGCCTCTGTTGTAGTCTCAGTTGTGGCCGGAGCCTCTGTTGTAACTGCCGGAGCCTCAGTAGTTTCTGTAGCCATTACTGAAACCGGCATTAATGTAGTTGTAATAGCCATTGCCATTGCAAGGGCAATCATTTTTCTTCTCATTTTTTCAGCCTTTCATATTATACTGTGTTGCTGCCTTTCGCGTCACTTAAAATTACTCTTCGGCTTATACGCTCCCCTCTCGCCAAAAACTACTCTTCGAAGCTCATTGAAGCAAGCTTCAGGATCGCTTCTCAGAGCATTTTTGTCTCGGGGTCGCTTCATCTGTGAAAATCGTTTCTCAGAGCATTTTAAGCCAGCTCGGCAGAATTATTATTTAGCAAATCTCTGCGCCTGCAGGCATATCCTTCTCCGGTACTACCAGAGCAAGATTTCCGTCAGCATCTTCTGCACAAAGCAGCATTCCTTCAGACTTAACGCCGGCTAAGGTTGCAGGCTTAAGATTGCAAAGTACCATTACTCTCTTGCCAACCATTTCCTCAGCGCTGTAGTGCTGCTTGATACCGGATACAATCTGCTTAACCTCAGAGCCTATCTGTACCTGTGAGCACAGAAGTTTCTTACTCTTTGGCACTTCTTCACACTTGATTATCTTTCCAACTCTGAACTGCATTTTTGCAAAATCATCGTACTCAATCTCTGCCTTAGGCTCAATATCTATTACTGCCTCATTATCAACGCCCTCAGGTTCACCTGATTCTTTAGCGAATTCCGCCTTCTGAATCTCTGCAATTCTTGCAGCCTCCGCAAGTACATCATTAATATCAAGTCTTGCAAAAAGAATTTCAGGCTTATCAGTTACCTTGTTACCACTTGGATATAAACCAAACTCATTAAGTCTGTCATAATCTCTTAATTCAGTATTAAGACTCTTAACGATTTTTTCTGCTGTATCAGGAAGATATGGCCAAAGAAGTGAAGCACCGATAACAATACTTTCTGTCAAGTTATAAAGTACTGTGGCAAGTCTGTCCTTCTTAGCCTCATCCTTTGCAAGAACCCATGGCTCAGTCTCATCAATATACTTGTTGCATCTCTTAAAGAGATTGAATATTTCAGTAATTGCATCTGCAACCCTGAGTTCGTCCATTTTGTCATGAACCTTATCGTATGTGGAAGTTGCAACTCTCTTAAGGTCTGCATCCACATCCTCAGTTATATTCTTATTCTCAACCACACCATCAAAATACTTGTTGGTCATGGAGATTGTACGGTTAACCAGGTTACCAAGAATATTGGCAAGGTCTGTATTGATACGCTCTGTCATTAAGTTCCAGCTGATTGAGCCGTCATTCTCGTATGGCATCTCGTGAATCAGGAAATATCTTACCGCATCAACACCGAAGAAATTAACCAGGTCATCGGCATAAATAACATTACCGATGGACTTGCTCATTTTGCCATCTCCGGCCAAAAGCCATGGATGACCAAATACCTGCTTAGGAAGTTCTTCGCCTAAGCTCATCAGGAAAATCGGCCAGTAAATTGTATGGAATCTTACGATATCCTTACCGATTAAGTGAAGATCTGCAGGCCAGTATTTCTTATATGTTTCGCTGCTGTTTCCATCAGCATCATATCCGGCACCGGTGATGTAGTTGGTAAGAGCATCAAGCCATACATATACAACATGTTTGTCATCAAAATCAACCGGGATACCCCATTTGAAAGATGTTCTTGATACGCATAAATCCTGAAGGCCCGGAAGAAGGAAGTTATTCATCATCTCATTCTTTCTTGATACAGGCTGGATAAATTCAGGATGTGTATTAATATAATCAATTAACTTATCTGCATATTTGCTCATCTTGAAGAAGTAAGCTTCTTCCTCTGCAGGCTGAACATCTCTGCCACAGTCAGGGCACTTGCCATTTACAAGCTGACTTTCTGTCCAGAAAGATTCACAAGGAGTACAATACATTCCCTTATAAGAGCCCTTGTAAATGTCTCCTTTTTCATACATTTTCTTGAAGATCTTCTGCACCTGTTTCTCATGATAATCATCTGTAGTTCTGATGAACTTATCATAAGATGTATTAAGGCAGTCGCAGATAGCCTTAATCTCACCGGCTACGCCATCAACGAACTCCTTAGGAGTTACGCCGGCCTCAGCTGCTTTAAGTTCAATCTTCTGGCCATGCTCATCAGTTCCTGTCTGGAACAATACATCATAGCCGTCTTTTCTCTTATATCTTGCAATGGCATCAGCAAGAACAATCTCATAACTGTTGCCAATGTGCGGCTTGCCTGATGTATAAGCAATTGCCGTTGTAATATAATAAGGTCCTTTGTTAGTCATTTTATCATCTCCTTATAACAAAAATACGCCTTCTTGTACATATCATATGTGCAAGAAGACGCCTATATTTTTAATTATTTCATCCAGTCAAGAATCTGCTCACAAACTCCTTCGCCGTCTAACTTAAATTCATGCATAAGAACGGATGCGGACGCAGATGTACCGAATACATCCGGAACACCAAGTCTCTTAACCGGTGTAGGACACTGTTCAGAGAGAACTTCACATACTGCGCTGCCTAAGCCGCCAATAACAGAATGTTCTTCAACTGTAACAACTTTTCCTGTCTTCCTGGCACTGCGAACGATTATATCGCTGTCAATTGGTTTAATTGTATGAATATTAATAACCTCGGCATTAATACCCTTCTCTTTAAGCATTGCTGCGGCAGTCATTGCACTTTCAACTACGATACCTGATGCAATGATTGTCACATCTTCACCTTCCTTAAGAAGTGTACCCTTACCAAGCTCGAAAGTATAATCAGGTCTGTCATTGATTACAGGAACTGCATTTCTTCCAAGTCTTAAGAATACCGGGCCATTATATTCGATTGCTGCCTTAACTGCTGCCTTGGCTTCAATAACATCTGAAGGTACGCACACTACCATACCCGGAATGTTACGCATTAAAGCAACATCTTCTATACACTGATGTGTTGCACCATCTTCACCAACTGTGATACCACCGTGGGAAGCGGCGATTTTGACATTAAGATGTGGGTAACCTATGGAGTTACGAATCTGCTCATAGGCTCTTCCTGTTGCAAACATGGCAAATGAAGAAATAAATACAACCTTGCCTGTTGAAGCAAGTCCTGCTGCCATGCTGGCCATATTAGCTTCTGCGATACCTGCATCAAAGAATCTTTCAGGATATTTCTTGGCAAACATGCCTGTCTTGGTAGAAGCAGCAAGGTCTGCATCCATAACTACAAGATTAGGATACTGTTCACCCAGATCGCAGAGGGCTTCACCATAACCCTGACGGGTTGCAATTCTTTTTACTTCTGACATAATGCTTCACCTTCCCTTTTAAGTTCTTCCATAGCAGATGCAAATTCTTCATCATTAGGTGCTACGCCATGCCATCCGGCATTGTTCTCCATGAAGGATACGCCCTTTCCTTTTACAGAATGAAGAATGATTGCAGTTGGCATTCCCTTGGTTTCTCTTGCTTCCTTAAGAGCAGCTCTTAAAGAATCAAAATCATGGGCATCTGCGTTAATTACATGGAAATTGAATGCTTCAAACTTCTTATCAATTGGATAAGGTGAGCAAACATCCTCAATATTACCATCTATCTGAAGACCATTGTTATCAACCATTATGCAAAGGTTATCAAGTTTCTTGAAGCCTGCGTACATAGCAGCTTCCCAAACCTGACCTTCCTGAATCTCACCATCGCCAAGGATTGAATAAACTCTGTAGTCTTTCTTATCCATCTTTCCGGCAAGAGCCATACCTACTGCAGCAGATACGCCCTGTCCCAGAGAACCTGTAGACATATCAACACCCGGTGTAAGTTTCATATCCGGATGACCCTGAAGCATTGCTCCAAGATGTCTTAAATTATTCAGCTCATCCATGGAAAAATATCCCTTCAGAGCCAGAGTTGAATATAAAGCAGGAGCTGCATGTCCCTTTGAAAGAACAAATCTGTCTCTGTCCGGATCGTTAGCCTTCTCCGGTGCTACATTCATCTCTTCAAAATATAACAAGGCACACACATCAGCTATACTTAATGATCCACCCGGATGTCCGGACTTAGCTGCATGAGTACCGATAATTATACCTTTACGAATCTCATTTGCTAATCTTTGTAATTCAAGATTTTCCATTACTTCCTCCAATCAAGTGGTCCCAATTTCTGTGGGCACACACTCAACAATATAACACTTTTTCCTTCTTATTACAAGATAGCATATTATACACATTTATCAGCTATAGAAGGAAATATTTGGAGACTTCTACCCAAAATCCCGTTCATATATGCAATGAGTGTTCCATAGTTTGTAAATGCCACTCCCTCATCCTCTGCGCACTTAAGCCTGTACATCATCTCCCTCTCAGGAAGCATGCAGCCACCGCAGTGTACTATCAGCGCATATTTACTCAAATCTTCAGGATATTCGCCGCCCTGGGTAAATTCGAAATTTATCTTCTTATTAGTAAACTTTTCTATCCAGCCCGGTAATTTGACAGTTCCTATATCCTTACACTGTCTGTGATGTGTACAGCCCTCCGAAATAAGTACTGTATCTCCATCTTTTAAATCCTTTACAGATACTGCCCCCTTAACCGCAGTCTCCAAGATGCCCTTGTAATTAGCCATAAGAATCGAGAATGATGTCAGCATAATATCATCCGGCACCATATTTTTAACTTTTCCAAAATCCTGGCTGTCTGTAACCACAAGCTTAGGAGGATTCTTAAAACTTTCCAAAACCTTTGGAAGTTCATCAGTCTGAGTCACTACACACATGGCATGCTCATCAAGTATGTCCCTTATGGTCTGAACCTGAGGCAGTATCATTCTGCCCTTCGGCGCTGACTCATCTATAGGACAGACAAGCACTACTATGTCGCTTTTCTTTAGTTTATCACCTATTATTCTTTTACCTGAGTCCACTTTAGCCTTGGAGGCGATAAGATTTCTTAATTCATCGATATTTTCTCCCTTAAGTGAACTTACCCTTATAACATTGTCTCCCGGAACTATGCCTTCTCCTTCACGAAAATCTGGAGTTTCTCCGCTGGTTAAATCCGTTTTGTTAAGTGCTATTATATAAGGAATATTTTTGGCTTTGATCTGGCCCAGAATCGCATAATCCTCATCACTCATACCTTTTGATGCATCAACAACCAGAACCGCAATATCTGTTTTATTTAAAGCCTGGTATGCCTTCTTAACTCTTAATGCCCCAAGTTCTCCCTCATCATCAAGTCCCGGGGTATCAATAATAACCACAGGTCCAAGAGGCAGAAGTTCCATTGCCTTTGTCACCGGATCCGTTGTCGTTCCCTTTACATCAGAAACGATAGCGAGGTTCTGATTGGTCACCTTATTCACAAGGCTTGATTTACCCGCATTACGAAGACCGTAAAATCCTATATGTATTCTGTTTGCTGATGGTGTCTGATTAAGTTCTGCTGCCATATTTGTTCTCCTTAAATACTACTGAATATATACCACCTCAGTCTTGGTAAAGACATTTTTAATCATCGCGCAGCCTGAAATAATAACGCCTACACCATAGATTAATGCAATAACTCCGGTGGATTTATAGATAAAGCCTGCCACTGCCGCAAGAAGGCCAAAGATAATAGTGAGAATACCAAATACAAGTTTAAGTCTCCAGTGCTTTGCTCCATTCTTTCTCGCAGACAGGGCGCCTGCCACGTCCACGCCTCCCGTGAAGGCATATAAAACAAAAAGATATCCTATAAGAAATGACGGATGCAGGTTATGAATGCTCATGGTTAAAAGTCCAAAGCAGAAAATAACGAAGCCCACATAGAGAACCTGCTGCCCGCCTACCATATGCCTTGCCATGGTGGAATAAAAATGCAGGACACCCATTCCTCTTAAGATAAGAGCTGCTGCCAGGATAAAAATAATCACCTCGAGCCCGTCGTCAGGACCTTCATAATACACAAGCCCTATCACCAGAAGGCCAAAAAGGATGACAATCAGTCCCTTTATTAAGTTTTTAATCTTTTGAAATCTGCTCATCTGGTTAAATCCAATCCCGAATATTCCATTAACTTAAGATAATCCTTAATTCCTCTTAATCCCTTCTCATTATAATCAAGGGCAATTCCCGCAAGAGGATTCTTGGATGTGAAAATAGCCTTTGTAACCATACTCTTTTGTGCTATAGCTGCCAGGAAAAATCCGCCCAGGAAAGTATTATTCTTATTTTCCTTTTCCGCCGTCTTGTACTCTTCCTGGTATAAAGAGAGGTCGAAGGCGGGGATTTTGGCCCCGGATAATTCTTCACCAAAGGCTTTCCAGTCTTCTGAGGCGTCAAGGCGCCTGGTCTCAATAATTGATTTAAGCCTGTCCTTATATGGTTCAATAACATCCCAGGCGTACTTATTAAGTTCGAACCTGTCACCCTCGAGACCGCGAAGGTATCTCATGGCATATACCATCTGGGCAAAAGCATGCATATAATCGTCAGGGTTATCCTTAACAATCTCCCTGTAATTACCCCAGGCAGGCATATATTTATATCTGATGAAACTAAGATCCGGCAGATGTCCTACCCTGCCATGCCCTAAGTTCATAACCGTATTTTCTTCATACTGATAAATCGTATTAACATAGATACTGTTATCAATGTCGTCTTTAGCCTTAGGATTGTGGGTAAACTGAAGTTTTCTCTCCTCCAGGCGTCCATCTTTTTCAATCAGTTCGAAGAAATAATCAGTAGTATTATTTATAACCAGAGTCGGCGTACCTGCAAAATATTTATGCGCCCAGGTATCTGCAAGAACATGCATCGCAAGGCCCACAGCCTGAAGGGTCTTGCCCTTTGCAAGATTAACCGTGTCTGCCACAAGAGCGCCGTTGGAGTTACATATCATGCGATATTTATTCTTATATTTTTTCTTCCTGTGCTTAATCGGATTATATAAATCAAAAGGAAGGAAATGAAATGAAGCCCATATCCTCGTAATATTCTGAAGACCTATCAGATCCGTCTTGGCATCGAGCATCTCCAGCATCAGCTGGGTTGTGGCTGCCTCCTTCGGACCGCCCACGCCATCTAAGAAAGTCCTGGAACAAAGGTCCACAAACTGGGCACTGTAGCAGATTGCCTTACTCTCCTCATGATTAAATCCCGCTAAAAAGGCAGCGCAGTATGTTGCATAATAATGGAAATCTTCCTGCATTATCTGCTCTCCTTTCCGGCTTTTTTTAATCCATTTATTCCCAGCCTGTAAAGTTTTACTGCGATTCCGCAAAACATTACAATAAACGCAGTTATAACCAAAAGCACATCATTAATCTCCTGGCAGAAAATCTGAAAGAAGTCAAAACTCTTAAACATCTGAGGCATCTGTCTGGCATCTTCATAAAAAACTATCGCCGCACTATATATAAGGAAAAATGTCATCAAAAGATAAAACCATCTTTTCTTTTCTCTTTTTGCTTCCTGCATGGCCATTATTCCAACCATACACTGAAATATCAGACTAAGCAGTGCCCAAATAACCACCGCGCTAACTACCACACCCACTATAAATCCTTCGCTGACCCCCTCTGATTCAGGGCCTGAGAATAATCCGTAAAATGACATGAAGCGTGTCTTTGTATTCTCAAAATCGAGAACAAGCCTGAACAAAACCTCGAATAACTGCCATGCTCCAAGCATAATTAAACCAAACCCACTTGCATAAAGTGTGTTCTCTGCCCTTCGAAGCCCCACATTTTTCCTGTCATTATTTGCATATTCAGAAGTTTCGAAATCCTGTATTAATCTGTTAACCTGTTTGGATTTTTTCATTATTTATCTCTTGCTTTGTATTTACTACCTTTTAATTATATCTTTTTATAATCCAAAATAAAAGGTTACCTGTTAAGACATTATCCTATTTTTTTATCTTTATGGCGGATAATTTATGATACAATTAAATTATAATTTGGACTGAAAATGTTGAGGGGGAAACATATATGAATAAAAAGATTATAAGTATACTATGTGTAATTCTTCTGCTCCTTTCCATGATTGCCTGCGCCAGGGGCGAGGATAGCAGTGCTATCGGAAACGGAGTTTCAGAAAATGAAAATTTTAAAGAAATCGTTTATACAAATACTCCCGATATAACTCCAGAATTTTATATACAGTTTGATGTTAATCCAAGCGTTGGTTTTTATGTTGATAAAGAGAATTCTTATCCTGTCTGTGGTGTTGTTTATAATAATATGGACGCCAAAGAAATGCTTGAAGGGGTTAATCTTGTAGATATCCCTTTGGCTGATGCCTACGCTGCTTTATATTTTAATTTCTACAGAGCCGGTTATGTTACGGAAGATGAAAATGGAAGACATCTTGATATCAAAATTACCTATTACAATGTCGGGGAACCTCTGGGAGAAAACGATTATGAACATATTCTTATAGAAGATACTTCAGTTGATGCTGGCTTGGCCAAAATCGTGGAATGTTTCAGCATTATCAATGAGGTTGGCGCTACCAAAGTCAATTCAGGGGATGGGCTCCAGGCCGATTTCATGGATGACAACCATAGCCCTGAATATGATAATCTTGTGGAATATTTCAACACCAACGGAAGTACTCCAAATATGGGACCGGAGAACGAACCAGAGGAGCCGGAGCATCACAGTCACTTTGAAACATGTACAAGTTGCGAAGGAACAGGACGTGAAACTGTCATATGTGATAATTGTGATGGAACGGGAATAGCAAGTTGCGAACTCTGCCATGGAACAGGATGGCTAGCCTGCGACCTTTGTGATGGTAACGGTTATATGATGTGTACCGACTGCGCGGTACCCGGTAAAGAGCCTGATGTAAAAGGCAATGGTCTTTGCAATGGTTGTAACGGAACAGGTATATGTAAGTACTGCGGTGGTGCCGGCTGCGCCGAATGTGATTACCAGACGGGTGTAACCTGTAAGGGCTGCGCCGGTTCAGGTGTATGTGGTCACTGTAATGGTACAGGAATCTCACGAACCTGCCCAAGATGCTTCGGGCATTTCGGACAGATGATGTGCAATGGTTGCAACGGCGAAGGCCAGAATAACTGTCCAAGATGCAATGGTGAAGGCAAAATCGAGGATGTCCCATGTCATGTATGTGGTGGAAGCGGACAGATGGAAGTCTTCGATTAAAGCACACTTCGCTGTCTATCCGGGAAACACTTTGTATATTAAATTATGTCCTTGATTAACAATATATTTCTTACTGTATCAAATCCTCTATTTCACAATGCAACGCTTTGGATAGATTTAGCACAGTTCCCACCGAAGCCTTATTTAAACTTTTCTTACCCTGCTCATATTGTTCAATCATACGAACCGATACACCTGACTTATCAGCAAGTGCTTTCTGTGTAAGTCCTGCATAAGCGCGAAGTCTGGCCAGGGCAGACTCTTCTGCCTCATCCTGCATCTTTAGTTCCAATACAGCAACAAACTTCTTTATATCTGCTTCATGATACGGATTATACATTTCAACAATCTCATTAATTGAAACTTTTTCATTAATGGCTTCAAACGGAATATTCTTATCCCACTGAAAATAGCCAAGTGCCCAGCCACACCAGTATTCGGGGCTTTTATCCGGTCTGAATTCCGGTTTTACCCTGCAATACTCTCCCGTGGTTCTGTAAATTACCTCATAAGCCAGTTCTACCCCTGACATTCCGACAGTAAACCTGGGTTCACCCAAGCCAAAGCACTTAGCCACGCCCGAATTTATAAACATCTTATAGAATTTCTCAATATCCATCTTCAAGTCATAAACTGCAAACTGGAGCATATTTCCAAGAGTGGTTCTTGCATGGCTTAAATACATTTCATCATAAGCGTGCATCATCCTTCTTTATCTCCTCATCAAGAATTTTCGTTATATATAAGTCACCTTTTTGATATTCTTCTAGACTGATTGCCTTATAATCTGCCCTCGCCTGATAATCTCTTCTTTCCTTCTTTGGAAGCCATATCTCTTTCCTGGTTTCGTTTGCCTCAACCCACTTAATCATCTCAAATGTTATTTTACTTTTTAATACAATCTGTTCTCCAAGTTCACCAAGCTTCATAGCACGTGATAACTGACCATATGATATTGCGCCGTTGATAAAATCCTGTGCAAATGAAAAATAACTGTCATCCGCCCTGTATCCTTTGATTATGTCATACTTATCATAAGGCACCACGAATTCCTTTATAATATAGTTCTTTGCTTCCCTTGCCAGCATTGTTTCTGTATCAAAAGTACGATTTTCCAGCAAAATCGCCAGCCATGTAAGAATCGTATACTGATTCAAATCAAGCATTTTAAGATCCCTGGTATCAATAATATAATGATTAACATATCCATGATGGTCCCTGGATACACTCCACTCAGCGGCCATATCTGGCTCTTTGGCGCAGTAAAACCCATAGCCGTAATCATTATATTCTTTCCCTCCGTGATATTTCGGATGCTCTATTATATATTCAGAACCATGATATAAATCCATTTATACCCTCCATTACTACATCTGTAGGTGTAGTATTATTGTACACCTTTAGGTGTAGTAATGCAAATATTAAAAAAAAAAAGGCGCGGATTTTTATCTCCGACGCCGTAATCTATTTATATGTTTTTAATTTGTAATATCCCTAAGTTCCACATTTATCTTATGACCGGCACATGTTTCTTCATATGTTGCTCCCGGAGTTATAAAATCTTCCGTAAACTTCTCAATGTTGCAAATGCCAAAGCTTGTTCCATTAAAACTATGATATGCGTAAGGGACTCCGTATTCTTTGCACTTATCAACAATTGCTTTTACAATTTCATTCTGCTGAGCTGCACCAACCTGATTAGCACATCCGTATTCCTGAAGCATCCACCTTACATTATTCTCTGTTGCAAATTCATTATATCCATCAAGAATATTTTCCGCTTCTTTCTTGCATGCCGAAAGATTAAGTGAATCAACTTCAGTATCAGCTGTTTCACCCGGATATAAATGGAAAGAAATTGCCATATTGTTTCCATGTAACTGATCCAAATTTTCAAGTCCGAATCTGCTGTAACCAAGCATGTCCACAAAAATCAGCCTGTCCGGAGTTTCTGCCTCGATAGCATCAATGGCTTCATTCATGAGATTAACGTAAACATCGTTATCGTCATCCGTTACATAAAATGTCATTGAATCCGGTATTTCTCCCTTTGCCGCATAATCCGTATAAACAACATTATCATGGTCGGAAACAAAGAACGGAGGTTCATTATATAAATTGAAACTAAGCGCATTAACGTCTATATCAGAATATCTCTTTGCGATATTTTCCCAGAACTTAACAAATATTTCCTGATCTTCCGAACCCGGTGTAAAGAGACCCTCTCTTGATGCTTCCTCATCGCCGCCTATCATCAGTCCGCCCGGTGTTGAATGAACATCAAGGCATACATGAATATCATTCATGATGCACCATTCGATTAGTCTGTCGAGATTTTCATACTGTATTTCATTATAAGTATCAATATCTCCCACAAAATCTAAACCGACATGGTCCAAATTTACTTTATTCTCTTCAGTAAAGAAATATCTCGTATCCAGGTAAACTCTGACAAAATTGTATCCCGCCTCAGATATTTCCATAACTTCCGCCTCTTTATAAACTGTATCTTTAGTATCTCTTACAAGAGCCGGATCTGATACGGTTGAAGCCCACGGCCATGCAAACTCTGCTTTATCAACAACGGCCACGCCTCTCCACTCCGGCAAATCACCGTCAACTGCCGGGAATGCCTTGGCATGCTCTTTGGCCTCGTCAGAGATGGTGTTGGCATGTTCATCCACCTCTTCAACAGCTTCTTCAACCAGTTCTTCAACAGGCTCTTCCTCAACAACTTCTTCTACTACTTCCTCTTCCGGACCACCCTGATCGGCGATGATTTCCGGGGAATTACATCCACAAACAGCCAGCAGCATTGAACCTGCCAGCAAAATAGATAAAACCTTTTTCTTCATATCCTGACCCTCCTGAAATGATAATCACACACATTTCCTAATTATCATTATATAACCTGCTCCCATCACTTAAAAGCATAAAAAAATGCCAAACCAGAAATTAATTTTGAGATTGTTGTCCTTCCTAATTGAGCTGAAGTTCTTTATTATAATTCCCCTCTTTACACCATTTTACGGCTGATACTCCTTAAAAGAAACAAATTCATTGCTTTCAAAGGAAGGCATCTCTTTCGTCTTCTTCAGATAGGTACCGAAAAATACGAGATGAATCCGGCATACCGTATCGTATGCGACATACGGATCCAAACCTCCGACCAAGGATTTCATGGGAATCACAAATTTCAGATCGGTAAACCCTACATGCTGCATATCCCGCATAACAGCGTGGTATGCTACGGCTTTGTTGATAAGAAAAGCAACCGTCACGCTGGTTTTGTTCGGCTCGCAATTGATCTGCATAAACGGCACATCGATTGTTTTTCCCTCATGTTCACCGAAAAGACCACCATCAAGATTAATCCCGCAGACAAAAGTCCCGGGTTCATCCTCGCAAAGCGCAAATGCCGCCGCACCACCCATAGAATGACCGGTTAATCCGACTCCTTTTTCAAAATCAATCAAATCGGAATGGTTTTCTTTTAAATACCGAAGCGCCGCTTTGGTATCAAGCTTCCATTCGGTAATACGATCCATAAGAAAACGATTGTGTTTTCTCTGAATGGAATCAAATTTTTCCCAGAGTTCCTCGTTTGTTCCTTTTGCTTTCATCAGTTTCTTCAGTGCAAGAAGTGAGGGAATCACCGGCGAATAACACTTTGACGTAATTCCTTTCGCCAGTTGAAAATCAGTTCCGTCATCCAGTTCGGTCAGCAATCCCTCGTAAGGATGACCGACGGATGCAACCACATAACCGTGGGATGCAAGTTCAATTAAGAGGAAAGAATCCGCCTCCCGGTACGACCCGTAGCCGGAACTGAAGAGTATCAGTGGGAAATGCTCACCTTCGATGAAAGGGGCATTCTCATAGCATTCGGAGCGGTTTGAACCGTCCTGCTCCATCTTTTCGTAATTAAGGGGAATATGTAAGTTCTTCTTCATGGCCAGAGTCATTTTCTTCGATAAATACCTGGCTTTTGGAAGTCCTTCCACGGACTCTTTTTTTACCGGATAATAGACTCTGACCGGAATGCTTCGCATGGTGCCGGGCGCACAGTACATCTTCTCTTCACGGTCATTGTATACGGTATAAGTAAAGGTTCCGACAGCATATTCTCCTGTGGGAACAGGTTGTTTAACGGGTTCTTTTTTACTCATCGATTTTTCCTCCTAACAATAAAATGATGGATTTGGCAAGTGTATGAAAAAGCGGGCGCGGTTCCACTTTTACACCGGGGACTCCGCTTCCGTAACAGGCACTTAAAATACAAAGTTTCTCAATTCCGGTAAACGAGGAAGACATAAAAAGCTTCATTTCTTCCGGACTGCATTGCATCCGGTAGCCCAGTTTTCCGGCCCCTTCCACCAGTTTCGGCAGAAGATAAGTACCGATATTTTCCATATTCCCCTGCCCCTCCGTCTCCGACATGATTTTTTTCATACGATCGGGATTGTTGATTGCCATAACTCCGAAATCAAAATTGATTTTCTGAATATCCATCAGATGTTCTTCCATGACATCCGCCATGATATCACAAACACGAAATATGATTTCTTCTAAAGACAAATCCTCTTCTTTTGCCAATCCGGCCAACAGGTTATAGGTACCGTAATCCACCCGAATTTTTTTAAGCATATCCACAAGGATTTCATCCAGCCCGTCATAGTAACGGTAAATGGCTCCCATAGACATTCCGGTCTCGGCAATCACATCCGAGATGGTTACCGTATCGACTGGCTTTCTTAAACAGACACTGTAAGCTGCATCCACAATCATCTGTTTCTTCTTTTCAACATATTCCTGACTTACTTTAGGCATCTTTTCCACACCTTTCTCTTTTTAAAAATAAAAAATGAAACAAGTTTCATTAAATGAAATTTGTTTCATTTTAAATTCTTTTATTCTTTTTGTCAATACATCACATGTATTTTCTTATAAATTCTTCGATATACTCAAACGGGATCACATCAAGGTTATCATACAGATCCGTATGCACCGCATCCGGAATAATCATGAGTTCCTTATTATCCGTATACTTGCTGTGATTTACCTTATCACTTTGTGGAAAGGTCTTATCCCACTGGCTTACAAGTTTCAGTTCTTCTTTTTTCATCATAATTAAAATCCTCTTGTAAAATTCCTTGCACAGGTACGTGAGACATTTTAAAGACCGTCAGACCGGCAATGATTTTCCAGATACCTTTATCCAAAAAGATACTCCGCTGCCTTCTCCAACTCTCTTCTTTCCTGTGAATCGTCATATCCACTTTCCTTGTCATCGATGCCCTTTATGGGATCAATCGAAAACAGTCCATCACGGTTGCAGTAAAAGAATAACCTTTTAACTCTCCGAATCTTAAATCGGGCTTCAGCATTTCCTTCCGGATAGAGTTTTACCATCTGCATATCATCAGATGAAACCGCCGCCACAAACGAAATATAATGTTGCTTTGTCATGCTGTGGTCAATCCGAACATAATACTCATCCTCAACACGCTCGATAAAAATCATATGATGTTCATCTGTCTCTTCTGCCTCTAACGGCATAAGCTGGATACCATGACAATGAATAGCAGCTTCTCCCATCGTATGTATCACGTTTCCGCAGATCGGGCACACATAAAACTTCGAGCGCAACATATTTGCTGACACATTTGTATTATGAATGGTATTGCCAGATATCAGTTCCGTAACCGAAACCCTGAGTGCTTCCGCTATAGGCTCTAACAAAGTAATATCGGGAAGACCTCTAAGTGTTTCCCATTTTGACACACATTTATCACTCACTCCCAGTTTTTCTGCAAGTTGAAGTTGCGTCATTTTATTCTTTTCACGTAGTTCCTTAATAACTGTACCTGTTACATATTGGTTCATATTCGTTCATACCTCCATGCACAGATTATATATCAGTTTTTCCAATGATTGTACCTACGCAGAGTAGAGTTGGATATTATTTTCCGAGATAACGAGCCATGCAGGATGATTTCCGATTGGGCCGATGGGAGCCTGCTCACAAATCGGCACATATCGAAATCAGCCTATAGGGCGACAAGACGGATGAAATAGAATGCGTCAGCATTCTATGAATTCGGCTTGGCGCGTATGTCGAGCGGTGCAAGGATGCACCGAATTGGCTGTCGGGAGCTTGCTCACGGACAGACATATTCGTGTGCAGACTTATAGTGCGACAGCGCGACATGAGCAT
>CADAOY010000005.1 GCA_902789665.1 uncultured Lachnospiraceae bacterium | reverse complement strand
CCTCGTATTATATAGTCATACCCATTCTTTACCTTCTCTATAGGTATCGGGTATGCTGTTAAAGATGCTGTGGATTGGTTTTGTTCTCCTACCGCATAGACGGTTTACGAAAGGCTCCAACCACAGTCTCTTTGTTTAATTGTTAATCAGTTAGATACCGCATGACGGTTTATGTAGAACGAGGTTACAGCATGCAAAGAGCCCTGTGGATCTTATAACAGCAGCATCAAATACTTTTAAGGAGGATCATGATTATGATCTATGTTGGTATCGATGTTGCCAAGGACAAGCATGACTGCTGTATTCTTGACGACGAAGGCCTGAAGCTCTATCCAGTCTTCACCATCTCAAATGACAAGGTCGGTTTTGATGAGTTTTTCTCCAGAATCGAAGAAGTGACTTCTGACAAGACAGAAATAAAAGTAGGTCTTGAAGCTACCGGTCACTATTCTAACAATCTTCTGGCGTCGCTCGTTGATAAAGGTTTCCCGACCGTTGTTATCAACCCGCTACACACAAATCTTTACAGAAAAGGTCTCAGCCTTAGAAAGACGAAAACGGATAAAGTCGATGCCTCTTCGATTGCTATGATGTTGATGACCGATAGGACACTCAAGCCCTACTCAGAAACATCATATCACAACGAAGAGTTGAAATCATTAACCCGTTATCGCTTTGACAAGGTTCATGAACGTTCTAAGCTCAAGTCTTCTTTAGCCAGGCTTGTGAACATCCTATTCCCCGAACTGGAGAAACTTGTTCCTACGCTTCACCTTAATTCCGTCTACACGCTTTTAGAAGAACTCCCCGGTGCCGATTACATTGCAGGATGTCATTTGACACATCTCAAAAAACTTCTCGAATCCTCTTCCAAAGGACGATACAGCCGGGATAAAGCTATCGAGATCAGGAATGCCGCTATCAATTCTATCGGCACACCTATGGACGCAAAATCCATGGAACTACGACATACCATTCATCTCATCTGGATACTTTCCGAAGAGATTGAAGAAATCGAAGCCTCTATAAAAGCAATCATGGATGAAATACAATCCCCGATAATGACCATCCCCGGTATCAATTACCGTATGGGAGCGATGATTCTGGCGGAAGTAGGTGATTTTGAGCGCTTCGATAATGCAGACAAGATTCTTGCTTATGCAGGATTATCACCATCAACATATCAATCCGGTCAGCTTGATTCATCACACTCGCACATGGAAAAACGTGGGTCACGATACCTGCGGTATGCGCTTTTTAACGCCACAAAGTTTGTTTGTAAATGGGATGAATCCTTCGGCACCTACCTCGGAAGAAAAATTTCCGAAGGGGAAGAAAAATTTCCGAAGGCAAGCACTACAATGTAGCCGTATCACATGCGGCGAAAAAGCTGATCCGAACCATCTATAAGATGGAACTAACCGGACAAGCTTATTCTCCGAGTTAATCAATCAGATATACCTTTTCTGTTTGAGCACCCAATCGGATGCTCTGTTTGTCATGCAATTTTTCAAGGAACTGATTGCTGGAAATAAGTCCCAGCCACTTTACGAATCGCATTTCTGCGTTTTGATTAAAAATCATTTATTTCTTCTTGACTTCTAATAGTTAGTCTTTCATTAAAATAATTTAATATATTTGACTAATTTACCTTAAAATCAAACACATTTTTTGAGTTTAATGAATAAACAACTTCTTTGCCTCATTTATATAATTCTTAGAAGACTTATATACATCATAATTTTTAAATAACAAATACATTATAAGCACTGACAAAATTGTGGATATCAATAAGCGTACTATTAATCCAACAATAAACAATTTAAAAGGTATAAACAAACACACTATAAATGATACTAAACAAATTAGAAGACAAACCAAAGTATACAACAATTGTTTTTTTATGAATTCGTAAAACTTACATTTAAAATAGTGTTTGAAAACTATCATACACTGCCATATAGACCCAAAAATAAAGCTAGAAACAAATGTTGAAATAATAATACCTGTTATTCCTAACAGTTTTCCCAATACAATATTCATGACTATATTAACAATAGCACTTAACAAATATGGCATTCTAACCTCCCACCATAATCCGTATCCTGCAAGATATAAGAAAAATGAATGAGATGCAACACCTATATAAAACCAAGCACATAATAAAACAACATCAAAATAAGTAAGCATATTATCCTTACCCATCCAAAAATACATAAATGGTTGACATAAATTCAAAAGGCAAACCACACACCACGTAGCAAGCATCGAAAAAATGAACTGTAAAATCAACAAATCTTTGTAGTTTTTTTCAACTTTTTCGACAGCTATACTATTCCCTACACTCGATTGTATCGCCCTTCTGAAAACAACAATCAAATTAGAAATAGTATTAAAAATAAGCAAATAATTACTATATATTGCTACAGAATTTAAACCAAAAAATAACGACAATATAATCGAATCAAACGTTGTATATGTAACCAAACTAATATTTGAAATTAACAAACCTTTGACTCTTTGTCGTATACTATTTTTGGTAACAGAATCAATCTTTCCATTACAATAAAACTGCGGATATTCTTTTTTTGAAATATATCCAACATAACAATTTCCAAGTAAAGCATTTAATATTGGAATTGCTGCATACAAATAATAGTTTTTTAAAATCAACAAACTAATTAATTGTAAAACAAAACCGACTATACTAATTACAGAATTAATTTTTTTTATCAAATCTAATCTTTGTAATACATCAAGCAATGATATTTTATATGCATAAAAATAATAACCGATACATGTATTAGCCAAGAAAAGTATGTACAATATATAAATATTAAGGTCATCTGGGATGTCATCTTTTATCAAATATTTAATGAAAGGAAGAATTATCAGACCTAAAGTCAAAACAACTGAACCAACAACCCAATACACTTTTCTAAAATAATTAAGTATTTCACATACTTTTTTTGTATCGTTTTCAGCAATAGGCTTATAAAGATTATAAACAATAGAACTAGCAAAGCCTAATTCAGCTACACATAACACTTGAAAAATTGAAGAAAACAAACTAGACAAGCCGAGATACTTTTCACTAAACACAAAAACAATAATCCATCTTGATAAAAAAGAAAAAGTACCTGATATTATTAAATCAAAATATGAAAACAAAACATTTCTTATAACATTTTTTATTCTTAAACTACTCATATAGTTTAAACTCCAAACAATATCAAAAAGAATTTCTAAAACTATGTGTTATTTCTCTTTATATAATTAATACTATCAATCAACTCATCATCTGTTTTAGGAATAAATATCTTATTATTACTCTTATACAGTTTTTTCATTCTATCCAAAAAAACTTTATAACTATCACGATACAATTGATCTACGTCAAAAAGCATATATAAAAAGATAATATAAGGTTCTTTATCATATATTAACTTAGGCGTAAAACACGCAGTAGAGAAATACGAAATCATAATAGTCTCATCATCAACATAATCCTTAGCCATAAGTTCAAACATATTGTTAGAATTATCTACCTTTACATTATCTATAATACTATCATCCCTAGGATGTATTCTAACTATAATCGAATCATGAAATTCATTATTAAGCATGTTTATAATTTTAATCTCAATTTCTTTATATGAACGACCTAAAAAAGGACTTTTATCATCGGGTTGAGTAAAAAAAACCATCTTGTTTGAATAATAGTTTTCTGTATTCTCTTGCGTACTAAAAACAGTATTCAAAGCATTTTCAACCATATTATTACCAACAAAATTATTAATTTTAAATTTTTCTATCAAGTCATAATCAAAACAGTCCGGTTGATTTAAAAAAATACCATCAACATTTTTCCACTTGTTTTTTCTAAAATGTATAAATGACCATAAATCTTCAGTAAAACACGTATATAGCGGAAATCTTTTAGTAAATTCAACATAGTTTCCAATTCCATCTTCATAAAAAAACAGTTTAGATTTAGCATTCAATCTTACTAATAATCTTTCAATCATATCAGGGAACGCAATATAAATCTCATCAAACTTGTATTTTTCTCCTTTGTTTTGTAAAAACTTATTAAAAAAATAAAACGGAAATACATAGTTCATAAAAGAAAAATAATATACTGTTATTAATTTTTTTTCATAGACATCGTTAAAAATTGAATAATTAAACTCTTTTACATTATTAATCTCTTTTAAGGTTTTTAAATTATCTATTAATTCTTTTTTTATTCGATTATTTCGAACGAAAAAAGTAACATCTATGTCATCTATTTGCTTTAGTTGAAATAAAAGTATTATCGCAATAAACAGGTTATATGTTGTTTCGCAAACAAACGATATTTTTTTCATAATATAGTATTCCTTTTAAATTTTACTTTCTCAATAACCCGCAATATCAAACGATAACAATTAATACTTTTTTAATAATACCCTTTTAGTTCTAATCCATGTTTCCTTTATACCATTATCCCTAAGTGAAGTAAGACCAATTTTTAAGAGCATTAATTCATGTCCAGTAACACTTAAAATAGGATTTATGGAGTCGCCAAAGAAAGGTGGATTTTCTGTCCATTCTTCAATGGTATGTTCAGACTGTTTCCATGGTCTTGAATACCTGTGATGAACTGCACAATAAGAGCAAAACGGCACTCTTCTCGTACAAAACTCTGCTATTTCCTCGTATGATTCTACTTTATAAATATCAATTGAATCTTCTTCTTTTACTTCTAGATTACATTTAAAATAATCATTAAAGAAATGAACATATGGTATCATTGGACAAGTGTAAATTCTTCCATCTCTTAATACTATTGATTCGTTAAACTGATAACAACTAATCCACCTAAAAGGTGCAACACCTCCATTTGTCCAAAATGGATGTTTAACCGAGTGCTTTTCACCTTTATATTGTAATGCTCCTATTTCCGAGAAAAACCATACTCTTGCACCCTTTTCGAAAGGAGGAGGAGTTTCCCACCACTCAATTCCATAACTCTCAACTGTCTTTCTTATTTCATCAAATTTCAACGGTATAGGATAGTGAGTCCACCTTATTTCTATTTCATAATCTTTTACGGCTTTCCACAAATTATTATTATCATCATTACCCCATTTTTTCAGTAAAAGACCAGCTGTAAAAACGCATATGAACGCATTAGGAAATATTTCCCTCGTAATACGAATAAAATCAATCAGTTTTGTATTTAATAATGGTTCACCACCCTGAAGTTTAATCAATCCAATCTTGTTATCTGTCAAATCAGATAACCTTTTTAAATCTTTTACATATTGATCAAAATCCAAAAAAGTTGGTTCTGCGATTGGTGAAAAATGATCACAGGATTGACAATTTAAATTACAATGGTCGGCAAGATTGACCTCCACCCAGAAGTTTTCTTTAGATCTAGGAGTCATTTTATATGGAATCGTTCTTCTATTCCATTCATCGACAACAAATATATGTTTAAATCCATATTTCTTAATTTGAAGTACATCTTCATCTTTTCCTGAAGAAACAATAATTCCTACTTTCGATTTTTTGTAATCCGACTTCAATTTGTCGAAAGTAATAATTTGTAATTCGTCATTTACAGATTCAATATTATCAGAAACATATCCGTCAATTGTCAACGAAGCCATTTTCATATATTTAGCAATCATGCGTTCTGTGTAATCATATCCATAAAGAAAAATATGATTATATTTGCTGCAGAAAACAGCCATTTTTTCCAATTCTTTTTGATTCGGATTATCTTCTACCATATCTATTACCTTTTTACTTAATTATTTATCACCCGAAAGTTGAACACCAATATGTCCACCCGGGTGATTACGCTTAAAATCTTCCAACGGAATCTGCATTGTGTCGGCAATCTTCATAACCAATCCCTGTAAAACAATAAGATTCAATGTTGTTGAATTATTTGGCATTATATTCCATAAGTCACCTTCATGATTCAAATCAAGAACAACACTGTTCGAAATGGTTTTTGTCAATGTACTTTCCTTCTTAAAGGTAAGCAGCCACATATTAACTTTTCTCTCTAAAAGGAGATTCGTCAAATATATAGACTCTGCAGTCTCTCCACTCTTGGTTAGAATAATAACCATATCTCCGTCTTTTACAACACCCATATCTCCATGAACTGCTGAGTTAGTATTAAGATAATAAGCTTCCAATCCCAGCGACTGCATCGAACCTACAAACTTCTCACATACAGGTACGTTTTTGCCAAGACCGGAAACAACAATTTTATGACCATTCTTTAATACTTCAACGGCTTCGTTAACCCATCTTTCAAATAATTCCATATCCATTGAGTGAATGGAATGATCTATTTCTTTTAACTGTCTTTCAAAATACGATGTCATTTATAAAACCTCCTCAAGGTACCATAATCCGTTATAAAAAGCTCCACATATGGAATCATAATCCTGCCATGCATATGTTGTGAGAGATAACCATATTACAGCATGTAACAACTTAATCTCATATTCATCTGCTCCGGTAAGTTCAAAAAATACTGCTTCCAATTGTTCCCAATTGTTAGACTCAATATCGAGTTTTACACCTTCTTCAGCACTGTCTCCGATTTCCAATCTAAACTTTTTTAGATTAAACTTATCATAATTACCAACAACCGAATAATAGAGTTTTGCCCAATCATATCTTACATCTCCATAGAGTTCGGTAAATCCAAAATATCCTCTTGGATCGATAAGAACCGGGCTGTTATCCTCTCGCACCATAAGATTGGAAAAAGTACAATCACCATGTATAAATGCAAATTTATCACAATTAATTTTCAAATCATCTAGCTTAGCTTTAAGCTCGTTTTTGTAATAATAAACATTTCTGCATCTTTTACCGTTTACAACTATCTCTTTATCTCTTGCAAACGGAACTAAATCCTGAATTGTGGATAATCTTGCAATTGTCTTATTATAATAAGCCTCTTCTATACTAAAAGTATCTGCAGGAACGCTATCGCTGTTATGCAATGATTTAAGAGCCGAAACCAGTGATGTAAGAATTGTCTTTTTTGTCTCATAATCAAAATCACACTCATAAATGTTTTTGCCATTAATGTATTCCATTTTCAATGGATTAGTTTCATAAATCTTAGGAAGTTCCGGTATATTAAGAAGTCTTGCTTTCTCATACCATGCCTTTTCTCTTACGGCCAGTTTTTTCCCTTGAGAATCAACTGGTTCTTTAATAATACAGTCACCTTCTATCGTTATCTTATTAAACGGTCTGCATTTGGACTGCTCGAGTTTTTCATACTCTTCAATTAATCCAAATTCTTTTGTTCCGCCTATACCTACAGTCTTAAAATCTATAGGTTGTTCGCTCATCCAACGAACAAGTTCTCCGGATTCCGGAACTTTATTTACTTTCGATTTTTCAGTAAATAAAAAGAATCCAGCAACACCAAACTCAGTAGATTTCTCTTCTGCAAATTGCTCATCCTCATACTTCCACCTGCAAGGAAAAGTTTGAGAAATACCAACATAATCATTGATTGCCTTATTTCCATCTTTATATTCATCAGGAAGAACAAACCCTTCAGGCAGTACAAGGTCAGACCAAATTAACATAAACGGCTCATGTTCCGGAATAAGTTCAATAGCCTGTTTAACGCCCGAACATGTTCCCGTTCCTGTCGCTTCAACAACCTGATATTTGACATCTGCAAAAGCTGCCAAATATTCTTTCATAACATCTCTTTTATAATCAGCTATTACAACAAACCTTTTATCTGGATATTTACGAAAAAGATGAAAAAGCATAGGCAAATTATCAATAGGAACCAGTGCCTTAGGTTTATTCTTTGTTAAATATTGAAGTCTGGTTCCTTTTCCACCGGCTTGAACTATAATATATTCCATAAATAATCCTCTCGATTAAAACTCATTTATTATTGATTTGGCAAGATTATCAAATGGTTTCTTATAATACTCCATTTCAATCGCCTCACATAATTCCATTTTTTCAAGACTGAAATAATCAAGACTGTCTTTTCCATTCCAGTCAAATCCTTTTTTATAAAGAACAATCTTTTTACATGTAGACGAAGCAAGTATTTCGCAAATACCACTTCGTATTCCAATAAAATATCCTGCTTTATCAAGAAACGGCACCAGCTGTTTATATGGAATAAACAAAGGAACAGTTCCTTTTATGGCTTTTTCTTTCTTACTTGCAACATTCGTGCAAACAGTATAACCTTTTTCCTTTAAATCATCTGCAACCTGAACCCACATCTTCTTCGAAAGGTTTGGCAAAGTATAACTGTATGGCGCTATTAATACAGTTTTTCCAGGAATCAATCCGTTTTGAGTAAATAATGAATCAATCTTAGATTTATCATCATCAAACTCAGGTAATTCAAAATACTCATTATTAACATCTTCGAACAGAGCATACTGATATATTTCGTAGAAGTTTAAATCGTTAATATTTCGCATCAAATCTAGTATTCCACTATCAATATGAGGTGGATCATGATGCAATAAAAAGATTTCCGACTGTTCGATATTTGCATACTTGATATAACACATCAAATCGTCCATCTGTCTTCTTTTTATATCAAAACTTTCAAATCCAAACATACCGGCTATTTTACGATTACCGCCACCTATTACGCCAACAATTCCATCTTCAAGATTGTTTGCATTAATGTATTTACGAAGCATCGCAGCAGCCAGATAAACATCTCCGGTTCCCTTATATGGAGCCAAATACAAAATTTTACCTTTATAATCCTCTTTTAATTTGTTATAAACTTCAAAACCACCTTTTATACGATATAAATAATATAAATATACGTAGCTGTATGCACCTGTAATATAAATCAAACAATATGCGATACAGGCAAGATGATACATGGCTCTATTTGAAAAATGAATTTTAAATGAACCTTTTTTTTCAGATTGATGTCTATACACAAAAAAACAAGTTCGATAAATATCGTTACTCGATATTCTGTCACAACTTAATAGTCTTTCACCATATCGCATATTGGGCTTTACCAATGAAAGAACATTTACATTCTGATCAAACTTACAATAATTTAGTGAATAAATAATACTATCCATCTCACTTTGAGAAACAACAGCATATTTAATTTTATTGTTATCAAATCCATTAGGAATTATGATTTCTCGCGTTGAAATAAATAATACTTTCTTAAACCCTGAATCCTTCAAATAACGCTCAATGTTCTCAAAAAAAGTATCCACAGCGTCTTCATCATAATCCGGCATAATATATGTAAAACATTTATCAAATATAGTAATTTTATTCTTTAAATGTAGATTTCTATAAAGTTTAATTCCAACAGCAATATTCTTAAAATCTTCTGTAACACTATTTCCCATTTATCCAATATTAAAACCTTTTTAATCTATTATTTAAGCTATTATTCTGTAAAATAAAATGACTCTCTGTGATATATTCTATTCCAAACAATATATTCTTTTTCGAAGAATTCTCCTGACAATACAGTTTTCAAAGCACCACCATGGGGATAGTCGTCTGATACATAAAATACATTGTTATAAATACTTGTTCCCATCAAATCTGAATGCATTGACATTGCCATCAAAAAATCTTCCATTTTCTGTGTAGAAAGTTTAAAAATCTTTTTTGGCATATTAATCATTCTATCTGAATTGTCACTTATCGTATCATTTTCTGTTACAACAATAATTCTTTCGGCTTTTATTTCTTTTGCATATTTCTCTGCATATAAAATCCCATAATACGCAATCTCACTGTTTGAAGGAAAAATCAAGTATAAATTATTATCTTTTCTCTTAATTATTTTATTAACTTCTAATTGTCCAGATATCAATTTAAACAGCTGCATGTATTCTAGGAACACTTTCTATCAATATAATCACTAACCCTATTAATTAAATCAGAATAATTGTCAACATACTCATCATATATGATTTCTTCACAGTTATTCTCATTTCTTGTTCTCGTAACAGACCAAAAATTATAATAACTTTTATTAGGATACAATATTATTTTTGGCGTTTGAGATGACATCGCATAATCAGTAAATCCACTTCTAATCATCACACAACAAACCGACTTAGAAACACAGTCTTCAATTTCTGAAAACTTAGGAAATATCTTTTTAGTTCCTTTGACTAACGGTTCATTATCATTTCCAACACAATTTGTATAAACACTATAACCTTTATTTAACAAACTGGATGTAAGTTCTTCCCAAAACTTTATAGGCAAAACTGATAGGCCATGTTCCCTCATGGAATTCTCATATGGAGAAAGAATTACAGATTTTTCAATCAATTCTTCATTATCAAATCTTGTATTTTCAACCAAATCATCAAAGGAGCGATTATCATTACCAGATTTATACGCTGTTTTGCTATCAAACATACACCAAGGATAACAATCTAAAACATCATTTTTGCCATTATGAATATTTGTCCTTTGATGAATCAAAAGAGATTTTTGTTCAATTAAAGACAAAGGGCAAACCATGTCATAATTCATGGTCAAAGCAGCGTTATAGCATCCTCCACTTGCTACACATAATACATACTGATTTATACCTGCAGCATTAAGCATTTCAGAAAACTTGTATCTTAAAAATAACAAATCACCAGCACTTCTTGTTGGTAATAAAAGAATTGTTTTCCCAGGATATTCTTTATTAATCCTTTTTTTTACTCTTTTCCCATTTATAGACAAAAACAAACAAAAATAAAAGTTCAAAAAAGTATAAAAAGTATTATTTTGAGGATTCTCAACTCTCTTTAAAAATTTATATAAAACAGAATTCTTATTCATAAAATCTTGTATTTAAAAATTAATCCTCTTCTCCTCAACCACAATCGATCATGGATAGGTCAAAATTAATAACAAACTCGTAATTAGTCACAAATAATTCCAATAATAATCTTTATTACATTTAATATTCTATTCTTTTCCTTATCATTTAAATAACTTGAATTAAGTTTACTCTTTGAATATTGAAGATACGTACCCTCAGTCTCTTTCACAAGCAATTTATTAAAATACACTTCCCAGCTAAAATATTCACTGCTTTCAATAAAATCTTCCGGATTATCCAGAATTGTCGCTATACGATTACCATCTATCAATCCGGACCTGAGAATTATCCATTCAAATGATTCTGGAAGATACATTTTTGTTCTTTGATTCTTTTGCATATCAAGATACATCTCATTTATCTCAGAGCCAAATGCTGCGCCGTCAGCTACAACAAGAATGTCTTTATCTGTATATTTGGATACCAATTCTCTAATCTTAGTCTTTCCGCCAGCACTTATAACACTAACTTTTGAAGAGCAAATATTCTTAAAAAATTCGTACCCTGCATTTGAATCTTCAACAATAACTATATCTGCTTTCTTGTCATAATCATCAGACACACTATAAAGTTTATAAAACTCATTATATATTCTTTTCGTATCAGCATATTTACCTGAATTATGGATACCATATATTTCATCAACTGAATATGGCAGATTCGGTAAATCCTCACGAGTAATAATTACATAATAGTTTCCTGAATTTTTAATTTTCTCTGCGAATTCCTGAGATTTAATAACCGGACTGTCTTCATCAATAAAAACAATGCTGTCATTATGTTTATCAAGTACTAAATCCCATGTTGCATTATTAACCGTAATACATTCTTTCTTGCTTACAATCTCGATTCCGGAATCTTCACCAAGACGATTATATGATTCAATCATCGAAAATAATGTTGTTTTACCTGAAGCACTGTCGCCACGAATAATGGTTATATTACGTTTTATTTCAAATTCATATCGTATTCTGCTGTTTTGAACGCAAATATGATACTTTCCCTTCATACTTACCTTTCTTTAATCTTTACTGTCTCAGCAAGATACTCATCATAACTGTTGACTATTTTACCTGTATTAAGAATCTCTGCCTGAAAACCACTGACTTCTGCAAAACTCATAACATGATGAAGATTAATAGTTAAATCTTTCTCTTTTGCAATATTGCAAATCCATTTGGCACAATTATCACCGCAGGCAGAAGCATTAAAAATCTTTCCCGACTCATCAAAAGCCATAAGCATTAATGTTTTAACACCACCGGATAATTCTTTAACAGATATTGAACCAAGTACAGGACTGTCAATAACTCTTGGTCCAATAACCTCTGACTTATCAATATCCTTAATCATTTGAACAGATAAAGGATTGGTAATCCACTCATCTTCATAAGTATTATCAAAATATGTAGGTGGATGATATATTGAATTTTCAACATCACCAAATACAATTTTTAACATTTATTTACCTCAATCCTCATCCCCAAAATTAATCCTCTTCTCCTCAACCACAACCGGTCTGTGGATTACTCTGGTATTAATATTCAGGATATACTCCCCAATCAATCCAATAAAGAAAATCTGTATACCACCAAGCACGAATACACCTATCATAATCGGCGCATAACCTGCTGAGAACGAATACCAGAAGCAAAGTTTAAGAACTAAGTATACTAAACCAATCAGTATACTCACAAAACTCACACCAATACCAAAGAACGTCGCTAAACGAAGACCAACTTTAGTATAAGATGTAAACGACAGCATCGCTCCATCATACAGCGTATAGAAATTATTATGCGTCTTACCTGCTCTGCGCTTCGGCTGTTCGTATTCTATCTCAATTCTGTTAAAACCTTCACCGTACTCAGCTACAATTCCCCTTATAAAAGGAATCGGATCATCGAGTTCACGAAGCAGTGCCACGAAAGTCTTATCATAAAGGCCAAAGCCTGTGAAATGCTCAATCATCTTTACAGATGACATACTCTTAATCATCTTGTAATATATTGTTCTTGCAAGATAAATCAGCGGATTTTCCTTAGAAGATGTCTTAACGCCGCTGACAATCTTATGCCCCTTCTCCCACTCATGCACAAATACAGGAATCAGTTCCACAGGGTCCTGGAAGTCGCAGCAAATCGGGATTGTGCAGTCACCGGTCGTCTCGCAGATTCCATGGAATGGTGAATTAAACTGGCCAAAATTCGTTACGTTGAAGATGGCCCTAATCTTCTTATTTCCTTCACAGAGTTTAACAATCTTATCCCTCGTTCCGTCAGTCGAAGCATTGTCGATAAACAGAATCTCGTAGTCATATTCCGGCAAATCTTTGGTCAGCACGTCAACCACAGCATCAGCCATCTGCACCACGTTCTCCGTCTCGTTAAAGGTCGGAATCATTATGCTGATTTTCTTTAATTTTTCGATTTCATCACCCATTCTATCGTTTCCTCAATTCCCTCTTCAAAAGTATATTTAGGGGTATAACCCGTATCTTTAAGAAGCGATTTATTATCGGCACAAAGGTACATAACCTGCCCGTCAAAATACGGAATATCCCCAAGGCCCAATTCCAGCGCCGGATTAATCTTATCCCTGATTATCTCGAAATATTCCTTAAGCGGCCTTGTCTTGCCACTTCCGATGATATATATCTTGCCATCAAAGCCCTTCTCACCTGCTGCCAAAATCTCCGCCGCCGCATCTTTGACATAAATATAATCCCACATCTGCTCCCCTTTTGTGAAGGAAGCCCTCCTGCCCTCAAGCATTGTCCTGATGCCGGACATTATTGGGGTATGCTCCCCATCAAAAGGTCCATATATGGACACTATCCTAACCCATATATGCTTAATACCAAGTTTTGAAGCCTGAATTCTTGTCATCTCTCCAGCTGCTAATTTGGCTATTCCATATCCATTTTCAGGATTACATGGAAGGTCAGGTGAAACCTTAACTCCCTCAGGAAGTCTTCCATATTCAGCCTGCGAGCCTGTTCCAAGAAAGACTTTGCAGCCCAAAGCAGCTGCGGCCTCCAGTGCATCAAGTGAACCCTTTATATTGGCAGTCTGAGCATACATATCATTTCTTGCTGCCCCATAGGTTCCATCCCAAGCCAGATGATAAAACTCATCATAGTGCTCATGCCCTAATAAATCAGGCAGTTTATCATATTGAGTGATATCACACTCTACAATATTTATGTTGTTAAAACCACGAAGTGCATCTCTTCTTTTTGAATTTGGTCTGATAACTGCCGTCACCTCATCTCCTCTTTCTAAGAGATTCTCGATAATGGCAATTCCTATCATTCCCGTTGCACCTGTAATAATAATTCTGCTCATTATTTATCCTTCGTACTTTACAGCATCGTACTCATCACGAGGCAGGAAAGGCGACATATCACTAAGTGTCGGCGATACAATCTTTCCATCCGGAAGCACCCTTGACGAAATCTTCGGCTCAAAATTCTGCGCAGGATCAACGCACACCTCACATATGCATGCTCCCTCATATCCAATCACTTCATCAATAATGGCATCTGCATCTGCTTCTTTCTCAATTTTCTTATAATCAAGCCCAAATGCTAATGCGATCAGCGCAAAATTCGGGAACTCAATTCCGCTTGTATTATCAACACCGACTAACTCCCTGCCCTTAAAAAGATTGGTCTGAGTCTGTCTCATTGATAAATATCCATTATTATTTATTATAAAAATCTTTATATTAAGCTTATTCTTATGAACCGTCGCAAGTTCCTGCAGATTCATCATAAACGACCCTTCGCCGTCGATACAGATGGTGCGTTTCGAATTATCCGATACCGCCACACCAACTGCCGCCGGAAAACCGTATCCCATGGACGCACATCCTGAGTTAGTAAACATCCTCTGTCCCTGCTTTATCTTCGCAGCCTGGAAAGTAATTACGCACGCACTTCCGTTACCACAGATTATCCTGTCATCATTTTTAAGATGCGTAAAGAGCGTATCAATAAACACATATGGATTAATATTCTTATCATATGTATGATATTCAGGCAGCACCACAGGATACTTCTTAACCAGATTTCTGCACCACGCTACCCACTCGGCATGCTCCGGCACTTCCACGTAAGTTCCCTCGTTCATCTTGTCAAGGAACTTTGATACATCCATATTTATTGGCATATCAACTTTCACAGTCGGTTTACATAACTCTTTTGGATCTATCTCAACCACAGCCTTATATGCATTCTTCGCAAAATCAAAATGCGTATATCCAATCATTCTGATATTCATTCTGCATCCAAGACTTATCAGTAAATCACAATTCTGAAGGGCAAAATTCCCGCACCTCTGCCCTACCGTCCCCGGCATTCCTGCATAGTAAGGATTATCACATGAAACCGTATCATTGGCATTCCATGCAGTTACGACAGGGATTTTATACTTATCCAGAAAAGCCAATAACTTATCAGTACATCTTGCAAGATTAATACCAGTTCCTGCAAGCACCAAAGGCGCCTTTGCCATACTAATCTTAAACTTAAGTTCTTTAATTAATGCATCGATTTCCTCATCACTTGGAACCTTAAATCCTTCAGGAACCTGTGAAGCCTTTTCTTCCTTTAGTTCCTTCGGATCAAAATGCTTAAGCTCATCTGTCTCTACCATTCCACCCTGAATATCAAGCGGAATATCAAGCCACACAGGGCCCGGTCTTCCATCTTTGGCTAAGAATAAAGCCTTCTCAAGATGATAAGAAATCTCTTTTTCATCCATCACCATATGCGCATATTTGGTCATAGGCGCTGCTGATGAAACAATATTATATTCCTGATCTCCAAGCTGCCTTAATCCAAGTTCAGGCACGCTTGCAATGGAGGTTTCTCTTTTAATCTGACCTGATATAACAAGCATTGGAATGGAATCAACCCATCCTCCCATAACACCTGTTAAGGCATTGGTTCCACCAGGTCCGCTGGTTACTGACACAAGCGCAATCTCACCTGTCATACGCGCATATGCCTCTGCAGCAAAAGCACAGGCCTGCTCATGATGATTAAATATGCACTTAAGCCCCTCTTTATGTCCAAAGGCATCATCAAGATGCATGGCGCCGCCGCCCGTAACCATAAAGCAGGTATTAATTCCATTATCAACCAGAAAATCTGCTATATATTCAGAAACCTTAATTTTCATTACTAACCTCTATCTCATACTTTGACGGAGTCACAAAGACTATATCAAGCGGTGAATTCTTAACGAAATCCGTGGCATACTTATTTAAAGCTGCCGCCTTCTCCTCTAAATAATCAATGTCTTTATCTTCATCAAATATATTTATTGTCTGGGCATTATATCCGTCAAAACCTGCCAGCGCGACTTTCCTCGGGGCGCATTTTGCAAGCACCCTTAGGAGCATGCACATGGAGTGATCCTGCACTCTTGCCTTTTCATCAATCACTGAAGAGTAATTAACCACATAATCCCAGTTTCTGTCGGAACTCTTAAGATTGGACGATGCGATAATCTTAATGTCCTTATTCTCATCATCATGAAGTTTCGTCACCGACTGCACAAATCTTGTGGAATTGGTCACAAACATATAATCCGGATGACAGACAGTCGGAATATAATTAATGGATATGATTACAGGACTTACATTCTTCACATAGTCCTTAACCCTGTCTCCATATAAAGTGGCATTCTTGCCAGGACCTACTACCAGAATATCCTTACCTTCCAAAATCCCCGCCAGTTCCCTAAGCGACTCGCCGTCATCACATTCCTTGGTCTGGAAATCCACATATAACTGCTCTATAAGTTTCATATTCTTATTAAGTTTTTCTTCCTCAGGAATTCTCTTTAAAATCTCATTTACCTGAGTAATGGACAAAGTCCTTTTGTTCATAAGATATGAAACATAATTAGGATGCACCCTGTTGGCCGCAGCTATATAGTAAAAGAGCTGATAGCCCCACGGGGATTTTTTTTGAAATTCCATTACACTTGATGTAATGGCTTCCTGCATCTCTGAGATTATATATTTTTTGCCATAATGCTCATTCATGTACATTGCAACAAGCTCAAGTGGCGCATTGCCTGCACTCTTGCCCATGCCATACAAAGTACCATCCACGAGGATATCCCTGTTGGTATCATAGTCAAGGGCGGTTGTTGCATTAACATATCCAAGCTGAAAATTATTATGAGCATGAAATCCCATAATAATCTCCTTATCTAAATTCTCATCAAGCACGCTCATTATGTGCTTTAATTCTTCCGGATTAACAAGTCCGTATGTATCAACAATTGATACTGCATAAGGCATTATGTTATTGGCGAGTCTCGTCATCTCTACAAGTTCATCATCTGAATAACTTGTAATCGATACCATCTGAGAGAAAACCTTGTATCCAAGTTCCTTTAGTTTGCCACAGTATTCCATGGCATCATACATTTTCTCTTTTTTAAAAATCACCCTTATGCCATCTATATAAGACTCATTGCAAGGCTTAACATGTGATATATCGCAGGTGCCATAGTCAATCATTCCAACAACCATGGTACTGCCCGGATTAAGTCTGCCATATATTTTCTCTATGGAATCCGTATCCGGCATTATACTTCTGTTTATATCAAATTCTCTTCTGTCATCGATAAAACCGATTTCGATTATATCAACCCCGGAGCAAATCACTCTCTCGAAGATATTTACGATATTATCATGACCGAATTCCCAGTCGTTGATATAACCCCCGTCTCTGAGGGTGCAATCAAGCAGTAATCTTTTTCTCATCTTAATAACCTTGTATTAGCCTTAGACATACCAAAAGAAGAGCGCCTTTAAGTCTCTTCTTTTGCATATCTTTTATTCATTTGATTCCGTTGTTTGAACCACATCAGCTGCAGCATTAGTATCAACAGCCTGAACAGTATCTACAGCATTCTCCAAAACTGAATTTTGTGCTTCAGCCTCAGCTACTGCTTCCTTCTCCTTAGCCTTTTCTACTGTAGTCTTAGGCTTACGCTTAGGCGTTGTGGTTGTTGTGCCATCAGCATTAACCTTGATATCTGATCTTCTTCTGACTGAGCCGTTATTGGTTCTAGGTCTTCTCATACTTCTCTGGGAATTATCGATTTCCTTCTTAACACCATCTTTGATAACGGCAACAACCTTCTCATTTGAAGGCTCGTCAGTAGTGGTTTCCTTCTTTGGCTTAGGCTTTCTTCTTGAAAGCGAAGGGTCTGTGCTTGTAATGGTGGTCTTCTTGATAACCTTACCCTTTGCAATAATGTCCGGGTCCACCTTAATCTGGCTAAGTTTGAATGCTTCAGCCACAGCCTCATCTCTTGCCTTCTTCTCAGCAGCAATTCTTGCAGCTTCTGCTTCTTCCTCAGCCTTTATTCTTGCTTCTTCAGCTTCCTTTTCAAGTCTTGCCTGCTCTTCTTCAGCCTTACGTTTTTCTTCAGCCTTGCGTCTTTCTTCGGCTCTTTGTAAGTTACGCTCAGACTTGGCAACCTCTTCCCAGATACTGTCATTGGTAGCAACTGTTGCCACAAACTCAGGTGTATTCTCTAAGTCGTAATCAATCTTGTTAATCTCCGAACTCTTCTTCATGATTGAGTATTTCGGAGGTCTTCCAACTACTGCAACTTCAGGCTCATTATAGATTTCAGGAACTGCTTCCTTATCCTGCTTCTTGATAATCGTTGGTGCAAAATCCAGCCTTCGTGACTTCGTCTCGCCAATCTCAAGTTTCTTCACAATATTCGGAGCCTTATGCTCTTCTTCCGGCATAATAATAGGCTTCTTAGCTACCTTAAAGCTGCCGCCTTCAGGTTTTTCAACCGGCTCAACCTTAGGAATAACCTGGTCTTCCTTAACTATCTTAAGTTCGCCGCTTTCATCATTTACGTTGTCAAAACCACTAAATAACGGTTCGTTATTTTCAGGTTCTAATGCGGCAGGTTCTTCTACCAAAGGCTTAATTACAGGAGCGCTTCCAACCACACTGACTGTAGGTTCTGACGGTGATACAGGCTTTTCAGTTTCCTGTGCCTTGTTATTATCAAAAGCATCAGCGAAACCAACAGGCATCTGATATGAGCCTCTGCTTCCTGATGCACCGACAGTTCCTGCTGATGAGCCGTCAAGAAGCGCGGTATTAACACCGGTTGCAGGACCACGCTTGGAGAACGAGCCATAATTAGCCCTTCTAAAACTCTTTAATATTCCGCCTGCAAGCGGCTTTGAATTATCTTTTTCAATTTCAAGTTCAATCTCCGGATCACTGGCATCAAGCACAACTTCGCTTGGCGCAACTGCAGGCTGACTCTTGGCTGTCTCAGCCACCTTGCCGTCCTCACTCTTCTCCTCATGATACTCAGCCTCTGTATTGACATTCCAGATATTATCCTTGGCTGTGATGCCATTTAAGATATTCTTAACTGTCTCAAAAGCAGTAATCATGGAGTGATCCATGTTATTGTATCTGTGCTGTCCATTACGTCCAACGCAGTAAAGGTTGTGGAATTTATTAACGTAATTTACAACAACATTTATCTTCTCATATGTGTCAAAATACGCCGGATAAGCCTTAACAACCTGCTCTTTATGATGATCAAGAATCTCAGTATCATTGCCGATTACGCCCATTGATACGAGTTCCTTAACAGCCATTTCAACCCAGGCTTTCTCATCAAGATTCCAGTAATAATCACCTTCATCACAGAAATATTCAAGACCGATCCATACTGTATTCTCAGGATCCTTAACAAGATATGGAGACCAGTTATTGAATATCTGAATTCTTCCAAGTTTAACCTTTGTATCCTGCACATAAATCCAGCAGTCAGGCACCTGATCATTTATGGTCTGAATATCTGTTGTATTAACTAATTTAAGTCTTGGAACAAGTAATCCGATTGTGACAAAATCCCTGTACGGAAGTCCCTTTGCAACCTCAGTTACAAAATCAGGCGCAAAAGGCATGCCCATAACGAGGTCCTTAAGAGGCATTGAAGATATGAAAATATCACCATAGAGTTTGGTGCTCATTCCATTAACTTCGCAAACAACAGCATTTACTGTATTTTCTCTTGCTTCAACACCTGTTACCTTACAGTTAAACTTAATCTCACCGCCAAGTTTTCTAATCTCATCAGCAGCCTTCTCCCAAAGCTGTCCCGGACCATACTTAGGATAAGCAAATTCCTCGATAAGAGATGTCTCAACCTCAGCATCCTTTTTATTAAATGTCTTATTTGTTACATCCTTGATAATTGCAGGAATCGATAATCCCTTAACTCTCTGAGCGCCCCAGTCGGCGGAGATTTTGGACGGGTGTCTTCCCCAGAGTTTCTCAGTATAACCTTCAAAGAACATTGAATATAACTTCTTACCAAAACGATTGATATAGAAATCTTCAAGTGAACTTTCAGATCTTTTAGCGATACTTCCCCCAAGATAACTGAAGCCCGCTTCCATGGTTGTCGCAAAGCCCATGTTCTTGATGGTTGTGCTGTTCATCTTAATTGGATAGTCGAAAAATTTGTTATTGTAATAAATTCTGGAGATTCTTTTTCGAAAAAGCATCACTTCATCTTCGAATTCAGGATCAGGTCCGTTAATCTCAGTTCTGCACTGTCTCTTTAACTTCCTGTCATCATATGCAGGGGCACCCTGTCCCGGCATAAGAGCATCCCACCATTCGTTAACTTCCTCATTCTTGGAGAAGAATCTGTGACCGCCTAAGTCCATACGATTCCCGTTATGATTAACGGTTCTTGATATACCACCTATAGCATCAGTAGCCTCTAAAATGGTAACTTCATAATCTTTAGATTTTCTAAGTAATTCTAATCCGGCTGTAAGACCTGCAGGTCCTGCGCCAATTATTATTACCTTCTTCATTGCCAACTCCTCCATATACACGATTAATCCGCCACCCCATAGGCTGATTAATAATATTTTTATTCCGTAATTTCATTACTTCATAATCTATTCTATTATACCCCAAGACGCCCATAATGTAAACCCAAACAGCCCTAAACTGCCCTTTATTTACAAGTGTTTTTATCCCCTTTACTAAATCACTTGTTTGTGCTACAATGTTTACAGTTTAGTGTGTTAAAGTTTTAGCGTGTGATATATCAGATTATTTATTTTTGGAGGCAGTAATGAATAAGAAATTGCAGACAGAGTCAGTTGAGCAATTATTCAAAGCAATCCTGACCCTTGAGAATGTTGATGAGTGCTATGCTTTCTTCGAAGATGTATGCACTATTCAGGAACTTCAGTCCATTTCACAGAGATTTAACGTGGCCAAAATGCTCACCGAGAAGCAGACCTATCTCGACATAGCCAAGCAGACCGGCGCATCCACAGCAACCATCAGCCGGGTTAACCGCTCACTTAATTACGGCTGTGATGGATATGAACTTGTATTTGAGCGTATGAAGGATGACAAATAATCCTTTTGTGTAAAAGTTAATATATAACTTTGTGTAAAAGAATAGGCAGGTTTAATACCTGCCTAATTTTTTTTAACTAATCGCCAGTTTATCACCAGCCGGCCCTGCGTTTTGTTCGCCGCACGCCCGTACTCGCGTCTCGTAGTTATGTTAACCACTAATCATTATTATATCCATCGGATCAATCGGTTCATCATTTAAAAATACCTGGAATTCTACTTCCGCATTATCTTCCGTAATATCAAAGATAAGCTGTCCCTTAAGGATTTCATCTCCCACATTGACCTTAGGCTCTTCCATATATGTATATATGGTCATATATCCATTCTCATGGTCAATAACTACAGCATTGCCATATGTCTCATCACTCTCGATTGTAAGCACCTTGCCGGCACCTGAAGCCACTACCTTTGAGCCTGCCGACGCACCGAATACTACAGGAAGTGCTGTTATGTTTTCCTGGGTAATGATTATCTCTTCTCCGTCATCGGACTCAATCGGCTTACTCCAGGTATGATCACCATTATCAATGAAAGCAGTAAGATCACCATCCGGCTCACCGTCACCGTCTTCATCCACGAATACCGGTTCAGCCACGATTGAAACTCTTCCTGTTACAGGAAGTCCTGACGGAACTTTCTTAGCCTCGGCCTCTTCATCAGCCACAATCTGAACTGCAACCTTGTCACTAAGAAGTGCTATCTTCTCTTCAAGAGTTGTCTTCTCTCTTTCAAGGTCCATCTCGGCGGTTTTCTTGGCTTCAACTGCTTCCTGAAGTTCAGTTTCAAGCTTGTTAACATGATTATCCATCACAACAAGTCTGATAAGCACCAGAATAAGCAGAACACCAACACCCGCTGCATATCCAATGGAATGCGCTCTCATCTTGCTGATTGGCTCTTTCGGAGTCTCCTGAATGTTTTCTGCCTCAGCCGGGATCTCAGCCGCCACATCCGTGGCAACATCTGTTGATCCTTCCGCCGTTTCTTCTGGCATTCCAGTTCCAGTTTCAGCCACAGCCCCAGTCTCAGCCTCTGACTCAGCCATGGCATCAGCCTGTACGCCGTCCAAATTCTCTTCTGCCGCTTCAGCAGCCACCGAAGATTCTTCGACCACCCCGGCAGTTTCCGAAGTTTCTTCCGTAGTTATCATATTTTCTTGGTTTTCAATGGCCGTTGCTTCCTCGACGCTAATGGCATCCGACGGAAACTCATGTACCACATTTGTCTCGTTATCCATATTAACCCTCACACAGATAATTTAACGCCTCTATATACCCATTAAAGCCATGTCCTTTAATGACTTTGCTCGCATAAAGTGAAACATAGGAAATATGTCTGAACTCTTCTCTTTCATCCACATCTGAAATATGCACTTCCACCGTCTTTATCGACACCGCCTTAAGCGCATCAAGAATCGCAACAGATGTGTGTGTATATGCTGCAGGATTAATGATAATGCCATCGTATTTTTCATAAGCCTGCTGTATTCTTGTAACAATATCGCCCTCGCTGTTACTCTGAAAAAAATCCACCGAAACGCCCTTCTCATCTGCGTTCTTCCTTATAAGATTAACCAGATCATCGTAGGTCTCGCTTCCATATATATTCTTTTCCCTGATACCCAGCATATTAATATTCGGGCCATTTATTACCAGTACATTCATTTTATGTAAACCCCTAGTTATCTAACTTCATATCGCCATCTTTAATAAGATTCATCTTTCTCATTGCAAAAGAGATGAGCCATGAAAGAACGCCCGGCAAAATAAAGCACAAAAGGGCAATCTGCGCTAATGCCCACCAAGGTGACTGACCCTCTCCAATGAGTACCTGGAACGCATTAATCGGTCCAACCAGACCTGATGTACCCATACCTGAACCTGTTGCATCATTTGAGAAATGGAAAACCATTGTAGAAATTGGTCCCAAAATCGCACTTGTAATAATTGCAGGAAGCCAGATAATCGGCTTCTTTACGATATTAGGCATCTGGAGCATACTTGTTCCAAGTCCCTGTGCAAAAAGACCGTTCCACTTATTATCCTTAAAGCTTGCAATCGCAAAGCCCACCATGTTTGCGCAGCATCCAACTGTAGCTGCACCTGCTGCATATCCGCTGAGTCCAAGAATAACGCCGATTGCTGCAGAACTAATAGGAAGTGTAAGTGCAATACCCATAAGTACAGAAACAATGATACCCATAAGGAATGGTGCCTGTTCTGTACCAAACTTAATTAAATCGCCAACTAATGTCATAAAATGTGAAATCGGAGGTCCAAGAATAAGACCTACTGTTCCACCAAGTAATATACATACTAAAGGTGTCAATATTATGTCAACCTTTGTCTTGCCTGAAACAAGTCTTCCAATATAAATTGCAACCATTGCTGCAATGAAAGCACCCAGTGGTTCACCAGGAGCCCTGAAATGCATAAGTCCATCAACTAAAACCGTACCGGCAATAAGCTGTGAAGCGAAAGCACCGATCAGACCGGCAACACCTGCAGAAAGTGTAACTAACGGGCTTGCCTTAAGTTTGCAGGCAACACCAACACCGATACCTGCACCTGTAAGCATCATGGCCATTTTACCCATCAGCACCATATATGTACCTACAAAGCCCGGAACATAGCCACCTGCTGTTGATACGATGGTACCAATAATAAGTGTGGCAAACAGACCTGTAGCCATTCCACTTAAGCCATCAATAAAAAGTTCTTTTAAGATTTCTTTTACTTTTTTCATTTCTCGCCTTTCTACCCGATGCTTTACCCCGTTAAATAATTAAATTATTTAACTTTACAAGATTACCACAAAATCCCCAAATAGTCAAAGTTTCCTTTTTCTTTACAATTTTGGTCAAATATGATATTGTAATTATGTTGCCAAGGCAACGATTTTTATATTTTTGGAGGTATGTACGATGAAAGGTACAGTTAAATGGTTTAACAACCAAAAAGGTTACGGCTTTATTTCTGATGAAAGTGGCAAAGACATCTTCGTTCACTACTCAGGAATCGCTGGTGACGGATTCAAGGCTTTAGACGAAGGTCAGGCTGTTGAGTTCGAAATCAAAGAGGGTGACAAGGGTCCTCAGGCTATCAACGTAACCAAGTTATAATTAATCAGTACTCGTGCCTATTTATAAATTACTATATTTAAGTTTTAAGTATTAAGCATTTATAAGAAACACAAAGTAACACAGATTAAGGAAACTAAAAAACCGAGACATGATGTCTCGGTTTTATTTTTTTATTTTACTGCCCACGCGCCGCCACCTACACGCCGCTCGCCGAACCGCCCTGCCTGCCGCACCCGCTGGCTACCTTTTTCTTCGACCGCGCAACCCTCGCCGCGCCATCGCGCTTCTCTACCCAGTCCCGCGTCGCCGGCTGCGATTGCCGCTGCACTCGCAAGTTATGTCAAACCAGCATTAATTATTTTATTATTCTATCTAATTAAAACCACACTCTCAAACGAAAGGCTTCCTCCGAATATATCCAGCGCAGATCCGATTGTATAATTAACCCTGCCGCGCCCAATCTCTTCTATCTTCTTAACGTCTTCCAGATTTCTGATTCCACCTGCATAGGTCACCGGGCATATATCCCACTTACCAAGCATCTCAACCAGCGCTTCATCAATACCGCCCTGCTTTCCTTCCACATCAACGGCATGAATCAGATATTCATCGCAGTATTTACTAAGTTCTCCTGCCAGATTCTCATCAAGCTTAATCTTTGTAATTGTCTGCCATCTGTTGCAGGCAACCATATATCCTTCTTCTGTCTTCACACACGATAAGTCAATTACAACCCTGTTCTTTCCAACAGCCTTCGCCAGACTCTCCATCTTGGGTTTACATAACTCATCACCCTCAAATACAAAAGAAGTAACAATTACATGGGATGCGCCATGGTTAACATAAGTCATCGCATTCTTATCATCCACTCCACCGCCAACCTGCAGTCCTTCCGGATAAGCCTCCAAAGCCGCGAATGCCGCCTCTTCACTCGCCTTCCTGTATTCACTGCCCTGGCCGTTAAGGATAATAACATGACCACCCTTTAACCCATGCTCTTTATAAAGCCTTGCATAGTAGGCACTGTCCCTGTCCGACACGAAATTCTCAGTTACTCTTCCGCTGTCTTCAAGCGAAGAACCCACTATCTGCTTAACTTTTCCATTATGTATATCAATACAAGGCCTAAAACTCACTCAAACCTCCAAAATATGCACATTACCCCGGTCCACTTGGCATCGCCCCGTCACGCTGAGCGTCCCCGTTGGCACAAGGTGCACATTCCCCCGTCCCTACTGGCATCACCCAATCGGCACAAGGTGCACTTTCCCCCGTCCCTACTGGCACAAACCTGGCGATTATCCAATCACGTCACTCATTGTATACAATCCAGGCTCCTTGCCAGCTAAGAACTTAGCTGCCGCAATTGCCCCTTTTCCGAATACCGCTCTTGAATATGCACTGTGACTGATGGTAATAACCTCATCCTCGCCTGCAAAAATCACATCATGGTCACCCACAATTGTGCCGCCTCTGACAGCGCTGATACCAATCTCCTTGGAATCACGTGCCTGTCTTCTCTGGGATCTGTCATAAACATAATTATATTTATTACCAAGTTCCTGATTAATCGAATCAGCCAGCGCCAAAGCTGTACCACTTGGAGCATCAAGTTTCTGATTATGATGTTTCTCAACAAGCTCTATGTCAAAACCCGCCGGCTCCAGACTTCTCGCTGCATCCTTAACCAGTTTCATAAGAAGATTAATACCAAGTGACATGTTCGCACTTCTTAAAATAGGAATCTTCTTTGATGCATCCTCAACTCTCTTAATCTGCTCCTCATTAAGACCTGTTGTACAAAGTACGATAGGTGTCTTATTGGTAAGCGCATAATCAAGAAGCATATCAAGCGCTCCTGCTACTGCAAAATCAATAATTACATCAGCCTTAACACCGCAAAGATTAATATTACGGTACACTGGATATGTATTAACAACAACGCTGTCCAAAGCATCGATACCTGCTACGATCTCAACATCTTCCATGCCTTCAACCAATCTTGTAATGATTCTTCCCATTTTACCATTACAACCATGCATTATAACTTTAACCATGTTTACAATCCTCCTCAAAAAAACAAAAATGGTGGCATCAGCCTAAACCTCTGCCACCACATTAACTTACTTAGAATTTAAGTCCAAACTTACGCATTTCATCTTCAAGAACTTTAGCATGTTCCTCTTCCATATCTGTAAGAGGTGCTCTCATAGGTCCTGCCCAGTTGCCCATAAGATTCATGGCCTTCTTAACAGGAATAGGATTTGTCTCTGAGAATAATGCATCAATTAATGCAATAGCCTTAATCTGTGTTTCTGTTGCCTTCTTCACATTACCATCGAAGAAGTCCTGGCACATCTGATGTGTCTCTGTAGGTGCAATATTTGATAATACTGAGATAACACCCTTAGCTCCAAGTGAAAGGAATGGAAGTGTCTGATTATCATCACCACAATAAACATCAACATCATCTCCGCCTAAAGCAATAAGTCTTGCAACCTGTGATAAATCTCCGGTTGCTTCCTTGGTACCAATGATATTTGGAACCTCTCTGCAAAGCTTAACGATTGTCTGAGGCTGAACATTAACACCTGTTCTGCCAGGAATATTATAAAGGATTACAGGAATCTTAACTGAATCTGCAATAGCCTTAAAATGCTGATATAAGCCCTTCTGTGTTGGCTTGTTGTAGTAAGGAGCAACGATTAAAACTGCATCTACTCCAACTTCCTCAGCCTTCTTTGTTAATTCAATAGCTGTCTTTGTGCAGTTAGAACCTGTACCTGCAATAACAGGAACACGCTTGTTAACCTTCTCTACACAGTACTTTATTACATCCATATGTTCTTCCATAGTAAGTGTTGAAGCTTCACCTGTTGAGCCGCACACAACTATGGCATCTGTTTTTCCTTCGATCTGAAATTCAATGTTTTTAGCAAACTGCTCGTAATCAACTGAACCATCAGCTTTAAATGGAGTTACGATTGCACAAGCAGCACCTGTAAATAATGCCATGAGTTTTCCTCCTGTTTCAATCTGTTATAAAAAAGCATATCAATATAAAATTATATTACCTTTAGGTGAAAAGTCAACATCCCATAGGCTTTTTTTTGATTTTGTATTACTTATATGATATAATATTCTTGGTTAATTTTGTACCACAGTTTATTAGTTTCGGAGCGGGATTATGTTTAGAAAATATTGGAATTTCATAACCGGTTTCATAACCCTGGATGTTAAGGAAAGAAATGAGTCTCAGGATGCCGCTATGCTCATCCGCATCATCTCTTTGGATTACATCGCCTATTTTCTTATCTCATCCCTCTTAATGACATTTCTTTATAAATATGTAGCAGCAATTATATGTTTAATCTTCGTGGCTTCAAGCCTTATGTGCTTTATCTTCACATATGAAGGCCTGAACAAAATCGGATACTACACTCTTATCGGCACCCTGGTAGCATCATCCTGCACCCTTGCAATAACTATGGGTTGGAGATGCCATTATCAGTGGAGCATCATTGTGGCAATCATTTTGACATATTACAGCACGTCTTTGGACAGACAGGTCAAAATCCGCCTCACACAGGTATTTATTACAATTATGTCCGCATTGGCGATTTTCTCCGCATTCTATGGAAGCATCCCAACATCAAGACGTGGCATACTTATAGCAATGGATATTCTGGCAGCCCTTTTGTACAGCACATCCCTTGCTTTCATTTCCTATTACTTCAATAAGAAATTTAACTCAACTGAGGAGAGTCTTCGTCAGGCCAATGAAGATTTGTTAAAAATGGCCACCATCGACCCTCTCACCCAGTTATATAACCGTCGTTCCATGAACGAATACTTATCAACTCTTGCATACGAGCACGCCAGAAAGAATGACAACTTCGCCATTGCCATCGCCGATATCGATTTCTTTAAGAAAGTAAATGATAATTACGGTCACGACAGCGGCGATTATATACTTCAGTCCGTGTCGGATATTTTTCGCAAGGCTATTGAAGGTCGTGGACGAGTTGCCAGATGGGGCGGCGAGGAATTCTTATTCACATTCGAGAATATGACCGCCGACCAGGCATACAAGATTCTTGACAATATCCGTACCTCTATCGAGAATACGCCATTTTATTATAAGAATAACAAATTAAACATAACAATCACTGCAGGCCTTGAGGACTACTCCGAGATAAACGGCATCGAGGCCACAATCTCCAAAGCCGACGACAAACTCTATGAAGGCAAAAATACCGGCCGCAACAAAGTTGTTATGTAATGTTCTTTACACTATCAGGAAAAACTTCACCAGGAAAATCGCGCTGATTATATAAGTGATCACAGATATCTTTCTATATCTTCCAAGAAATGTCTGAATAATTGTATAAGAAATCATTCCAAGTCCTATCGCATCGCCTATGGATCCTGATACCGGCATGGCCAGAAGCATAAGGGCTGTTGGAACGAATGATGCAATATCTGCAAAATTAATCCTTCTTAAATCTGATACCATCAAAACACCCGTATAAACCAGGGCTGCTGATGTGGCAGGCGCCGGAATCACAGCGGCTATTGGTGATATAAACATACACATAAGCATAATTATGCCTGTTGTAAGTGATGTAAGACCTGTCCTTCCGCCTGCACCTATTCCTGCTGCAGATTCAACGAAAGTAACAAGTGTTGAAGTACCGGAAGCTGCACCGGATACAATACCAATCGAGTTGGCAAGCAGCGGTCTTCCCGTATCTTTCATCTTACCATTTGAATCTATCATTCCAACCTTATCGGCAACGCCTACAAGAGTTCCGATAATACTGAACATATCCATTAAACAAAATGTAATTAAAAGTGTTATAAACGATAACCACCCTATCTGCATAAGCCCATGGAAATTAAACTTAAATAACGTTATGTCAACCAGGTCTTTCACCGGTGGTTTCCATGAAGATGTAAATAAAACTTCAAAAGGATTGCGTCTGAACATTATGAATTCCATTATCCAGTAAAATAATGAAGAAACCAGAATTCCGGCGATTACAGAGAACTTGAATCCCTTAAGGGAAAGAATCAGAATTACAAAAAATCCTACCAGAACAACTATGCAGTTAAGTACAACGCTGGCATAGGCATCGCCCATATTTGCCTTGGCAAAGGAAGGAGTTAAAGATCCGAAGAAATCCCTTAAAACATAGAATGTTCTTCCATCTTCTGCCCTTACGCCGCAGTTAGAACCAAGGCCTATATTAATAAGCATCATGCCGATTGCAGGCGCAATGGCTGTTCTTACAGGCAGAGGAATTGCATCAAGAATCTTATCGCGCACACTAAGCACGGAAAAGATTATAAATATAATTCCTTCAAATAAAACAATACATAGAACCGTCTGATAAGACTCGATATAAGACATGCCGGTCATCGCGGCAATGTTGGCGCATACAAATGCAAAGAATGTATTAGGCCCCATACCGGGACCTATTATAAACGGTTTGTTGGCAATTAATGCCACACATATCATACCTATGGCTGAAGCTATACAGGTAGCCATGAAGATGGCATTCCATAATTCCTGTCCGCCCTCGGTTTTAAAATTTGTAAGTATATTCGGAGCCAGGGCCAAAATATAAGAAACAGTCATAAATGAAGTTATGCCCGCAGTTATTTCTGTCCTTTTATTAGTCCTGTTTTCACTTAACTTAAAAAGTTTCTCGAACACTAACCCCACCTTATCACAAACTTGCCCAAACCTTCATCCGCCTCACGCCGGCCCGCCGCGCCCAAGCAGTTTACATAACTCCAAATTCCGTAGCATCCCCTTTGCCGCTGCATCCGGGCACGCTGCACTCACGTAGTTTACATAACTCTACGCATCCCACGCCGCCACGCGCAGTTTACATAACTACCTTCTCAAACTCCGCCTTCAAGTACAAATATCTCTCATACTTCTCGGCCTTGGCAAAATGATCCTCTCTTCTTTGCACCGGATTTTTCTCATAACTTAAGACCTCATCCCCAAACTGCTCCGATGTCAAATCAAAAACCACATCACCAATCACATTATAACAGTGGTAATTTCCTCCCGGCCTGAGCACTCCATATACCTCTCCCCCAAAGAAGTCCTGCACCAAAAATGCAGTTATGGAACACTGACCTAAAGTCATATTATCCTTTGACCAACCGTCACGAAGCCTCGGCGCGCATGTATATTCGCACCATATCTTCGATAAAATATCATACATATCCCTGGGATCAGCCACACCTTTTAACGCCTTCAAAGGCCTACAGTCACAGCCTTCCCAGCCATAAAACTTATATTCCTTAGTCAAAATAAGCAACCCTTCTAAACTCTTCCATTGTGGTAACTCCCTGCTCAACAAGCTCTGTACAGGAATCCTTAAGAGTCTTCATACCCTGGTACTGAATCGCATATTCCTTAAGTTCCTCAGTTGTTGCACCCTTTGCAATCATCGCTCTTATCGGCTTATCCACAAGGAGAATTTCATGAATTGAAATACGTCCTGAATAACCTGTATTATTACAGTAATTACATCCATGAGCAATCTTTACTCTAGGAATAATCTTTCCGACAAAATCAGCCTCCGCCTCAGTCATCTCCCCATCAGTTGAGCAGTATGGGCAGACTTTACGAACAAGACGCTGTGCAATAATACCATCAAGAGCACTTGATAACATATATGGCTCAATACCCATATCCACAAGACGGATAACTGATGAAGCTGCGTCATTGGTATGGAGTGTTGATAATACAAGGTGACCTGTAATAGCTGCTCTTACTGAGATGTTGGCAGTTTCTGTATCTCTTGTCTCACCAACCATGATAATATCAGGGTCCTGACGAAGAAGTGCACGAAGACCAACTTCGAATGTAAGACCTGCTACCGGATGAACCTGCATCTGATTAAGTCTTGGAAGGTTCTTCTCTACAGGGTCTTCAATTGTTGAAATATTAACCGGTTTCTTACTAAGTTCTGCAAGCATCATATAAAGTGTTGTAGACTTACCTGAACCTGTAGGACCTGTCATATAAATAATACCATTTAAGGACTGAAGCATCTTCTGAACCTTGGCATAGTTTTCTGGATTCATACCAAAGGTATCTGAATAATCAATTTTAGCATTACTTGCAAGGAGTCTTAATACCGCTTTTTCACCGAATGTTGTAGGAATAAGTGATACTCTGACGTTAGCAATCTGATCCTGGATACGCGCTCTGAAGTGACCATCCTGAGGTACTCTTCTTTCTGCGATATCAAGCTCGGCCATGATTTTGATTCTGGCGATTAATGATGCATGAATGTTCTTTTGAAGTGTAACATAATCAACCATCGCGCCATCTATACGCATACGAACCATTGTATTCTTCTCAAATGGCTCGATATGAATATCTGATACATTATCAAGGTATGCTTTTTCAAGTAAGCTGTTAACGAGGTTAATGATAGGTGTATCGTCATCACCATCTGATGTATCAATAACCATCTCATCAACTTCTGTTTCAGACTTGGATGAGTTGGCTGCCGCAACAGCACTCTTTGCTGAAATTTCTGAATAGTAATATGATACGGCATTCTTAAGTGGCTGTGCTTCAGCAAGATAAAGCTGGATGCTCTTACCACTTGTCTGGCGAATGTCTTCAATGGCATACAAATCAAGAGGATCATTAACAACCAAAAGAAGCTGATCATTATCAATTCCAATTGGAAGCATGTTATACTTGGTTGCCAGCTGCTCTGGAATAAGTCCAACTGCATTAATATCAACTGAACAGTCAGAAATATCAACCACCTGAATATTAAGTCTTTCAGCCAATGCATTAAGCATCTGACGCTCAGTAATAAAACCAAGAGTTATAAGAATACCACCGATTCTCTCTCCCTTATGTTCCTTCTGATAAGCCAGTGCCTGACCTAACTGTTCATCAGTAATATATCCCATTTCTATGAGGGTATCACCAAGTCGTAATTTACGAATAATACTTGTATCCATATCATCCTCCGATAATATAATTTATTTGCTTACTTATTCCTCAATACCGCTGTCATACATGTAAACTTCGAGGTTAATCTGAAGCTGCATGTCTTTCTCTTCAAGCTCTACCAGCTGACCATCAACATATGAGAAGCCTGAACCTGCTGTCTCTCTCCAGTTAAATCCTGTTACTCTGATTGATGGATTTGCAACAAGGTCATCCAATAACTTCTGAAGATTATCAGGTGTACCATATGCATCAATTGTTACTGTTGCTGCATATACGCCGGCACGTGATGTATCCATTACTTCATCAACAGCATCATCAAGTGAATTTAAATCCTCGATAACCGGTGCACTTGAAATGCCGAAAGCATCATATTCCTCATCAGTTACTGAAGCTGAAGATGATACATTATGAACCTCTTCTTCCCACTCATCTGAATTGATATAGGCAACTAAAACTTCGCTTTCCTTTGGCATATCAATATAAAGGTTTACAGCCTTAAGACCATGTCCTAATACATAACCTGTTAAGAGTTCGTCGATTTTGGTAGAATCCATTACTTCATAGTAACGTTTTGCATAACCGTCAACCTTCTTCTCAACCTTCTCTTTATATGCCTCAAGTACAGGTAATCTTTCCATCTTAAGTTCGATTTCATCATGAACAACCTGTGCCTCTGCAATGGCCTCATTATTCTTGTTTATTGCTCTAAGAAGCGGTCTTATGAAAGCAATAATAAAGAAGAAAATAATGATAATAAAGCCAAGCATGTATAATAACTTTTTATCTCTTTCAGTCATTGTGCTATTCATTATTCGCTCACCTCCTCTGATTCTTCTTCATCAGGGTAAGTAACAATAACAGGCACCTGATCTCTTCCGGCTTCTTCTGCCAAAGCACAGGAAAGAATAGCCGTCCATGAATCCTGACCTACATTTTCTGTATAACCCTTATAATCTACATTGGTGAAAATATCCTCGCCCTTAAGCCTTGTAATAAACTCATTTAAGGACATAACATTTGTAAAGCTTGTAGTAAATTCAAGCTCACCTGATGTTGAATCATAACCTGTTACAACAACTTCGCCAACGCCTTGCGCATCAGCCTCAATCACCTCAATTACGCGGCTTACAGGAGCCGGATATGAATTAATATGCTTCTCCATTAATTTAAGTCCGCCGTAGTGCTGATTAAGAAGTGCCACATCATTGGCTGCCTTGTCATAATCCATAACCGCATATCTGTTTGCAGTATCTAAATTATAATTCTCAAGATATGCAAGATATACAGTATTCTTAATATGAATCACAAATACGATAACTGTAATTATTATCATTACAAGAGCGGTAAGAACATAAGGCACATAGCGCTTAATGAAAGTCTCTCTCTTAACCTCTTTCTCGCTCTTTTCCTTCTTGATTGATTTAAGGATATTTACATCATCCTGTCTTGGCATCAGGGCCGCTGTCGGATAGAAAATCTTGTCAATATTCTTGCCGGCACCCGATGTATTAACGCCCTTAACTGATGTAAGCGTTCTTACATTAACGGCTGTTGATAATACATCCTCAAATGCCACCTTACATAAAGCATCATCTCCTGCTTCCATGCCTGCCAGATAGATGGCTGAAATTGGATTCTCAATCTTCTGTGAACGTGAGAACTGATCAATCTGATTGATAATCTTCGCAAGTTCATTTGCATACTCTTCAGTACCCGGTGTATTAAAGAGTCTGTTTGTTGATGAGTAATAATAAACACCCATTACAAAGAGAATCGCAGTAACTGTCATGCCATCACGGATAAGTACAACGCTGTTTCCACCCTGTGCAAAATCAGTCTTGTGGAAAAAGTTAATAGCCGCACCTACCGCACTCTGAATACCGGATAACTTAACACCCGCCTCAGCGAATACCTGCAAATACGTATTGATAAAATCCCCGTCCGCAATCTCAGCACAAACCTTGGAAGTCTTCTTCTTACTGTCATTAAACAGACGATAGAAACCAAGAAGCTGATCTTCATTCTTCTCAGCATATTCTCTTCTAAGGTATGAAACACTCTTTTGAACATTCTGAATCGGAATATCAGGAACCCTTACCATAATCTGTGGTGAGTTAACAACAAGTTCAACATCATTAGCCGGTAACTTGCACTGTCTCCACATGCTTCCAATGGTATCAACCAATGAACCTGCGTCAGTAATAACACCGTTAAGAACACAGCCTTCAGGCAACTGCGCTGAATACATCTTCTTAACCTGTACTGACTTACCCGATCCGCTTCCGATAAGCACTTCAATATCCGTATTGGATAAATAAACTGTAACTGCCATAATCTCTCCTTATAGCTTTATCTTTATATTTTAAGTAATAATTTACATACTTCCTGCACCGATGGTTGAGTAAGACTGATAAATCGGTACAATAACTGATATCATAATGAATCCTACTATTACAGCCATGACAATAATCATAACCGGCTCAATCATTGCAACCATCTGCTGAATAGCTCTCTCTGATTCGAATTCCATGTCATCTGCGATGGAATTAAGCATTGATTCAAGGCTGCCCGCCTCTTCACCAACTCTTACAGAAGATATCATCTTGGCTATAAAACCATCCACCTTGCCAAGCGCTACAGATAACGGCTCACCGGCCTGAGTATCTGCAATAACCTGATCAAACTGTGCTTCTATATATGCATTACCAATAGTCTTCTTCGCAATTGAAAGACAGTTGATAATAGGAATACCTGAACTGTAAAGTGAGCTTAAAGTTCTTGCAAATCTTGCTGTATAAATAACCTTAAACAGCCTTCCAAGTTTTGGAAGATGAACCTTCGCTCTGTCGAGTACATAGATGACTACCGGAATCTTCTTGATAAAATACCAGGCCGTCCAAACTACTGCAACAAAAATGATAATCGCATACCAGTAATTCTTAACAAAATCACTGATGAATAACATTATTCTTGTCGGAAGCGGTAATACCGGCATTGACTGGAACAAGTCATCAAACTGAGGCAGAACATATCCAAAAATAATCGCCACAACAAGTACAATAATTACACTAAGAATCTTAGGATAAATCGTAGCACTCTTAACCTTGGAATTAAGTCTGTCTTCCTTGGAATACTGGTCCGCAACCTTTAGCGCCGTAGCGTCCATGTTACCTGTATTCTCTGCTGAACGGAACATATTTATCATAAGCGGCGGGAATACACCACCTAAGTTTTCCATTGCTTCCGATAAAGGAACACCCTGCATAACATTGTTGGTTATTGCAGTATAAACTTCCTTCTCATATGGCGTTGCCGCCTCATCTTCAGATAACATCTGAAGGGCTTTAACAAGTGTAACACCGGAACGAAGGAGGGTTCCTATCTGCCTTGAATATTCAGCTAAAGTCTTATTCTTAAAAGCCTTGTAAAACTTCTTTCCCGTAATTTCCTTACACTCAAGAAGCATCAACTCTTTGGCTCTTAATCTAAGATGAAGTTCCTGCTCATCTGCTGCATTCTGAAGTCCGGTTACTACCTTACCTTCCGCATCCTGAGCACGATATCTGTAATTCGCCATAAACAGCCTCCATATCAGATTATCATTTTAATTATCATATATCCGCAGAACAGCACTGCCATCATTAACACTGGCAAAATCGCCGTCACTGTCATTATTTTCTTAACCTCTATGCACATCAGTGAAAGCGCATATAAAATCATATAAATCAAATATATTCCAACAAGGGACAATATCTTAAGCCATGTCATATTAACTGTAATGCTAAGTGCATCAATTAATACAGGTGAGCTGAGAATTGTTCCTGTATATCCGAATCTGTAAAACAAAATAACAAACATTAAGCCGAATATTATCTCTCCCACAATCTCTCTTGCAGGAATCTTTGCTTTGCAGTATGGGCATTCACCCTTAAGTGCGATGAAACTGATTATCGGAATAATTTCTCTCGCCTTAAGCGTAGCGCCGCAGTCATCGCATATTATATCGCCTTTCATAAGCGGTTTCTTATGCTCTATTCTATATGTCAGCACATTGATTACTGAACCTGCCACTGCACCAAGAGCGAACAATAAGACAATTGCAATAATATCTAAAATAATCTCCATATCACGCCTTACTTATTGAAACTGAAGAACCTTAACATAGTAATAGACCTGCCACTCACTTCCATCCAGAGTGCCTTCACCATCACCTGCCAGTTTTGGATCTCTCGAATAAACAACTGTATATTTACCCTTTGTATAAGTAAATGCCAAAACATCACTGTCTTCTTTACTCCAGGCTGTCAGAACAATCTTTCCATCAGTCCTGCTAAGAGCAGAGATTCTTTCAGCAGCTCCATCATATAAACCTGTTGGGGAATCCGGATTGTATAAAGGTTTCTCAAGGCCATACTCTTCTATTGCCAGCATGCGCATTGCAATACGCGCATCCTTGGCTTCCCTCAAAACCTTTTTGCAGTTAGAATTAATTGAACCGTAGGCAAAACCTGCGACGCCGAGAACAGCAATCACCACGAATACAACCAGAATACGGTAGAAGCGTAACCTTCTCTCATACTTGGCAATATCAGTATTTTCCCCATTATCTACAATATATGTTTCTGGCATAAGGTCCTCCCATTATGCAATCATATTTGTTAATTTATTACACATTTTAGAGTGGTAGACATAAAATCACACCAAATCCAATGTATATTATATCATTTTTTTACCGTTATGTCATTAAAAAACCCTTATTTTTTCAATGTTTTTTGGCATTTTTTTACATAAAAAATCCCTCTCCGTTTTGGAGAGGGATTAGTTATTTACATTTTAATTATTTTATGACTAATTATCAGCCACCATTATTATTGTTGTTGTTATTATTATTTGTTGTAGTAGGAATTGTAACTTTTACAGAACCACCTGAAAGAGTACCTGTAAGATTTTCTGTTCCATCCTGAGATGTAAACGTAACTACAAATCCTTTAATTGTATACTTGCCTTTGCTATCGTTAGCATCTGCATATTCAATGCTTGTTATTCCAGTAACCTTAGCAGGAGCAATCATCTTATTAAGTTCATCATCAATCTTCTTAGCGGCGTCATTAGAACCCAAATCAGCTGCAGCAACCGGATCAGCGCCTGTAGCATATCTCTCATCATTAATTACCTGAAGTGCTGTATAAATTGAATGTACTTCTTCTTCATACTTACCTTCTTTAGCTCTGTCGATAAATCCAAGTAATGCTGGAACCAGCATAGCTGCTAAAATAGCAAGGATAACCAAAACAACAATAAGTTCAACTAATGTAAAACCCTTTTCATTATTAATCTTTTTCATTAACATTCCCTCCTTGAAGTTCATTTTCTTCATTACAATTTTATTATCGGTTTTTTGCTTTAAATTATTTAGTCCTTTTTTGCAAATTCCGTTTTATTTATATACAGATTATATCACTATAATCACATATATCGCAATTAATATGGCTGATTTACCAATAAAATGTTATGAGTTCCTATTTATCGCTGTATGTTGTGGCTTCAGTCTTATAATATACAGGATTCTCAAGGCCTATTGTCCTTACCTTTTCATATTTAACTGTATCCTCTTCAAGTATCTGAACAGTAACTTCAACTGTCGTAACGAGCAACTTGTTCTCACCGTTAACAGTCACACTTTTTGGATCAACTGAATATGATATTTGTACATCATATCCCTGATACATGGTTTCAGGAAGTCTTTCCTCTCCATCCCAGATAACTTTGGTTCCTGCCGTCATAATACCTGGATTTAATGTATTATAAGTTGATAAAGCCTTTGTACCATTACAAAGTTTATCCAGATAAAGCCCCTTATAATCCAGGTTATTTTCAGAAAACTGCAGATAATAACGCATTGTTAGACGTTTTGGATTAATATTTTCAGCCTTAGTCTTAACAATTGATTCAGAATCAATAATAGGAGCCTCGGTTCCAAGAGTATCAATCTGCATCATAATCGGGCCATCCAAAGTATTGGACTGTAAGAATTCTATCGTTGTACCGGTATACTTACCATTGGCATCTACAGCTGTTATTGCTGCTCCGCTTTCATCACGAAGTTTGATATAACCCTTGCCTGCACCGCCCTTTAACTCTGAGCCCTGCATGGTTGCGATTTCATCTCTTAACTCTCCCATTACAGTATCTGCAACAGTATACATACTCATCAGTTTTTGCTGCCTGAAGTATGTTGTCATCACATCAGAGATTGTCATTGTAACTACGGATAAGAATATGGCAAGAAGTGCAAATGAAACTATCAGTTCCACCATAGTTACACCTTTATTATTTTGTAAATAAGTTTTACTTTTCATAACGTATCCTAATTACCTGTTGAATATACATGAATATGTCTGGTTCTTTCATTAACCGTAACATCTACATTTGCAATCTTGGTCTCAAGTGTAACACTGTTACCCTCTTCATCTGTAAAGGAAACCGTCTTATCAGTTCCACCCAAAGCATAATTATATTTACCATTCTCATCCACAAATTTGGTTGACATAACCTGTGAATATTCCTGATACTCTCTGTCAGTATCAGTTGCCTTCATTGTCATCTGTGATGAGAAACGAATGCAGGAATAAACTAGTCCAAGAAGAATTGTAAGCAGCAGGAAAGCAACTACCACTTCTGTCATGGCGATTCCTTTATTATCATATAAAATTGTATTTTTAATTTTCTTCTTCATATGACACCTTAATAATATGCATAGAAATCATAAGTACAAATCTTATTTCCTGCATTTTCTGATACTTTCACCTGATATTTAGTGGTACATACAGCCATTACTTCACCGCTTGATTCCACAACCTCAACTCTTACTACCATATCGCAGCCACTTCCAGAGATTCTCTGTCTTTCAAGAGTGATATTCATTCCATAATAATCTCCATCAGCCGGAGTCTTAAGAGTCTTGGTAACATGTGTATTATCCTGATCTGCAGCAAAAACGCTGATATAATCTTCCAGACTTCCATCTGGCAATGTTATGTCAACTCCCGCATCAGCTGTTACCTTTGATTTAATAACCTCAGACATTGATATTGCCTGCTGATTATAGAACTCATCCCTGCCTTCATCATTAACTGTGGCAAACATCTGATAAGCACCAACTATAAGAGTTAAGCACAAAATCATAACGACGCTCATAGCCATGATTACAACAATCATGGCTGCGCCTTTGTTTTTATTCTTTTGTGAATAATCATTTAATCTCATATTAGTTACCATTAGCAGAACTATCTCCACTATTATTATCATTATTATCAGTTGCCTGACTGTCAGTATTCTGAGTATCAGTAGCCTGAGTACTGTCACCTGATGTATTATCAGTATTTGCAGATTCACTGCCGCCCAGATTCTGATTATCCGGCAAGCTTGCAGGATTCTCAGGTAAGTTATTATCCTGATTATCTCCGTTTCCTGAATTATCAGTATTTGTACTATCTGTATTTGCAGGATCACCAGTCGGATCAGCATTAGCATCAGTTGGTGTTGTATTATCTACACCCTGATTCTCGTCTCCTGCTGTATTATCAGTATTTGTCTGATTATTAGCATCAGTCTGATCTGTAGCAGTATTTGCAGTATTATCGGTATTCTCACCATTAGCAGCATCAATACCTGTTTCAGTCGGTATAGCCGAACCAGCTGCAGGCATTGGCATCATGCTTGTAAGTAGTGCACTATTAGTACTGTTTGTACTATTAGTATTATTTCCGCTACCATTACCTGGTGCCGGAGGAGCCGGTTGAGGCGCCGGAACAACAGTTACAGTTAATCCATCCAAAACATCTTCCGTAACAAAATTATATTTTGCACTAAGCAAGTTATTTGCTGAGGTAATACTTGATGCATAATAATATTTAGGATTAGTTTCTCCCGCGCTTATATCTGTAATAACACCATTATCTCTTGTATCTCTTGTTCCACCAAGGTTTGCAGCCATTTCAGGTGTAATTTCCGTATAATAGTAATTTCTTCTTCCACCATCATTTGTTTTAGTATGTGATCCATTATAAATACCTGTCTCACTCAACCAAACAGCCACATGGAAATCAGTATATTGACTGAGATCAACGTCGGTACTAAATGCAATATCAATTGGCATTGTACTTTGAGCATTATTAGTATATGCAAGATTGGTTGCATCCCCTATATACAATGTATAAGGAACACCTCCTTTATACGCATAAACCTCAGTCTTTACGGAAATTTGATAAGGTTTATTAGGATTTCCGGAAACAAACTTATACGTACCGTTATAAGCAAAATTGTATGTACCTGAATTTTCAACAGTAGTTATACTAACATTTGTTGCATCAGCATGCGCAAGTTCAACAGAATTAAACTTAAGATCTGAATCTCCACTTGCCGGTGCATAACTACATGTAAACCATATTATTTTATCATCCCTATTATGATAATAAACATCCGTAGTGTAATCACCGGCTGTAGCATAGGCAGCAATATACTTATTATAACGCGTATTCTGTGCAATCCAGCCAATAGGCACAGCATAATTAAATCCACCAATTGATTGCGGATTAGATGTATCAATTACCACAACAGGATTACTGTTATTATTACCATATCTCATTTCAGTAAGGGTTCCGAAATTATCAGAAGCGGTAAGATGTATTATTGCACCTGTTCCTTCAAACTCTTTCCAGTTAACAAGATATGCATACCAGGAAGCTGTGCTGTAATCAACACAAGTAAATGCAATAACCGGAGTCGGTGGAATATGAGCCACCTTAGCCATTACCTGCTTACTATATAATACTTCATCCGAAGTTAAATCCTTTACTCTTACAAGAGCATAATATGCATTTGAAGCATAATCCAATGTTATTGAAGCCAAACTTTCAATTTGAGCCTGACCAATTCCGATTGCTGATCCTTCAACTGTATCAACAACTGTTGCTATCGGGCTCAGATTATTAGCCTGAATATATGCTACCAAATCTTCTTTTGTAGCAAATTCGGAATCATGAGGCAACTCATATACTACTTCTTCAACACTGTATTTATTATGTTCATTAGTTGTATCAAATTTAGTCCACTTAACCAGACTTCCTTCTGCTACAGGTGCACCGTTAATGGTTGCAGCATTTGTGCTGTTTTCCATATAAAGCTTAGCATAATTATTAGTCTCACACAGATCCCTGTATGCAACCACAGCTGAATAATAATATTCATATTTACCCGTCAGTGAATTGTAATATTTGATGAAGCCCTGTTCTCTGTAACCTGTCTCAGGTACAAGTTCTTCTACTGTATCAAAATAATATTTTATCAAGCCCTCATAACGACCGGTACTTTCATCATTACTATTGGCACTGTACCATACTGCAATATGATAATCATGATAATCTCCCAGATTGAGGTTATCATTATTCTCCAAAGTTACATTTATCTGATCTTTGCTTACAGCCGATGTGTCACCTGAAGTATTAGTCATAAGTTTATCATCACTCATATATAGTGTAACAGGATTGTTTTGTGCGTCATATGCATATACTTCAATCTTATAATAAGCTTTTACACCCTTTTTGCTCGGCTCATTATATGATAATACGCCATTATAATTAAGTCTGCTTCCGTCATAAGTGAAAGTTCCTGTGATGATATGATTATCTTCATCAGTATAATCTTCTGTCGCTAAAGTCTTGAAAGTAGCATTAAACCAATCACCGTTTGTCATATTATTCGGTATATACCATGACTTATTATCAAGAGACACACGTTTATCCGAATCGATACCACCGGCAATCGCAGCATATGCGGAAACATAGCGAAGATTTCCTCTTTCTGTTCCGTTCATAAAATACCCTGACGGATACAATGAAACATTGGCACTTCCCGCAAGTGCCCCCGGCAATGTGTATGTATAATTATATTTTTGATTAGTATTGCTACCGGAAACCGCTAATTTAATATCCGCATTACCGTAGTCTTCATACTCTTTATAATTAACCAGTCTTACGCCCCAATTGGCTACAGGTCTTCTATTCGTATTATTATCCGGAGTAAATCCAACAATTACAGGCTCAATTATAGGAGTAGGCAGTTTGACAGATTTATAAATATAATCCGCTTTCGTTACACCGTCATTATAATCCGTTATAAATCCTGTAGTTCTGAGTTTATTAGCAGCCTTATCTTCCGTAGTATGGAAATAATTATATACATCTCCCATACCTGTGGAAGCATACCATATCTCCGTAGCGAAAGTTTCATACTGAGACAGGTCAAGGTCGGAAGGCGCATCATAATATCCTATACTGATATCAGTACTGTCACCAACCCTAAGAGAATATTCCTTATGAGCAATGGTTTCATTAACCTTCTTGCCATCAACTGTTTTGGTTCCGTATAATTCCAGACGGAATATCTGGGCTATGGACGGAGTAACCGTATCACTGAATTTGTTATAAGTAAATGTTGCATCATATTCAGGTTTATTCTGAGTATCATTAAGTTTATCCGTCACTTCGCTCAGTGTAGTCTGCACATCCGTAACCATAGGAAGATACATATTCATAACCGGAACATCCGATGTCAGACATCCATCTGCAACGGCATAGCCTCTTAAGGATATGATACCTGAGCCGTTTGCACGGTTATTAGCTGTTGTCTGGGCAACTATTACCTTATTATCACCGATCAATACGGCATTAGTAAGTATGGATGATTCATCCCCATTACCGCCATATAATGTACTTATATTATCTTTAGTGATTCTGACATTAGTATTTTCCCAAGTATTATTGGTTTTATATAATTTTATGCCAATCTCAAATCCATCAAGTGAAACATAATCAATATAATCTTCAGGATTAAGCAAATGAAGATACCACTGACCTTCATATTCTACTATTTCAAGTTCAGGAGTAGGGAGTTTAGGAAGGAGTTTGGCATAGCTCTTATAATCTTCCGTATTTGATATTATGCTGTAATCGGCGCCTAATGTGCTGATGCTGTCACGAACTCTTGCTACAACGTAATAATCATATCTATCCTCAAATACAAAACCTTCAGGAATCGTATAAACGCTATATCTGCCTACTACAACAGACTGCTCATCATAGTCTTCAAGATGTACAACACCGTCACCTGTTATCTCTATACCCGATTCGTCAATATAACCACCGAATACAGCACCTTTCGGAACTTGATATATACTTGTCACCATATCGAACTCATTGGCAGTTCCGTTATTGGTAAGAGTTGCATCCTTGACATCCCATCTGATATTATAACCTCCGTCTGTGACGGCATTGGCTGCAATTCCCTCTGATGAAAGGGTGATATTAACATTAATCGCCTTATCCGGTTGTCTGTTAGCCTGCAATCTTGCAATATATTGAACGAAAGCTCGATCAAATGCAGCTATATCCATATCATATTCATCCGCTGTCGGAATTCTGCTTCCGTATGCTGTTCCGCTGCGATATGAATTATATCTGTTACCGGCATATGTTTGGAAAGAAACAGTATTATAATCATATGTTCTTCCGGATAATGGTGTAACTTCCTTGAATTCATAAATCACATCGCCATATATTACATCTTCATGTGTTTTATCATCTCTGACTTTAACAACCTTATAACCATCAACCGTATCAATCCATGCACTGTTAACATTTAATATATCATTAACTTTAGTACTGTTATAAAAATATCCCTCATCTCTGACTGCAATAAGAGCATACTTGTCACCATATGCAACACTCTGAAGTCTGGACAGACCGATTTTATAATTCATTTTACCTTCAATTTTAACCGCCCCGGGAGTTTTTTTATTAACTTCCTTTAGTTCTGTAATTTCACTGAAACTGCCTGATATTCTCGCGCACGTGGAATTATAATAACTGTTACTCCAGTTATTCGGATTATAACTGATATTCTCATATGTTCCGTCCGCTTTAAGACGGCCTATGGAATAAGTATAATGATATGTCAATTCATCTATATAATAATTATTGGCCCAAGACAACAGCTGATTCTGACTTAAGTATCTGTCACCGTTTTTGATGCCGATTGCCATATTTATTGCATTATTGTAATATCCACCATTCTGGAAACGATACATTCTCATTGTGATGCAGTTCTGCATGGATGTGAAACCGGTATGATTATTAAGTTTATCATTAGGATATTCATCTCTGTTACCCAATATTCCGCCAATATTATTCGTGGTATTGGTTCTTAAATTTGTTCCGTCTTTGGCGGATGCACAGCAATACATATATGAGCTGTAATTTCTGCAGCTGTCCACATTAACAAGCACGCTGCTTGACTGTTTGTTTCCTGCATCGGTTTCATTGGTTTTACCACCGGTAAAGCCTAGGATTCCGCCTCCCTGGCTCTCTACATATAACTTGGCAGTAGATCCGTTAACACAATCAATAACATTAAGAATATGAACATCATCACCGTTGGATGCAGAAATACAACCCACAACGCCGCCGCCGTCATTGGCAAGACTTATACGAGTTGTTTCCGCAACATATTTATGAACAATATCAGTATCCATATCAACTTCCATCATAGGGAAGTCAACAATACCATAATTCTGACAGGATATAATATTCATGGTCTGGTTAACATTCATCTTGGTAATATGATTAACCACACCACCCGCAGTGCCGCACCATCCTGCATTATTACTGTATGCATTGAATTCAGCACCTGTCATTAAGAGACCGTAATTGTAACAATATCTTACAGTACCACAGTTATGTGTAATCTTGGATATAACGCCACCTACATTGTTACCGTAATAATTCACTACAGTACCTACATTAACACATCCCTCAACCACCCAGGATGAAGATGTGATATTACTCTGTACACCTGTAACGCCGCCTACATAATGGAATCTGTGATATCCGGCGCCTGTTGTTTTGGTATTGGATACACTGTTATAATCCGAATCATTATAAGCCGGTGTTTCCAGTTCTCTTCTTACATATGCAAAGTTAATATTATATATAAAGTTGCCATTGGATGCATTTTCACCCACTATTCCGCCAACAGCCGCATCTCTGCTGGTAGGAAGGTAACTCTCCACTATCCACTTACCGGAAGCACAATTGGTAAGTGTCGCATTAGCTGTATTATATCCCGCTATTCCTCCTACATATCCGTTACTTCCCGATCTGCCGTCAAGATTACCCAGTGTTACTATATATTTGTTAACTGTATTACTGTAATTATTTCCATAATAAGCCCTTGACCATGCATATTGCGGCTTATTTGCATCAACTGAAATACGGCTTAATTCACCCATTACCGCCTCTGCAGCTACAGTCATATCTCCTTCTGCCTTATTAGCGTTTTGGTCTTCCGTAGTTCTCCTGTTAACATCAGTAACCTTGAACATATTGTTAAGATCATCAAGAGAAGCTGCATCTCCACTCATGGCGCCCTTGATTTTCTCAGCTGCCCTATCCAGAAGGACCATATCTTTAGTATTGTCATCCAGCGCCACAGGATATCCATATGTAACATTGTTAATATTTGCATCATTAACAAAAATCTTATCTGTATATCCGCAGTGTGTCAGCGTTCCTCTGTTAACTGCGGCAATTCCACCCACCATACCTTTTTGAACAAGTACATAACTTTGTCTCTTCATGGAATATGTGGCGTCACTGTTTGAAAGAGATGTTACATAACAATTACTTATGCTGCAGCCCGTATTATTAATTCCGCATATTCCGCCTACATAAGAACTCTTGGCAAGCTTAGTATTCTCATCATCATCTTCCGTATAACTGCAATAGCCCAGAATATCCAGTTTACCGCCTACAAGATAGCAACTCTCAACCTTACCGTTACCCAGGTTCTGTGCAACGATTCCTCCGATGGCCATTTTGCCAACATTAGTTTTCTTCTTCTCAATGGTACCGCTGAATATATTGGACTTAACTGTACCTCTGTTATTACCTACAATACCTCCGATATATGTAGCTTGACCGTTATCTTTAAGATCCATGGCACCGCTGATATGCTTCACAACAGCACCCGCAGCATTCTCTCCCACTGCGCCTCCTACAATAAGATTCCTCTTCTTGGACTCATAGCCTACATACGGACCTACAACGCCGCCGTTAACAACGCCGTCATTATTACCTACAAGATATCCGAAGGTTCCCATATAGTTTCCGGAGATAAGGATTTTATCGGTCAATCCGGAAATAACGGACTCAGACGTGCTGCAGTTCAATACAACACAGTTATCATGATTAATACATGTAATGGCACCAGCCACATCCATGTTACCATTGATAATTGGAACATATGCATCCGGATGACTTGCATCACCTAAAGCTCTGTCTAAAGAACACTTCTCAATAAAGCCAAAGTTCTCAGATGCAATACCTGCAGATACACCTGATGTAGCCTTTGTTCCGCCATAAGATGTACACTCTAAAATATATCCGTTATTACCATTTACACCAAGAATGCCACCGACGAAGTCCTTACCTTCAACATCACCATAATTACGGCAGTTAACAACCTGTGGTTCAGCTATGGATGGGATACTGCAGTCACGTTCTCCATCTATAGTACTTCCTACTGAGCCATTATTAAGATGAGCAATATAAATATTACCTGCAATACCACCTGCAAATGAAACTGTAGATGTTACAGGAGCTTTATTAATAACTGAAATTCCATTATCTGTCCATCCGTCAAATACATAACCTGTATCATCTGTTATCTGGCCCGCTTCTAATTTTTTAAGTTTAATATTGTGATAACGATTATTATTTGCATTTGATGCAACTTCAGCCTTGGTTATACCAATACCAATCTCATCACCTGCATTATAATCACCATATACATAACCACTTACAGCGCCAACACCATAAGCATACTTGGAAGCACTTGCCGTTGAGGAATAAATTGCTTTTCTTCCCGCTGTATCACTTACTGCCGGTGTATTTGCAGCTTCTGCTATATCACCCTTTAATGAACCATTAATATAAACTCTGTCAATTGGATATCCGTTTCTTAAACTGATGGTACCCGAAAGAATACCAACACCACATCCATTGGTATAAGATACGCTGTTGTCCATTGTTACAGTTGCATCAACCAGTGAATCCTTATCGATATAAATCTCTGAAAGAATACCATCATTACGTCCTGTAAGCAGACCTGCAGCACGTAAAGTATCACTGTAAATCGAGGAACCGTTTGAATTATCCTTACCAGCAGCCTTAGCCTGATCATTGGTATATGCATAAAGCGATGTGTCATATAATGATAATCCGCTGATAGTTCCGTGGTTGTTTGCAACAAAACCAATTTCAGAAGCCTTGTTACCTGATGTAACGTCAGGTTTTCCATCAGCTGCATAACCATATGTGATATATGATGTATTATCCATTCTTACGCCAAAGAGCGCGTAGTTATTATTTGGATTAACTGTATCGATTGCATTAAGAGTTGCCTTGTTGCCTAACGATGGAATACTTGGCCATATCTTCTTATCTCCTGAAAGTTCATCAATGGTTGAAGATGTGCCGGAAAAGGCATATTCTTTAGCTGTTGACCACTGAAGGTCTGTAGTCATATTATAAGATCTTGCTGTATCTGAAGACTCTCTCTCATAATATGTTTCACCGTATCTAACATTGGATAAATGTCTCCAGTAAATGATATTATGGTTGTCATCAATTGCTACAGGCTCATTCATTACATCCTTTTCAGTAGCATATAAGTCATTTTCAATATTGGATGTTAAGCCCTGACCTGCGCCCGCAGAAAGCACTCCTGCTCCAGCTGCATTGGCAGAAACTTCAATATCAGCATAAATAAGTTTAGCCTTATCTCCTGCAAAACGAGTAATACTGAGACCCTTTGTATCTGTCTTGCCATCAACTGCCTTATTAAGAAGAGCCATACTCTGTGAATCCATCATTGCATCCACTGTAAGACTTAATGAATATCTCTCATCCGGATCATTAGGATTCGGAAGATAGCCTAAGAAGAACGGAAGATTTGCTACTGTTCCATCAGCTAAGGTTGTCTTAAGCATAACAGGCTTTGGATCAATTTTAGTGCCCTGAGCCATTGGTCCAAGAATTGCAGTATCAGATGGATCTACTTCTACAGTAAACAGTTTCTCATCTGCATTACCATTCTCACCCTTAGCGTAGAAAGTAATATTGAACATTGTATAGTTTTCAAGATTCTCTGCATCAGAATAAAAATCAAGGTGCAGTGTCTCTTCATTTACAAGTAATGCCTTTTCAACTTTAATACCATTTGGAAGTGTAAGATTAATTACATTGACCTGATCACTGCCATAATATCCAACGCAGTGGTCATATCTTGCATCCTTTGTTCTTGAATCCTTATTGATGTAGAAAGTTCCTCTTACTACGCTGTCGCTGGTTCCATAAAGGAATTCGTCTGCCCAGCTTGAGTAAAATACTGAATAAACCTTCTGACTTGTCATATCAAGTTCAATTACAATACTGCCCTCAATTGACTTGGCATCCGACATATAAGGACTTACAAGTTTATAAAGAAATGTTTCGGATTTTTTCATAGTGGTAGAATAAACACCATTTGAATATGTGACATTGGAATCAAGCTTACCGGCCGGAACGCTAAGGTAAGCATATTCATGATCCTGATCTCTGTTATCGTGCTCAATAGGAAGACCTAAGGCTTCTTTGTTTTCAGGAGTTATGTAAACAAGTTCTCCTGTTGCCTCTAAATCATCTATATCCTCAAAAAGCTCATCCAGAGTTCCTCTGCCTGAATAAGCAGATAAACCTGACTGAGCACCTAAATATATATATCTGGCCTTCTCTTCATTCTGCATATATGTAAAATGATGAATCCAGCCTGTTGTAGCCCACATGGACGCACCAAGAACAATGGCAAGTACTGTGAGCACCACCAACATTTCAACTAATGTGAAACCTAAGTTGTTTGTGAACCTTGATTTCTTCATTTTCAACCCTCGTAATCTATCTTTAAACCAATATATTTCAATCCGGAAAAATTACACACTCCTACAACTCATATATCGGCATACACTACCCATTTTATAACATTTTTCAAGATTTTTACAGTAAAAATCCCCGAAAAATGACATTTTGGTAACGAATTCCGTCTTTTTTCGGGGATTTTTGACTTATAGGGGACGATAACACTGTTATCTATGTCAAGATTAATTTTTTTCAAGCATGCAAACAGTCTCTATTCCTGTTGTTCTTGGGAATAAATCAACCATTGCATATCTAACCACCTTATATCCTTTTTCCCTGCACATTACAAGGTCATTGGCAAGTGATGAAGCCTTGCAGGATACATATATAATCCTGTCTACGCCATAATCGAGGATTTTGGCTAAAGACTTAGGCGTAATGCCCTCTCTTGGAGGATCAACGATTATATAATCCGGCTTTTCCTCAACTTCCTTTAAGCATTCGAATACATCTCCTGCCATGAAAGAAACATTATCAAGCTTATTAAGTTTCGCATTCTCCCAGGCGCTTTCTACTGCTTCTTCAACAATCTCTATGCCAAGCACAGACTTGCATACCGGCGCTACCACCTGAGTAATTGTTCCGGTTCCCGAATAAAGGTCGAATACTCTTGCATTTTCAAGATTGTCTGTATTTAAATATTCTCTCACCTTGGAGTAAAGTACTTCTGCCCCTTTGGAATTGTTCTGTAAAAAAGACATCGGAGAAACCTTAAACTTAAGGCCTAAAAGTTCCTCATAGAAGTAATCTCTTCCATACAGCACTTCTGCTTTTTGGCATATTACCGCATCTGCCGGGGAGTCGTTGGTTATGTGGATTATTCCTACAAGTGTGTTATGTAAACTATTGTTTAATTCACATAATTTGTTTACATAATTTTCTAACAGTGCTTTTATCATTTCTGCATCGGCATCACTGTTAACATAATCTTCCGGTATTCCTTCCAATGTAGAACAGGTAACCAGCATAACCATCATCTCGCCGGTATTACCACTCTTTCTTACTACCAGATGCCTTAAATATCCCTTATGGCTGAACTTATTCATAAAAGGAATTCCACGCTCAGCGAAGAAATCCTTAGTTGCCTTAAGCACTAACCCGAAGTCCTCATCTGCTATCTGGCACTTTGGTACATCAATTATATCCATATGGCCACCGGCTCTGTGCATTCCAAGAGTCATTGGACCATCCTTATATTCATCTCCAAAGGTATATTCCATCTTATTACGGTAGCCCGTTATATCATCCCCTGAAAGAATACCGTCATACTGAGCCTCTTCCACATGAGAGCCAAGAATCTTCTGAACCATGGCCTCTTTAATCTTAAGTTCCTCTTCATATGGCAGCGTCTGATATATGCAGCCTCCGCAGATATCATTATAAGGGCATGGGCTTGGAATCTCTTTATCGGAACGCTCAATTAAGTTAATAAGCCTTCCTTCCATTTGCCCATGTCTCTTCTTTGTAATTCTTATGTCAACCTTTTGTCCCGGAAGCAGATTCTTAACGGTAACTACCTGTCCCTCTCCCACATCAACAATAGCCTTATTGGAAAAATCTATTCTTTTTACTACTCCGGTTACAATGTCGCCTTTTTTCACATTATGCTCCATTCTTCAAATATTATGTCAACTAGGCACCCCCTTTAAACTCCTGCCGCTCGCGCCGAAGGCGCGAGTGCCGGGTTATGGGCCTGGGGCGCGCTGGCCGCTATGCACATAAAAAGGGGAGATATTATCTCCCCTTCAAATCATCTTAATTTAAGAGACTTTATTAGTCTTCCTTATCCTCGTTATCTTCGATTGCTTCGATTTCATCATTAACATCATCAAAGAAATCATCATCAAAATCATCATCAAGATCATCATCGAAATCTTCGAGATAATCAGGTGTAAGATAACGATATACTAAATATGCAATACCTGCAACAGCTGCGATTGCACCAATAACTGCAAGAATGATAAGTAAAGTATTTTTCTTCTTCTGCTCTTCAATGATAATCTCTTCCTGTTTCTTTTTGTTGAAGAAATCATTCATCTTAATCATTGATACGAAATCATTAAAATCTTTTATTTTACTAATAGCACTCCACATAAGTTATTCCTCCTTAGGATACTAATATATACATAACTGTTATTATTTTACACCAAAAACTGTTATTTGACTATAACTTTTATGAATTTTTTACAAAAAAATCAATTTTAAAGCCTATAACTTGGTTAATCTTACATATGCAGCGTCCATATTCCTTGTACCCGATTTTTCAAAATCAATGCTGAATATGGTTCTGCCATCTTCCACATTAACTTCTTTTATGACGCCTTCGCCAAATTTTATATGCTTAACCTTATCTCCTGGCGCGAATTCGGAATTATTGGCCATATTTGTTTTACGAACCTCTGCATCCGCCGACTTGGAATAAGGCTTGGTTTCAGCATTATATAAAACAGCCTTCGGCTTTGCTTTGGCCTGAGCCTGAGCCTGGGCAGCTACAAGATTACCAAAGCCAACTAAAGGTTTTCTCTCAACAGGCCTTGAAAGATAAGGATTAACATCACTGTATGAATCCCCGAAAGCACTGGTTCTTCTTGGTATATTACCCTCAATGTAAGTCGGCTCAATCTCCATGACAAACTTACTTACAGGATTGTAATTCATCTCGCCGCGAAGAAATCTGCACTTTGCTGCCGTAAGGGTAAGTTCCTCTTCTGCCCTTGTATACGCAACATACGCAAGTCTTCTTTCCTCTTCAAGTTCTTCCTCATCCTGCTCATCCATCGGTAAACAGTTCGGGAAGATGCCATTTTCCATACCAACCACATATACATGCTTGAACTCAAGACCTTTGGCCGCATGAATGGTCATCAGCTTAACACAGTCAAGATTCGGATCTGCTTCCTCTAAATCGGCAACCAGCGAAACCTCAGTCAAAAACTCACTTAAGGTCGGATTATCCTCAGTTCCATGCTCTTCCCTGTAACTTTGGGTATAAATCGCCGCCTTGCTGATAAACTCGCTCACATTTCCCATTCTCTCTTCCGCTTCATCCGGATCAAGAGCCTGAAGTTCATCATAATATCCGCTGATTATCAGTAAGTCATCAATCATATCAGATAAATCTTCATATTCATCAGCCTGCCATTTGCCTGACACAGTATCGATAACTGAGACAAATTCCTGAATTCCTTTCAGGCTTCTTCCAATCTTCTGTACCAAATCCGCCTGCCTCAAAGCCTGCATAAAACTGATATTATTATCAGCCGCATACTCAGCCACTCTCTGAATTGATGTATCACCAACACCACGTCGCGGCACATTAAGAACACGACGAACCTGAATATCATCAATGGCATTATCAATGGTTCTTAAATAAGCAAGTACATCCTTGATTTCCTTACGGCTGTAGAAATTAATGCCGCCGTAGATTTTGTATGGCATGTTGCCTGCTATAAATCGTTCTTCAAACTCACGTGACTGCGCGTTGGTTCTGTAAAGAATCGCTGTATCATTAAGCACAATGTCCCGGTTTCGAAGGTCTCGCCTTATATCCTCATAGACAAAGTCCGCTTCTTCCCTTGCATTGTCAAGCTGTCTGAAACGCACCTTATGTCCTTCTTCTTTTTTAGTCCAGAGAGTCTTGTCCTTACGGTTGATATTCTTTGAGATAACGCTGTTTGCTGCCCCAAGTATGTTCTTAGTTGAGCGGTAATTCTCTTCAAGTTTTACAACCGTTGCATTAGGAAAAGAACGTTCAAAATCAAGAATATTTCTGATATTGGCACCCCTGAACTTATAGATGGACTGGTCGTCATCACCTACCACGCAGAGATTCTGATACTTTGATGCCAGAAGATTTATAAACTCAAACTGGGCATTGTTGGTATCCTGATACTCGTCAACGCAGATATACTGAAATCTGTCCTGATAGTTCTCAAGAACGGGCGGGTATTTTTTAAATAATTCGACAGTCTTAAGAATCAGGTCGTCAAAATCCATGGCGTTGTTGGCTTTTAATTCCTTCTCATACTCCACATAAACCTTGGCAATCTGCTTATCCCTGAATTCAAAATGATCCCTTTTTTCAAAAGCCTCGGCGGAGACCAGATTATCCTTACAGTCAGAGATTCGTCTGATAATCGCTTTTTCACTTAAGAACTTTGTATCAATATTAAGTTTCTTGCAGATATTTTTCACCAGTGTTTTCTGGTCATCAGCATCATAGATACTGTAGTTGGAACTGTAATCAAGATACTCGCTGTAAGTTCTCAGAATTCTTGCACATGTAGAATGGAATGTTGCCACCCATACACCTGCTGTCTCACCGCTTGCAATGCTCTGAATACGGCTTCTCATTTCGTCTGCCGCCTTGTTGGTGAAAGTAATCGCCAGGATGTGATAAGGGTCCACTCCGTGCTCTATTAAATTGGCAACTCTGTATGTCAAAGTTCTTGTTTTACCAGAACCAGCCCCTGCTAAAATAAGCACGGGGCCGTCCAGAGTTTCTGCAGCAAACTGCTGCCTGTCATTTAATTTCTTAGATAAATCCATATTTATAATCCATAAACATCTTCAGCCTTAACCTGCTTTAAGCCTGCCTTCTCAATTCCTTCGGCAGCCTTATCGTTGTCTGAAGTTTTAATAATGATTGCAGAGATATCCCCTGCAGAAAGAGAATACATATATTCAACATTAATGTTGATTTCGCTTAATGTCTTCATGAGCTGATTTAATGATGTGAAATACTTAGGCATATCAACAGCAATAACATCAGATAACATGGCTGCAAAACCATTCTCCTTAAGTACTGACTTACCCTTTTCAGGATCTGATACAATAAGTCTTAACATACCGTATTCAGAGGTATCTGCCAAGGATACGCTGATGATATTAACACCATTTTCGCTTAAATACTGAGATACGTTCTCAAGTCTTCCTTCCCTGTTTTCAATAAAAACTGATAACTGTTTCATTCCCATATTTATACCCCCTTTATATTAGTCAAACTTACGATTATCAATTACTCTTACTGCCTTGCCCATGCTTCTTTCCAGAGTTCTAGGCTCAACAAGTTTAACCTTAACTGCAATCAAAAGTGCATCCTGAAGTGTCTTGGCAATTGTCTTTGTAAGTTTCTCTAATTCCTTAACTTCATCAGAGAAGAATCTTTCTTCAACTTCAACCTGTACCTCAAGAGTATCAAGATTATTAACTCTGTCTACAATCATGAGATAATGAGGTGTTGTACCTGCAAGTTCAAGAAGTGCTGATTCAACCTGTGATGGGAATACGTTAACACCACGGATAATAAGCATATCATCAGATCTGCCTTTGAATCTTGAGATTCTAGGTGTTGTTCTTCCACATTCGCATCTTTCATGTGTAATGCTTGTAAGGTCTTTGGTTCTGTAACGAAGCAGAGGAAGTCCTTCCTTGGTAAGTGTTGTAAATACAAGTTCACCTACTACTCCGTCTTCAACAGGCTCTAATGTATCAGGTGATACGATTTCTGCAAAGAAATGATCATCCTGAATATGAAGACCTGAATGATGTTCACAGTCACATGCAACACCAGGTCCGCAGATTTCACTAAGACCATAGATGTCATGAGCATGAATTCCAAGAGACTCTTCAATCTGCAGTCTCATCTTCTCTGTCCATGGCTCAGCACCACAGATAGCTGTTCTTAGTTTAAGTTTATCCTTAACACCCATTTCTTCAATTACTTCAGCAATGTGAAGAAGGTACGAAGGTGTACAGGCAATGGCTGTTGCCTCAAAATCTTCCATAAGTGTTACAAGTCTCTTGGTATTACCTGTAGACATAGGAACTGTCATACAGCCAAGATTCTCAGCACCATAGTGAAGACCAAGACCACCTGTGAAAAGACCATAACCGTAAGCTACCTGAAGCTTATCGCTCTTATCGATTCCACTCATGGAAAGCGCTCTTGCCACACATTCCTGCCATAATTCAATATCTTTTCTTGTATAAGCTACAACTGTAGCCTTACCTGTAGTACCACTTGATGCATGTACTCTGACAATCTGTGACTTAGGTACTGCAAGTAAACCGAAAGGATAATTGTCTCTTAAATCCTGCTTTGTTGTAAAAGGAAGTTTGGTAATATCCTCAATGCCTTTAATGTCTCCCGGCTCAAGTCCCAACTCCTGCATTTTCTTACGATAGAAAGGCACATTGTGATAAACATTTGATACCTGCTTGGCGAGTCTTTTGCCCTGCATAATGGCCATCTGTTCTCTGTCCATGCACTCTCTGGCTTCATTCCAAATCATTTTAACTTTTCCTCCTGTATTCCCCGCTTAGCCAATAGCATAGCCTGCTTCAAAGGCTTTGATATTTATATCTACAGTCTTGGCTGGAACTGTATTACGTATAACATCAATCCACTCATCATACTTAAAGTTCATGTGCTTTGCTGCAACGCCGATGATGATTGTATTAAATACTCTTGTGTTGCCAAGTTTCTTGGCTTCGCTCATGGCATCAACTGCAATAACTTTGTGATCCTTTGATAAGTTCTCAATAATATTTTCAGGATATTCAGCCATACCTGTAAGTACTGTAATAGGGTCGATTCTCTGATCGTTTACAATGATTACGCCGTCCTTTTTAAGGAAGTGAGCATATCTCATGGCCTCTAATCTTTCAAAAGCAATAAGCACATCTGCGCAGCCCTCTTCAACGATAGGTTCTGCAACATTCTCGCCATAGCGAACGAAGGTAACAACCGATCCACCTCTTTGAGCCATACCATGAACTTCTGAAAGTTTTACTTCATATCCAGCCTTGGTAGTAATACCACCAAGAATTCTACTTGTAAGAAGAGTTCCCTGTCCTCCTACACCAACTATCATTATATTTGTAACTGCCATTTTATTATCCTCTCATTCTATTCATTTGCTTTAAGTGAAATTGCGCCAAATGGGCAATTCTGCTGGCATAAGCCGCAACCATTACACATTGTCTCATCTATAATGGAGAAGCCGGTTTCTTTGTCCTTCTTAATTGCAGGACATCCCGGTATTAAGCACTTACCGCATTTCTTACATTTTTCAGGATCTACATAGCATTTACCCTTAGCTTTGTAGGATTTTAAAAGTGCACATGGAGACTGGGAAATAATTACTGATAACTCGTCTTTTGCAACTTCTTCTTTAATTGTTTCTTCTAACTTCTTAATGTCAAAAGCATCGACTACCTTAACATTCTTAATTCCCATACCTTCGCAAAGTTTAACAAGGTCTATTGCAAGTGTGGTTTCGCCATTGAGCATTTTACCTGTTGCAGGATGATCCTGATGACCTGTCATACCTGTTGTTGAGTTATCAAGAATGATAACTGTACCGGTTGCCTGGTTATATGACATATTCATAAGTGAGTTAACACCTGTATGAAGGAAGGTTGAATCACCTATAACTGCAACCCAGTTCTTAACCCATTCCTTGCCTTTACCTTTTTCCATACCATGAAGCATTGAAATTGAACCACCCATGCAAAGTGTGGTATCAACCACGGAAAGAGGTGCTGCAACACCAAGTGTATAACATCCGATATCACCACTTGCGTGAATATGGAGTTTCTTAAGTACGCTGTATGTTGCTCTGTGTGGACATCCCGGGCAAAGAATTGGAGGACGTACCGGCACATTGTTAGGTGCTGACAATTCAAGGTCAGCCTTAAGAATCTTTTCACGAAGCATGTTGGCACTGTATTCACCATCAAGCGGGAAAATATCCTTACCAAAGCAAGGGATGCCCCAGCTTCTTACCTGCTCTTCAATTACAGGCTCTAATTCTTCGATAATATATAATCTGTCTACCTTGGAAGCGAACTCTTCGATTAATTTCTTAGGAAGTGGTGAAACCATACCAAGTTTAAGAATATTGGCATTTGGGAATACTTCCATTACATACTGATAAGGAATACCTGATGTAATGAAACCAACCTTTAAATCTTCACCGTCAAGATTAATCTTCTCATCTGAGTAGATTGCTTTGTTGAGGTCGGCGAATTTGGCAGTTGAACCATCTTCGGCTAATTTTTTATCTCTTTCGATAACAAACTTATGACGCATCTTGGCATTTGCAGGAACCATTACGTTCTTACCAGGATTTCTCTCATATTCCTTATCCTCAGGAACCACTCTCTCTTCAAGATGAACAAGGCCCTGTGAGTGAGCTACTCTTGTGGTTGTTCTAAGGATAACCGGTGTATCATATTCTTCAGAAATCTCAAAAGCTCTCTTTGTCATTACTCTTGCTTCTTCTGAATCTGATGGCTCCAATACAGGCACATGAGCAGAGATAGCAATTCTTCTTGTATCCTGTTCATTCTGTGAGCTGTATAATCCCGGATCATCAGCAACTAAATATACAAGACCACCTTTGGCTCCTATATATGATGCTGTATATAATGGGTCAGATGCCACATTAAGGCCAACGCACTTCATTGCACACATAGCTCTTACGCCTGCAATTGAAGCGCCCATGGCAACTTCTGCAGCAACCTTTTCATTAGGCGCCCATTCAGCATATACTCCTTCGTATTTAACAAGATTTTCGCTCATCTCAGTACTTGGTGTACCAGGATAAGCTGAGGAAACTTTCACACCTGCCTCGTAAGCTCCTCTGGCAATGGCTTCATTACCTAACATAATCTTAGTCTCTTCCAATTTTTATATCCTTCCTTTCAAAAAATTTACATTGTAAAATCCGCGTCGCCACGCTCGCTCGCAACCTCTCGCAGCCTCAACCTCGACCACCTCTTGCAGCCCCCGCCGCAGCCCGCGCCCGCGCCGGTTAAGAGATGCACTTTCCCCCGTCCCTACTGGCACTATTTTTAATAACATGAGTGAGACTATAAGCCGGGTTCTGTCGTGAATGATCATCTATCTGGTATCAGCGTTACCGCTAATCTCAAGCGACTTACCTGAGAACAGGCCGGGCAAGCCTATGGTTCTCAATTAGTCTTGCTTCGGATGGGGTTTACATAACTAGATATGTTACCATATCTATGGTAGTCTCTTACACTGCCTTTCCACCCTTACCATATCAAAGATATGGCGGTATATCTCTGTTGCACTGGCCTTGGAGTCACCTCCACCGGACGTTATCCGGCATCCTGCCCTGTGAAGCCCGGACTTTCCTCACCTTGCGGCGCGATCACCCATCCCACTCATGCATATTAAACATTAAATACACTTCCACCAACAAATTCTCTGACTATTGAATTGTTTGGAAGTCCGGATGAATCCATACTTAAGAAATATTCAAGGAACTTAAGTAATCTCTTAGCCTCAAAATATTCCTGACTATCAGAACTCACACTGTAAAGGAGCGCCTCTGCCTGCGGCTTAAGCACTGCCAGTTCATATATGGACGCAGAATTGAACATTGTATCTGCAGTTTCCTGATATGGGAAAATATTCTCTTCCTCACCCTTTCTAACTGAAGGCCACATCTGGATTGTTCTTTCTGCGCTGCTTCCTCTTGTTCTGAAATCCCTGACCATACGTCTTAATAATCTGGCATCTGTGGTAGGAATTCTGTTATGTTCATCTATATTAAGTGTTGTTAATGCACTTATATAAATCTTAAATTTACTCTCTCTTGGAAGGGCATATGACATCTTGTCATTAAGAGCATGAATACCTTCAATAACAAGGATATCTCCATCCTTAAGCTGCTCATATCTTCCCTTGCCATATTCTCTCTTACCTATCTTGAAGTTAAAAGTAGGAAGTTCTACTCTCTCACCATTTAAGAGTTTAACCATGTCACTGTTAAAGAGTTCAATATCAATGGCTTCAAGACATTCGAAATTATAATCACCATTCTCATCCCTAGGTGTATCTTCCCTGTTGACAAAATAATCGTCCACCGCAATTGGATGAGGATTAAGTCCCATGGCCTTAAGCTGTACGGATAATCTGTAAGAGAATGAAGTCTTTCCTGATGAAGAAGGTCCTGCAATCATTACAAACTTAACTGTATCCTTGAAAGAAATCATTCTGGCAATTTCGCCGATTTTTCTCTCCTGCAATGCTTCCTGAACCAAAATCATCTGAGTTACAAAGCCATGACTTAAATTATTATTAAGATCACCAACCGTATCAATACCCATGGTCTTGCCCCACTCGGTACTCTCCATCATTGTAGCCTGCACCTTGTTAAGGGGAACAAATTCCTTAAGTTCATCAATGCTGTCTTTTGCAGGAAGATTAAGAACAATTCCTTTTCTGTAGGTCATAACCTCAAACTTGTCGAGATAATCCATATTCGGAAGCATATATCCGTAGAAATAATCATAATATCCATCTAATTCATATACGTTAATTACGGATGACTTTCTATATTTACATAACTTAACTTTGTCATCCATATTCTGCTTCTCAAATATCTTAACAGCCTCTGAAACAGGGATTGTAGACTTTTTTATCGGAGTATGATTGTTTACATAATATTTCATCTTGTCGGTTATCTGTCCAACAAACTCATCATTTTTTTCAAAGTCACCATCTACGGTAAAATAAAAACCTGTACCCATTGAAAACTCAAGTTTCAGTTTCTCAATTTTCTCATTACCCACAACTGCGATTACTGATCTGATAAAGAGATATAATGCAGTTCTCTGATAAGCCCTGAAACCTATGGTACTTGTAATATCCTGAAACTCAAGTTCCCCGTCTTCTTCCGGATATCTGAATAATTCCTGTATTTTTCCATTGAAAATTGCAATGGCAATTTTGTTTTTAAACTGATTTTGAAACTCTTCGGAAATCTCTAAAAAAGTCGTTCCTTTTTTAACTTCCCTGGTTTCACCATTAACTGTAACCTTAATCATTTCTCCCATAACGTACCCCACTTTTAAGTTAATTATGTAATGCCTGATTACATATTGCTATATCATCAATAACTTCATTAACCCTTAAATCTGTAATACCCTTATTTATCATATCTTTTTTAATGCTTTCATATCTTTCAAGTTCTGCTTTAATAAATTCTTTTGAAGAAGCACTGCCATAACGATAAAGTGCTTTTTTACTCACATCCATAGATGACAGTTCATCATTCATCTCATCAAAGAACTTTTCAATATCATCACAGTCTTTGATATTTACACTTTCAAAATCAAGTTTCAAAACAGTATAAAATTTCTTACCATCCTTAAGTGTAATATCTGAAGTAACTTTCACATTCCACTTATCAAGAACCAGTCTTACCAGATCAAGTTCTGACTGAAGAGATATAATCGCCCATTTCATTAAAGGCATTAAATCTCTTCTGTCATAAATAATCTTAAGTCCTAATCTTCCACCCATACCGGCAATAATAAAGCCATCGAGTTTCGTGGTTGTAACCACATTTAGTCCATCAGATAATAAACATGTGATTTGTTCACCGCATCCGGACATTGCTATATTCTGCTTTGCTTTTTCAAGCGGTCCTTCGTTGATATCCATGGCAAGCACGTGTTTGGCTACTCCCGTCATTACCAGTTCTATCGAAAGGAAACCGTGGTCGCAGCCCACATCTGCCAGCGTATCTGACTTAGGCACCATGGATGCAATTGTTTTAAGTCTTTCAGAAAGCATTTACTCTATATAGCCCTCAAGTTTCTTAATCTTACTTGGATATCTAAGCTTACGGATTGCCTTGGCTTCAATCTGACGAATTCTCTCTCTTGTAACGTTGAAGATTTTACCAACTTCCTCAAGAGTTCTTGGATTACCGTCATTGTAACCAAATCTGTAAATAATAACCTGTTTCTCTCTCTCAGTAAGAGTATTAAGAACCTCATCAATATCCTGTCTTCTAAGTGTGCTTGTTGCAGCATCAGCAGGAAGCGGAACTGTATCATCCTGGATAAAATCCCCGAGGTGTGTATCATCTTCTTCACCTACAGGTGTTTCCAAAGATACAGGTTCCTGAGAAACCTTAATAATCTCTTTAACCTTTTCTACTGAAAGGCCAAGATAATCAGCAAGTTCTTCAGGAAGTGGTTCTCTTCCCAAGTCCTGAGTAAGCTGACGGCTTGCTCTTGTAAGTTTATTAATTGTTTCAACCATATGTACAGGAATACGAATTGTTCTTGCCTGGTCAGCGATGGCTCTTGTAATAGCCTGTCTGATCCACCATGTGGCATATGTTGAGAACTTATATCCCTTGGTATAATCAAACTTATCTACAGCCTTGATTAAACCTAAGTTACCTTCCTGGATTAAGTCTAAGAATAATAAACCTCTTCCAAGATATTTCTTTGCAATACTTACAACAAGACGAAGGTTTGCTTCTGCCAGCTGCTTCTTGGCATCCTCATCACCTTTTTCAATCTTCTTTGCAAGTTCTATTTCCTCATCAGGAGTAAGAAGTTTAACATGACCGATTTCCTTAAGATAAGCCTTAACAGGATCTTCTACAGTACCTGCATCAGAGCCATCTTCAAGTTTGTCATAATCTCTGTCCAAATCAACAATTTCTTCTCCCTCTTCATCCATACGAAGAAGTGTTTCATCATCAGGTTCGTCATCAAAACTTGTAGTTCTTAAAACATCGATACCTGCTTTTTCAATAATTTCAACAATAACATCAAGCTGGTCATCATCAAGACCAAATTCAGCGAATACATCAACAACACCTGTCTGATAATCAATATCTTTAACTTTTTTCTTTTTAAGTTTAGCCAGATATACTTTAAGTTTGTCAGCATACTTGGCATCCTTTGTATCAACAGGTTCCTGACCTTCAGCAGCTTCTTCCATAGCTACTTCGTCCATAATGGCTTCAACAACTTCTTCTGCCTGCTCCATTGCCTTTAAAGCAGAATCATCATCAAGAAGTTCTAATTCGATTTCTTCCGGCATTTCAACTGCCTTATTTTTACTTCTGCTCTTTTTAGGTGCAGTTTCTTTTTTAACTGTCTCTTTTTTAGTTGTCTTAGCTGCAGTTTCTTTCTTAGCGGTCGTTTCCTTTTTAGCAGGAGTTTCCTTCTTTGCTGCAGTCTTCTTAGGAGCAGTTTCCTTCTTGGCTGTTGTAGTCTTCTTAGCCGGTGCTTCCTTCTTAGCTACAGTCTCTTTCTTTACAGGAGTCTTCTTAACTGTCTCCTTCTTGGCTGTAGTTTTAGCAGGAGCCTTTGCAGTAGTTTTTGCAGTAGTCTTTGAAGTAGACTTTGCAGTAGACTTTGTAGTAGTCTTTGCAGCTGTTTCCTTCTTTGCTGTAGTTTTAGCCGGTGCCTTGGCTGTAGTCTTTGCTGTAGTCTTGGAAGCAGACTTGGCAGGAGTTTTGGCTGTCTCTTTCTTAGTTGTCTTTGCAGCACTTTCCTTCTTTGCAGTAGTCTTTGCGGCAGTCTTGGCAGGAGCCTTTGCTGCAGACTTTGTTGCTGTTTTGCCAGTTGTTTTGGCAGCTGTCTTTGTTGATGTTTTTGTTGTTGTTTTTGCGCTCTCTTTTTTCACTTTTTTCTCCTTTTGGATGTTATATTTTTAAAGATTAATTTGTACTTTCTTAATACTCTCAAGGTCTTTCTTACGCTTTATTGTCTCCATAATCATGTCGTCATCATTGCCGGCATTCTTGCAGAAATCATCGTAGGCGTTGCTTTTGACCGAGATAAGTATATCTTTAACTGCTTTGGATAAATCATCTCTTGTTTCCACATCAGCTAATGACGACGTGAAGAGCTGACCGATGTCATTTTGTTCATCCACATCTTCAAATAAGGATATGTACTTGGATTCTTCAACATGGCCCTCTTCAAGGTCGGCAAACAACCTGTCATAAATTTCCTTATATGGCCCCACCGTGAAATCATCCTTGGACACGTAATCCTTAATTGCGTTATAGACTCTTCTGTCATTTATCATATAGCTGATAAGCAGTTGTTCGGACTTTTTACCCTTATTTTCATCCCTGTTTCTGTCCAGTTTTTCCGGCACGAAAACCGGTTTTAAATCAGCCTTGGCCATAGCCAGTTTCTTAACCGATGAATCTAAGTAATCCATTGGGATTTTGAATCTTTTCGAGATGCTTTCCATATAGCTTAGTCTCGTCATCTCATCGTCAAAATCCACGAGTTCCTCAATTATGAAATTCTTGAAATATGAGGACTCATCCGGATCCTCCATATTCGTATTATTATATAAATCCTCAACCACATACAGGAAAGCATTCTCAGCTTCATCAATTCTTTTTTGGAACTCTTCTCCTCCCAGGTTCTTAATGAACTCATCCGGGTCCTTATATGGCTTAAGATTAATCGCCTTTGTTTTAAGTTTCATATTTCGGCAGATTCGCTCTGCTGCCCTTACCGCCTTAACGCCGGCCGAGTCGCTGTCAAAACAGAGATACAGATTATGTCCTGCCTTCTCAAGTATTCTCGCCTGACCTTGCGTAAAAGCAGTTCCAAGTGATGCCACTGCCGAATCAAATCCCGCTTTATGAAGCGATATTACATCCATATAGCCTTCACAAAGGATAAAATACCCGCTTCTTGACTTTCTCGCATAATTAAACGCATATAAGTTATTACTCTTTAAGAATATTAACGACTCCTGAGAGTTAAGATATTTAGGCTCTCCATCGCCGATTATTCTTCCACCGAAACCTATAACCTTATCCCTGCTGTTTTGTATTGGAAAGATAAGTCTGTTCCAGAACTTACAGCTTAAGTCTCCGTTATCCCTGCTTGATGCAAGTCCGCATTCAACCAGTTCCTTACCGGTATATCCTTTGGACTTAAGATAATTTATTACGTGATGACCATTTATTGGTGCGAATCCCAGTCCAAACTTCTTCATCATCTCAGGGGTAAGTTCTCTTTCCTTGCAGTAGTCCATACCATTTTGTCCTTCAGGACATCTGAGATATTTGTAAAAGTAAACAGTTGCATCGGAATATATCTGGAAAAATCTTTCCCTCTTTTTTTCTTTCTCACTATCCGCAGCACTGTATTTAACTTCCGGAAGCGCTATGCCGGCTCTGCCTGCCAGGATCTGTACTGCTTCCACAAATCCCACGTTCTCGTATTTTTGAACAAAGGTAATTACATTACCTGCAGTCTGACAACCGAAACATTTATATATTCCCCTTGAAGGACTTACCTTGAAAGATGGTGTCTTCTCCTGATGGAAAGGACAACAGCATTCGTAGTCGGCGCCCTTCTTCTTAAGCCCCACATATGAGCCGATAACATCGACTATATCATTTTGTTCTCTTACCTGTTCTAAGAAACTTTCTTCATAAAAAGGCATATATTACCTCTTTTCTATATATAACGGCATATGTTGTTATAACCACATCAACCATGCCATGTCTTAGGTATAAATAATTCTTCATATTTTGAGATGGCGAATCTGTCAGTCATACATGCTATATAATCACATACAACCCTTCTTGGATCCTCACCTCTCTCAAGTAACATTATGAATTCATCCGGCATTTCATCTGTATGGTCTAAGAAGTATTCATACAGCGTGGTAATAAGCATCTCTGCTCTACCCTCTTCACTTTTGGCCTTCTTGTTCTGATATACATGTTCGAACATAAACTTTCTCATATCCAGCATAGCCTTGCCAACAGTCTCTGACATGCATATATCATTCTTGCCCATACTGTTGGTAATTATATCGTGGATAAAAGTATCCAGTCTTTCAGTCGGTCTGTTGCCGAGTATTTTTCTAAGTTCAGCAGGAATCTCTTCTTCCTTAAGTATGCCTGCTCTTATTGCATCATCTGTATCATGATGGATGTAGGCGATTTTGTCAGCAAGCCTTACTACCTTGCCCTCTAATGTGGCAGGTGTGGACTTAGTCTGGTGGTTAAGAATACCATCTCTTACCTCAAATGTAAGATTAAGTCCCTGACCGTCTTTCTCAAGAACGTCCACAGTCCTCAAGCTTTGCTCATTATGCTCAAAGCCCAGAGTACATACTCTGTTAAGGGCTCTCTCGCCAGCATGACCAAAAGGCGTATGTCCAAGGTCATGGCCTAAAGCGATAGCTTCTACCAGTTCCTCATTAAGCCTTAAAGCCTTGGCAATGGTTCTTGCATTCTGAGACACCTCAAGAGTATGAGTAAGTCTGGTTCTATAGTGGTCACCTTCCGGCGACAAGAAAACCTGCGTCTTATCCTTAAGTCTTCTAAATGCCTTGCAGTGAATAATCCTATCCCTGTCTCTCTGGAACACAGTTCTTATATCACACTGCTTCTCATCAACCAGTCGCCCCTTTGAATTAATGCTTAAAGTAGCAAATTCACTAAGAGTTTCCTTCTCATCTATCTCAAGTTTTTCTCTGATGGTCATAACCATTCACCTCGCTAAAAACTTTACATAATGGGGCTTCGGAAAACTAGCCCCATATTTATTATACTTGCCCCCCTTTTGTTTTCCTTTTTTTTATTTTTATTTTTTATGCAAAATCTCCGCCACTTGTTTTAATGCCCTATATATGCTTTAATACTATTAGTATCAGGAAAAGGGGGAAAGGCTTATGCCACCAAGCAGACACAGTAGTTCAAGTCATCATTCAAGTTCCAGATCACATAGCTCAAGTCACAGGTCTCACAGCTCATCAAGCCACAGATCAAGTTCTTCAAGCTACAGATCTCACAGTTCTTCCTCACATAGTTCATCATATGGTAAGAACTCATACTCAAGAGGAGGCTCTGCTGCTACTTATTCAAGCAAGAATACAAGACCTGACAGACCGAGATTTCATCAGCCGACCAGTTACAGTCATGCTTCAACTCATCCTACAACGAGCTATAACTGTAAAAAGCACGACTATGTCTTCTATCCTATGGGATGGACTGATTCTATCTCAGGTCAGACATATGAAAATGGTTATTATGATGAGAACGGTAACAGATATGAAACCCTTATCTTAAAACATAATGAGAAGTACGAGAATGTGCCAATGCACTGTGAATACTGCGGCACTACCTTAGTCAGAGATTTAACCGATGACAATCAGAACATGGAATGCCCTAACTGTTCAGCAAATATGGTTATAGATGCGATTTTGGATGAAGAAGATAACCTTTATGCCGAGTCCATGTCATCACCATATTATACAAAACCGGTTTCCGTAAGTCCACGAATGAAAGTAACATTGATAACTGTTATTATTATTGTCACAATGTCAACTATTATGCCATGTATTACCACTTTATTTGGAGGTATGCTCTCCATTATAGGTATGTTTACTCCTTCAAATAACAATAATAATGTTAATACAGTTAATACCAACAACAGTGCTTATACTCAGACATCAACTGCTCAGTCTTTGAGCAATACAGATATCTACGGTAAAACCCTGTATTTGGACTATGTTGAAGACGGCTGTTTTGAATTAACCGATTCATCAACTGCATATGAAAGAATGCTTAACTGGAACAGCACTTACGAATCATACTACGACCCGTACAGCGACTGTTATCTTTGGTATAATACCGATGTTAAACCGAATACCTGGCAGTACTGGTACGAAGGCATCTCCTCCGACTATGGTGATTATGGCTGGATGGAATACGAAGACGGCATCTGGTACATCGAGGTAGACAATGGAGTCTGGGAAGAACTCTCCCCTTCATATGACATGTCTGAGGTATATCATTTGGCTGAATAACTATCAGGCGATGCACACCATCCCGATGGCACATTTCATCCACGTGCCGCCGGCTTCTATGGCTATAAATAATTTATCCATTATCTACTCAGCCCCTTTAAGTGCTTCAACCATATCTATTTTGTTAATCTTGGAAGTAACATATATATTAACGATTACCGACACGGCAAAAGTTCCCACCACGGTTGCTATATAAACAAAAGGGGAAAGTTTAACCAGCACATCATCATCCGGATGGTAATAAGCGTCATTTATTACATCAAGCAGCACTCTTCCAAAGGGAACTCCTATTAAAGCCCCGAGAATTGTTATGGACAGATTCTGCTGCAATATGATAAGACGAATGGCAAGGGACTGAAAGCCCAGCACTTTCATTGTTGCTATTTCCTTAACCTTCTCTATGTAAGATAATTCTCCCAGATTATACAGAACAATTACTCCCATAACCACCGCAATGGCGCTTATAATGACAGCTATGGCATATCCCAATTCATTACCGGCTTCCAGGGTTCTTTTCATCATAACCACATCATTAACCGCAGATATTTCCGGTCTTTTTTCAAGAGACTTGTCCACTGTTTTATTGGTATATAAAATATTCGGCCTAAAATCTCCGCGCATGCTCTCCCAGGCTTTTCTGCTTATTATCATCCCCTGGTCGGATGCCTGTATATTAAATCCCATGATTCTGGCCCTGTAGAGAGTTTTATCCCCCGGAATACGCCAGGAAATCATGTCTCCCACATCAACCCCCAGAACGTCTCTCATATTGGATGTAAGAATCACTCCCGTATCCGGAAGGTCGAAGAATTCTTCATTCTCATTCTGGAAATGATACAGATTCCCCTCATCAAATACCTGCATCATTCTCACATCCGTAACCGTGTCGGAATATATGGTTGCATTTTCCATCTGAACCATCTGCCCTTTGAACTGCCTGGAATAATCATATACCTGACTGTATGAGGCATCCTCAAATAATATTCTGTACCTTGCGCTGCATATGGTGCCATACATCCAGTCCGACTGACCTGCAAGACATTCGGCGAATCCGAAGGCGGTAAACAAAAGGGTGGATGTGAATATAATACCAAGAATACTCATTACCGTTCTAAGTCTGTTTCTGTCCACATCACGTATATTCCACCTTGAGCCGAACTTAAGCTGTTCCCAAACCGGTGTTCTTTCCAGTAATCCGGTCTGCCCCGTCTTAGGCACAGCAGGCTTAAGAATCTCGGCAGCATTCTCCGTCAGAGTCTTTTTCGTGCATATATATGTTGTAATTATGCTCATAAGTACTGCGACAAGAGGCATGACAATGCTCTGATAAGAAGACCTTAGAGCCGCATAAGGATTCTGATAATAATAATCATTGATACTTTTTAAGTAAAGCCCCAGAGTATACCTGCCGATAACAATACCCAGCATGGCCGCTATCAAGGTGACTATTGCTGAATAAGACAGATAATGAATTATAATTTTTTTATCGGAGAATCCCAGTGCTTTCATGGTTCCGATTTGGGTTCTCTGCTTACTGATAAGCCTGGTCATGGTAGTCAGAATGCCCAGGAGAGCCACGGATATAAAAAGCACCGCGAACAAAGATGAAACCGAATCAAAGGACTCCGTACTGGAGGAAAAGAAACCGTAAACATCATCCTCGGTTTTTGTTTTTACAATAATCTCATCATTATCGAGAGTATCCGTAATCTTATCCTTTATCTCTTTCATTATAACGATATCTTCGTCTGTCAGAGACATCAGCTGACCGTCCACATCATTTAAATCAACGGTAAGCTGGTCATAGTATGTCTCATCAAAAGGGGCGGAGGAAATATCCATAACCCCAAAAGCATGGGTTCCATATATAGGTTCCGGATAGGTATCGCTGGGCACATAATAAAGATATTCAGGATAGTATACAAGACCTTTTACCACTTCTTTCTGGGTTTGATTGCCGATTTTAAGTGATATGACATCCCCCACTCTTACCCCTTGGGCTTTGGCGAATTCATTTTCAAGCCATAACCCCGAGGCTCCGGGAACATATTCCTCACCATCCACTACCATCATTCTTGAAACCTTCGTGCTTGAAACATAATTCATCACAAGAAGATATTCCTTATCCAGAACCACCTTGCCATAAGCATGCATAATACCGTCCACGGCCTTGATTTCATCCATCATTTCAAGTTTTGAAATATTCCCGGGGCTAAACACGGTTCCACGAACATCCAGATCCTTATATCCGTAATCTTCCAGATACTCGGTACCTGTCATGAGGGTACAGTTTTTACCCGCATCAAAACCGCCCACCATAAGCATGGCAAAAAAAGTCATTATAAATATGGCAACAAACTGCGTTGCATTTTGCCTTAAATCTCTTATAACTTTTCTTAAAAGCATATATTGCTCCCTGCTATTTGGCGCTAACTTTGCTGCCTATATCATCCGGAATGACAGGGGATGTAATAACGCTCTCACCTTCATCAAGCCCACTTAATATTTCAACATATCCGCCCCCTGAGCCACCTGTTTCAATATTTCTTCTTGCTATATATCCATCTTCAATAACATATACATAATCCCCTTCATCATCCGAATAGACGCCCTTTTCGTTCACCTTAAGAACATCTTTCTTTTCTTCCATAAAAAGAGTGATATCGGCTTCAAGTCCAATAATCGGGGAGACTTTTTTATCGTCAAAAGTAACAGTAACCTTAACTTTAGGTTTACCTGACCCATCATCTGTTGCCACCTTGGCTATACTGTCCACAACTCCTTCATATGTTTCATTGCCTACGGTTACAGATGCCTTTTGTCCCGATTTTACATAATCAATATCATATCTTGATATCAGAATAGTTGCCTTATAACCGCTGGTTGGCTGAAGGGTAAAAAGAGGTGTTCCCGCTTCCACATAGGCTCCCGGGTCTGCAAGCCTCTCAACTATTGTTCCGTTTATCCGGGACACTATTCCATTGGCAGCCATTTCTTTAAAACGATTAGCCTGCTCCACATGAAGCTCCGACAGTTCCACCGCATCCCCATAGGACTTAAGGGTGGACTCGTTAACTATTCCCGCTTTAGCCATGGAATACTGCTCAAAACTCTGGGACCACAGCACATCAATAAGTTCCATCTGACGAACAAGGGACAGATATCTGCCATACTCTTCCATACTAAGGGTATAAGGGCTAATGGACGCAATCTGCTGTCTGTTGATTGTTATCTGATTTTCCAAATCTGCAATTTTCTTCTTGGCCGCCGCAATCTCCTCTTCACTCTGGGCAGCCTCCAGCTGGGCCGTGGCATCCTGAAGAGCAACAGTTACAATGGAGAACTGTGCGTCAAGCGCATTAATATTAGCTTCGTTATTATTTTCCCTTTCATTCTGGGCATACAAAAGCTGGTCTCTTGATTCCATTAATTTAACATACTGACTCTGATAATCCGTGTTGGCATTCTGGGTTTGGGACAAAAGTTCCTTGTAAGCCGCATTCTGGCTGACTATACCATCATATACATCCTTGTCATAGTCTCTGCTTATCTCTGCCTCTTTTAATGCTTCATCAAAGGATGTCATATCGTATGCTGCCAGTTTGTCCCCTTCTTTGACCTCATCTTCTAAGGAGTACATAACCTCTGAGATTTTACCGCTCACCGGTGCATATATCACCAGAACATCATCTGCTTCCACATATCCCACATCCGTGACACTCTGCTGAACATCTCCCCTGGTTACCACCTCTGCTTCCACAGTATCAGGGGATAAAAAATACACCAGCACGCCTGCTGCTACACTTACCAAAACAACTGCGATTATTATTTTCCATTTATTCTTTTTCCAAAAATTCTTCATGTCATTACCACTCCACTTCATCTACTGTCAAAGGATTCTCGTTTAATACCACATCCGCCACGGTACCGTTTTTAACATATATTACTTTGTCCGCAAGGTGGGCAAACAAATCATTATGGGTAACAATAACCACCGTTCTGTGTTCCTCTCTTGCCTGATTTTGCAAAATATTAATAACTTCCTTACCTGTATTGGTATCAAGAGCACCTGTAGGCTCATCGCACAAAAGCAGCCTCGGCTTCTTGGCAAGAGCCCTGGCTATGGACACTCTCTGCTGCTGACCGCCGGACATCTGGGCCGGGAAATTCTTGGCCCTGTCCGAAAGACCCACCAGTTCAAGAGCTTTATAAGGATCCATAATATCTATTCCAAGCTCACTCATTAAAGCAACATTCTCCATGGCATTAAGCGTTGGAATAAGATTATAGAACTGAAAAATAATACCCACATCTTTAGCCCTGAAAAGTCCCAGTTCCTTATCATTTAATTCTGTAATAACCTTATCCCCAAAAGTTATCTTTCCGGACGTTGCACTGTCAAGACCTCCCAGCATGTTAAGAAGTGTACTCTTACCTGCTCCCGAAGGCCCTAAAATCACAACCATCTCCCCTTCATCAATTGTAAGATTCACATCATGCAGTGCTTCATAAACTATATCCCCTGTATGATACACCTTGTCTACATTTTCAAATGTAATAAGCGTTCCCACAATGAATTATCTCCTTTATTTGCTATATTCCTGCCACACAACATTATACCATAATTAGGAACTCCGGTACATATAACAAGAGCCTCATCTTATATGCAAAACAGAAAATGGACACATCCTATGGATGTATCCATTTTCTAATGCTTTTATCAGTTTGTTTATTACTTGCATATAAACTTATGTCAACCATTTAAATCAACGCTGTAGAGAAATATCTTTCTGCTCTGTCAGGAAGGATCGTAGCAATAACCTTATCCTTTCCATATTTCTCAGCCATCTGCATAGCCGTCCATACATTGGCTCCTGCACTTGTACCAACAAGAAGTCCCTGAACATGTGCAAGATTTCTTGCTGTATTAATGGCATCATCATCAGATACTTCCACAATATCAGTAATAATTGACGTATCAAGAATGTCAGGAATAAAACCATCGCCTATACCCTGAATCTGATGAAGTCCAGGTTCATCTCCAAGAAGCGCCGAAACATTCTTAGGTTCAACTGCTACTATCTTGGTATCAGGATTCTTCTCCAAAAGATATTTTGCAATACCCTGCAGTGTTCCGCCTGAACCAATACCTGAAACATAAATATCTATCTTCTTTCCAAGCTGCTCGCAAAGTTCAACGGCAGTTGTTTTATAATGTATGTCCGGATTGGCAGGATTCTTAAACTGCTGAGGGACAAAATACTCGTCGGACGAAGATGCAATTTCCGTTGCTTTAACCACGGCGCCATCTACGCTGAGTTCCTGTGGAGTCAATACTAGTTCTGCGCCTAAAGCCTTAATAATCTTCTTTCGCTCTTCTGACATATTCTCAGGCATAACAATGATTACTTTATAACCTTTTCTTACGCCGCAAAGAGCAAGACCGATTCCAGTATTACCGGATGTAGGCTCAACAATTGTCATGCCCGGTTTAAGTTTGCCTTCTTTTTCTGCAACTTCAATCATATTCTTGGCGATACGGTCTTTAATACTTCCACCAGGATTAAGAAATTCAGCTTTGGCATAAATTTTGTAGCCTGTGCTCTCTTCTAAAGACAATAACGGTGTATTGCCTATCAAATCAATAACATTACTATAATACATTACTCTTCCCTTTGTTATATTTCAAATTATTCCTGTGGGCACATAGCAGATGCAATTGCTGTAATGTCAAAACCATCTAATTCTGTGTCAGATACTGTAAGTGAATATGCTGTGCCGATTTCTACATCAAACCATGTACATAAATCAACCCACTCATCATCTCCGATATAACGATACATTGTACCTGTCATGTTGCCATCAGCCCAGTTCTGAAGTTTGATATCTTCTGATACTGTCCAGTCATAATATGTGCCTGAAATATCTACAGCCTCATCTGAGATCTGCTCTCTTGCTGTGTAAGTTCTGCCATCTAAATCAAATGTCATCTGATAAAGAGTATTTCCATCACCTTCCATCTTTGACCATTCAATATTCTCAGCGCCTTCCGGAGCAACAAAACTTCTGCCTACCATAGCTTCTTCAGCACTTGATGCTGACCAAGGATTAGCAAGACCAACCTCTTCTTCAGTTTCTTCAGTTTCTTCAACTGGCTCTTCAGCAACTTCCTCCACAGTTTCTTCAACAACCTCTTCAACTTCTGGTTCCGGTGCTTCAACTGGTTTGTGGCAGGCAGCCATACCAATAACCATCACACCAACACTTAATAATAATACACTTTTCTTCATTTTTTCCCTCCCTAAAACTTACGTTTTAATCGTATTGTATTATACTACATTTTTTGAATTATACAATAGCAGTTTTGGCTAGTTCCAGACCGCCAACAAGTCCCTGATTACCGCCAAGCGATGCCGGAACAATATAATTATCAATATCCCTTAGTTCCCTGGTATCAATGTATCCGTTAATCATTTCCAGGGTTTTCTCCCTGATAAGTGGCCAGAGTACTTCCTGATTCATTACTCCACCACCAAGAATAATCTTCTTCGGAGAAAGAATCATAATATAATTAACCAAAGCCTGAGCTATATATTCACTTTCAATTTCCCAGACTTCCTCTTTGTCAGACAAAGTCTCACCTTTTTGTCCCCATCTGTCTTCAATGGCCGGGCCTGAAGCCAGTCCTTCAAAACAGTATTTATGAAATGGACATTTGCCTTTGTAATGGTCTCCCCTGGCGGATTTTAAGATTATGTGTCCTGCTTCCGGATGAAGCATACCATGAACAAGATTGCCACCTGAATAGATTCCGGCGCCTATTCCTGTACCAATAGTTATGTAAACCACATCCTTATATCCTTTTCCTGCACCATGCATTACTTCACCAAGAAGTGCACCATTTACATCGGTATCAATAACAACAGGAACCTTAAGTTTATCTTCGAATATGCCTTTAATATTTACATTCTCCCAGCCAATTTTTGGCGTCTTGGTAATATATCCGTAAGTTTCAGAATCAGGATTAAGATCAAGCGGGCCAAAACAGGCAATGCCAAGAGCCACAATATCCTTATCTTCGAAATATTCCAGCATTTTCTCTATCGTCTCATCCCTTTTTGTAACAGGGATAACAATGCTGTCTATAATACTGGCATTCTCATCACCGACGGCACATTTCATCCATGTTCCGCCGGCTTCTATTGAACCATAAAAACTCATAATTAATTCTCCCGGAATTACTTATTTTCTATGCGTACCACTTATGATCACAGGTTCTACAAATAAAATAATCTTTAGTATTTGCTTCAAGTAATTGCATTTGAACATCAGAACTACCACACTTTGGACAATTCGGGATAGATCGAGAGCATCCACCACCTGATACTGCTTCAAGTTGTTCGTCGTTTAGCTCAAATCCTTCTGCTTTGGCAAGTGCAATTATTTCTTCATAATTCTTGCACATTTCCACCTTCTTAATTTGCTCTTCTGTTAATCCTTTTAATAATTCTTTTCTCATATTAACCCCTCCACAATTCACTATTTGTATTTTATTAACAAATCAATATAAAGCTCTGATACAGGCATTATTTGTTTCAAATCCGACCTTATCCCAGGTCTCTTTCTCGCTCATATCAAGCCATTCATCATCAATTAAAATAAAGGATTCGCCTTTGTCACTAAAGGCTACTATTTTTGTATTTTCATCATAGCTAAATGAAGACCCTTCAACAGGTGCTCCATTTGGATATGTGATAACAATGGCATACTTATCTACCTCAATTGGTTCATCCAGTTTAAAGACTTTATATCCTGCCTTATCTGCATGACACTCCTGGGTGTATATTACTTCTTTTAAGTCAGAGTTCATAATCTCTATTGTCAGATCTTCATCAGTTTCTGTAATAAAGGTTCCTACTGCAGAAAGAGTTCCTTTTTCTTCAAAGACATTTGCTACAGTAGTCTCTCCATCTCCTGCCACCTCTTCTGTCCATTTACCACAATCATGGGAAATGACTTTGGAATACTCATCCGATACTGACATAAACACAGGTGGATCAAAAATCTGATCGAAATGTGTTTCATAAGAAACATAATAATATTTTTCAGGAAAGTTACTGTTATAGGTTATCCATGCTCCGTCTTCAGCTGCAGGCTTAACAAAGTTTTCCTTAGGAAAATGATCATCCCAGCCAATCACCGTAATTGAGTGATCATAATCGGTATCTTCTGCATCCGGCCAGTTAAGGGTATTATATCCATCCTTATATCCTACCCATGCTCTGTTACTATCCGGAATACCTATATAAAGTCCACCATACTTCTGTATGCCTTCCTTTATCTCATCCATTGTCCAGCCCCTGGCTTCAATGGCTTCATCCAAAACATAACCATCACCAAAGCCCAGGCTAAGCTCATTTATTGAGCAAATTGCAAGTCCACCGGTTTCATATGCACCGCCTACTACGCTTACTCCACCACTCTCATCTTCATCATAAATGGCATCCACAAGTTCATGCTGATCAAAAGGAGCAATTACCCCATCATGCTTCATCTCATATCCAGTAATGGAAGCACATGACGTGGCACATATCCAGCATGTTCCCGCTATCTGGCTAACAAGATCATACTCTACACCATCTTCCAGCAAGCAATAATATCCATCATCACCATGCACATAAGTATGATTATCATGATGCTGAATCAGATCATTTCCTGATAATGGCTTCTTCTCTTCTTCATCTTCCAAAGCCTCATCAGTTAATTCATCAGTACTCTCATCTGCTTGTACAATATCATCTTCCGTCTCCTGCACATTTTCACCTGTGCAGCTTCCAAGTGCCATAGCACCTATCGTCAGACAAATCGCCGCATATTGCTTGATTTTACTCATTATTACACCTTTTACACTAATTACTCTGTCCAGTTATAACCGCAGGATTTACATACGCAATAATCAACAAGTGGGATTTTAGTAACGGAAATATCACCTGAACCACATTGAGGACACGTATAAACAGCAACTGAACATCCACCATTAATTGCTTCAAGCTGTTCATCATTTAATTCAACGCCTTCTGCCTTGGCCAGAGCAAGTAACTCATCAACGTTTTTACATTCCTTTGCTTTCTCTACCTGCTCTTTAGTCAGCCCCTTTAACAATTCTTCTCTCATATAATAAACTCCCATTTATCGGATTATGTTTTATGCCTAAAACATTTCTTCTTCCCAGGTTTTTCTACAATCATAGCACATATAATATATCTTTTTTTTAGGAATTACTGGCAATGGAACAGCGGCCGTTTTACCACAAAATTTGCATACGAAATATTGCTTTGCATCACAGCCACCACCGCTAATGGCTTCAAGCTGCTCATCAGTTAATTCAACGCCCTCAGCTTTGGCAACAGCAAGAATCTCATCCACGCTCTTGCAATTTAAAACCTTCTCAATCTGCTCTTCTGATAACCCTTTCAATAAATCTTCTCTCATTGTAATACCTCCTTAATAAATTAACTATGCTTCATCGAATCACATGGTGTTTGCCTCTTACAATCATAACAATAGATAACAACATCTTTCATCCTGCTTTTTAACATGTAACGTGTATTTGTAGAACCACAATATGAACATGCTGGTACAGACTCACAAAAACCACCATTAACAGCCTCAAGCTGCTCTTCAGTCAGCTCTATCCCCTCTTCCTTAGCCAGCGCAAATATCTCTTCCGGACTCTTACATTCTTTAACTTTATTTATTTGCTCTTCTGTTAATCCTTTTAATAAATCACTCTTCATAATAACGACCCCAATTACTAATCTGTTTTTCTGTTAAATCTCAAACCACTCACAACCACAATCGTTGCATTTTCCATAAAACATACCATCAAATTTTATTACTGTATTTTGAGAATTACAATCTGGGCAGCTACCTGCAGCGCAACCTCCACCACTCACTGCTTCAAGTTGCTCGTCAGTAAGTTCAACGCCTTCTGCCTTAGCAAGTGCAAGTATTTCCTCTGCGTTCTTACATCCTTTTACTTTTTCGATCTGCTCTTCTGATAAACCCTTCAATAAATCTTCTCTCATTGTAATACCTCCTTAATTTGTTTTTATTCCGGCCAGTTCGGCTCCTGTTGCATCCACAGGTGATTACAGTTTAGACATGTAAGATAAATAATTTTAGAATATTCATTATAAGCTCGAATAAAAACATTGTGCTGTCCACATTCCGGACACTGGTATTTATCAGTTTTCTTGCAATAACCACCATTAACAGCCTCAAGTTGCTCTTCAGTCAACTCTATCCCCTCTTCTTTAGCCAGCGCAAAAATCTCTTCCGGACTCTTGCATGCTTTGGCCTTATTAATGAGTTCTTCCGATATTCCTTTAAATATATCTTCTCTCATATGCACTACCCCCTATTTTATTCATTATAACATACTAACGGCATATAACCAAATTAAGAATATATAAAGATTTCTCGTCTCGGCGCTGACTTTTCCCATCTCCCGCACCCACAAAAAAAGGACACGCCCTTGAAAAGGACGTGCCCCTTTTTTATGAGTGCAGAAGATGGGACTTGAACCCAATTCCTACCCAAGAAATACTGTAAAAAGGAGGCTTACAACGTCAACGCCTCTTGGGTACCTCGCAAGGCACCTCACATTTTGATAATTATTCCTCATTCAGTAACTACCGGTTCCTCTGTAACTGTATCTACTGGATCTTCATAAATAAGTGTACTTGGATCAACAACATTACCTTCTGAGTCAAATATCAAATTTGCATATTCCTGCTGAGCTGCTGTGAATTCTTCTGCTGTTGTAGCACTACCAACAATTTCATTGAACAAACGCTCGCTATCGCTCTGTGGATTATCGAAAGTACCTAAAGGATTGCTGAAATCCATTACATGTGTAGCTTCTTTTGCATCTGTCTGTACCAATGCGTCAGCTGGAAGATCTTCAGGCGCTATTACCTGCTGTGTCTCTGTCTGCTGTGCTGGTGCCTCAGCAGGAACTTCTGTTGTCTGCTGAGTAGCTGTTTCAGTAGAAGCTGATGTTGTTTCTGTAGTAGCATTTGTTGAGGTTGCTACTGTTTCTTCTTTTTTATCAGATGGTGTCTTATCAGACGATGTTTGATCAGATTCTTTCTTATCTGTTTCTTCTACTTTAGCTTCTTCTTTCGTTTCATCAGTAGTTTCCTCTGTATCAACTATTTTTTCATCATCAGCCTTTTTATTTTCTTCATCTAAAGAAGCCTGTGCATTACATAAGGCCTCATTATGTATTATGGAATAAGCCCATTCAGTCCCCGCACCAGTAGCCTCAAGTTTACTTTCCTGGGCCTTGGTTATAGCATATCCTCCGCCAACTGCTGTCGTTGCTACTATAAGTCCTAAAACGATCGAAACCCACATTTTTTTCATAGTATATACCTTCATCTTTCTTTAAAATCAAATTACAGTTTATAGTAAACTTTAACTCAACTATGCTATAATATCGTTTCTATTATACTAAAATCTTTTTTTCAATCCCATTTAAAACGAATTTTTTTTAGAAACATTTTAGATTTAAAAAAGAGGTCCTTGTTTTCTGGAGCCTCTGTATTTCCATTTTATAATATATCTAATTTTATATCTTTTCATAGATTTCTATATAGTTGTATATAGTGGTCCTACTACATCCAAGTATTTTACCTCAGGGTACCTCAATATTGTACCTTTTGAGGCAAAAGAAAAAAGCCCAGGAATGACTAAAAATCGGTCTTCTCTCTAAATAAAAACAAAATGCTGAAGATGGGGCGAGGCGGAATAAGAAAAAGGTCCAGTGGACCTTTTTCTCGCCGAGTGCAAGGCGAAGCAGCTATGCTGCGAGGAGACCTTGAACCCTGGAGCGTAGACTTCCCCGCAACATGCGGAAGATGGGGCGCCAGGCTCCAGTGGAGCCTGTTTGGCGCCGACCGAGTCGAAGACGAGACCTTGAACCCGTGGGGGCGGGGCTCCCGCACCCACAAAAAAAGGACACGCCCTTGAAAAGGACGTGCCCCTTTTTTTCTGAGTGCGGAAGATGGGACTTGAACCCACACGGTATTGCTACCACAGGCACCTGAAGCCTGCGCGTCTGCCATTCCACCACTTCCGCAAAAGAACACCCGTGTGCGAACTCACACACGGATGACTATTAACTTATTATGCTTCTTCCTCGCCTTCATTCTCATCGAGATAACCAACTTCATAGTGATCAGGATCGATGATATGAACTGCATTAACTTCATTAGTAATATTATTAACAAGCAGGTACTGATATGCCTTAATAACAATCTGATGAATAATACTTGATAAGAATCTACAACCATACTCGTTGTTAGCATTCTCAACAAGGAATCTTCTCATGTTCTCACCAAGAATAATCTTGTACTTGTTACCGAATGAAAGTTCCTCTTCAACTACAATCTTATCAATAATTGTATTAAGTGACTGCTCATCAAGTCTGTGGAAGTTAATAACGTCAACGAAACGTCCAAGAAGTTCGTATGAACCACCAAGTTCAACCATGCTCTGCTTATTAATAAACTCATAATGGTCTGAGCTGTATGGATTCATCTTTCTGTATTCATCGTATGAACCAAGTCCAACGAACATACAGTTAGCTGTATTGATAACCTTATCTTCCATTACCTTGCTGCCCTTCTTGTTGTAAACAACATCACGACCTTCAAGCATGGTCAGCATCTTGAACTGAACAAATAAGTTCTTGTTCTCGCCCTGTATCTTACTGGTAGGAACGATTTTCTTATCGAACTCATCAAGGAAGATAATTGCAATCTTATCATTTGTATTCTGAACAACATCTTCGAAAAGTGGCTTTAAGATATCTGCTGTATCATTACCTGTATAACTCTCTTCGTTGAAAGATGTCATATCCATCTGATAGATAATAAGGTCTGGAATTCTAGGCTCGAAATAGAGCTTAAGTGATCTGTAAGTCTCTGTCTTACCACATCCGGAAGGAGCTGCCAGAAGTACGTTATTGTTACTTGGAAGGTTATTGGCAATAGCTTCAAGATGTCTGTAAACATATGTAGCTAATAAAATAACATTTTCCTGTCCAATGATTCTTGCTCTTAAGAACTCAACCATTTCATTGAAAGGATTAGTCTCTAACCACTTTCTGATGAAAATCTTACAGTTGTTCTCTCTTACTGTTGTAGCAAGAACTTCGTAACCACCTGCCGGTGCATTCTGATTCTTAAAATCACCGATCCTTCTAGAGTTAGCTGTTTCTTCAAAATTCATACTTTTTACCACCCCTGTTCACAATATTGTTTAATTGCAACCCATTAGTTTTTGTCCATCGAATATAAAGATGAATCTTTATATTCGATGTTCGTTAGTTGTAAATATATATACGTATGCTATCGCATACTATAAATATATACCAAAAACAACTTAGCGCACAAGTGCACATGTTGTTTTTGTATATATTTATTTTGTAAACAAATATATATTTCCAACCTCTTCGTACAAAAAAAGCCTTATTAATATCTTTCAATCAATAAGGCTCTTAATGCGGGAAATGGGACTTGAACCCACACGTCGTTGCCAACACTAGATCCTTAGTCTAGCCTGTCTGCCAATTCCAGCATCCCCGCATAGTCCAAACGACCTAACTATAATAACAAACCTGTAGGTAAAAGTCAACATATAATTTTAAAAATTATACATCATTTTTAGCAGTGCTGTTTTACATACATTATTTTGTTAGTTTATTTCTGAGTTCTTCTCTTTTCTTAACTATGGCTTCATATCCTTCCTTAGGATCATCGATATTCTCTACAGCCGTTTCCATTGGACACGCTCCAGTACCCATCCTGTTAATGATTCTCTCTGTCAGGGTATCATAGGTATATTCAATATTATGAGACTTAAGATAATCTTCACCACTTTGGGATAAAACCACGGCATGAACACACGAAATGCCACTTAATACAAAAAGCATTGCTGCAGCCTTACCTACAATAAGGTCAGAAACTGAATAACCTTTAAGATCAGCGCCCTCACCAATCAAATCCACCATCGGCGAGATTCCCTTATCATCTTTAGTAAAGAACTTTCCATCCTTACAAAGACATATGCTGTGGCCTTCGAGATTAGCCTTCGCTATATCAATATCTCTCATTATTAATCCTTCTTCATAGCTTTAGCCATAACAATCATAATTACAGGAGCTAAAATTGCCTGAAGACCAAGTCCCCAGAGACCTGTAATAATCTGTCCCCATATCATCTGAACTGTGAAAGGAACAAATTTCTGAAGTGCGAATACTGCACCAAGGAATACTACTCTTCCGATAATCTGTGCACTGATTACTGAAACAAAAGCCCAAAGACTGTTCTCATATATTTTCTTTGCAAACAGACCTGAAACAATTGCCATAACACCAAGTTCAAGCACCATAAATGGAAGTCTTGGGAGTGCCGGCATTGCATTACCGAATGCAGATGTAATTGCAAAACTTGTAAGTGGTGATAATATACCAACAATTACACCCCATTTGCTTCCAAGAAGGCATCCGCCAATAAGTACCGGAAGATACATAGGAAGCCACTGAACGCCGCCAGGCTGACCTGCAATTAAATGTACAATCTGTGGAAGAATTACAGCCATGGCAATAAGTGTAACCGATGCGATGGTCTTGTAAGTAATCTTCTTCTTAGTTGCTACTTCTTTTTTTGCTAATACTGATTCTAACATAATAATTCCTCCATTAATTACTTTAGGTACATTTATACTTTATCATAAACCCAGCAATAAACATATTAAATTTTTTGTTTAATTATCGATTTTTTGTTCTTCTTTTTCCAAAGCCTGTTCATCTGCTGCAGCCTGTTCATTCGTGGTTTCAACCACATTTTCAGGAATCTCGATTTCTCCTTCAGCTTTGATTCTCTCAATTTCTTCTTCAATCATGTTGCCGAAGATCTTATCATCCAGTTCTATACTTTCCCTTCCTGCCACGGATTCATCTGCATAGGCTTCAAATTCTTTTTTCTTCTGCTCAAGAACTTTGGTCATCTTCTCATCAATGGTATTATCGCAAAGAAGTCTGTAAACCAGTACATTTCTTGACTGTCCCATACGATATGCCCTTGATATTGCCTGATCTTCAATTGAAGGCTTAAACTGTGGTTCACAAAGTACAACTATAGATGCAGACTGAATATTAAGTCCTGTTCCTGCTGACTGAATCTGTCCAAGAAGTACGGAGCCCGCCGGAGCATTATTAAATTCATCAATTATCTCCTGTCTTTCCTTGGGCTGTATGGAACCGTTTATTGGGCCATAACATATATCCCCAAGGAGCGCCTGTACTTTTTGTATGGTATCAAGAAAGAATGAGAAGACGATGATTTTGCGCTCTTCTTCTTTGGCTTCTTCAACAATCTCTTTAAGACGCATTGCCTTCGAAGAATTATTAATATCCTCCACATTCCATGATACTCTTCGAACGTTCATGAAATTCTTTCCAAGAAGAGTCTTAAGATAAACCTTTTTCTCTTCCTTATTCATGTTACACCATTCATAATTCTCAATAAGTTCAGGAAGTTCTGTAAGCACGTCCTCTCTCTTACGCCTGAAATAAACCGGCGCCACCGTCTCCCTGAATTTCGGAGCCTGATGCAAAAATGCGATACCCTTAACCGACTTCGCAATATTCGGATCAAGTACATCGATAAGGGATATCATCTCATCAACCCTGTTCTCAAGGGCCGTACCTGTCATAAATAATATTCTCTTGGCCTTAGTTGCTATATTTCTGACATTCTTACTTCTCTGGGCATTTGGATTCTTGATATAGTGAGCCTCGTCCACTGTAAGCATTGAGAACTTAAACTCTTCAGCAAGTTCAATTGCGCCCGTTGTCTCATATGTGGTTATGGCAACGCCGCCTTCCTTAACCCACTGCTCAACCTCTTCAAGTTTATCAGAGCCATGAATCACAATAACCGGAAGGTCGCTGAACTTCTGCACCTCTCTCTCCCAGTTGGTGGTAACACTTGCAGGACAGACTACCATAAAATGCGTCTCTCCCGTATTACGAAGTGACACCATGGATGCAATGGCCTGTACTGTCTTACCAAGTCCCATTTCATCCCCAAGGAGCACTCTTCCCTGATGAAGAATATATTTTACGCCCCACTGCTGATAACGTCTTAGTTCACATTTAAGGCCATCAAGGCTGACCTTCTGCTCTTCAAGTGATGAAGCAAGTTCTTCCGGCAGCCCGTAGATATCGCTTTCATTACTAATCATGCCGGGGCAGATTTTCTCAAGAGCATTTACATATATAATCGGATTAGCCGCAAAATCAGCCCACGCCTCATCATTATTAAGATTTTCTGCCCTGTGAAGCGCTGAACGTATCTCAGTAATTCGCGCTCCGGTTTCGCCCTTAAGTTCAGCATCTAATGTATCAAAAGCCTTATATGCCGCTTCCTTTTTAGCGGACGACATAAACATCTTACTAAATCCACCGGTCAGAGGCTTCATATCATTAATTAATTTAGTGGTATCAATTCTGTCATAGAAACTTATGCCTGCTGCCACGTTGGAAGCATTCTGGTAAATAATATACTTTCCAAGAGCCAGGACAAGTCTCGAATTCTCCTCAGTTTTCTCATCTGCACTGAGTCTGATGGTAGAATTATTCTTTATTGTCTTAAGATAATCAAGGGCTGTTTTCTTAATTGTCATTGCCATATCCTGGCTTATGCCCTCTATCTCTGTAAGTTTCTTAACAGATGTATCAGTTATCTGCTTAAGATTCTCATATCCCGCATCCTTAAGGGTCTTAATCTTAATACCGCTCTGGGCATCAGAAATAACATCAACCGGCACATCCTCAGCATAAGACGCTCCTGCACTCTTCGCACACAGGTCTGCTGCCTTTTTCACATCCTCTTCAGCCTTTGGACACACCTCCAACGCTTTCTTAACCACAAGCCTGTTATCCTCAACAGCCTTTATTATTCCATTTATCTCATTAACACTAATTTCTCTGGCCATTTCTATCCCTAATCCCAATAACCTGTTCTTTCCACATCAAGACCGAAGTTGCCACATACCGGACATTTCTCCTCTATCTTGTCATCAATCTCTATCTCCCTTAAATCATTGCCACAAACTTCACATTTTGTATAATATTCTTTTCCACTATTTATTAGTTTAAGATACGGAAAACTCTGAACGCTCTGGCACTTATCACAAATTCCGATTTTGTTCTCAAATACCCATGGTTCTTCCATTGTTTTCATCTTATCTGTTGGCAGATCTTCTTTTTTCAATCCAAGAGCCTCAATAGCAACATCCACAGAACCATAAAGATATCCTGCACCCCAATTTGTGGTCCATTCTTTTTTACAATTACCACATGATATTTTAATTATTGCTCCCATTTACTCCCCCTTATCCAAGTAATGAAAGAATACTTTGTTTCGACTGATTAGCCTGTGCCATCATGGCCGTACCAGCCTGCATCAGTACCTGATTATTAGTATACTTAACCATCTCTGAAGCCATATCAGTATCCCTGATTCTTGACTCTGCTGCAGTGGTATTTTCAACCACATTATTAAGATTATTGATAGTATGCTCAAGTCTGTTTTGAATAGCACCGTAATAACTTCTTACATTACTTACTCTTTCCAAAGCCTCCTTAACATCATCTATGGCTTCCTTGGCTGAATCCTGTGTATATACATTTGTAAATTTGACACCCAAAGCCATAGCATCCATCCTAAAAAACTTAACATCCATGCTATCGTCAGATTCACTGCCAATCTGCAACGATATGGTTCTGTCTCCCGATTTCGCATTATCCGATGGAACATAGTTTGCATTTTCTCTTGCAGAGCCACCTGCGTAACTATGACCTGGTTCACTCAATCCACTTGGAGAAATTACAGAACCAATTCCATTCTGAGTATTAACAACCAATTGACGTATAAAGGCCACCGCATTATTATCTGCATTATTAATTGAATTTGTTAACTCATTAATTCCTGATAAAGAAGTATTTTCTTTTATGGCTTCATCAAGGCTTTTTCCATCCAATATGCTATTAAATATTTTATTCATACCCGACGCAATACTTGTCGCAGTTACCTCTCCTGTTCCCCCGTTTGCAAGATATCCAAGGTACGCTGCAGCCAAATAACCATGCCCATAAACATTAGCCTCTACTGTACGTCCGGTACTCAACAATAATCTCTTTAAATCTTCGTCATGGCTATTATCACTTGGATCAGTCACTCCCCAATTACTCATATGAGCCTGTAAATATTCATTCCAACCTGTAACAAAACCACCACCTGAAAGTTGTGCAGTTCCCTCCTTAAACCAGTTAGGGAACTCCTTTGTCATACCCTTAGTCATGGTTTTCTGCATGATTGTATGGGTTAGTTCATGAGCTATGGTTGATTTTAGAACATCCTTAGCATCTGAATTAAGAGTAGCATCATTAAAATCAGAGCTGTCTACTTTAACCAAAAATGATGAATCTATAGCATTCATATTGTTGCCATCATTCCAGTATGAATACGATGCATACGCCAAAGTATTGCTTCCACCATCTATATATTCAACCTTAAGCTGAACATTAATATTATCAGCCCCTCCATTTCTGCCAAAGGCTGGAAAAGCACTAAGAATCTTTGACACTGAATCCGGAATCAAATCATTTGCAATATAATCAGCCAATTCCTTCCATCCTTCTGACGCTGTGGTTTCGCTTACACCTACAGCTGTCATTGGACTTATCTTTGACGTTTTGTATGTGCCATCAGAAGAAATGATTATGTTATACTCTTCCTCATTAACCACACTCGAACTCGACACTACAGACGCCTCTATAGGTTCATATCCATTAACTGGAAACAATGGAATCTCGTTAAAAGTCGAACGATAAGACAATGAATCTAATTCTTTTCTTAACTGACCAAATTCTTCTTCAAGGTGTTCATGATCTTTTTGTTCCAAAGTTCCATTAGCAGACTGTACCGCTAGTTCATTCATTCTTTGCAGCATATCCTGTGCCTCAGACAAAGTTCCATCAGCAATCTGCATCATAGACACACCATCCTGCGCATTAACACATGCTCTGGTTAAACCTCTGATCTGCCTTCTCATTTTTTCAGAAATAGCCAGACCTGCCGCATCATCTGCTGCCCTGTTAATTCTATAACCCGAAGACAGTTTTTCAGTAGACTTGGTATTTTTATTTGTTGTTACTCCGAATGCGCGATAACTGTTCATCGCCATTATATTATGCTGTATTACCATAGTATTACCTCTTATTATTAAATAACCCTATAGTATTATATCGTCATTATACAGTTATTAATTTAGTGTGACAACAGAAACCAACCTGCTTTTAGTTTACATAACAACTCGTCACCAAGTTCTGTCCCTGATGGCACAATGATGGCACACTTCCTGCACATAAAAAAGCGCCCATCCATCTGAAGTGAACCCCAAATGTTGGACACTTTAATTAATTGTTAAGCAACTTCTATGGACTTAGTTCTGTATTGTACAGGACTAAGTCCTTTTAGTTTTTCTTTTATCCTTTTATTGTTGTAATAATCTATATATTCTTTTATGGCTACCATAAGTTCATCTGTTGAATTGAACTCATGGCGATAGTACATTTCACTTTTTAGTAACCCGAAAAAGTTTTCCATTACCGAGTTATCCAAGCAGTTACCTTTTCTTGACATACTCTGAACAATACCCTTATCTTTTAATCTTTTCTGATAAGGTTTCATCTGATACTGCCAGCCCTGGTCTGAGTGAAGGATTGCTCCGGAGCCGTCAGGAATGATTTCAAATGCTTTGTCTAACATTCTATTCGTTTGAGCAAATGTCGGTCTTAAAGATAAGTCATACGCTATAATTTCGCCATTATAAAGATCAAGTATTGGCGAAAGATAGATTTTCTCATCTTTAACAGCAAACTCTGTAACATCGGTTACCAGTTTCTTCAAAGGCTCATTCGATTTGAAATCTCTTTTAAGAATGTTAGGCGCTACTTTACCAATTTCACCTTTATAAGATTTATATTTCTTTCGCCTTATTTCGCATTTAAGACCGTTTTTCTTCATAAGCTTTTGAACAAGTTTATGGTTAATAAAATATCCTCTGTTATGCATCTCTAAAGTGATTCTCCGATATCCATAACGACCTTTATTTTCAGCGAATATTTGCTTAATAATGAGCTCTGCTTCTTTATGCTTATCAGGCAGCTTCATTTTTTTCAGGTAGTAATAAAACGTACTTCTTGGCATACCGTCAAATGCTAGTAAATCAGAGAGCCTGTATTTATGCCTTAATTCATCGATGATGGCGGCTCTTTCCCATTCTCTCGATCTATGCGTTCTTGAACTAAGGCTCTCAATTTTTTTAAGTATTCATTCTCCATACGAAGACGTTGAACTTCAGCAATGAGATCTTCTTTCGTTGCTTCCGAAAGTTCTTTATTCTGCGTAACAGTTTCTTTCTTTTTCATATCTTTTGATGGCCTACCTCTTGGTTTCTTTCTTAACAAACCTTCCGGCCCCTCCTCATAATAAATACGTTCCCATTTGGCAACATTTGAATCGCTCTTAATTCCAAAAAAAGCAGCTGTAGATTTGTGCGATAAATGGTTGCTATGCATATATTCTACAACCATAACCTTAAAAACACCATCGTAAGATGCACCGCCATTCTTTAATATTTCCCATCCATGATTTTTATATAGACGGTACCACTTTATTACTTGACATTTATGTACACCCATTATTCTGGCGCTCTCGCATAAAGACATTCCATCCAAAACACGCTGAACTGCTTCAAATTTTTCTTCAAAACTATATTTAGACATAAAAACACCCCGAATGTTTTGTCTAACATTCGGGGTTCAGTTCACATCAGGACAGGCGCCAAAGTTTAATTTTGTATTAATATTCAATATAAATAGACGGGCGAACACCGTTATCCTCATAACTAACAGACTCTGAAGTATCCATACCATAACCACCCCAGCCTGTCTCTCCATCTTCATTTACATAAATTGCAGATACATGGGTAGATTCTGAACGTAACCACCAGCGAGCGCCACCATCTGCTATAAAATATACGCCGTTGGATTTAGCCTGCTGTGTCGGGTTTGCAATAAGTGCGTCTAACTGACCGTCCCCATAACTATCAGTCCAGTCTTTACCATATATATCATAAATCTCGTACAAACTTAATAAAAATACTTTATCATTGGTATCATTATCTTTTTCAGATGAAACCACCGCTGTGAATGAAGTCGGATTTTCCAATGTTACTTCAGGAATCTGTGCTTTCTCATCATCCGTAAAAGCTTCATTGTAAAAATCTTCGTTAAGCCATGCTCTTAAATCACAATTTTCCCATGTTACCTCACAAAAGCTTTTATTGAACGGATGGCTGTCAAGCACGTACTTACTGATAACCAAAGCACGACCATCTTCAACTTTAAGTACTTCCCACTGAATAGGTTCTGCTCCGTTTGACTCATCTCCATCCTGCTCATATGAACCAAATTCAATTATGTCTCCAGCCTGTGCTGCTGAAATGTCCACTACCTCAACCTCAGGTTCAGCCTCAGCAACTTCTTCCTCTGCGCCTTCAGCGTCTTCCTCTGCGCCTTCAGAGTCTTCTGCTTCTTCAGCCTCAACTTCTTCAACTGCTGCCCCTTCATCTACAACCATCTCCATTTCAGGTTCATCACGAAGTTCCTCGTTACCATTTGTGTTGCATGCAGCAAGGATAGCCATCATTGCAACAACTGAAACCATAACCAATCCTTTTCTTCTCATTTTAACAAACACTCCTTTTATATTAATTTTAAAACCTTTCCCATAAACAAGTGGCAAAAACATATATCAGTCTTTGCCACTAAATATTTTTTATTCTTTCACTTCATTCTGTGCTGCAACAAGATGATCTCCACCATACATCTTACGAAGCTTTGGTTTTTCAATCTTACCTGTAGGATTACGAGGTATGTCAGCAAATATAATCTGACGAGGTCTCTTGTATCTTGGAAGTTTATGACAGAATTCATTAACTTCATCTTCTGTTAATGTAAAGCCTTCCTTAACCTCAATAATAGCTGCTGTAATTTCACCAAGTCTCTTATCCGGTACACCGATAACAGCTACGTCTTTAACGGCATCATTGGTTCTTAAGAAATCTTCAATCTGTACAGGGTAGATATTCTCACCACCACTGATGACAACGTCTTTCTTACGGTCTACAAGGAAGATAAAGCCATCCTCGTCTTCCATTGCCATATCACCTGTGAAGAGCCAACCATCTTCAAGCACTTCCTTGGTAGCTTTCTCGTCATTGTAATAACATGTCATGACGCCCGGGCCTTTAACTGCAAGTTCTCCGACTTCGCCTCTTTGAACAGTCTGTCTGTGCTCGTCGACGATTTTGACTTCCCAGCCATATCCTGCCTTACCGATAGCGCCAACCTTATGAATGTTCTCAACACCTAAGTGTACACAACCAGGTCCAATTGATTCGCTAAGACCGTAGTTGGTATCATACTGATGATTAGGGAATACTTTCTTCCATCTGTTAATAAGTGAAGGTGGAACAGGCTGAGCACCTATGTGCATTAATCTCCACTGGCTAAGTTCGTAATCCTCAAGTTTAACCTCTCCGGAGTCAATTGCATCAAGTATATCCTGAGCCCATGGCACAAGAAGCCATACGATTGTACATTTCTCTTCTGATACAGTCTCTAAGATTGTCTTAGGCTTTGTTCCCTTAAGAAGTACAGCCTTGCCGCCTTCTAAGAAAGAACCGAACCAGTGCATCTTTGCACCTGTATGATATAAAGGCGGAATGCAAAGAAATACATCATCTTTGGTCTGTCCGTGGTGATTCTGCTCAACAGCGCAGGAATGCATCAGGCTTCTGTGCTTATGAAGAATAGCCTTAGGAAAACCTGTTGTTCCTGATGAGAAATAAATAGCTGCATAGTCATCATCTGTTAATTTAATCTGTGGTGACTGACTTGAACAGTTGGATGTAAGCGCCGAATAATCTTCTGCAAAAGAAGGGCATCCTTCACCTACATAGAATAATAATCTGTTCTTTGAAATATTCTCTGCAATCTCTTCAACACGGCCGATGAATTCAGGTCCGAAAACAAGAACATCAACCTCTGCAAGATTAAGACAGTATTCAATTTCATCAGATGCATATCTGAAATTAAGAGGTACTGCAAGAGCACCTGTCTTTAAGATACCAAAATAAATCGGAAGCCACTCTAAGCAGTTCATTAAAAGAATAGCAACCTTGTCCCCTTTTTTAACACCTCTGCCAATAAGCATGTTGGCAAATCTGTTAGCCTTCTCCTCAAATACATTCCATGTAATCTCTCTTCTGTATTTGGACTGGAATGTTGGCTCAATCAAGTCAAATTCCTTCCATGTCACTCTCTTGGTCTCAGTAATCTCAGGATTAACCTCAACCAGGCAAATGTCATCTCCGTAGAGTTTAACATTCCTTTCCAAAATCTCTGTAATAGGCATTTCTTCTCCTCCCAAATAATACACTTAAGCACTTAAACGCACGAACGCTTTAAATCGGCAAAGTGCCATTGCCATTAGAAAACCTAAATGTTATCCATTTAGGCTCCAAAAATCATTATAACACATTTGTTTAAATTATTTAACCCTTAATTTACTTTTACACATATGATGTTTGCAATTTTTGCATTTAAGGTTTTCATTTGTTGTATCAAGGAATCTCTCAGGATGTCTTAAATACATATATTCCCAGGTAAGAGAATATATCAAAGCAAGTACCGAAAGAGATGTAGAAAACGGATGAATAATTACAAACATAGGCGAAAATAACATCCACGCATCCCAGTTATATATACGGCATACCGTGCAGCAGCGATGTCTTAGGAATATCTTCCTGAATGGGCAGTAAATATGAACACAAAAAAGATCCGCCACGTAATAAAACATCATCACCATCACAAGTTCCGGCACGCCGAATAATTTAAGGAAAAACAAGGTATACCAGATCCCGCTTAAGAGCAAATACAAAATAAGTATTAAAAGTGCTCTCTTATTTGCTGTTTTAAGTTTTTTTCTCTCAGGCTCATTAAGTTCACAGTTTCTGTTTAGGAAATCCTGCGTAGGCATATACTGAGCCTTAAGATGTTTACGCATCCCGATAGGTTTTAGTTTACTTGGAAGAAATCTCACTATGAGTTCTCCCATCAAAATCAGATAAAAAGCAATAATAAATACCAGTGCCCACCCACTCTTTTCAGCGGTAAAATCCAGCAGTTCCTTATTAATCAAATAAACTGCCGCAATAACAGATGCCACTACACATCTTAATATGAACTTGGTCCACATAGTAATTCTTATTGCCATAATCTTCCTAACACATGCCCTCTAAAGAGCATTTAAAAAGAGTTAGCTTATCACTAACTCCTTCACATAATTGTTCCAACGATTCCCTATCAAAATTAGTAAACTTCAATAGTTTCAATCTGTAACTGCGATTTATAATCGACATTGGCCTTATCTATATTCTTTCTCATTTCAAGCTCATCCTTGCATTTTAATGCTGATGTAATATCAACAGTCATATGATATCCACCGATAAGCTTCTTTGCCAAATATTCGTCGGTTTTGGTATTATGTGCGATATAATATTCACCACCCATAACCTGTGCCTCCTTAAGTTTAATTCCCTCTTTATAGTCTTTACCCTCATAAACTCTATCGGAGTTCTAAAAGGATTAATTAATACACAAACCAAAGCACCTTTACACAATTATGCTTATATAATAATTATATCTTTTTCAGACAAAATGTCAAGGATTGCCACATTTTAGGGCATTTTTTATAAAGATTTAAGAAATGTTTTTAAGATTTCTTTACTGAATAACCAAATTTTCCTATCTTCTTACCTAACGTAAAATACTCGCCGTGAGAATACGTAATCAAATTACTTCCGTTTAAATCGAACTTACCGTTCTCATCCATTCTGTCTTTATCAACATTTACATTTACTACTTTTGCAATAAACATATCATGTGTTCCAAGAGGAATAATCTGCTCTACTTTGCATTCAATACATACAGGACTTTCGGCTATTCCAGGGCACTTAACCACTGAACTTGGGCTCTCTGTAAGATTACATTCCTTAAACTTATCGATATCTCTTCCTGATTTAACGCCTACATAATCACAGGCTCTGGTCAGGTCTTCTGTTACTAAGTTAATTACAAATTCCTTTGTCTTTGAAATAATCTCATGTGAATATCTGGATGGTCTTATGGACACCGAAACCATTGCCGGATCAGAACAGATTGTTCCTGCCCATGCAACTGTCAGAACATTAGGCCTTTTTCCTTCTTCCTGGCAGCTTATCATTACAGCTGGCAGTGGGTAAAGCATATTTCCCGGTTTAAAATTCTCTCTCATAATTTCTCTCTCCTTTTTCATACCCTAAAATCTTATCATTTTTTTCATTTTGTGTTAAGTCTCTCCCCTTAATTTTATTAAGATTTTACTTTTATTTTTCACTATATACTATTATAATTATTGTATATGCGTGGCATAAGGAGGTTTATTTATGAAATCATCAACTAAGATTTTACTTTGGGGAGCAGCTACTGCTGCACTTGCAGCCGGAGCATACTGCTTCTATCAGAATAAAGAGAAATTTATTAAACAGGAAAATGTTCTTAATAAAGACGGTTCTGTAGCAAGACAGCGTACATACGTATCCATCGATCCACAGGATGCCAAGGAAGCTGCACTTAATACATATAATAAAACCAAGGAATCAGTTCAGAGAACATTCAGCAAAACAAAATCAGTTGTTTCCAAGGATAAAGCATATTCTGATTTATTCGAGGATGAAGATGATGACATTGATTTGGATTCAGCATTTGAATTAGATGAAGATGACGATTTATTCGATGATGAAGATGACGAACTTATTGTATTAGACGATAACGCCGAAGGTCTCGAAGACGAATAATTAATAATTAAATAAGATTATAAAAATAATTAAAGCCTGTAACGAAAGCATCGTTGCAGGCTTTTTAGATTAACATTTACTGTTATACTCTCTAACTATTCATCATTATGCCTTAGGCAATACGAATGAACTCTTTAAGGATACGATTCTGTTAAACACAGGAGCGCCTTCCTTGGAATCCTTATAATCAACACAGTAGAATCCGTTACGTACAAACTGGAAGGATTCATATGCCTTGGCTTTTGCAAGAGCCGGCTCAACAAAGGCTGTTACAATCTTCTTTGAATCAGGATTAACATTGATGCTTCCGTCTTCCTCGTTATATACACCCTTCTCTTCATCGATGATATTCTCAAAAAGTCTTACCTCAACCTCTTTGGCTGTAGGTGCATTAACCCAGTGAATTGTTCCCTTAACCTTACGTCCGGTAAATCCTGAACCTGATTTGGTCTCAGGGTCATATGTACAGTGAACTACTGTTACATTGCCATTCTCATCTTTCTCAAAAGATGTACACTTAACGAAATATGCATTCATAAGTCTTACTTCATTGCCAGGGAATAATCTGAAATATTTCTTAGGAGGCTCTTCCATGAAGTCTTCTCTTTCAATATATAACTCTCTTGAGAAAGGAACTTCTCTTTCTCCAAGCGCCTCATTCTCAAGATTATTGGCAACTGAAAGCATCTCTGTTTTGCCTTCTTCGTAATTATCAATAACAAGCTTGATAGGATCAAGAACTGCCATCATTCTAGGACGCTTTAATTTAAGGTCTTCTCTGATGCAGTACTCAAGCATTGCCATATCTGCCACAGCCTGAGACTTGGATACACCTGCAAGCTTACAGAACATCTTAATTGATTCAGGCGTATATCCTCTTCTGCGAAGTGCTGATATTGAAACAAGTCTTGGATCATCCCAGCCGTCTGCAATTCCATCCTCAACTAACTTTTTAATATATCTCTTACCTGTTACCACATTCTTAAGATAAAGTTTCGCAAACTCAATCTGCTTAGGTGGATGTGGGTATTCAAGTTCTGTAACTACCCAGTTATATAAAGGTCTGTGATCTTCAAACTCAAGAGTACAGATTGAATGTGTAATGCCTTCAATCGCATCTTCAATTGGATGTGCAAAATCATACATAGGATAGATACACCAGGTATCACCTGTTCTGTGATGTGTCATATGAGCCACTCTGTAAATAACAGGGTCTCTCATATTCATATTAGGTGAAGCCATATCAATTCTTGCTCTTAATACCTTGCTTCCATCCTCATATTTGCCTTCCTTCATTTCATTAAATAAAGTCAGGTTCTCTTCTATGCTTCTGTCTGAATACGGATCTTTCTTACCAGGCTCGTCAAAAGTACCTCTGTATTCACGGATTTCATCCGCACTTAAATCAGATACATAAGCCTTACCCTTTTTGATAAGCTTAATTGCTGCTTCATACATCTGTGGAAAATAATCGGACGCATAAAATAATCTGTCATCCCACTTTGCACCAAGCCACTTAATGTCTTCAAGCTGAGAATTAACGAATTCCACCTTCTCCTTGGTTGGATTGGTATCATCAAATCTCATATTAAAAAGACCATTGTATTTCTCTGCTAATCCGTAGTTAAGTAATATACTCTTAGCATGACCTATATGCAGATATCCGTTTGGTTCCGGCGGAAATCTTGTATGTACTGTTTCATATACACCTTCCTCCAAATCCTTATCGATTATCTGCTCAATAAAGTTCTTAGATACTACTTCTTCTGATGCTTCTTCTAAGATTTCTTTGTCAGCCATATTTATTCATCCTCCAAAGTGTGATATGTGCTTTACACTAAGGTTAATAATACCACAAGTTTATAAAAATATAAAGATTGATTTATTGCCTTTAATCACAAACTAATATATAATTAGAAACAGGTATGGTTTCAAAAAACAATGGTTAAAGGAGGACTAAAATGAGACTGGTTACACGTTCCGATTTCGACGGATTAGCATGCGGAGCACTTCTTAAGGAGGTAGGGGTTATCGATTCATGGACCTTTGCTCATCCAAAGGATCTTCAGGATGGTCTTGTAGAAATCACAGAGAATGATGTACTCGCCAATGTTCCTTTTGTTGAGGGTTGCGGTCTTTGGTTCGATCATCATTCCAGCGAATTTGAAAGAAATCAATTGGAAGGTAAATATAAGGGAGAAAGCCGTATTACACCATCATGTGCAAGAATTATCTACGACTATTACGGTGGTCAGGAAAGATTTGCACATTTTGATGAAATGATGGAAGCAGTTGATAAGGTTGACTCAGGTCATCTTACAATCGACGAGATTCAGAATCCTAAGGGATGGATTTTAATCGGCTTCTTAATGGACCCAAGAACAGGTCTTGGAAGATGGCGTAATTTCACTATTCCTAACTATAAATTAATGGAGAATCTTATTGATGCCTGCAGAACAATGAATACTGAAGAGATTCTTGCTCTTCCTGATGTAAAGGAAAGAATTGAAGTTTACTTCGAGCAGACAGATAAGTTCAAAGAGATGGTTAAGGCTCATACAAGAGTTGAAAAAGATGTTATCATCTCCGACCTTCGCGGCGTTGATCCAATCTACTCAGGTAACAGATTCATGATTTACTCAATGTATCCTGAGCAGAATATCTCAATCTGGATTGTAAATGGTAAAGGCGGTCACGGATGCTCATGTGCAGTTGGTTACAGCATTCTTAACAGAACATCAAATGTGGATGTAGGTTCATTAATGCTTAAGTATGGTGGTGGCGGACACAAAGCCGTTGGTACCTGTCAGTTTAATGATGAGCAGATGGATGAGAAGATTGCATTACTCCTTGATGACTTAATCAATTACAAAGGCTAAAATAAAAACCCTTGCCTGTATTTATACAGACAAGGGTATTTTTATGCCTCAAATCCTTCAATCACTTCATAAACCTTATCAAGCCCCGCCTTGCTCTGGGCAGAGAACGGAATAATCACGGTTCCCGGCTTAACCTTAATCGTCTTCTTAATCAGGGCCACCTGCTTATCTATCTGAGAACGGTTTATCTTATCGCTCTTCGTAGCAATGATAACCGGATTAAATCCATTATCCACTATCCAGTCATACATCATCACATCATTCTTCGACGGCTCATGTCTTATGTCAACCAAAAGGAACACCGCCTTCAAAACCCTGGACTTCTTAAGATAATTCTCAATCATCTTGCCCCATTTGGCCTTTATCTCTTCAGAAACTGAAGCATATCCATATCCCGGAAGATCCACAAAATACAACTCATTATTAATATTATAATAATTAATGGTCTGTGTCTTACCCGGTTTTGCGCTGGTTCTTGCATAATTCTTGCGATTCATTAATGCATTAATTAATGAGGACTTGCCCACATTACTCTTACCCGCAAAAGCAAACTCCGGCAGAACATTCTCCGGCAGTTTACTGGTAATTCCAACCACGGTTTCCAAATTTACACTCTTTATAACCATAAAAACCTCTTAAACTAATCTTTCGCGCGCCTCCACGCCGGCCCTGCACGCCCCACTCGCGCGCCACGCTCCCCACGCCACGCGCGCCAGCGGCCCGCACGCATCCGCCATGCACATCTCTCATATACAACTAATGCTGCCCATAAGGCAGCATTAAATATTATTTCTTTACTTTTTCAACTAACGGAGCCGCATCACCTTCGATACAATCCTTGGTAATAATGCATTTCTTAATGCTCTTATCTGACGGAATCTCATACATGGTTTCCATCATTGCATTCTCCATTATGGTTCTAAGACCTCTGGCGCCGGTTTTACGCTTATATGCCTTAGCCGCTATCGCCTTAATGGCATCATCCTCAAACTCCAGCTCTACATCGTCAAATTTGAATAATTCGGCGTACTGTTTAACCAGAGCATTCTTAGGCTCCTTAAGTATTCTTACCAGAGCATCTTCATCAAGTCCGTCCAAAGCCACATTGATAGGCACACGACCTACAAACTCCGGAATAATGCCAAACTTAACAAGGTCCTGTGGCTCAACTCTTGAGAGAATCTGTGAAATATCACTCTTATCCCCGCCAAGATTAGCCTGGAAACCAATGCTCTTCTCATTAAGTCTTGACTCTATAATCTTCTCCAGACCGTCAAAAGCCCCGCCGCAGATAAACAATATATTAGTTGTATCTATCGGAATAAGCTCCTGCTGTGGATGCTTACGTCCACCCTGTGGTGGAACTGAAGCATTGGTACCTTCTATTATCTTAAGAAGTGCCTGCTGAACGCCTTCACCTGATACGTCTCTTGTGATGGATACGTTCTCACTCTTCTTGGTGATTTTATCAATCTCATCGATATAGACAATACCATATTCAGCCTTTTTAACATCATAATCAGCAGCCTGAATAAGCTTTAAGAGAATATTCTCAACGTCTTCACCTACATAGCCTGCCTCAGTTAATGTGGTAGCATCTGCAATGGCAAATGGAACATTAAGAATCTTGGCAAGTGTCTGTGCTAAATATGTCTTACCTGAACCTGTAGGCCCAAGCATAAGAATATTACTCTTCTGGAGTTCAACATCTGAATCTCTGTACTGCTTAACTCTTTTATAATGATTGTAAACTGCTACGGATAATACCTTTTTAGCTTTGTCCTGTCCAATGACATACTGGTCCAGGAATTCCTTAATCTCCTTAGGTTTAATGAGATTAAGATCCTCAAGACCTGAGATTTCAATATCATCATATGCTTCATATTCTACATCTAAAATATCATTACATCTTTCAATGCATTCATTACAAATGTAGACATTACCCGGTCCGGCTATTAATTTCATAACCTGTTCCTGGGATTTACCGCAAAAAGAACATCTTATGGTATTACTTTTACGTCCTGCCATCTAAGTCTCCTTATTTGCTCTTTTTCTTATCTTCTGCTACTTCTCTGTAAGTAATAACCTTATCTATAAGGCCATACTCCATAGCCTCTTCAGCAGTCTTCCAGTTATCTCTGTCTGTATCCAAAGCTACTGTCTCATAATCCTGTCCTGTATTCTCAGCCAGAATCTTATTAAGTTTTTCCTTTGTCTGAAGGATGTGCTTGGCAGCAATTTCAATTTCTGTTGCCTGACCCTGAGCACCACCTAAAGGCTGATGAATCATAATCTCAGCATTAGGTAAAGCCATTCTCTTACCCTTCTTACCACCTGCAAGTAAGAAAGCACCCATGGATGCTGCCATACCGATACAGATAGTTGATACATCGCATTTAATGTACTGCATGGTATCATAGATAGCCATACCTGCAGTTACTGAGCCACCAGGGCTGTTAATATATAACTGGATATCCTTATCCGGATCCTCTGCCTCTAAGAAAAGCAGCTGAGCCACTACAAGTGAAGCAGTTACTTCATTAACTTCCTCACCTAAGAAAATAATTCTTTCTTTAAGAAGTCTGGAATAAATATCATATGATCTTTCTCCACGACTGGTTTGTTCTACAACAACAGGAACCAAACTCATTTGTAAACCCTCCTCTTGTTTTTACTAATAGTCATTGCTAATAATAATTTAGCCAACACTTATTTGACCAATTATTTCTCTACAGCCTTCTCTGTTACCAAAGTGATAGCCTTCTGAACTGCGATATCCTTCTTGAAGTCTTCTTCTCTTTCATCTGTTCCGAAGATTTCCTTAACCTTATCTACGTCCATACGGTATCCTTCAGCCAGTTTCTTGTATTCTTCTTCAAGTTCATCAGCTGTAACTTCAATATTCTCTTTCTTAACGATCTCTTCAAGCACAAGTCTTGTCTGGATTCTCTTTAATGCCTGTGGCTTAGCCTGCTCGATCATCATCTGCTCGTTGCTTGCAGTAAACTTATAATACTGATCCATTGATAAGCCCTGCATGCTAAGCTGCTGTGCAAATTCATTAACAACCTGACCTGCCATTGTCTCAATGTAGATATCAGGAATATCCATCTTTGCATCTTCAATAATCTTGTCGATTACAGCATCTTCTTTAGCGCTCTTGATTTCATTCTCTTTTCTCTCTAAGATTTTCTTCTTAACGCTGTCCTTATATTCTTCAAAAGTCTCATATTCACTTACTTCTGAAGCGAACTCGTCATCAAGTTCAGGAAGGTGCTTTCTCTCAACCTTATTAATCTTAACTTCAAATTTAGCAGCCTTACCCTTAAGATTCTCAGCCTGATAATCTTCCGGGAATGTTACATTAACATCAACTTCATCACCTGTCTTCTTGCCGATAAGCTGATCTTCAAATGTATCGATGAAAGAATGTGAACCAATTGTAAGAGCATAATTGGTACCTTCGCCACCTTCAAAAGCCTCGCCGTCAACAAATCCCTTGAAATCGATATATGCTGTATCCTTCTCTGCAATTGCCTCATCCTCAAGGATTTCAACACTTGCACTGTTTTCTCTTTCCTTCTCGATATCTGCATTAATTTCATCTTCTGAAACTTCTGCATCAATCTTCTCAACTTCAACACCGAAATACTTACCAAGTTCACAGTCAGGTCTTAAAGCAACTTCTGCAGTAAAGATAAATGGCTTACCGCTTTCTACCTGTACGATCTCAATCTGTGGACGAGATACGATTTCTTCTTCACACTCATCATATGCTTTCTCATATGCATCCGGAATTAAGATATTGGCAGCATCTTCATAGAATACTTCCTTGCCATACATCTTCTCAATAATATTCTTAGGAACTTTACCCTTTCTGAAACCAGGTACTGCAACACTGTTCTTAACCTTAACATATGCCTTATCAATAGCCTTTTCCAGTTCTTCTGCAGGAACCTCAATAGTAAGCTTAGCCATATTATGCTCTAACTTCTCAACTTGTACACTCATTATTTCTTAAACCTCCTTATATTAGGGCTATGGCCTTAAGCCAAAACCAACGAAATCTTATTATATCATAATTTTACTGTTTAGTAAATATTATCTGGTTATGAGAAACTTGTTTTCTCTTGCTGCAACCTCATCATCCGGATAGTCCTTAATATATGTTGCCATGAGACTCTTGGCTGTATCAAAATCCCCCATCATCTCATAACATACTATCTGATTGAAACGAAGCTGCTGATCATATGACTTGTCTTCCTGAGACAAACCATTATTTATATAGGTAACTGCATCGGAATAATCCTTAAGTTCTATATAACACTTTGCACACTGATTATATAATGCAGCTGAAGGTGTGGTGGCAAGATATGTATCATAAAGTGAAATGGCATAATTCTTATCTCCAAGGTTCTCATAGGACTGACCTAAAAGAAGAATTACATCCTCGCCCTTCTCTCCTTCATTTCTGGCTTCCTCTAAGAAGTTTCTTGCATTGGTATAATCTTCAAGATAGAAATATATTCTTCCCTTATCAAACTTGGACATTGAACTGTCATTATTATCAAGGGCCTGCTGCAGGTAAACCTCACCATCCTGTGTAAGCCCTGCTTCCCTGAAAGCATTGAATATATCTATATAGATACCATTGTCTTTCTTTGAATAGGAAATTGCTGTGTCAAAATCCTCCTTGGCCTCGTTGATTTTGCCAACTGCGATTCTTGCTATGCCTCTTTGCATGTAGGCATCTCTTTCCTTCGGTCTTAAATCAATGATGGCATCATATCTTGCGATGGAATCATCATATCGTCCCATCTTGTAGTAACATACGCCAAGGTAATAATTGATATCATAATCAATATCCTTAGGCACGCTTCCACCTGAATTAAGCGCTTCGATAAAAGTCGCCTCGGCATTCTCATAATCGCCCTTTCCCATATAGGCTAAGGCCTTGCCTCTTAAGGCTTCCTTCTCGTTCTCACCATTTTCGATTGCTACATCAAAAACTGTAATGGCATCATCATATTTAAGGGCATTAATGTCTTCAAAACCAAGTTCTATATTCGTAGGCTCTTTGTCTCCACAGGCTGAAAGTCCTGCGCACACAATAAGAATACCTGCATATATTCCTAATTTTTTAACTAAACGAACCTTCATATAATCTTCCTTTATTCAGCGGCTGTATCAGTAACTATAATTCTGTCCCACAGGAAATCATAAACTTTATCTGCTAAAAGATATTCTCTGAATGACTCATTGGTTACACCATTTTGTATCATATAACCTTCAAGTGTTAAACCTTGCGCATCAGCTGCTGCCTGAAGCTGAGTATTAAGTTCATCATCTGTAACCTCAAGTCCTTCATTATTGGCAATAGTCTGGCAGATCATTCTCTCTTTAACATATTCTGTAGCAAGTTCCTCAGAAGTTACGCCGTAAACAATTGATACAATATCATCTACCGGCATACCGTTATTGTCAGCCATATACTGATACTGTGATTCAATTCTTGCCTTCTCGGCGTCGATAAGATACTGTGGAACTTCCTTGAATTCTGATCTATTCATAATCTCAACAAAAGCGAGATAAAGGATATGTCCTCTGTCTTCTTCCTGAAGCTCAGCCTCAAGATTTGTTTTAATATAAGCCTTAAGTTCATCAACTGTCTTATATTCAGAAGAGCCAAGCGCTGCAACAGTTTCATCTGAAAGACCAGGTACAATATAATTAACTGTTACGCTGAATGTTGTCTCCTGACCTGCTAAATCTGCATTACCGTATTCAGCCGGGAAAGTAATATCAAACTTCTTATTCTCTCCAACGCTCATACCTGCAACTTCTTCTTCAAAGCCCGGAATAAACATTCCGCTTCCAAGAGTTAAGAACTGCCCCTGAGCTGTACCACCGTCAAAAGGAATGCCATCCTTGTATCCGGCATAGTCAATATTTACAGTATCGCCCATCTGGCACTGTCCTTCAGTGATACCCGCATCGGCATTACCCTGGATAATCTCACTGATCTTTGAATCAACCATTGCATCAGTTACCTGCTGTGGAGCATAATTAACTTCCACAGTACTGTAATCTCCAATGGTTAAATACTTATCCATTTTAAGTTCGCTTATATCCTTACCTTCATCTGAGCATCCGGCCATAACTCCCATAGCCATACATGCTGTTAAAGCTAAAGCAATCAACTTCTTTTTCATTATTTATCTGTCTCCTTAAAATTACTTTTTCCCACAAAACACTAGCATACATTATACCATATCATATGGTCAAATAACAAGCCAAAGACCTACCCAAGGAAAAGTCCCGAAATGAACACTGCTGCGCAGGCTGTGGACGCCACCAGCAGGAGATTTGGCTTAATAAAGGCGCATACAACTGCTGCCACAAGGCCTATCATTCCCGTTACCGGATTATCCGTTGCATAAATAATAGCCGGAAAAGTCATCGCCGCCAGCACTGCCGACGGCACATATTCCATAAAAGATTTAAAGAATGCCGACTTTATCTCCTTACGCATAAGAACATAAGGCACTACTCTTATAAGATAAGTTACCAGCACCATTACAAGAAGGTACAAAAAGTATTTACTGTAATCCATCTGGCACCTCCTTCTTCTTATAAACCGGGAACAGCCATGCACCAAGAAGTGCAGCCACAAGTGTGCAGATAATTACTGCAAATCCCGATGATATTTTATTAAGTCCCGGCACATACCTAAATGCTGAACTTAATAAAATTGCAATAAGAACAACGAAGGCATGTGATTTTTCAGCCTTAACCTTAGGTATTACTATGGCAATAAACATGCCATATAAAGCTACATTAAGGGCATTTGAAATCATGGCAGGAAGAATCTCTCCCATTACAGCGCCAAGACCGGTTCCAAGTGTCCAGCCAATAAACGGAAGGACGGAAAGACCAAGAAAATAAATATGACCTACCTTTCCTTTATGTCCCATTGCTACTGCATATATTTCATCTGTATGGAAAAATCCATAAAACAGTCTTCTTGCGAAATTCATATCCTTATCCACCTTCTGCGACAAAGAGATGGACATAAGGCTGTATCTTGAGTTTATTATTATCTGTGTAAGAGCAATCTCTATTAAAGAGCCGCCCGCTATCATTATCTGAAGACCTGCAAACTGACCTGCCGATGTAAGATTAAGGGCCGATATAAGCACAGCCTGCAGAACGCTTAATCCCGCATTGGCCGCCATTATACCAAAAGTGAAGGATACCGACAGATATCCAAGCCCAATTGGCAGACCATCCACCAGGCCTTTCCTGAATTCTTTCATAACATATTTGCACTTTCTATTAAGAGCAAAGGAACGGAACCGTCCAGCTTTAATTTAAAGCCTGACAGTTCCGTCCCCCATAGTCTTATTTTTAATCAATAATTAGTGATGGAATAATCTGATCTTTGTGAATGCCATTACCATATTGTACTTATCAGCACATTCAATTACCAGATCATCTCTTACTGAACCACCCGGTTCTGCAACATACTGAACACCACTCTTCTTAGCTCTCTCAATATTATCTGAGAATGGGAAGAATGCGTCTGAACCAAGAGCAACTTCTTCCATCTTATCAAGCCATGCTCTCTTCTCTTCTTTTGTGAATACTGCAGGTTTAACCTTGAAGATTCTCTCCCATGCGCCATCTGCAAGTACATCCATATAATCCTCACCGATATAGTTATCGATTGCATTATCTCTGTCAGGTCTGCCGATTTCATCTACGAACTGAAGACCCATAACCTGAGGTGACTGACGAAGCCACCAGTTGTCAGCCTTGGAACCTGCAAGACGTGTACAGTGAATACGTGACTGCTGTCCTGCACCGATGCCGATTGCCTGTCCGCCCTTAGCGTAGCAAACTGAGTTAGACTGTGTATATTTAAGAGTAATGAGTGAAATAATAAGGTCAATCTTTGCAAGTTCAGGAAGATCTTTATTCTTTGTAACGATTTCAGAAAGAATCTCATCGTTAATATCAAGTTCATTTCTTCCCTGCTCGAATGTAATACCAAATACATCCTTATGCTCGATTGGCTGTGGCTTATATTCAGGATCAATCTGAATAATGTTATAGTTGCCTTTCTTCTTTGTCTTAAGAATCTCAAGAGCTTCAGGCTCGTAACCAGGAGCGATTACACCATCAGAAACTTCTCTTTTGATGATATTTGCTGTAGAAACATCACATACATCAGACAAAGCGATAAAATCCCCGAATGAAGACATTCTGTCAGCGCCTCTTGCTCTTGCATAAGCGCATGCAAGTGGTGATAATTCACCAAGATCATCAACCCAGTAAATCTTTGCAAGTGTATCTGAAAGCGGAAGACCTACTGCTGCACCTGCTGGAGATACATGCTTAAAAGATGTAGCTGCAGGAAGGTTTGTAGCAGCCTTAAGTTCCTTAACTAACTGCCAGCCGTTAAAAGCATCCATGAAATTAATATAACCTGGCTTGCCATTCAAAACTGTAATAGGTAAATCTCTTCCATCATTTACAAAAATCCTGGAAGGCTTCTGATTAGGGTTACAACCATACTTTAATTCTAAATCTTTCATCATAAACTCCTTATTTAACATTTTTATTCATAATTCTTGTTTCATATTTACCTGTTTCAATATCAATGAATCTTACGAATAATGAAACCTTATTTTCTTCATTAAGAGCATTCCATACTTTGTTTGTGAATGTATCGATATCACCTTCAATACCTACCCATTCAGGTTCTCCCTCGAAACTTGGAAGTGGATTGCCATCACCCATATATGTGTGGATGAAACGTCCTTCTCCCTTGTATGGATTCTCATAAGCAAAGGTAAATCTGTTACAGGAACCATCTCTCTGATTGTCGCTCTTTAAGATTGACATTGCATAATTATATGTACCACCCTCTACATGCATAACACCTGAGATTCTAGGTGTGAGATTAGGAGCATCCGGCTCGTATTTTCTGGAACGAAGTGACTGCTCAAAAGTCTGCTGCTTGTCCATTCCTTCATAGATAGTATCAGTCTGGTCACCATTTGTAACGATAGTCTTGTTTCCAAGAACTCTTACTGGTGCGTAGATGATTAAAGAAGGATCTGTAAGAAGTGATGGATCAAAAGCTTCAGTTCTGATACCCTCGCCATCCTCTACAAATACTCTGTTACGGCTGTTTGTACTTCTTCCCATAATAAAGTAAGCACATACTGCACTCTTTCCATCCTCTGAGGCACCGATTACAATACCTCTGCCCGGATAGGCGTTCTCCTTAAGAATTGCTTCCAAAGATTGTTTTTCCATTTTACTCCTCCTTTAGGGTTTCATTTATTCTTCTAATTATGCCATTAACTTCTATATCCGAATCCATTGGTATAACCAGATATTTACGACCATCAATTATACGTATTTCGACCTTGTCTGCGCTTTCAGGCTTTACATCGAGTTTGACGTCATCTGCCTTAACCTTAAGACTTCTCTTTTCCGCCACATTCTCTGAATGAATCGGAATGTCTCCCGCAATTCGGTCAAAATAATCGTCCACGATTTCCATGTGTTCTTCTTTAATACCGCTGTCAGCCATAAGTTTCTTCATCATTGGCTTATCAATTACAGGTGGTTCATTATATCCGCTTTCTTCCACCATCTCACAGAGTTTGGTATTAATATTCTTAACTACATCAAAAGTATCATATTCAGGAACTTCGCTGATTACGTCTTCAACAATCTGATTAAATACTTCCTTCTCCTGAATTGATGTGGTAACCTCTGTACATTTTAAAAGGTCATTAATTAATTCAGGATGCATGCCTTCCTTCGGGTCTTTAACATAATACATTACATTATTAACATCTGCTGACCTTTCGGAAAATGCAGGAAATACAAAACCAACTTCCGGCATATCAACAATGTGATCCCTGATTCTGCTGGCAATCATTTGGTCATCTTCATGATAACTTAAAGCCACCTTGGCAAGATTAACCGGACAGATAAAGCAGGCAATATAGTCATAAACCTCACCTGACTCACCCTGTCTTAAATTATCCTCGCCCTTATCAGGAATATCATATGCATCTGATATAAGTATAATTAAGAAATTACTCTCAGGCTTGTAGCACTCAATGATTCTGTCCATAAAAGCATTAACTGCTGCCTCATCCTTAAACTCAGAATTTCTTAATGTAATAAGGTCTTTTTGAACATCGCTTTCCATCTTTGAATCAAGTTCAAAAGGAAGGCTTAAAATATTTCTGTCTTTAGCACCACTAAAGCCTTTTCTGAATATCTCAAGATACCTTAATCTCTCCGCTTCTTCAAGTGCATTAAATGTTCTTACGCTCCTGCAAAGCACTGACTTATCACTACCGGCACAGTAAGCTATTGCTATTTTCCTGATGGAACCGGTTTCATCCTTAAATCTTTTACGAATCTCCAAAATATCGGAACTTCTCATTTATTTATCTCGCTTCTTTTATTTTTCTTCTTTATAATGCTCTTTTTCCCATTTGGTAAAATCATCTTCTTCATTCTGGGCTTCAAGCGCAACTTCTTCGGCTATTTCCTTATTGGTCTTCTTCTTACCCTTCTTAAATGCCTTTCCTTTGCTCACATTCTGGCCGTCAATTGCCTCTTCAAGAGCATCATTTACAACTGTACCCCTGTACTTAAGAGCCTTGGTCAGATCAAGGAATTCCTTTAAAGGACCATAGGAATAATAGCAAAATACTGCAGTAAATACCAGACCTGCACCCATTACAACCCAGGTCCATACACCGCCTTTAACAAGTCCCATTACAAGGCCAAAAATCGCCACCGCCAGAGCACCCATCGCAGGAATCAGGCTGTTCTCAACCTGCTCTTTAAGTTCATTTAATTTCTTAACCTTATCATCAGCATCTTTAAGCTTGGCGTATTTAGGCTTAGGAAGTTTAATCTTTCCTAAATAAATTAATCCCGGAACAAGAATTACTGCTCCAAGGAGCACTGCCCACAAAGATACGAAGGACCAGCTTACTTCCACAACAAGTTTAGGATTACGTACATCATAATATCCGTCATACTGAACCATTTCTTCAGTATATGAGCCTTCATAATTATAGGTAGTTTCAACCATCTCGTTTCCTACCTTATATACTAAGGTAAGCATTGTGGTTGATGTGCCGTCTTCCTTAATAATCTCGCTTGCGCCCATAACGCTGGCGGACATTTTCTTGGCATATACATTATCCAGGTTTCCTATTATAAATAAGGTAATGCCGGCTATGATACAAATGGCTCCAAGGACAACAAATACAATTCCCGCTATCCTTTGATTCTTTTCATTATCTTCAATCAGATTTTTAAGATCAGGCTTTCCCATATCCATTCCCTTTATCTTTACTGATGTAATATTTCTTACCAACAAGTTACACCTCTTATATATTAAACGAACAAACAAACCGTTGCAAGAGTAAAACTAAAATGATATACTTATTTCGTTTTGGGGTTGAAAGAATATGAAAATTGCGTTAAAAGCCTTGTATTTACGGCTTATTTAAGGGATGAATCCCAGGGAGAAATTTTATGTTAACCAGTAGAGAAGACATTAGAAACATCGCTATTATCGCCCATGTTGACCATGGTAAAACAACTTTGGTAGATGAACTTCTTAAACAAAGTGGTGTTTTCCGTCAGGGCCAGGAAGTTGCTGAAAGAGTCATGGACTCAAATGATATCGAAAGAGAAAGGGGAATTACCATTCTTTCCAAGAATACAGCAATTACTTATAAGGATATAAAGATAAATATTATAGATACACCGGGGCACGCGGATTTTGGCGGCGAGGTTGAACGAGTTTTAAAAATGGTTAATGGCGTTATCCTTGTGGTTGATGCTTTTGAAGGACCTATGCCTCAGACCAAGTTCGTGCTTCGTAAAGCCATGGAGCTTAAGCTTCCTGTAATCTGCTGCATTAATAAAATAGACAGACCGGAAGCAAGACCTGAAGAAGTTGTTGAAGAAGTACTTGAGCTTCTTTTAGAGCTTGATGCATCTGACGAGCAGCTTGACTGCCCATTCATCTTCGCTTCTGCCAAGGCCGGTACAGCCGTAAAGAATCTTGAAGATGAAGCAGTTAATATGGAGCCTCTTTTTGAGACTATCATTGATTATATCCCGGCTCCACAGGGCGACGTTGATGCAGGAACACAGGTTCTTATCTCCACCATCGACTATAATGAATATGTAGGACGTATCGGTGTAGGTAAGGTTGATAACGGCAGCGTATCCGTTAACCAGGATGTAATTATTGTTAATGCACATGAACCTGAAAAGCAAAAGAAGGTCAAAATCAGCAAGCTCTACGAATTTGAAGGACTTGAAAGAAAAGAAGTAACCTCTGCTTCCATCGGTTCAATTGTTGCAATTTCAGGTATTGCAGATATTCATATCGGTGATACAATCTGCGCTGTTGATGATCCAAAACCAATTGAATTCCAGAAGATTTCAGAGCCAACAATTGCAATGCATTTCATTGTTAATGACTCTCCTCTTGCCGGAAAGGAAGGCAAGTTTGTTACAAGCCGTCATTTAAGAGACAGATTATTCAGAGAATTAAATACAGATGTTTCATTAAGAGTTGAAGAAACAGAAACCACAGAAAGCTTTAAGGTATCAGGACGTGGTGAACTTCACTTATCAGTTCTTATTGAGAATATGCGACGTGAAGGATATGAATTCGCAGTAAGTAAAGCTGAGGTTCTTTATAAGAAGGATGAAAACGGTAAGCTTTTAGAGCCTATGGAACTTGCATATATAGATGTTCCTGAAGAATTTTCAGGTACAGTAATCGAGAAATTAAGCATGAGAAAAGGTGAACTTCTTAACATGCATACCAATGGCAGCGGAAGTTCAAGACTTGAATTCAGAATCCCATCAAGAGGTCTTATCGGATACCGTGGCGACTTCATGACAGATACCAAGGGTAACGGTGTAATCAATACACTCTTCGATGGCTATGCACCATATAAGGGAGATATCCAGTATCGTAAGCTCGGTTCCCTCATTGCATTTGAAGCCGGCGAAAGCGTAACTTACGGTTTATTCAATGCTCAGGAACGTGGTACCCTCTTCATCGGACCTGGTGAGACAGTTTACTCAGGTATGGTTATCGGTCAGTGCCCTAAGGCTGAAGATATTGAACTTAATGTATGTAAGACAAAGCATCTTACCAATACCCGTTCATCTTCTGCTGATGAAGCGCTTCACCTTACACCACCTAAGATTATGAGTTTGGAGCAGGCTCTTGATTTCATTGATACTGATGAACTTTTGGAAGTAACACCAACTCATCTTAGAATCAGAAAGAAGATACTTGATCCTACTCTTCGTAAGAGAGCATCTTTTAAAAAGAATCAGTAATTTATAATTATAAAAATAATAAGCTCCGGTTACCCGGAGCTTATTTTTATGTTTTTTGTTTGATTAATGCATATTTGGTCCGGCCATCTTTTTCTTTGGTTTAACCTGTTCACTCTTCAGTGGCTCAATAACTTCTGTGGTTTTGGCAACCTTTTTCTGAACCTGTGCTGCCTCATTTTGTGGTGCTGCTTCTGCCTTTGGTTTAGCAATCTTAATAAGATCTTTGTTCTTGCCAAGACCAATCACCATTCCGGCTGCAGTTTCCAGATATTCAGCCAGATTATAACGATACTTACCATAATCTGATCTCTTTTCAGAATTATATTTTCTTTTTGCTTTTTTATCAGTAGCATTAATATCCAGATTCTTCTGCACATCCTTGGCATCTATATATCTCTTTGCAGCTGCCTTAAGTTCTGTTGCAGCCTGAACAATCTCAGGATCGTTTTCAGGATGACCCATAAGAGTCGGGTTTCCTCCTATTTTGCTTACCCATAACTGCATAAATGAATCATATTTTACTTTCATATTTGTAAATGGATCATTCTCTGGTGTCTTTGTAAATATACTCTTATGCCATGCCGGCTCACTTGGCATTTGATTCCATTTATACTTAACTCTGTCAAACAGACTCATCAGATTACCATCTGCACAAAGCATGGTCTGCTCTTCAGTTAATGAAATATTTCTGTCGCGTGTCTTCTTAATCTGATGAGCACAGGCTATTACAACTGCAGCAAATGACTTGGTTCCCTGCTTAACAGTCCTGTCATCAGCATATTTATTTTCTCTCTCAAGATTAAGAGCATTAGCGATACGTGGCTCTTCTATCTCTTCAAGTTTTTCTAAAGCTCCATCAATGAGTTCTTTTCTTTTTGCCGCACTCATAGGCTTGTTATTCTTAAGAATATTCTTCTTGAAATAATCAATAAAGCCCTTAATCTGCGCCTTATGCTCATTGGTGAGATTATCTTTATCAATTGAATTTTGAAGTTCTCTTGAAAGATTACCCATCTGAGATATCATTGGTAAATCCCTTACAAGCCATCCGTGCTCAAGAGCTGAAACTCTGTCAAGAAGTTCATCATATGCTGCCTGAGTACCTCTTCCTTCACCAAGCTTAAACTGATTTTCCTGACCTGCCTGAGTAATATGTGCCTTTTCTAACTTCACATATTCCTCATGAGGGAATTTGTCCATATCCTCTATATCTTTTAAAAGTTTCTTTGAAAGTTTCAGAACTTTAGCCTTATTTGACAATTCTTTCGCATCCATGGAATCAATGGATAAATCTTCATTATCAATAATTCTGTGCATTGCAAGTGCTTTTGATGCAGCTTCAATAATAGGGAAGTTTTTTAGATCTCTCCTAAGTTTGTTATAATCATATTTTCCACCATTATTTCTCTGTTCAAAACCACCGAGCAGGTTTGTTATAATACGTTCACAGACGCCATCAGTCTGATTCATTGCCATGTAGGATTCACCCCTGCTCATGGCATCAAAATAATCTCTGAAAAACAGTGTCATAGGGTCTTTATTACCCTTAGGCAGTTTTGCCATATATACATCAAGTAAAACAACAATCTTCTTCATTACCTTCTTATATTTCGCGATGTCTTCAGCCATATAATCAGGTATTTCAATCCAGTCAAGTCCGGATGTTGCAATTGTTGATGACTTATGCATTATTCCATTACCTTCACCGGCATATTCCTGTGCTTTTATCTTGGTTTCCGTAATCAAATTACTTATCTCATCCTTCTCTTCTTCAGATAAGAAATTGCCTATACGAAGCATAACATCTGCAAGGAATGTTTCTGTTTTAGCTAAATCAACAGATGTTATTTTCTCAATTAATCTTGCAGGCTCTTCATACTTAACTACAGGATCATCAGAATATGATAACACCTGAAGGGTTTCTTTATCTAAAGGTCCGTTCTGTGGACGGTCTTCATCACCAAAGAATTTACCTCTTACTTTATTAAATATCTTTTCATTGGCTTCAGCTCTTCTTCTCGCTTCTTCCCTGCGTCTGTTTTCCTCTTCAATTCTTCTTTCTTCTGCAATTCTTGCTTCCTCTGCCAGTCTGGCAATTTCTGCCAGTCTTGCCTCTTCTGCTCTTCTTGCTTCTTCTGCCAATCTTGCTTCTTCCTGTCTTTGTAAATCAAGCTGAGCTCTCTCATTATGATGAATTTCTTCAGTGATTCTGTCTAAAGTCACATCTGCAAGATAAGGATGAATATCATCAAATAATCTGGCTACGCTAATACCTGAACTTAATTTGGTTCCTGAAAGTTCATGTAATGTATTAATATATAATCTTTCACAGGCATTAATATTCTCTTTATTGCCACTTGCCTTAATCTCTTCAAATGCAAGTTCAATTGCTCTTGCAGCAATAATTTTATCCTTAACTGCATCCTTAACTGCAGAAAGCATATCCTGAATATTGGCATGTTCAGCACTTACAATCTGATGATATCTCATAAGTGTTTCATTAAGAACAGCATAACCAGGGTTTGCCATCATCTTTTCATAGCCTTTGTTATACTCATCTAAAAGCAGTTTTCCATTGGCATTCCTTGCATTCTTAAGCTGATTTTCGATGCCTTTAAGATTTTCTTCGTAAATTGCCTTCTTCTCAGGATTTTCCTGAATCTCAGGCAGATTAAGGAGCATTTTTGCAGCATGATAAGACTCTATCTTAACTATGTCTGCTCTTCTTCCAAAACCGATTAATGCAATTTCAAAAGGATGAGCCTTAAGATACTCTCTCATGCCATCATTGATTTCTTTGAAAACTGCAAGCTGTTCATCATCCATCGGCACTTCATCAGCTGCTTCTTTCTGTGCTTCTCCTTCTCCGCCTACTTTTTCAATATTTTCAACAAAAGCATTGATATTGAAATTATCTTCAATGTTGTCTACATATTCTTCATTGTTGGCATTTTCTTCATTTGCTGCATTCTCATCTTCATTGTTGGCATTTTCTTCATTTGCTGCCTCTTCTTCCACATCCTCTTCTTCTTCCGGATTTGCCTCCTTAATGATGATATTTTCATCAATAAGTTTTCTTGGCTGTTTATTCTGATTAGCCTGTGGATGAATCTGAGGTCCGGCATCAGGCTGTGCATTTAATTCATTTTCCGGCTGTGCAGGTGCTTCTGCCTGAGGCTGTGGCTGCTCTGCATTAAGCAGATCAGGATTATTATATTTTGCAACTATTCTTTCCTGTCGTTCTACTGCAGCCTGTCTGTCTGCTACCATCTGTTCATTTGTATATTTGTTCTTTTGCGTTTCTTCTACGTGAAGTTTGGATAATTCTCCGGCTGACTTATAAAATTCTTCATCAAATACATTAAAGGACTTATTCGCCAGGGTTTCTAAAGAAGTAAGCATTCTTTTAAAAGTATCTTCATCCAGTTTTACCATCCCGAGTGAGACATCTTTGCCTTTTATCAAATCATAAATTCGATATACTTTTTCATGGATACCCATAATGCTGTCTTTGACATTTTCTCCATTTACAGCTACAGAATTAATAAGTCTGTGCAGGTCATCCTTTGCAACACTGGCTTCTCTGAGTAAATCCTCATTACTAACTCCAACTGAATCTTCAGTTAATACCCTGTAGGCAAATGTATCCATGAATGTATAAATATTCATAATATTAATAATCTGCTCCAAATTCCATCCATTTCTTAACATTTTCTGGAAATTAGAATGTTCCTGCTGACTGACTCTTATTCTGTAACCAAATGTATGCTTACTTACTTTATCATTTTTAGCATAACTCTCATCAATTGTATTTACATAAGCACCGACATCTTCCGGACCTAATTTGTTATCTGTCACAAACATAGCATTTGCACACATAATATTATATAATCTGTCTAATTGTGCACCTTCTACTATCAGTTCTTTCCTGGTCTGATCATAAATAAGTTTTTCTTCAGCGCAGTTTGTTTTGGCAATATTAACTGCATCTTCATGAGACTTTCCTTCAGAAATTGCCTTATTATACTCAGCCTTTGACTTCTCATTTAATACTCTGAAAGCATATTCAAGTCTGTCATGTATTGCTGCAACATCCCTAAACTTTGCATTATATTGCGCCATAGGAATAAGACTGTAAACGGATGCAAGCAGTTCATCCTCTTTCTTTCCATCCATTCCTTCTTTACGTGGTCTGTTAATAAATCCTACATCGCCGGGAAGACATGCCATTCCACCATTAATCATTTTCATTTCATTTCTGAAATAAACATTGTTATCAAAACTTTTGAAATATACCTGATTACTCTTTCCATACTTATCATTTAATTTCATCTTCTGATAAAAATCATATTCCATATACTGAGGTGGAAGCTGATCCTTATATTTATCCAAAGTCGCCAGTTCAGGATGAGCTTTTAATAATTTCTCTTCTCTTCTTTTTACAAAATCCGCAACCTTATTCTGTAAGGCTTTTATCTTTTCACCATTCTCTACGGATACAAAAGCCGAACTGACCATACGCTGATCATCCAAGGTATTATCAACCTGAAAAGAAACAATATCATCATCGTCATGCAAATCATGAGAAAGAGAATTACCTTCCTGCCTCATCTGCTCGAGTTCTTCTCTTTCCGCTTCAGACAAATCAAGGTTTATCAAACCATCTATAGCTCCCAAAATGATAAAATTAAGCTGATAATTAGTAACTTCATTATGATACATTTTATAATCAGAAGGCTTGCCTATCATTCGGTTAACATCCTTACGAATGGCTTTAATCTGATCAAAAAGCATATCGTAATTTGTATATACAGTATCACCGAAACGTTCGGTCATCTGGACGAACTTTTCAACTTCCCTTGCATTTGGTGCTGCATTCTGTCCGGCATTCTGGTTCTCATTAACAATGCCAAATCTCTTCTGCTGCTGTGCGATTATTTTTCTCTCTTCTTCAGTCAGATTTCCCTGATAATCAGCAGGAAGAATCTGCTTCTCAGCTTCTAAATAATTCTTTGAAACGTTTAACTTAAATGGCATTTTTATTTCCTCCTTTTACATACAACTTAAAATGTAATGAAAAGCTATTAATAATCCAAGAAATACATAATTTACAATGGTAAACTGTAATAAGTATTTCCCTTTTGTACTTTTATCTGTATTGCTGTACAGTTTAAAAGAAATCAGACTGGCCATGGAAGCTATTAATGTTCCAACCGCTCCCACATTGGTTCCAATGATTATTTCCTTCAAACCATTATAAGTATCCGACATTGCTGATAACAAAAGTGCAACAGGCACATCACTTAATATCTGACTAAGAAGTGCGGACAGAATAAACTCATGTCCGTCAACTACTTTATCAAGCGTTGTTACAACCACATCCATTCTTTTTATATTGCCAATAAAAATAAAAAGAAAAACAAATGTCAGAAGCAGTCCATAGTCCACTCTGAGTATTGTTTTTCTGTCCATGATAAATACAACAATAAATGTAATTAATAATACAAGCCACACTGGGCATACCTGAAGAACACCAAGTACTGCAAGTACAAATAATCCGATATAAATAATTCCTTTATATCCTAATTTGAAATCTTTGGTTTTATCATCAGAAATACTGACTTTCTTACTGTTTGTGTCTTTTCTTACGAAAATAAATACGCCGATAATCAGTGCAATCAGCGAGAAAATAGTATACGGAAGCATCAGCATAAAGAACTCGCCAATATGCATTTCGGTAAGTTCATATAAATAAAGATTATGCGGGTTACCAATTGGGGTAATCATGCTTCCAAGGTTGGCAGCTATGGTCATAAGGGTAATAACCATAATCATATATTTCTTTTTGTCTGCCATATTAAGTACTTCAATTGCAAAAGGCACGAAAGTTATAAGTGCCACATCATTGGTTACAAACATTGATGATACAAAGCAAAGAAGAACGCATACCAGACTTAAAAGCCTTATCTCACTTAATCTTTTAAGCAGTGAAAAACCGACTTTTTCAAAGAGTCCCAGGGCTCTTAATCCTGCAGTAATTGCCATTAAAGTAAATAATAATGCAAGGGTTTCATAGCCTATATAATTAATATATTCTTTGTCTATTGGAATAATAAATACAGTAAGAAAAGCCAGTAAGAATGAGATAATTGTTACCGGCTCTTTTAAAAATATTTTTTTGACTCCACTCAAAAATTTATTCACCTAATATTTGATTCCCCTTATTATTCATTCGAGACAGGCGCATCTAAACCTGTTTCTTTGGTATCTGCCTCTACCTGGGCTTCTACCATGGCCTCAGCCTGTTTCTCCATCGTAGTTATGTCAACCGAACCGTCTTCATTAACCTGTGATGGAGAAGTAACTTTCTTCATATTCTCTGCAACACTAATACCTTTTTTGAATAACATTCTGATCTTATCCTTGCCCTCTTTTGTTTCAAGATCTTTGGTTGAGATTTCGCCCTTATATACACCTTCCATTAAAGCAATATAAGCGCTTCCAAGTGCAGATGTAATCACACCTGCTGTGGCACCTGATATTGTTCCACCCAAAGCTGTGCCTGCACCAGGGACAAGTTTAAGTAAATTGGAGGCGATGGTTTTGCCAGCGATCGTGGCACCACTTACTCCAAGTGCTGAAGACATAAATGCATATATTAAACTCTTGTTTACGCTGATTCCGAATATAGATGTGATGGTAGCAATCATGGCAACCTGAGTAGGAATAAGTACCGCACAGTCAGCAAAAGGAATTGGCGCAAAACCTTCGCCAAAAGCCGCCGCGGTTGCCGATGCTACAACTGCCTGTGCTCTACGTTTTTTTTCTTTTAGCGACGCTATCTGCACATTCTGCAGTGTATTCTTAAGTTCATCAGGCAGTGTTGCCGTCATGACTTCAATTAATGTATCAAGACCATAAGCCTTAATTGGCGGGATGCCGTCATCTATTTCATAATCCTGTGCCAGGACAGGCACAACCTGAATAATGTCCAGATTCTCCTTCTCGATTTCTTCTACCATTCGCATGGCATTTTTCTTTGAAAATCCCTGGGTTAAAACCATAATAATAGGCACCTGGGATACATTATTCTCATTGGCAAATTCTCTTAACCAGGCAATTTCTTCAGGTTCAATTCGGTTTGATGCTGTATTGACACAATACCAGATACAGTGAATGGCTTTATTAACATCCTTGGATGCGTTGCCTTCCTTGATAGTTTTAAGAATCTCGTCCTTAACTTCTTTCTGAGCATTCTTACCAAGTTCGAAGCCCTTGGTATCATATATGGTGAGAGGCATATTCTCCTTGCTTATCTTCTTCATATGCTCGGTAACCGGCTTACCCATACCCGTCTCAGCCAGGTTGTCGCGAAATACCGAATTAATAAGCGTACTCTTACCTACGCCTGTCTTACCTACCACAATAATATTAAGGTGCTTAAGGTTGATAATTTTATCCTTAATCTGCTTAATACACTCTTCTGCAATATTATTCATATTGATTTCAGCTGCTACACCCATAATTCCCTCCTTATATGACAGTGGGGACGGTTCTTATTGTCACTTTAGTTTACATAATTCTACATCACACAACTTTGCCAAATTTCGCTTTTTAAGGCGAAGTATGGTTTACATAAAGTCTTTCCGTTTTTACGCCCACATACACGTCAATTATACTACAATTACCTTGTTTTAGTAAAGAAAAAGGGCATATATAAATGCCCTGTAATCTCATTTTTTCTTTGCCAGTTCCCAGCATATAACCGCTGCCGCAGATGCCACATTTAAGGAGTCAACTCCATGCATCATTGGTATCATGATTCGATAGTCCGAAGATTCAATCACATTCTTCGGAAGCCCTTCTCCTTCTGTGCCTAAATATACAGCGATTTTCTGTTTCCCTTTCAGTTCTTCCGAGTCAGGAGCTATGCTGTTTTCTGTCAGTGCCATTGCAAGAGTTATATAATTTTTTTCTTTTAATTCTTTGTCAATTTCTTCTGCCGAAGCCACAGTCCACGGTACCTGGAAAACAGTTCCCATACTAACTCTCGAAGCCCTTCTTGCCAAAGGATTTACGCAATTACTTGTGAGAATCACACCATCCATTCCAAGCGCAGCTGCTGACCTGATAATTGCACCTACATTTGTGGGATTAACCACATCATAAAGGATTACAATTCTGTTCTTCCCTTCAAGAAAATCACTCACACTCTGAAGTGGTTTTCTTCTCATTACAGCACAGAGTCCACGCACAAGATTGTAGCCTGTCATTTTATTTATGACTTCATGTGGTGCCACAAAAATTGGCAACCCAGCCAACTTCTCCTTGCCATATAACTCTTCAATTTTTGCCCACACAGCCGGTGCTTCAATCTCCTGTCTTTCCTCTTCCACCAGCAAGGATTCAATCTCATATCCCGCATCAAGAGCACGGATAATTACATTGGCAGTTTCAGCAATAAAAATACCTTCAGCAGGCTCGTAATAATGCAGTAATTCTGCCTCAGATTTAGCCACATATGGAGATAACTCTTCACGGTTTAAATTGTCAATTTTGATTATCCTACAACACATTTAACTTTTCACCATTCAAGTATGCCTTCAGATTATCTGCAACCGCCTGAATCAGCCTCTCTCTTGCTTCCACGCTGGCCCATCCGATGTGCGGCGTTAATATCATATTCGGTGCACCAAGCAGTGGATTATCTTCCTTTATCGGCTCTACTGAAACCACATCAGCTGCTGCTCCCGCGACCTTACCACTTTTAAGTGCATCAGCCAAATCCTGCTCATTAACAAGGCCACCTCTTGAAACATTAACTATATAGATTCCATCTTTCATTTTCTCTATATTTTCTTTGCAGATCATCCCTTTGGTTTCATCATTCATCGGGCAGTGAAGTGTAATAATATCTGCATTCTTAAATACTTCATCTTTTGAAACAAATTTCATATTTTCCTTTGCCTCGTACTTATCAGGATGAGCTGTATAAACAAGTACATTCATACCAAAGACTAGAGCAATATCTGTAACCTTGCGTCCTATATTACCATATCCAATTACGCCAAGAGTCTTGCCACATAATTCCGTCACCTTATCAAGCCAGTAGCAAAAAATCTCCGACTTACACCAGTCTCCCTCATGAATACTTTTATTATGCACAGAAATATGATTTACAAGTTCTATGATAAATCCCCATGTAAGCTGAGCCACCGCATCAGTACTGTATGCAGGAACATTGGTTACTGTTACGCCATATCTCTTTGCTGCCTCAATATCAATGACATTATATCCGGTTGCACATACACCAATATATTTAAGATTCGGACACTTTTTAAATGTCTCTTCATCAAAAATCACCTTATTTGAGAAAACAACTTCAGCATCACCTATATGCTCAAACTTATCTTCTTCTGTTGTATTGTAATAAACTTCTGTTTCAATTACATCCATTATTGGCTTAAGTGTAATATCGCCTTTATTAACTGCACCTTCTTCAAGATATACTGCTTTCATTTTTCATCCTTTCTTAAGTCAAAGATACATTTATTATAACACACATCGAAGGCTCACGCACTTCTTGCGAAATGGCGAAGTGGCAGCTCACACAATGGCCTTACCACATAAAAAAGAACAGCCATAAGGCTGCTCTTTTCAAGTGTGATTTATCTATAAAACATCGGGAAGAGTTTTAATAGATCTAACCAAATAATGGAGTTGATAAATATCTGTCTCCTGAGTCAGGAAGAAGGGCTACTATAGTCTTACCTGCATTCTCCTCTCTCTGGGCCAGAATGGATGCTGCCTTTAAAGCGGCACCTGATGATATACCTACAAGAATTCCCTCTGACAAAGCAAAATCTCTGCCTTCCGTAAACGCATCATCATTTTCAATTGCAATAACTTCATCATAAATCTTTGTATTAAGTGTATCAGGAACGAAGCCTGCACCAATACCCTGAATCTTGTGTGATCCGGCCTCACCCTTTGATAATACAGGGCTGGTTGCCGGTTCAACAGCAACAATTTTAACGTTAGGATTCTGGGATTTTAAGTACTCGCCAACACCTGATACAGTACCACCTGTACCAACACCGGCTACAAAAATATCCACCTTGCCACCTGTCTGCTCCCAGATTTCAGGACCGGTTGTAGCTTTATGAATTGCCGGATTGGCAGGGTTAACAAACTGTCCAAGAATTACAGAACCTTCAATTTCCTTATTAAGTTCATCTGCCTTTGCAATGGCACCCTTCATGCCCTTGGCGCCTTCTGTTAATACAAGTTCAGCGCCATATGCCTTAAGAAGATTTCTTCTCTCAACGCTCATGGTATCAGGTAATGTAAGAATAGCTCTGTATCCTTTTGCTGTAGCAACTGCTGCAAGACCGATACCTGTATTACCTGATGTAGGCTCGATAATTGTTGCGCCTGGCTTAAGTAAGCCTTTCTTTTCTGCATCTTCGATCATTGCAAGTGCAATTCTGTCCTTAACTGAACCCGCAGGATTAAGGTACTCAAGTTTTGCAAGAATTGTTGCTCCATTTATTCCTTTCTTCTTTGTATAATTGTTAAGTTTAAGTATAGGTGTTTTACCTATAAGTTCTACCACACTTTCTTTAATATCTGACATTTTTATATCCTCCTTGTTAAAACAAATTCAACGTTTAGTATTATATCATTATTTTACTAAGAGCGACAACATCGTCTTAAACCGTATGAGTTATAACCTGTCTTTCTCATATTAACACCCTTCCCTTTTTATTAGATTGCATCAAGAGCCTGCTGTAAATCCCAGATGATATCATCGATATGCTCTGTACCAATTGAAAGTCTTACAGTATTTGGATGGATACCGATTCTCTCTAATTCCTCAGCACTCAATTCAGCATGAGTTGTATCATATGGCTGAATAACAAGGCTCTTAACATCTGCTACGTTAGCAAGAAGTGAAAAGATTTTCAAGTTATCAATAAACTTATATGTCTCTTCTCTTCCACCCTTAACATCAAATGTGAAGATTGATGCTCCACCGTTAGGAAAATATTTCTTATATAATTCATGATCTGGATGATCAGGAAGTGATGGATGGTTAACCTTTGCAACCTTTGGATGATTTGAAAGGAACTCTATTACTTTGGCAGTATTTGATGCATGTCTTTCAAGTCTTAATGAAAGGGTTTCAAGACCCTGGAGAAGAATCCATGCATTGAATGGTGAAATTGCAGCACCTGTATCTCTAAGTAAGATTGCTCTTATGTATGTTACATATGCAGCTGCGCCTAAAGCATCATAGAATGATACACCATGATAACTTACGTTTGGCTCTGTTAAGTGTGGGAACTTGCCACTTTCTTTCCAGTTGAATTTTCCTGCTTCTACGATGATACCACCAAGAGATGAACCATGTCCGCCGATGAACTTTGTAGCTGAATGAACTACGATGTCTGCGCCATGCTCGATTGGTCTGATAAGATATGGAGTACCAAAGGTGTTATCGATAACAAGAGGAATACCATGGCTATGAGCAATCTCTGCTAAAGCATCGATATCAGGAATATCCGAATGAGGATTACCTAATGTTTCAATGAATAATGCTTTTGTTTTGTCATCAATAGCACCTTTGACTTCATCTAAGTTATGAATGTTAACAAACTTTGTATTAATTCCGTATGTTGGAAGAGTATGCTCAAATAAATTAAAGCTTCCTCCGTAGATGCTCTGCTGTGATACGATATTATCACCTGCACCTGCCAAAGCTAAGATCGAATATGTGATTGCTGCTGCACCGGATGCTACTGCAAGCCCTGCGGCTCCGCCTTCAAGAGCTGCTACTCTTGATTCAAGCACACCCTGTGTTGAATTGGTAAGTCTGCCGTAGATATTACCTGCATCTCTTAAATTAAATCTGTCAGCAGCATGCTGTGCTGAATGGAATACGTAAGATGTTGTCTGATAAATTGGAACTGCTCTCGCATCAGTTGCAACATCTGCTTCCTCCTGTCCTACATGTAACTGTAATGTTTCAAATTTGTACTCGTGACTCATTTTTCTTGTCCTCCCTAAATGTTTCATTCTTATAAGCAAAACTGATAACTTGTTTTTTACTTTTTTTGATTTGCTTTGCGTTTTCCTTTTGATGAGTACAATATATCACGAGTGCAAGTTCTTGTATAATACATGAAAATTTGATTTAGTTATAAGTTTTGCTTATAGCACTTAGGAGCCCATACTATATGCACTTTTCGTGGTTTTAACCACATTTGAAAAATATAAAAACCAGGCTGCCTGATAAGCAGCCCGGCTTTTATCATATGTGAAATGTTATAATATTTAATTATTTCCTGAAGGCTTTAAGTGCTCCGTCAGCATAATCAATGACTATCACATCACCTTCACCTATGTCTCCACCTAAGATAAGTTTTGCAGCTTCGGTTTCAACATATTTCTGGATATATCTCTTAAGAGGTCTTGCGCCATATACAGGATCATATCCTTCATTGGTAATAAACTCTTTTGCCTTGTCAGTAATCTCAACAGATAATTCCCTGTCAGACAAACGCTTATTTAAATCCTTAACAAGAAGGTCTACTATGCTGCCAATGTTGTCTTTTGTAAGAGGCTTAAACATAATGGTTTCATCAAGCCTGTTAAGAAACTCAGGTCTGAAATGAGCACGTAAATCTTCCATTACCTCTTCTTCAGCTTCAGGACTTATATTACCATTTTCATCAATACCATCAAGAAGATACTGGGCACCGATATTTGATGTCATTATAAGAATTGTATTCTTAAAATCAACGGTTCTTCCAAGTGAATCAGTAATTCGTCCATCATCAAGCACCTGAAGAAGAATATTAAATACATCAGGATGTGCCTTTTCAACTTCATCAAATAAAACTACCGAATAAGGTTTACGTCTTACTGCCTCAGTTAACTGACCACCCTCTTCATATCCTACGTATCCCGGAGGTGCTCCGATAAGTCTTGATACTGAATATTTCTCCATATATTCACTCATGTCAAGACGAACCATATTGCTTTCGTCATCGAATAATGCCTGGGCGAGGCTTTTGGCCAATTCTGTTTTACCTACACCTGTAGGGCCAAGGAAAAGAAATGAGCCTATTGGTTTTGAAGGGTCTTTGATGCCGGCTCTTGATCTCATAATGGCCTCAGATACAAGCTTAACGCCCTCGTCCTGACCGATAACTCTCTTATGAAGTTCATCGCCCAAATGAAGAGTTTTGGCTTTCTCACCCTCAGTAAGTTTGGATACAGGAATGCCTGTCCACCTTGAAATAATCTTGGCAATTTCATCTTCATCAACTGATTCATGAAGAAGTTTGCGCTCCTTATTCTCAGCAGTCTTTTCCAGTTCTTCAAGTTCCTGTTTCATCTTAGGAAGTCTGCCGTAACTAAGTTCAGCAGCCTTATCCCAGTCACCGTCACGGGTTGCAATTTCAATCTGATTATTAACGTCTTCGATTTCTTCCCTTAACTTCTGAAGTTTTCCAACGCTGTTTTTCTCATTATCCCACTGGGCTTTCTTAACGTTATAATCTTCTTTTAACTCAGCAAGTTCTTTCTGCAAATCTACAAGTCTTTCCTGACTGAGTCTGTCTTCCTCTTTCTTAAGGGCAGTCTCTTCAATTTCCAGCTGCATGATTTTACGATTCAGTTCATCCATCTCTGATGGCATGCTGTCAAGTTCAGTCTTAATCTGTGCGCATGCTTCATCAACAAGGTCGATGGCTTTATCAGGAAGAAATCTGTCAGAGATATAACGATTTGACAGAACTGCTGCGCTTACCAGAGCATTATCCTGAATCTTAACGCCGTGGAATACCTCATATCTTTCCTTAATACCACGAAGAATCGATATGGTATCCTCAACTGTCGGTTCATCAACCATTACAGGCTGGAAACGTCTTTCAAGCGCTGCATCTTTCTCAATATACTCTCTGTACTCATCAAGTGTTGTTGCACCGATGCAGTGAAGTTCGCCTCTTGCAAGCATAGGCTTAAGCATATTGCCTGCATCCAGGGCGCCGTCAGTCTTACCTGCGCCTACTATTGTATGAAGTTCATCCACGAAAAGAATAATCTGACCGTTACTGTTCTTTACATCATTTAAAACAGCCTTTAATCTTTCCTCAAACTCGCCTCTGTACTTGGCACCTGCCACAAGCGAGCCCATATCAAGTGAGAAAATCTTCTTATCCTTAAGTGAGCCCGGTACATCGCCTCTGACAATTCTTTGCGCAAGGCCTTCTACAACTGCTGTCTTACCAACGCCCGGTTCACCTATTAATACAGGATTATTCTTGGTCTTTCTTGAAAGAATCTGAATAACATTTCTTATTTCGGTATCACGGCCGATAACCGGATCGAGTTTCTGCTTTCTTGCCTTCTCAACAAGGTCCTCGCCATACTTATCCAGCGTATCGTAAGTTGCCTCAGGATTATCAGATGTAACCTTCTGTGAGCCCCTTACTGACCTTAATGCCTGAAGGAAACGCTCTACCGTTATACCATATTCTTCCATCATTTCCTTAATACCCTTATTAGGATGTTTAAGAAGACCTATGTATAAGTGCTCCACGGAGATATATTCATCTCCCATGCTTTTGGCTTCCTTCTCAGCAGCCATAAAGACCTGCTTTAAGTCAGAGCTCATATATTTATCTCCGCCCTGAACCTTAACAAGTTTGTTTACAAGGCCCTCAGCGTAAGAAATATAATGCGCAGTATCGATATCCATCTTCTCAACAAGCTGCAGAATCAGGCTGTCGTCAATCTTTAAAAGACTTAAGAGAAGATGTTCCTCGTCAATCATCTGATTACCGTATTCGTAAGAAAGCTCTTCACATTTTTTAATTGCTTCAATTGATTTTTGTGTATAACTATTAGCATCCATATGAAAATCCTCCTTTTTCAAAATATTTTTCACCCTTCATATATAGGTTTACACCATTTTGTTAGCCAAGTCAAGTGGTGAGTGCTAATTATTTTTCTTGCCTTCATTAAAGCAGTAATTTATTATAAATATAGTTAATCTAAAGGGGGTATTTCTTATGAAAAGAAAAGCTTTATTCATCGGCGGAACCGGCACCATCAGTATGGCGATTACGCAGACTCTCTCCATGATGGGCGGTTGGGATTTGTATCTCTTAAACCGTGGTAACCGCAAGGACGAGATTCCTCAGAATGTCCACTCACTTGTTGCCGACATTAATAACCTTGATGAAGTAAACAAAGTACTTGGGGATTTAAAGTTTGACACAGTCTGTGATTTTATCGGATTTCATGTTGAACAGGTCGAAAGGGATTACAATCTCTTTAAAAACAGAACCAAACAGTATATGTATATTTCTTCCGCTTCTGCATATCAGAAGCCTCTCGGAAGCCCATATATCACTGAGGGCACACCTCTTGCCAACCCTTACTGGCAGTATTCCAGGGACAAAATCGCCTGCGAGGAATTTTTAATGAAGAAGTACCGCGAAGAAGGCTATCCAATAACCATCATCCGTCCAAGCCACACCTACGACAACCGCAGCGTTCCTCTTGGTGTTCACGGCAAAAACGGCTCTTACCAGGTAGTTAAGAGAATGCTTGAAGGAAAGCCTGTTATCATCCACGGCGATGGAACATCACTCTGGACAATGACGCACAATTCTGATTTTGCCCTTGGCTTTATCGGTCTTATGGGCAACGTTCATGCAATTGGCGAAGCATATCAGATTACCTGCGATGAAACACTTACCTGGAATCAGATTTATAAGGCAATTGCTGATGCACTGGGTGTTGAATTCAAACCTTATTATGTATCATCTGCCTTCCTTCGCGATGTCAGCGACTATGATTTTGAAGGCTCTTTAATCGGAGATAAATCCAATTCAGTTATCTTCGATAATACCAAGCTCAAAAGAGCCGTCCCGCTCTTCATTCCATCAATGCGTTTTGAGGTTGGAATAAGACAGACTATCGATTATGTCCTTTCCCATCCTGAATGCCAGATTGAAGATCCTGAATTCGACGCATGGTGCGATAAGGTAATCGAAGTTTTAGAAGATGCGAAATCAAAATTTTAAATACAAATCAAACGTAAAGCAAAAGACGATTCCCATAAAGAATCGTCTTTTTTTACATTATCTCATCAAGAAGTTTTGTAACATATTCATTCTCATATTTCTTTTTGATTATCTCAGCATAACTCTTTTCCCTGTCCACAAGTTTTACCAACTGATAATCCAGAATCTCAGACTGATTATGTCCTATCTTTGTAAAGAATGATTTCATATCTAAGAGTACTTCAATACCGGCATCCTTAAGACTTAAAACCCTTCCATCTGAAAGCACAATTTTGGTGGTTTCGGTGTCAAAGTGGGCGGCGTTTTTGTAATTGATTACTCCGTTAATCTGAGTCTTTTTATCAGCCTTTGGAACATTCACACATAAAGCATAAATCAAAAGAAGCTGAATAAATTTAAGATCTCTTACATCAAGTCCTTCCTTGGAGAGCGGATTTAAATCCACGTTCCTGATTTCGATATGATTTATTCCTTTTTCAAGCAGGGTTTCCAGGCTGTTCTCACCAAGGCATTTTAGTCTTACAGGATAATAAACTTCAGTCTGTGATGAAATCAGTCCGTCATCAATCAAAGAGCGGATGCTTCCTACATAGCTTTCCACGCTGTCGTAATTAAAAACCGGCACAAAATGATTCCAGTATCCAAGTTCGCTGCATCTGACCGATGCCATTCCAAGAAACTTGCTTGATCCCATCTCCCCAAGATTTATAAAAGAACTGTCTAAAACAGGCGATGCTGAGAGAAGCAGCGTAATCAGCCATCCGTAATATGTAAGATTATTTCCAAGTTCCAGATAAAGTCTATTCTTGTAATCTAAAAAATCGCTTTCACCTGACGCCTCGAAGTCTGCCCTTATAAGTTCCTTTGTAAATGAGTAATTAACATGAATTCCGCAAAAAGTCATTTTATATTTGCCATAAACTTTTGTAAGATACTCTCTGTACCTGGTTTTATCGCTTAACGCGCCTTCGAATTTTGCCACCGGAATATCATCCTCATTTATGATATATGGCGGATTGGAATAAGGCCATAAATATTCTTTATTATCAAGTGATAACAGTTTTTCCTTTACTTTATTTTCATGTTTTAATAATTCCAAAAGCGCATCTTCAGGACTGTAGGAAACTCCCGTATTAATCTCAAGCTGATTTTCGCAAAAATCCCTGACTATATTTTTATCATCCTTAAACGGATGCTCTGAATGAGCCATATGCCCATCAGAAGTTACCCTTAATGATTCTTTCTCAAGACCGAATTCTCCCTTTAAAAGAAGGCTCTTAACCTTTTCGTCGTTATAATGTAACATATTCTTCCCCTTGTGTTAATGAGAATGTACGCATCAGCATCAATCCCCTTATTTGATGGCTTATGCAAGATTAGCATATTCATCCACAATGTCAGATAACGAAACTCCTTTTCTTAACTGATTCTTCATCTCCCTTGCCGGCGATGTAAGACTGTCTGCCCTTAACTGCACTTTATCAAGGAATTTCTCCTCCCCGAATCCACGAGAAACCAGACCACTTTCTGACAAGTCGGTGATTTTTTCAAGAAGCACTCTTAATCCGTCCTTATCAATAAAATCAGGTATCTGCTCGTGATTTAACATGCGCCTTAGTTCCGGCGCAGTAAAACCGTGATGATATAAAACCTTGTCATTACTTAATATCTCATCAAGTTCATCAATTCGGCTCATCAGACCAACCTGAAGCGCAATCCCTGAAAATGTTTCCTTAAGTGGCTGCGTGCAAAGACTCCGGTATTCAATGGTGCCACGCTTCGTCAGATCAAGAAACTTATATGTCCTTAAGTATTCAATGTCCTTCTTATCAGGCTCGAAGGTTTTCTTTAAATACTCACCATCTTTATAATATTCACCTTCAAGTAACCCTTTGTTAAAATACTCGGACACCACAGTCGGATGAAAGAATAAATAATCCCCATCCCTCTCATTACAAAAAATACTTGTATAAGCAATATATTCTATAAATTCGTCTATGCTGTTTGGCACTTCCTCATACATTCCTATGTTGTGCGCATTGATTCCATGCGAAGAATTCTCCCATAACATATCTCTTGCACACAGAAGGTCCGGCTCATCTTTAAGCATCACAGAATTGGCAAAAATTATACTTTTAAGTGGCTCTAATTTGGAGAATACCTTAATCGTTTTTATAAGCTCATCTTTTGATACATCAAGCTGCACCTGGGATGCACTCGCATAGGTTCCGTATTCGGGATAATTATGAAAATAACATTCATCTCCCCACTTTCCGCCTTTTTTAAGGAAACCTTCGAGCATTTTGTAGCGTCCATTAGGCACATAATTCTTATGACAGTTATAGTAATATGGCTGAATACCCATACCTGTAATTATGTGATTATATTTAAGAAGCTGCTCATTGGCATAGGTTATATATTCCCTGAACCTTTGCTCAATAACCACCAGACTTTCTTCTGTACCAAATGAAATTTCAAAATTATTATATGAACAGTCAAATGACAGACCATCACCCGTCACAGGAGAAACCGCCTCATGACATGAGCCTTCCAAATCATACTTAACAGGCCTCAAACCAAAGTGATCAATTAATGAAGCAAACATTGCCTTTGATACATTATGATCTGTTGCCAGTCCGGCGCGGTTAACTATCGGCAGTTCAATCTCCACGCCAACATATTTTTTCTTATTTCCTTCAATTGGATATATGTATTTGTCGTAAATTAATTCTCTTATATCCTTATTCATTATTACTTCCTCATAATTACAAGTTAGAATATGCAAGAAACAGTGTCTTTATGCTCTCTTCATCCGGAACATAATACTGTTTATGAGGTCTTGAATGATAAACTCTTCTCCCCTTATCAAAGACCCACAGACTTGTTAATTCCACTTCTTTCCACTCATTATCATTAACCGGTTTCGTTGCTATAACCACGCTTTCTTCATCCTCTGAATAATATAAAGTCTTCTCGGAATTACAGTGAACATATAGGAATTCTCCGTCATATATAAGAAGATTAAGTTTATTCTTTGGCGACAGTTCCTCAACTAAATCCCTTACTATTTTGAATCTTTCCTCTGAAGACAAACCTCTTCCATGAAACTTAATTTCATTATTTACTTTCTCAATTAGATACAGTAATACTCTCTCACTGTCTGTATTACCTTTTTGCTCATACATATATTTATCAATGGGTCCGCCCTCGAATATTGTCCCGTTATGCGCCATTACCCACTGCCTGTTACTTATGTCTTTTTCCCTGAAAGGATGAGTATTCTCATATTCGTCATAACCTATGGTTGCAAGCCTTATGTGGGCTATGGCTGTGGTTGCTGATATTCCGGCGGCGATTTTGTTAAAGAGTACGGGACTCTTTGAGGCCTTTCTTTTTTCCTTGATCATATAGGAATAACCTTGATTAAAAATCGCCATCCCCCAGCCATCCGGATTACTCTCCGCATGAGAAAAAAAGGTATTTAAATCCGTATTCAGTTGTCTGATTTTTCTACCTGAGTATCCGTATAATTCACACATTTTCAACAACTCCCTACAAAAAAAATATCACATCCCAAAAAGGATGTGATAATACATAAATTATTTAGCCCGTTATAGGTTTATTCTATTATTCCACCACCAAGAACTATATCTCCATCATAAAGCACTGCTGACTGTCCCGGAGTAATGGCCCTTTGCGGCTCATCAAACTGCACTTCTATTTTATCATCTGAGATACTGTGAACTGTGGCCCACTGCGGCTTGGCCTTATAGCGGATCTTTATCTGGCACCTTACATCTTCTTTAGGCACCTCTCCGGATATCCAGTTCATTTCCTTAACCTTCATATCCTTATTAAATAAATCCTCGTTATCTCCAAGGAAAACGTCGCCGGATATTGCATCAATTTTCACCACATAAAGAGGTCTTTCCGCTGCAATGCCAAGGCCCTTTCGCTGACCTATTGTATAGTGAATTATGCCCTTGTTTGGTCCATAGGATTTGCCGCTTTTAATATCAACAAAATCCCCTTTGGCATAATTTGTATTAAACCTGTCAACAACCGAAGCATAGTCTCCGTCAGGAACAAAGCATATGTCCTGACTGTCTGGCTTATTGGCATTAACAAAGCCCTGACTTTCTGCAATGGTTCTAATCTCAGTTTTATGCATTGAGCCAAGAGGAAGTTTGATATGTTTAAGCTGCTCCTGGGTAAAATTATATAAAACGTAGCTTTGATCTTTGCTGTCATCCAGTGCTTTTTTAAGAACAAAACCATTATCTGTTTCTTCCACTATTCCATAATGACCTGTTACTATATAATCAAGTCCCAGTTCGGTCATTTTGGAAAACAGATGATGAAACTTAAGTTTCTTATTGCACTCAATACAAGGATTCGGCGTACAGCCTCTTACATAGGAATCTATGAAAGGATCAATGACTTCTTCCTTAAAAACATTTTCATAATGATAAATGTTATAAGGAATACCGATTCTTTCGCATACCGCTCTTGCATCCTTGGTATTTTCTATGGAACAGCAGGTATCGAGAAGGTCCATGCCTACTATGTCATTTTCATATAATCTCATGGTACATCCAACGCAGTCATATCCGTTTTTCGTCATAAGATAAGCTGCCACTGATGAATCCACTCCGCCGCTCATGGCTATAAGTGCTGATTTCATATAATACTCCAATCTTTCTATGAGAAATAATAACACAACACTTTTAACAAGACAACTTTAGTCTTTTTAGGCTTTTAATTTATATACTTATATGATACTATTTAATAGTCGCATTAATTAATTGTGTAAAAGGAGATCATTATGGATTACAATTACAATTATGATTATAATCAGGTTCAGAATTACAATGAGAACAAACCGGGTTCAGGATTTGGAATTGCATCCCTCATTCTTGGTATCATTTCCGTAGTATGCTGCTGTGGCGGTATGTTCACTGTATTCTTTCCAGTGCTTTCAATTATCAGCTATGTAATAGTTTTTGCATGTGGCATAATTGGTGTTATTCTCGGTATAGTTGGTCTTGCCAAGCATCAGAGTAAGGCAATGTGTATCATTGGTATTATACTCTCCGCACTTGGTATTATCCTTGCAATTGTAACAATTATTCTTGCAGTATTAGGATTTGCAGGCCTTATTGCTGCATCATTATCTGATTACAGTAACAGTGGTTATTATTATTAAGATTTAATTTAGTCAACATTAAAAGGGTATCTCTAATGAGATACCCTTTTTTATTTGTCTCAATGCCCATGTGGGACCTTGGACATAAGTTCCTTTTCAACTGTTTCACCAATCTGACTTTGATATACTTTAAGATCATTCATCAGATTCTTTGCAGTTTTTAAATCCATAAACCAGCCTATAACATTAACTAAAACATATATTATTATAACACTGACAGAAACGCCTATAGCTGCAGCAATTGTTCTTTCATTAACGGGACTTCCGCCGAATATAAAAGCCACCATTAGTACTACAATAAGAGTCAGTTGAAAAACTTTTCTTATTACAAATTGCGGTATACTAAGTTCCTTGTCCGTTCTTACAATAAGCCCCGGAATAATACCAATCAGACCATATATAAGAGGATATATAAATATCTCATATCCAAACTGCCTGTCCGGCTGCAAAAGAAGACCCAGCACAAGCATCGCCAGATTAATGAAGGTTACCGATATAAAAAAACTATTCAACATTTCTTTTAAATATTCTTTCATTACTATCTTTTCTCCTGTAACTTTTCTTTCAAACCGGATACATACTTTCTTGAAATAATTACATCTTCTCCATTTTTTAGTTTACATACAAATCTTCCGTTTAAGGCAGGTTTAATGGAAACTATTTTCATCATATTAACAATTAATGATTTAGAGATTCTGACGAATCCACGGTCTCCCAAGCTGTCTTCAAACTCATACAGACGCCTTCTGGATTCGTAACACTCTTTCTTTAGATAAATAAATATCCTCTCATCAACCGCTTCAATATAATAGATATCCGAAATAGGAATCTGATACTGTTCTTCTTCCTTATATCCGTCCACACTGCCATGATGAAGTTTAATTATTTTAACTATCTCTTTAATATTCTCATCATACTTGTGACATCCTATTTCAATATATTCAGTTTCTTTCTCACTAATCGTTTTAACTTTTAATTCCATTGGTAATTAATAACACTCCTGACAGGAAAAATCTCCCTCATCTTTCAAATAACAGTCAAAGAACCTTAGAACAAGGGCATTCACTGACTTAATACACTCTTTGGAATCTCTATCACCTATTCCAAGATTAGAAGCAAGAAATGGTGATATCAGCGGCAAATCAGTAAAATTCATATGATCTGTATCCTTGAAATATACCTCGAATCCTTCGCTGGCATTGTCAATTACATATGAATTAACATATATAGCGCCGACTTTCTCGTACTCCCCAAGTGACTCATGATGTATTTCTGACTCAACACTAAGTAGCGGAGTATCATAGTTTTCTTCATTGAATAAAACCACACCATCTTTAACCCCTGCTTCTTCACCCAGCATTGTTCCGTCAAGATCAATAACTGCGCTAACATCATCTCTTCTTCCGACAGTCACTGCTGTTGCGCCTCCGAGTGAATGTCCCATCAAACCTATTTTATCATAATTAATGCTTTCAAGCACATTTAATATGGTATCTTCATTAGTTTCGCCCAGGTACCACTCAGCACCAATTGTTTGGGACTTACCTGTCATAATTAAAGTATCAATTACAAAGTTCATATCATCTTCACGAAGTTTCATCCATTTTGATGTAATTTCATATATCTCCTCTTCGCTAATGGCATCATAATCTGAGTTTCCTATTGTAAGAGCTGAATTAAAGAATTCCGGATCCACAATAATGGTGTGGCCTTCAGTATCCTTTGTAAAGAAAGAATGATAAGGATGATCCAGGCTCGCCACAACATATCCATGGCTTGCAAGTTCCATATATGTTGAAGTATTACTCTGATAATAGCCAAAAGCCCCGTGGCTGAATATAATAAGTGGAAGTGTGCCTTCTTCAATTCCCTCTATATTTTCAGGATAATAGAAATGTACAGGTACTTCTCTATAAGAACCATCACTTTCAAATTCTTCTATTCTGCTTAAGTCAGTAAGTATAGCACTACACTCTCTCACGTCATATTCACCCGTTAATTCCAGTCCGTGATAATCTGTTATTATGAATGAAGGAATCAGACTTAATGCAATTAGAATTATGCTTAATGCAGCACTAAGTATAGTAAAAAATTTCTTTTTAATCTCTTTATTATTCTTTTGTATAAGGGATATAATTCCGGAAATAAGGATTCTTAAACCTAAAAGAATCAATAGTCCTTTGAACCTGAAAGACAAATCTATACCCGGCAGGAAAACCATCAAAAGATAAACAACAAGTTCAATGATATTTATTATCATCTTTTTGATATTCCATTTTGATTTTAACGATTGCTGAGTTAGTTCAAAAGTCGCAAATCCTGCTTCAATAATGATTAAAATAATTAAAAGAAAAACTGACATATTCCATCCTCCGTTATTGTTTCTGAATGGAATATATAATAAACAAAAATTGTATTCAACAAATTGAAAGGTAAGATGCATTTAAAGGCGGTGAAATGCAATGTGCATCAGTCTCAATGCCCATGAGGAACCTTGGACATTAGTTCCTTTTCATATGAAAGATCGGCGATTGCCAGTCTGATAAATATAACGAGAAGCACAACTGCGGTTCCCCAGATTGAATAATACGAGAACATCTCTCCGCTTATGGTTCCAACCACTGCACCTGCCAGGAAGAATATTATAAGTAAACCGTGAACCCTTATCTTCTTCTTTGACTGCTCATCATGATGCCTTGCATATTTTGCCATCGACGAACCCACCTGTCTTATATGGTTGGTTACAAAAGTCGTGGCAGCCGGAATACCCTGAACCTGCCTGAATGTATTAAACTGCATCGAGCACATAAAATTAAGGGCAATCTGACATATCTGGTCAGGCCACTCTGCCGGCAGAAATCCCATGATAACAACCATCAGTATTTCTATTCCTATAAGCACCGTATCCCACCTTAAAAGATGAAACTTCTTAACACTTTTTCCTAAGTACTCAGAGACAAAAGCCCCGACAAAATAAGCCGTTATAGGAAGTATCAGGTAAGCCGCCCTGCTCCAGTCTTTACTTCCCAAAGCAAGCCCTAAAAGCACCACATTAGCCGTCTGTGCATTACAGAATACGCCGCCTCTTAAGAAGAAGGTATAAGCCCCAAACCAGCCTGCTGCAAATATCAAAAGCCAATATACCCAGGGCTGCTCGCATTCCAAATATACATTTTCTTTAGCCTTGTTTTCCAAACTATCCATTCTTAACCCATTCACTAATACTGTCCCAATCAGGGCATCTTGTATAATTACCGTTCGGCAGTACTGAGTCCTCATTCCATGGTCTATTGTAGACCAATACTTTTAAGTCAGGCAAATGACTGAAGAACTTAAATGCCGCCGGCGAATCCTCGATTGCATAATCAAAATGCATTTTATAATAATCATCCAGTTCCAGATTAAAATCGCTGTTTTTGATAAAGGAATCCCTGCCATATTTGTTCAGGCAGAATAATTTGGCCCTTTCAAGTCCATGTTCATCAAGCCATTTTCTCGAAGCATCATATGAACTAAACGGACGCCCTGTAATAATACTAATATCGTGCCCTTCATCTATCCATTTATTTATCACCCTGGCAGCCCCCGGCGTCTCCTCATATGACATTAAAACCTCAGGACGATGCCCCTCTTTCATCAGTTCTTCATATTCCTGGTCATTTAACTTAAATGAATCCTGAAGATTGAAAAAGCGAACTTTCTCATATGGAACATCCTTTTCAAATAACCTCGCTGCGATATCCACAAACGCCCTGGCTGTTTCACACAGACAGTCATCAAAATCAATATAAATATTCATTATCTTTATCCCCGTTAATCCAATTGACTCCACTTTTCTTTCCAAAGTTTCATGATCTCCGGATAGTGTTTTGGAGATAACAATATCAATGCAGTCACAATTCCGATTACAGATGCCACAAGGTTAAACCAATCACTCGGAACCAGCTGTGTCGAAAGACCACCAGTTGAGGTATAGTAGTTATTGATAAGTCCGGCAAAATCGAGTGTAAAATGTGCAATCATTACAACCCAAAGATTAGCAGTACGTAAGTAAACTGCGCCAAGTACTGCGCCAACTCCGACACAGTATAATACCTGAAAAATACCTGCCACAGAATCTCCACCTGAAAAAATATTAGTTATATGTATTCCGGCAAACAACAATGTAGACAGCCAGAATATAAGTTTTATCTGTTTTTCAGATTTAATTGTTCTCATGTAGTTTGCTACGCCAAGACCTCTAAATGCTGCTTCCTCTGTAAATCCGGGCGAAAGAGCAGATAAAAAAGCAACAAGTACATTACCAAATCCAAATTTATGAAGATCAATAGCAGCTCCTGCATAATCCATTATAAGAAATGGAAGCATAACCACAATTCCCCACAAAAAACCTTTAAAGCCAAGAACACCCTTAAACTCCGGTTTGAACCAAAGTGTAAATATAATAACAGCCAGAATAACCGCTATAGCAGCACCGATACCGGATGCACTTGTCGTAGTGGTGCCAAATCCGGACATTTCTTTGGCATATCCCGGTATAACCATTGAAAGCGGCTTATCTATCAAAAAAGCACCAATAGATGAAAAAGCCAAAACAAAAATAAGAAGGATAAAATATCCTATAATTGGGTGATTTAAAATCTTATGTTTCCTTCTCATTATTCCATTCCTCCTACATCCTCAAATAACTTTTTTATATAAAATTACTTAATCTTTCTGTACATCATCAACCAAGGGCTTTCCATCTGCATTTATTAACGGAGTTACTGCGAAAGATTCCGCTCCACCATCGCCTGATCTGCCATTGATCAAAAGGTAGTTAACACCCGTTTCTTTGTCTACCATTACATATAATCTGCCAAAAGCAAGCGGTATACCTGCTTTTTCGTCCTGTTTAAAATAAAAACGAAATTTCTTATCATCTGAGTTCTTAATTCCAAACATAATCATTCCTCCATTTTACCCTGACTATCGAATCATAATTTCCATATCAATACATTCCCACGTTCCGACAGGCATTTCACAGTTTCTTCTCTGATACTCCCTAAAACCTGCTGCCTGATAGCAGTATTTTGCCTTTTCATTATTTGCAAAAACACCCAGATCAACTCTTGATGCAGTAAGGTTATTCTTTACATACTCTATTCCCTGAAGGAGCATCTTTTTGCCATATCCCTTGCCACGATATTCAGGATTCAGAATAATAAATCCAAATCTTACGGAAGTATCATCATCTTCTTTCGGATACCTTATGATAAAATGCCCGACCGTTTTCCCATCATCCTCAGCCATCAGCGCGAAAAACTTACCTGACGCAATCTGCGGAATATAACTTTCATTAATATCATCCCCTGTTAACGGATATTTATTAAACCTGTCGGCAGACCATCTGTACAGCTCAGCTTCATCCTGAATCCAGCTGCATATTAAATCTCCATCCTCTTTATTGTAGTTTCTTAGAATCATTGTTTTCTCCTATGGATTTAATCGTTATATTAGATATTCTAACACTTTTTTACTTCGAATAAAAACATTTAAAATCATCTAACCTTATGCATCCAACCCTGCCACCAAATCCGGATCCGCAATCAATAGCTATATGATTGTTGGCAAAATAAATCTCATCAGGTTTTGCGCCCTCTATTGCTCTGGTTGGAACATGCCCTGTTACAAGATATTTGTCTTTATAATAAACCGTTTCATAATCAGGAGCCTCGAATAACAATTCAAAAAGCTGATAATCATCAAGTTTTCTCTCTTTTGTAAAATTTGCCAGCCCGGCATGAACAATAACGAAGTCTTTTCCGTTTACAGAGATTTCCTCATACGGGGTAAACTCTTTTAAATATTCCATTATATCCTGCTGTTCTTCTCTGGTTAGCCTGTGAAAAGCATTCAGTGTAACCTGGCCACCGATATTTTGATATTCGAAAACATTCTGCATGTCTTCTACACTAACAGTTTCAAGTGACTCTTTGGTTAGTTCCTGAGAAACAAAATCAAGCACCTTCATCAGAGCATATTCATGATTACCCATTATCGGATAGATGTTAGGCTGCATCATCATATACTGTAGTATTTTGATGCCATCAACCCCTCTGTCAACTACATCTCCATTAATAAAAAGATAATCATCAAATGTAAGATTAATCTTTTTAAGAACTGACATAAACCCATCATAGTTTCCATGTAAATCAGACATTACATATACTGCCATCCAATATCTCCTTTTTAAGTTAAGTTAAACAACTGCCAAAACGACCCTCTAATCATATACTGGATGACAATTAATATTCCTTTTTTACAACAAAAAAACCTGCAAGTTTTCACTTACAGGTTTAGGGATTACGCAATTTAAAATTCTAATATAAGTCCTCTTTTTTCAAGGTCAATTATTTTGACCTTGAAAGTTCTGTCTATAATCTACATACAAAAAAAGGCCCTCCATAAAACCTTTTTTGTTTCAACTATTTATCATCGTCTATAACTCTCCACATCAATACCGTTGCGCACAGCATAGCTTATTACTGCTTCATCTGGCACAAATATCATTTCATATGCCTTTCTTCTTATTTTTTCTGATTCTTCATATGCACCCTTACTATCATAAGCACTCGCAGTAGACTGTAACTCCATTACTATTGCTTTACGCATTGAGACAATGTCATAAATTTCACACGATTCTATTCCACTATATTGGTCAGCATAATTAGTTATATCCTGGCATATTTTTTTGATATTCATATTCTCTTTTTCTGTAATTGATCCATCTTCCGGATTTGATTTACTTAAATGTATTCCAAATTTCATTAAATATACGCTCCTCTAATAACCTCAACAAGTATTTCTTTTTCATATTTACCGGGAAACCACAATAATCACATACCCCTGTATATGGTCCCTTACCACATCTTGGACAGTATTGCATTATATTCACCCCTTAATTATTAATTCAATTGCCAAAAACCACCTTTATTTTACCATCTTTTAGGTATTATTTTCCTTATATATTGGCATAATTTATATTTTTTTATAAACAGGCAAATACGTTATTCCATCTTTCTCTTTCCATTGTTCTTTATAATCTCTATACCAGCTCACCCATCAATCCTCCCTCATAGATATTTCTATAAACTTTATCCTGATATAATGACAAGTATTCTTTTACAACCGAAAAATCTACACCTATAGCATTAACAAAATCTTTTAGCTTTGAAGCAAATTCCTGTCCGGAAATCTCACTATACTTATCAATCACAGACATCAAATCCAAAAACTGTAATGCAGATTTATTCTTAGATGTAACCTCAGCAACAGGTTTATATACAATAATGGTATTTCCATCTATCTCCTGCTTACGCTGTTTAGTCGATGCTTCATTACTACAAACTTCATAACAAGAAGGATTCTGCGTTGTAAATCCATATTTATTCGCAAGCTGTAATCCCGTTATATAGCCTTCCACCTTTTCTTCTGACCCAAGATACTTCTTCTCGATATACTTATCTACTGAAACCTTTCCTTTTGTTCCAAGAATCGTAACATAAGACAAGAAATATACACCATTATATAAGCGTTCCAATTTACCTTCATCCACAAGTTTCTTCATCTCCTGGCGAAGATAATCTTTTGAATCGCCTGGCAACTCAGTCAAAAATATCGGCTCACCATTTTCGTAGTTTTCAATTATATAATCATATACCATCCGACTCACCTCACAAATTAGAAATTATTATTTTCAACTTTATGATACAACCATTTATTCTTATTTGCAAGTTTTTATTATGGCGAATCAAAAAACAACCATGTCCAAATCTTGGTTTATTACGACGCTTCGCAAAGCCTAAATCCCCTATATAATCAACATTCCGCAGCAATCCAACAATGTGCGGATAATCCGTTACTTCACTTAAAAAGCAAGTAAAAATTTCGAAAAAAGGAGGACGGAACAACATCATCTATAGTCCCTTATACTTAATCAGCCTGAATTGATTGATATACTGCCTTATTATTACATGGAATTGACTTCTAATAGTTAGTCTCTTATATGTTCTGATTCCTAGAGAGTAACATACTTGCAAAATCCCGAAATCAAATATATTCTTACATGTCCTAATTCTGCAACAGGTTGTTGCAAAATTACAGATGTATTCTATTTTGTATTTCTTCGATAGTTGGAAGATTCTCCATGGAATAAATAGAAGTGAATGAAACTTAAATGTTTTAATTTGGGCACGATATGTGACGACAAACCAAAGAATAAAAAAACCCGTAAACATTATATTTACAGAGCGATAGACGGGGCTCGAACCCGCGGTCTCGACCTTGGCAAGGTCGCGCGTTACCAACTACGCCACTATCGCATATATTTTATCGCTCAGCGACAATAGATATAATACTATAATGGATTGCATTTGTCAAATGTTTTTTGCAAAAAAGTATAAATCTCTGCTACAATACTGTTATGAACATTATTGAACTTAAATATTCATCCACAAATACATATATAATACAGGGGGATAAAGGCTGTATTCTGTTCGATACGGGCCTTGCAGGAACCTTTGGTAGTTTCTTGCGTGAGCTTGGAGAGAGGGGCCTTAAAGCCCAAAATATTGATTATATCCTTATCTCCCACTTTCACCCTGATCATATGGGAATTGCCGAGTTAATTGCTGAGCTGGGACCTAAGATTATGATTGCTGAATTCCAGAAGGATTTCGTGCATGGTTATGATGATGTAATAATACGAGATCCTCATACTGAGTTTAAGCCTGTGGATGACAACAAGGTTGTATGTGCATCAGCTGAATCCATGGCTGAAATTTTATGTAAACTAGGTGTCAACTCTCAGATTTTCCATACACCTGGCCACAGTGACGACAGTTTGTCTCTCTTAGTCAATGGGGAATATCTCTTTGTGGGCGACTTAAATCCGCTGTACGAACTTGAACTTCATAAAGGCACAGAGATAGGCAAATCCTGGGATATGCTGCTCTCTCTTAATCCTGCGGTAGTTTATTATGGACATGCGAAGGCGGCGATTTTGCGAGAGGTTAACATAAGTCAAGTGCCCGCAGCCGCAACCAGCCTGCAAGAACCCGTAAGTGATGACTTATGTAAACTAGTCTCCAAAATTATGAAATACATAGACAAAGGATATTCCATCGATAAAATCCACAAAAAAACAAAGGCCGACATCACTTTCATAAATGATGTGGCCCGTATGTACTTAACCCACCAGAACGTAAGCGTTCAGGGTATACTTGACAGAATTGAAATTAAAGGGCGATGATTAATCCGTAATATCTATATCCGGCGAAATCTCAAATTCGTAATCCGGATATAACTTTTTCGCGGTTTCATACGCAATTTTCAAGCCTTCGCCAAAGTCGATATCAAAGCTTATAACCAGGTCAAATCTTGCACTCTTCGTCTCAGTATCAATGTAAAATCCATGCATCTGAATAGCCCAGTCATTCTTAAGAATCTCTCTTGTAAGATTATCTCTCATCTGAGCCGCCTCGTCATTTCCCGTATTATATGAATATACGCCAACCGCCGTCATAATGATTCCGGTTTCTGCGTGAACCTTCTTCTCAATCTGCCTTGTAAGCACATCCATCTCAGCTATGCTCATGGTATCAGGCACTTCGACATGAATCGAACCATAGTCCCTCTCCGGTCCGTAATTATATAAAAATAAGTCGTACGCTCCTCTTACATTAGGCATTTCGCGAACCAGTTTTTTGATTTTAAGAGTCAGTTCGGTGTCGGCTCTTCTTCCCAGGATTTCATCAAGAGTCTCGAGCAGCATTTCGATACCTGCCTTAATAATAAAGCACGCTATCAAAATACCCACGTAAGCTTCCAAAGATAAACCTGTGAAGAACGAAATGCCCGCACAGATAAGAACTGACAAAGACAAAATACTGTCAAAAAGCGCGTCCTTGCCGGATGCTTCCAAAGCTCCGGAATTAACCTTTTTGCCCTGTCCTTTAACATAGTTTCCAAGAATGAATTTAACAACTACGGCAACAGCAATAATAATTAATGAAACCACGCTGTATTCAGGCTTCTCCGGCGAGAAAATCTTCTTGATTGACTCAACGCCTGAGGTAATTCCTGCGTATATAACGAGCGCTGCCACCACCAAAGCTGTGATATATTCTATTCTTCCAACGCCCAAAGGATGCTTCTTTGTAGGCTTCTTATTGGCAAGTTTGGTACCGATAATGGTAACAATCGAAGATATCGCATCCGAAAGATTATTAACCGCATCAAGCACAACCGCAATGGAGTTTGAAAGGATTCCTACTCCCGCTTTAAAAATCACCAGCAAAATATTCGTCACAATACCTATTACACTGGTTCTGACTATAATCTTTTCTCTATCCATTTTAGCTCCTTAAGAAATATTATTTACTATTCCAACCGTAACCTGATCATGAATTACGCCGTAAAGATCTGTACCTTTTGAAGCGCTCCAGTTACGTTTTCCATCTACCATGAATTCTATTTTGCCATCTGCATATTCTTCCTGGGTATAGCCATCTTTGTAAAACTCATCCGTAGATACAACCACATTTTCAAGAATGCCTTTGCATTCACTAAGCGGACAGTTCGGGAAATTGATATTCCAGATCTGTCTTTTGCTAAGCGGTTTCTTCATGACATCAACAAGAATATCCTCAATATATTTATCAGTAACTTCATGCATCATTTCATTGCCTTCCGAAAAAGCAATAGACTGTATACCCTGAAAAGCCCCTTCCAAAGCAGCGCCGCATGTCGCCGAATATTGTATGTCAGAGCCTACATTATATCCATTATTAATTCCCGATAACAGAAAATCAGGCTTACCCGGAACTATGTTAAGCACACCTACTCTTACGCAGTCTGTAGGCTGTGCATTGCAGGCATAAGCCTCCACACCTTCTACTGGGAAATCAACTTTCCATACATGAAACTCATGTCTTATTGTAACGCTGTGTGATACGCCGCTTCTTTGTGAATCAGGCGCCACAACCCATACATCGCCATATTTTTTAGCAATTCTTGCAAGACGGACAAGACCGCCTGCATTTATTCCATCATCATTAGTTAATAAGAACTTCACTATTAATCTCCTTTTTACGCACTGTCAATATTATAACATACTTATTGTTGTTACAAACAAAAACTTATTATATAATTACATTGTTTGAAATGAGGAAATTATGGATAAAAATTTTTTGATTGATAAATTACATAATGATAAGAATTTGAACGATGAAGAATTAAGATTTTTAATTGAGGATGATTCTTCTGATGATTATCTTTTTGAGATTGCTGACAAAATCCGCAAGGAGCACTACGGCACGGATGTATATCTTCGTGGTTTAATCGAGTTTACCAACTACTGCCGTAATAACTGCTACTATTGTGGTATCAGACGCGACAATAAAAATGTGGACAGATACCGCTTAACCAAAGAGGAAATTATGCTTTGCTGCGAAGAAGGTCGCGCTCTTGGTTACCGTACCTTCGTACTTCAGGGTGGTGAGGACATGTCCTATAAGGATGAGGATATGTGCGATATTATTCGTACAATACGTGCCAAATACCCGGACTGCGCCATTACTCTTTCCATCGGTGAGCGTTCATATGACTCATATAAGGCGTATTTTGACGCAGGGGCAAACAGATATCTTCTTCGTCACGAAACAGCCAATGAAGAGCATTATGCGCGCCTTCATCCGGCTGAACTGTCATTAAAAAACAGGAAAGAATGTTTATATAACCTTAAAAAAATCGGCTACCAGATTGGTACAGGTTTTATGGTAGGTTCGCCTTATCAGACTACTGATAACATAATTGAAGACATAAGATTTATGCAGGATTTAATGCCTGACATGATAGGTATCGGCCCGTATTTAAGGCATGCGGATACACCTTTTGCAGATATGGAAAACGGAAGTTACAAATTAACATTAAGATTAATTGCAATGCTTCGTCTTTTCTTCCCATATGCCTTAATACCTGCCACCACAGCCCTTGGCACCATCAACCCAACAGGCCGCGAACAGGGCCTCAAAGCAGGCGCCAATGTCATAATGCCTAACCTCTCTCCTGTCAGCGTGCGTAAACTCTACACACTCTACGACAACAAGATTTGCTTAGGCGACGAATCCGCAGCCTGCCGCAACTGCCTGGAAGTCAGGGTAAAAAGTGCAGGATATCAGATTGCTGATTCAAGAGGGGATGTGAAAAGATAAAATTAATATTTATTTTGTCCCAAATATTCTGTCTCCTGCATCTCCAAGACCTGGAACAATATACTTATTCTCATTTAGTTTTTCATCTAAAGCACCAACATAAATATCTATATCAGGGTGATCTTTACTAATCCTCTCAAGTCCTTCCGGCGCTGCAATAATGCACAAGAAATGTATCTTCCTGCATCCTTTGTCCTTAAGCATTTTAATGGCTGCAGATGATGATCCACCGGTTGCCAGCATAGGGTCAACCACAAATACTTCTCTTTCCTCTATATCCTCCGGTAGTTTACAGTAATACTCTTCCGGCTCATGGGTTTCTTCATTTCTCTGAAGACCTATATGTCCAACTTTAGCTGTTGGTATCATGGTAAGTATTCCATCCACCATTCCAAGACCGGCTCTTAATATTGGAATAACAGCCATTTTCTTGCCTTTAAGTGCCTTCACTTTGGTCTTGCATATAGGAGTTTCAATCTCCACATCATCAAGTTCCAAATCCCTGGTTGCCTCATAACACATAAGCATCGCTATCTCGCTTATATTATCCCTGAAGTCCTTGGTCCCTGTTTCTTTTCTTCTGATTATTCCAATTTTATGTTGAACAAGCGGATGATCCATTATAACAATTTTACCCATAATCATATCTCCTTTTGAGATTAATTATATATTAAAAGCCCGACATTAAGTCGGACTTTAATATAAATGCTTATTAATAATTAAGTACCTTACCTGCATAAATCACATCAGGATTTTCGATGTTGTTAGCACTTACAAGATGCTGAACGCTTACACCAAGATTTCTTGCGATTTTCCATAAGCAGTCACCTGACTGAATTGTATATGTGCCGTTGCCTGCAGCTGCTGTTGTACCGGTAGAAACTGTACCTGTACCGTATGTTGCAGCTATATTGCCAGGGCCATACCAGTAAACATTTGGATCTGCCTTAACTTTCTTTCCGTTAAGCTTACATGTGGTTGTCTTTCCATCATAGCTAACGTTATAGATAAGAGTTACTTTAGGATTGTTCTGTAACCATACAAGAACATCATATGTTAATGAGAAGCTGCCGTTAATTGTAACTGTCTGTGATCCACCTTTGGCAAGAGCTTCATCAAGTTTGCCCCATAATCCATCCATCTCTGGAGCATCAGATGCTGAACCTGTATTAACAGCTGGTGTAGGAATAGTTCCGTCAGGATATGCCCAGATCCATTTAACTGTAAAATCACCTGAAATAGTAAACTGAGGAATTGTCTCACCAACTCCATAGAATACTCCATTCACTTCCAAACCTGCGAACTTCATTCCATCAGGAGCCAGACAATAATCTCCCCATTCATTATATGAAGCCCAGTTTTCTTCGGCGACTTCCCATCCACCATATACATGGTAACCTATTATCCAGTCACTTTCACTGGTCGTCCAGTTTTCTCCTGTAATACCACCATTCGCATCATAATACACCGTAGCTGTTCCGTTTGCACGAATAGCTTCTTCACGAGCAGCAGTTTCGGCTTCTATATGTTCTTTATAATTAGTAATCGCTTTTGTATCCAAAACACCTGAATAAACTATATCAGAATCCTCATACTGTCCTGTGATATCTTTATAAGCTATGCTGAATGTATAGTCATGATTTTGATAATCTGTTTTCGTAATATAACTGTCCAACGCTTTCTCAGCTCCCACTCCCCAGTATGACTCCTCAGAAACTACTGACTCTATTTCAATTCCATCTTCATATGTTGTATAGACAGTTTGAATATTCTCTTTTATGCTCCAAAGTTTGTCATAATCATCATTATTTAAATCGGCATTCATCAAAATTGACATTCCATCCCAATCATCATTTTCTCCAACCAGATAACCATCTGAATAGTAGTAGTTAACTGCCCAAACAGCACTGATAGGACTCGGCAACTTCTCCTTCGCGAATACAGTTACAGGTAACATGGCAACCAGTAATAATGTCATCACAAAAGCTAATGATAATTTTTTAGACATTTCCTTTAACATGAAAGAATTCCTCCTTTATAATACACTTATATTTAATTACTCATCCAATCCGAAGATATCATGGATAGCATTTGCTGCCTTCTCTGATTCTTTCTCATCAATAAGAACTGTTACTCTGATTTCTGATGTAGAAATCATCTTGATGTTGATTCTCTCATTGTAGAGGCACTCAAACATCTTGGCTGCAACACCAGGGTTTGACATCATACCTGCACCAACGATTGAAACCTTAGATACGTTCTTCTCGATTTCAACATTTTCATAACCAAGTCTTGCCTTGTTTTCTTCAATAACCTTAAGAGCATCATCACCATAGTTACCATCAACTGTGAATGAGATATCCTTTGTATTATCACGTCCAACTGACTGAAGAATCATATCAACATTTACATTTGCCTTTGCAAGAGCATCAAATAATCTGAATGCTGTACCCGGCTTATCATCAAGACCAATAACTGATATTCTTTCTGCACTTTTATCTACTGCTACTCCACTAACAAGTAATTTCTCCACCTTTGTATCCTCCTTAACAACTGTTCCTTCCTCATTGGTAAGTGATGAACGAACAACTAACTGTACGCCGTATTTCTTGGCCATTTCAACTGAACGGTTATGCAGTACGCCTGCACCTAATGTTGCAAGATCAAGCATTTCATCGTATGTGATTTCGGACATTTTACGTGCCTTCTTAACAATACGAGGGTCTGCTGTATATACGCCGTCAACGTCTGTATAAATCTCACATTTATCTGCATGAAGAGCAGCTGCAAGTGCAACTGCAGTGGTATCTGAACCACCTCTTCCAAGTGTTGTATAGTCATCATATTTATTGACGCCCTGGAATCCTGTTACGATAACAATCTTCTTGCTCTCTAACTCATGACGAATTCTCTCGGTATCAATTCTTTTAAGTCTTGCATTGCTGTAAGCTGATGTTGTATGCATTGCAACCTGAAAAGCATTAAGTGATATTGCAGGTACGCCAAGGTTATCCATGGCCATAGCCATAAGTGCAACAGACTTCTGCTCACCAATTGTGAAAAGCATATCCATCTCACGTCTTGAAGGATTAGGATTAATATCCATTGCTTCTTCAATAAGCTCGTCGGTCATTTTACCCATAGCAGATAAAACAACAACTACATCATTTCCCTGTTTGTATTCTTCGATACATCTTCTTGCCACGTTGTAAATTCTCTCTTTGTTAGCAACGGAAGTACCGCCGAATTTCTTAACTACTAACATATTTTCCTCCTGAATAATTTTGTTGTTAGTAAACCCTTATACATATAGATTTGTCCGGGCGCGTGTCCGGAACCCTATATTTTTATTCATATATACGAATATATGAAATAACTTCCTCAATATCCTTAATCTTCATAAGGAAATCTCTTTCCTTCATTCTGTCTGTGATAAGACCAAACTCGTCAGGACATTTGGTGGTTGTAACCACGGATGAATTCTCGAATAATCTCTTGATTTCTGTTTCCTTGTCAACGCCTTTAACCCTGATGAAATATTTCCATGAAATATTATCCTTTGGAACAAGTTCAACTTTCTCATCTTCCCAGAAGCAGAAAATGAATTTGCCAAGATGCTTTGCTGCATCAATAACATCGCTGACTACTGCGCTTGCGGTTGGTTTTCTGCCGGCGCCCTTGCCATAGTACATTGTCTTGCCAAGCATGTTGCCATCAACACAAACTGCGTTGAATACGTCTCTTACGCAGTAAAGCGGATCTTCTTTATCAACTAAGAACGGAGCAACCATTGCAAAACACTTGCCTTCTATATCCATACTTACGCCAAGAAGCTTAATACTTCTTCCCATTTCCTTAGCGTAGGCAAAATCCGCCGTGCTTATCTTTGTAATACCCTCAGTATGAATCTCATCAAACTTAACTGTCTTTCCATATACAAGTGATGAAAGAATTGCTATCTTACGACATGCATCATACCCTTCAACATCTGCCTCAGGATTACGCTCTGCATAACCTAACTTCTGAGCTGTAGCAAGCACGTCATCATATGACTCGCCCTCTTCATCCATCTTTGTAAGCATATAGTTGGTAGTACCGTTAAGAATACCTGCAATGCCATGAATTCTCTCTGGTGTTAATGAAGAATTCAGGGCTCTGATAATTGGAATACCGCCACCTACACTGGCCTCGAAAAGATAGTTACAATTATTATTTTTGGCAATGGCAATTAATTCAGCGCCATATGCTGCAACCATTTCCTTATTTGAAGTACATACGCTGATGCCTTTTTCCAAAGCTCTTTTTGTAAAATCATAGGCCGGTTTTAATCCACCCATGGTCTCACAGATGATTTTGATTTCAGGATCATTAATTATCTTTTCATAATCATCAGTGATAAGGCTCTCATTAGGATCACCAGGGAACTTTCTGATATCAAGGATATATTTAACATTGATGGCATCACCTGCCTTGGTGCTGACCTCTTTCTGGTTATGCTGAATTACTTCAACAACTCCGGCACCAACTGTACCATATCCCATAACTGCTATATTAATCATCTATCAATCCTCCCGCTTTTTCTTATTCTTTAGCAAGAATCTTTACATTTCTCACACCTTTAAGTTTTTCCATCTCCTCGATCATATCCGATACATCACCGGTTGATGGCAGTATCTGTAAGCTAAATGAAAGAGAAGCCATGTTATTAATAGGAATACTCTGATGAATTGTCAGGATATTAGCGCCGTAGGATGCTATAACTTTAAGCATAACGCTAAGGATTCCCGGCTCATCTTCCATTTCGCATGTGAAGGTAACTGTTTTGCCTTCTGAGCTGTCGTGGAATGGAACAATGTCATCTTTATATTTATAGAAGGAACTTCTACTGATTCCCATCATTTCCGTTGCTTCACCAACGGTTTTGCATTTGCCAGATTCTATCAGATTCTTGCACTCAACAACCTTCAGAAGAACCTCCGGCAAAGCATCCCTTTTTACAACATAATAAGTATGTTCTTTACTCATATAATCCCCTTAAAAACAAGTCCGTCTGTTTTCCGCCAGCGGACAATTGTTCGCAGACAATGGATATTGTATCACACTATTTATGGTAAATCAAGGAAAAAATGGCAGGTTTTGCCACTATTTACAGAACTTTCTGAATCTATTGACAGAATGCGTTATCAGGACATAAAGAAACAGCAGGTCTTAACCTGCTGTAGTATATTAATATGCAATTTTTCTCATCATATCCAGATAAGCCTGCAGGCTTCCGAGATATTCTGACCTGGCGAATTTACCTGTAAGGTAAGCTTCTTTCATAAGACCATAGGTTGTATAATTTATGGTCATATCAAGGATGTCCGTATTAATGTCCGGACTGAATTCATCCGGGAGATTCTCAAAAGGTGCGGCAATGGCTTCAAGATAAGTTCTCACATATCCCTTAACTGCATTCATTGCTTCCTCATCACGCTCGTTGACCAGCGTAGTTAAGAGCATTGGAGCATATTCGTAGAACTTTGAAACCTCAACCTTTATTCTTTCTATCTCATATATTTTCTTAAAATAATCTCCGCCTTCCGGCATCATGGATGATAATTCCATGCAGTAGAATCTGATAATATAATCTGATACAAAGGTATATAAACCAAGTTTGTTCTCAAAGTAGTGAAACCAAAGGCCCTTACTTACTCCAGTATCCCTGACCATATCATCTGTACTGGCTTTTTTATATCCGTTAATGGCAAAAATCTTCACCGCTCCATTAATTATCTTATCCTGCTTTTCCTTAGGCAGATCAAAAAATTTATCATTCATATTTAATCTCTACTCAAATGTTGCCATAAACATCTCATGAAATCCTGAGACTTGGTATAAATAACCTCGTCTGCATACTTATCACCGAAATGCTCATTCTCTGTTACCAAAATCAGATTATGTCCCAGGTAATGGCTGGTGCAGTACTGAATCTTTGAACCATAAAGATCCACACCAAGCACAAGCACAATGTCTGCCTTCTGACAGGCAATTGCAGCCTTGGTATTAAGGTCATTCTGTATTCTCTCACCAAATAATCTGATACTTGGTCTGATTGCTGAATCACATTCATCGCAAAGTGGAACTGCACCCTTGAAAGACTTAATGTAATCAAGGTCATAGTCCTTACGACAATTGCAGCAGTAATAGTCATATACTGAACCACTAAGTTCAATAACATCTTCTACCCCTGCCATTTTCTCTAATCCGAATATACTAAAGGCGATAACTGAACTAAGATATCCAGCGTCTTTCATATTCTTGATTACTTCATATGTAATACCAGGTTTAGGAAGGTCTCCCAAAACCTCTTTCTTGAAAAAATTATAGAATCGTTCTTTTCTTGTTGAGAACTCACCGGCTGACAAAATTTCCTCCGGAGCTTTACCATATGTCTTCTCAACTCTGAAGATGTTTGTGTCATCCCAGACATCCATCTTACCGCACTCAACAACTGATTCATTACCGGTAATACATACGACATTTTTTGATTTTTTAATAGCATCAGCAATTCTGCTTATTCTCTCAATATCACAATTTAACATATGCATTCCTCATCAAAAAAATCTACCCTTAAAATACACACAATATATGTTATATTTTAGAAACTAATTGCCAAAAAGTCAACCAACAGCAGCCTTTTTATTGACAACAACTTCTTCTATTCTGTTATCTTTTACTTTCTTAACAATGAGCATTGTTCCATCATCAAGAATAACCTTCTCTCTTACCTGTGGAAGAGTATCGAGTTTCTCAATAATAAGGCCGCCGATTGAGTCATATTCCTCACTTTCAAACTCGGTTCCGATTGCGTTATTAATATCATCAAGTTTCATGCTGCCCTGAACGATATATTTATTCTCATCAATCTTGTGAATTAAATCTCTTTCATCCTCATCATATTCATCTCTTATTTCGCCAACGATTTCTTCAAGTAAGTCTTCCATGGTAACCATACCTTCCGTAAGACCGTACTCATTTAAAACCATTGCAATATTAAGTGATGAACCACGAAGTTCCATCATAAGATCAGAAGTCTTCTTATGCTCGTACGTAAAATAAACTTCTCTTAAAATACTGCTGATCTTAAAATCTTCTTCCTTAAGGAAAACCATATCCTTAATATTGATTACACCAATAATATTATCAGTTGATTCGTGATATACCGGAAATCTTGTAAACTTGCTGTTTTCAAATGCTTCCTTAATCTCATTAAATGTGGCATCATCAGAAACACATTCCATATCAATACGTGGAATCATGATATCCTTAACCATGGCATCACCAAAATCCACCACATTAACAATCATTTCTCTTTCTTTATCTTCTATAACACCGTCTTCATGGCTGGTATCAACTATTGTCCTGAGTTCACTCTCTGTCATCGGCGTACTCTTATCAGTATCAATTCTTAATATCCAGAGAATTACTTTGGCAAAAGTATCTACTATCCATATGACAGGGGTCAGAACAATCAGTACAAACTGAATAAAAGGCGCATAAATAAATACCAGTTTATCTGCATTAACCTTGGCTATTGTCTTAGGAACAATTTCACCAAAAATCAGAATCACAAAGGTAAGCACACCCGTTGCAATACTTACTGCCATTGAATATCCGGTTGATGCCGCAATTGTTGTGGTAAGTGCCGACGCTGAAATATTAACAATATTATTACCTACAAGTATTCCACTTATCAGTTTGGAATAATTGGATAATATCTTCTGTATAAGAAGAGCCTTTTTATTACCCTCATCACACAGACTCTTTATCTTCACTTCGTTTACTGCCATAAAAACAGTTTCTGCAGATGAGAAAAATGCTGACAGTAAAATTAAAATAATAAGAATGATTATTCTGATAATCGTCCCCTGGTCCAAGTTATCCTCCTTTACGCTCTCGACTTAGAACATGTAAAATATATAATCTGTTTACTTTCTGAAATACGTTTAAGCAGATTCATTCCTCTTTGTAAATTATCATCATCAAGATTTACAAAAGGATCATCCCACACTATAGTAGGATATTCTTCCTTAAACAAAGTGTCAATAAGTGCAAATCTTAAAGACACCATAACAAGTTCCCTTATACCAACACTTGAATACTTGAAATCCCTGCTAACGGCCTTTGTACAATCGGAGATTTTGAAATTGGCATCCACCACGAATTTGCGGCCTTCATTATCATCAATCAAATCAATGTATTTGGTCATATTAGCGTTGATTTCATTGATATATCTCGAGCTGAAATTCTCTTTTGCTTTTTTAAGTAAATCTATGGTTATCTTAATTAAGTTAAAAGTATTCTTTGCTTCCTTGAGTTCTGCCTTAAGATCCTCATTCTCTTCTGCTCTTCTTTCAGCCTCAGATAATATATCATTATATTCTTCAATATCATTTTTATAAATATTAATCTGATTCATCACGCTGATTGTTTCATCATGAATCTCACCATCAAGTTTCTGAAGTTCCTCAATGGAGCGAACTCCTTCTTCAATCACATAATCAGATTCAGGAATCAGTTTCAAGTCATTTTGAACATCTTCAAAACTCTTATTAAGCATCTTGATTTTATTACTTTTATCCCTTATAAGTTTAATTATTTCCTTATAATTATTCCCTTCTCTTGTATAAGGCTCATACTTTTGAATGCAGGAAATAATCTCTTTTTCAAGTGCATCAGCCTTGGCCCCATTCTCAGCCTTATCTTCTTCTATTTTCTTAAGTCTGTCATTATATTTATCCTTCTCATTTAATACAACTTCCATATTAAGAAGAAGGCTCTCAATATCATTATTTATTTTAAGGAATTTTCCAAGGAACAAATTAAGCGACTGTCTCTTGCCTTCGCATTCGATTTTCTTATCATTTAATTTCTTTTCCTTTTCTTCAACCCTTGCCTGCTGCCTTGCTTTTTCTCTCTCATATTCCTTATTCTTTCCACTTATCAAAATAAAGAAAATAATACTTGTTAATGAAATAATAAGTCCGAGTAAAGCATATACGACATTACCTGTAAGCACATAAATTACACCGGCTGCCACTAATCCTGCAATAATAAGTATCACTCCAAGTACAAGAAGCATCGTGGTATTAGGCTTATCAATTTCATATAATTTATCGCTTTCTTCCTTTACATCCATCTCAAGTGAATCAATTATCTTCTCTTCTTCTTTTATCTCCTTTATCTTATCCCTGCAGGCGTCAATGCTTTCTCTTGTGATATTATTTTTCTCCATCTGATCACATAATTCCTTATAATCAGACTCAAAATCCCCGGCCTTAAACTCTGCTTTCCTAAGCCCATCCAGATTGGCAATCTTCTCCAGGATCAGATCCAGTTCTTCATCTTCCGGTATACCGTTACTGAAATAATCATCAAGAGTATTTAATTCTTTCTGGATATCGGCATATTTCTTATCAAGATTATCTTTCTTCTCTTTGTTGGCCTTATTGACAGAATTCTTCTCAGCCTTCTTAATCTCTTCATTATAGGCTTTGCTTATTTCACCATTCTTTTTAACCTGTTCACTTAAAGCTTCTATTTCTTTCTGTCTTTGAATAACCTTAGCTTTATATTCAACAGAATTTGTGATGAATAAATTATTATCATCAATCGTTCTTTGAATATCATCCAAAAGACCTGCTCCGCTCTGTTTATGATATTCACCTCTTTTTGCATCAAGTACGGCGCAGGCACTGGTATACTCATCTTCACTGTTTTCATCTTCATTTGCTGCATTCTTAAGTTTATTTAAAAGAGTATTTCCAAGTGGCGAATTAACCTTGCCCTGACCTGCATAAACAGTGGTCACATAAGTACTTTCATCCACGCCAAAAAGTTCAAAGCCTATATTTGTGGAATAATCATCAGATGGCATATTGGTCTTATTATCAAAAAGCTTAAATGTGCCTGTGATATTTCCTCCATCCTTCTTAGCCTTTTCGCTCTTTGTCTTATCAAAAATTCTTTCAATTCGATATGTCTTATCATCTGTTGTGAATATAAGACTGCCACCGAAGACACCTCCGTCAAGCGGCTCATAATGGTTATATTCATTAAGATCAATGTCCCTTTTAGTGGAATTTGGAAGTCCGTAAAACATTGCCTTAATAAAAGAATTAATTGTAGACTTTCCATATCCGTTATGTTCATTTATTACATTAAGGCCATCAGAAAAATCCATCTTGAAATTACTGAGGCCGCCATAATTCTCTATATAAATACTATTTATAATCATATGCTAAGTTCCCCCACTTTTACCCCTGATAAAGCCTGTATTCCAAGGAGCATAACCTTTTTCTTATCCTCATCACTTAAGTCGCTTCCTTCCACAAGGTCCAGGAATTCGCCCTTTAGCGAAATATTGCCCTTGTAATCGTCTACATTAATTAACGGCTTACTGTGACATTTAATCTTAAAGAGAAAATAACTGCCTCCTAAAAGCTCCGTAAAAAATGGAATATTAATCTCTGTTTCCACAGTATGATATCCAACTAAATCTACCAGAATCATATCCTTAGCAGGTATATCTTTGATTTTTTCCCTGATTAAATCTGCAATATCATCCTGATATATTGTATTAGTTATGTCAACCTCTACATAATGAAATTCTCTTTTAGCAAAAGGAATAAACTCATGGGTATACTTATCTCCATTAATATCCAAAAGACAGAATCCCTTAACACCGCATTCGTCAAAGCCCCTGCCCTCTAAGCATCCTGAATAGCAGTAATCACATCTGTCATCCAGTTTATCCTTAATAAATGAATGAATATGACCAAGGGCAATATAATCAAGTCCCAGACTTTTAAATGAATTAAGTGCAATAACATCTGACTTGTCATTATTCTTCTTATGTAAACCTGTCTGTCCATGTAAAGTTACTATGTTAAATCTGCTTCTGTCCGGTACAAAGGAAGCATATTTCTCCCTGTTGGCAAGTGACTCAGTGCCCCAGATTGAAATATTGTCATACTTATATTCTGTCCACTCATCCTTATTAAAGAGTTTAAGATTCTCAGGCTTTGTGGCTGCATCAACGAAAATACTCTTCTCGTCATGATTACCTCTAAGGTACAAAAAATCAATATCCGGATACTTCCTTATGGTATTTAAAACAGTATTAACAACTCTGTTAATTACACTGTTGGTATCAAACATATCCCCTGCAATAATTACAACCTTAACATCATTCTGGGCAGCATAATCTGCAAGCCTTGTAAAAGCAACCAGAGTCTCTTCTCTTCTTTGCTTCTTTCTCTCCGGCTCGTCGGCAAAATTAGCGTCCAGCTTGGAATCAAGATGAAGGTCTGCTGTATGTATAATCTTCATATCAAATTTCCCTTCTAAAAATAGGCTATATTTTTATAAAAAAAGTACAAATTTTGCATTATTCATAGTATGATATAATATATGATAATTTTAGCATTTTTTTCAAATAATGTAAAGAACATTAGTTCGAGGGAGGCAAAATGAATTACAGGAAAATCTTATCACTTCTTTTAGCTGGTGTGATGGTTTTATCTCTTGCTTCATGTAATGGTAATTCCGGTGAAAATACCGAAACAGAAGTTACAGAAGAAGTGGTTGAAACCACGGAATCAACTGAAGGAACCGAAACCACTGACGAAGGTGGTATTGGCGACGGAACCATCGAAGGCTTTGGTAATGGTCTTGAAGATGGTGCCATTGTTATTGGCGATGATTTTGAAGACGGAACAACCGGTGAATGGTATACATATTCAAACGGCGGGTCTTTTGAAACATATGTTGAGAATGGTGAGCTTTGCGTGGATATCGCCAAGCCTGGTATGCTTGATTATTCATGTCAGGTTTACAGAGACGGTTTCTCAATGAACAAGGGCTGCGTATATGAAGCATCCTTTGATATTCACTGCGATATAGACAGAGTTATGCAATGGCGTTATCAGATTAACGGCGGCGACTACCATCCATATTATGAAGAGGATGCAGTTCCTATCGGTCCTGATGTTAAGCACATCGTTGCCAATTTTACAATGGAAGAAGATTCCGATCCGGCTCCTCGTCTTTGCTTTAACTTGGGTTCACAGGGCGACCTGGATGCTACTACTCCATGTAAGGTTTATATTGATAATTTCACAATGACCATTACTGATGCATCCAACGCGATGGCACTTGAGCCACTTCCTACACCGCTTAATGTTAAGGTTAATCAGATTGGATATAATCCTGATGATCCAAAGACAGTTATCTGCCGTTTCAACAGAGATAATAATATATTTGAAATTCATGATGCTGCTACTGATGAGGTAGTTTATACAGGTACACTTAAAGAGGAATTCATCAATTCAAAGTCAGGTGATTCTGCCTGCACATCAGGTGACTTCTCAGACTTCAAGACACCTGGTACCTACTATATCAGTGTTAAGGATTTTGGTAATTCATACGACTTCGAAATTAAAGAACATATTTATGATGATTTATATGCAAGCACAGTTCATATGCTTTACCTTCAGAGATGTGGTATGGAATTGACAAGTGATATGGCCGGGGATTTTGCACATCCTGAGTGTCATATGGACGAAGCCACAATCTACGGAACTGATAAGAAGATTGATGTATCAGGCGGCTGGCATGATGCAGGTGACTACGGAAGATACGTGGTTCCTGGTACCAAGACAATTGCTGACCTCTTCTTAACATATGAAGAAGGACTTGGTACAGATTCAGACTCTCTTGGCATTCCTGAAAGCGGTAACGGTGTACCGGATATTCTCGATGAAGCAAAATGGGAACTTGATTTCTTCTTTAAGATGCAGGCTGATAATGGCGGCGTATATCACAAGGTAACTTGCGCAGTATTCCCTGAAACAGTTATGCCACAGGATGAAACTGCAGAACTTATTGTATGTCCAATCTCAGCAACAGCAACGGCAGACTTCGCTGCAATCATGGCCAAGGCTGCAAGAATCTATGAAGAATATGATGCAGATTATGCTGCTAAATGCTTAGCTGCTTCCAAGAAGGCTTTCGAGTTTATGGAAAAAGAAGGCGCTGACATGCCAGGCTTCACTAATCCTGAAGACATCTCCACAGGTGAATATCCTGATGGTAAGTCAGAAGATGAATATTTCTGGGCAGCTGTTGAATTATATATCACAACAGGTGACAGCGCTTATCTTGATAAGGCCGCTGAAATCTACTCAACAGTTAAGTGGTCATCACTTGATCTTGGCTGGGCTAACATGTCAGGTTACGGCGCATACGCTTACATGACAAGACCTGAAGACCTTGCTGGAAACGATGATTTAACCACAGGTCTTACCGGTTTATTCAACAAATATGCAACCGACGAAGCCACAGCAATTGCCAAAGATGCATACTTCATCTCCCTTGGTTATGACTATCCTTGGGGCAGCAACATGACAGTTGCAAACCACGGTATGTTATATCTCATGACAGCCAAGGTTACAGGCAATGAAGACTTCAATAAATATGCAAGATATCAGTACGATTATCTTTTAGGTGTTAACCCGATTACATACTGTTATGTAACAACATTTGGTGATTTCTCACCTGAGCATATCCACCACAGACCTTCTCAGTTCATGAAAGAGCCTATGCCTGGTATGCTTGTTGGTGGACCAAACTCCAATCCAGCTGACCCATATGCCAAAGCAGTTCTCACACTTAGATCTGCCGCAGCCTGCTACGTAGATAACGAAAGCAGTTTCTCAACCAACGAGATCTGCATCTACTGGAACTCTCCACTCATCTACCTGGTTGGTCAGTATAAATAAGCAAGTGTAAAAGGAAATATATAAGAAAGTGCTCTCACCTTATTTTTGGTGGGAGCATTTTTGTTTGATAAAGATTATGTACTCGTCAAGATTTTTTGTTATAATGATTCAAGATATTATAGACTATTATTTTTCAAAGAGGAAATTAATATGGGTTTATTTGACAAACTGTTTTCAAAAAAAGAAAAAGAGCCGGTTGCTCCCAAGAAAGATGAGATCATTATTGAAAAACCATATGGCCGTTTCAAATATTTTGCTACTCCAAATGTAAACGAGTATGGTTATGAAAATTTTCTCACCGGAGAGGATGGCGAGATTAACGTATATCTGGAAACCGACAGCCCGGACACGACAGAGGCCTCATTTTGTTTTGGCAAATACGAAGAGTTTTTGTCTGACAAAGAAAACAGGATTTACGAAGTATCAAAAATTGTTAATGAATAC
>CADAOY010000004.1 GCA_902789665.1 uncultured Lachnospiraceae bacterium | reverse complement strand
CGGCACGGATTATCCCGGATTTCCCTTCCTTGGCATTCTTATGATGTGTGCCTTTTGCATATTGATGGGAGTTATTCTGACATTTCTGACTGAAATGAGTGGCTCCGTCTGGCCGGCTGCAATCATGCATGCTGTAACCAATGCGTACCCGTCTGCACTGATTGGATTTATGAATGATACCGGCGTAGATCCTGTGAAAGCGCTTTGGGTAAACTGGGGCGGAATGATGATCGCACTTATTGCAGTTGTGATTGTTTGTATTTTTGTCTGGAGAAAAAATAAGAAAAATAATATTGATGAAACATCATAAAAAAATACCCGCAAACGAAATGTTTACGGGTTTTCTTTAGCAGCTCGTAGCGGAATCGAACCGCTGATTCTGCCGTGAGAGGGCAGCGTCTTAACCGCTTGACCAACGAGCCATATTTAATCACGCAAGTGTTATTTTATTATAAAGAGAATAAAAAAGCAAGACTTTTTATTGACTTTTTAAAAGAAAAATGTTAACTTATAAATGATTTTGAGAAACATGCAGGAAGTGGACTTGAAAAAGTCCACTTTCTTCGTGTTAGAAGAATGAAAGGGAATAATATGTCTAACAAAGAGATTATTGAAAGTAAGACAGAAGCCCTTCTTGTTCCAATATGCGAGGACGCCGGCGTATCCATATATGATGTGGAATATGTAAAAGAAGGCGGGGATTATATCTTAAGAGCATATATAGATAAGGAAGGCGGAGTTAACATTGATGACTGCGTGGCAGTTAACAGGGTTTTGTCTGATCTTCTTGATAAGGAAGATTACATAGAAGAAGCTTATGTGCTGGAAGTAAGTTCTCCGGGACTTGGAAGAAAACTTACCAAAGATAAACACCTTGAAAAAGCATTAGGTCAGTCGGTAGATATTAAAACCTATAAGCCTGTGGACAAGGTTAAGGATTTTACCGGAATACTTAAGTCTTATGATAAGGATAAAATCGTTATTGAAGCAGATGACAAAGAACTGGAATTTAAAAGGTCAGATATAGCCAAGATTTCACTTACTTTGGAATTATAGTAAAAATAAGTATATATTGTTTAATTTATTTTATGGAGGATTAAAAAATGAACACTGAATTAATCGAAGCACTGGAGGTTATTGAAAGAGAGAAGAATATCAGCAAAGATGCAATCTTTGATGCTATTGTTAACTCAATTTATACAGCTTGCAAGAACCGTTTCGGCAAATCAGATAATATCAGAGTAGAGATTGACCATGCTACAGGTGATTACAAGGTATGGGCTGATAAGGAAGTAGTTGAAGTAGAAGAAGATATTGAAGATGATATCCTTCAGATTGCTTTAGAGGATGCCAAGAAAATTGATCCTAATGCAAAGATTGGTGATACAGTTGCAATTGATATTGATTCCAAGGAATTTGGCCGTATCGCAACACAGAATGCAAAGAATGTTATTCTTCAGAAGATAAGAGAAGAAGAAAGAAATGTAATCTATAACGAATATAAGACTAAGGAAAAAGAAATCGTTACAGGTATTGTTCAGAGATTCTTCGGAAAGAATATTCTTGTTAACCTTGGCAGAGCAGATGCAATGCTCAAGGAAGCAGATCAGGTTAAAGGTGAGAGATACAGAATCGGCGACAGAATTAAAGTTTATGTATCTTCTGTTAAGTCAACAACAAAGGGACCTGAAATTTCTGTATCAAGAAAGTCAACAGAACTTGTAAAAAGATTATTCGAGCAGGAAATCTCTGAAATCAGAGATGGTATTGTTGAGATTAAGAGCATCGCAAGAGAGCCGGGCAGTAGAACAAAGATTGCTGTTTATTCAAATGAACCAAACGTTGATCCTGTAGGTGCTTGCGTTGGTGTAAATGGTACAAGAGTTAATTCAATCGTTGATGAACTTGGCGGTGAGAAGATTGATATTGTTGTATGGGATGAGAACCCTGGTAACTTTATCCAGAATGCTTTATCACCAGCACAGATTGTATATGTATTCGCTGATCCTAACGAGAATACAGCAAAGGTTGTTGTTCCTGACTTCCAGTTATCACTTGCAATTGGTAAGGAAGGACAGAATGCAAGACTTGCTGCAAAACTTACAAAGTTCAAGATTGATATCAAGTCAGAGACTCAGGCTAAGGACGCAGTAGGATTCAGATATGAAGACTATCTTGATGATGGCGAAGAAGAATATTATGAAGATGGTGAATATACTGAAGAATATGAAGAAGGCGAAGCAGTAGAAACTGCAGATGAGTCTTCTGAAGAATAATTAACAGAGTGGAAGATTATGACAGCTAAGAAAATCCCTATGCGCAGATGTGTAGGCTGCCAGGAAATGAAAGAGAAGAAAAACTTAATAAGGGTAATAAGGACTCCGGACGGTGATTTTGAAATAGATAAGACACTTAAGGCCAATGGCAGGGGTGCTTATATCTGCAATAGTAAGGAGTGCCTGGATAAAGCTGTGAAGAATCATGGTCTTGAGAGGTCTTTCTCTCAGGCTGTTCCTAAGGAAGTTATTAATAAACTGATTGGAGAATTAAGTTAATTTGAAGAATGACAAATTATTGTCCATGATATCCCTTTCCAATAAAGCCGGGAAGCTGGTGAGCGGGGAATTCTCGGTGGAAAAAGGGGTAAAAGAAGGCAAAGTGCTTTTGGTAATCGTATCGAAGGATGCGTCAGATAATTCCACAAAGTCTTATAAAGACATGTGTACATATTATAAGGTTCCAATTATCTTTTATTCAGATAAGGTGACTTTGGGCCATATAATCGGCAAGGAAGTCAGAGTGAGCATAGGAATTACTGATGAAGGATTTTCCAAGGCAATTATGAAGTTATATGATGAGAATAAAGATTCGGAGGTGAGTGAATGAAAATAAATGATTTGGCTAAAGAACTTAATGTTACAGGTAAAAGTATTATAGCCTTTCTTAAGGAGGAAATAGATTTTCCTTACACCAGTGTAATGAAGGCAATAGATGATGAAACTGTGGATTTGGTTAAGAAGAATAAGTCCAAATTAGAAGGTGCAGATACTAAAAAAGCATCTGGCAAAATCACCGACGAGGATAAGAAAGAAGCCCCTAAGGCTGAAAATAAAGCAGAAGCCAAGCCTGCAGAAAAGGCTCCTGAAAAGCCGGTAGAGAAAGCTCCGGCTCAGCCTAAGGAAGAAGTTAAGAAAGAGGCAAAGATGGCAGAAGCAGTTAAGAAACCTGCTCCAAAGAAGGGTATTGTTATTGTAGGAGGACCAGCCAAGGCTCCGGCAAATAATAACAGACCTGCTCAGAATAATGGCAATATGGCAAGACCACAAGCTCCTCACCAGCTTATCAAGCCTACAACACCTCCATCCAAAACACCTACAGCTAATATTTCATCATATAGAAATACTCAGGAAAATAAGAAAGCTGAAGAAAGAAAAGAAGAATTAAAGAAAGAAGAAATCAAGAAAGAAGAAATCAAGAAAGAAGAAGCTGTAACCAAGGCTCCGGAAGTTAAGACTGAAGAGTCAAAGGTTAGTGCTCCTGTTCAGAATACTCAGTCTCAGGATAAGCCAAAGGTTGTTGTTAATAATAATGCAAGACCGCAGAATGATAACAGACCTAGAGACAACAGGGATAACAGAGACAACAGAGATCGCGGCGACTTCAGAAGAAACGATAACAGAGACAACGGTCAGAAGAAAGATTTCGGTGACAGAAATAATAAGTTTGCCGGAAGAAATGACAGACCACAGAAAACTTCATTTGGCGGAAGCGGTATTCCTAATAAGGATAATGACAGAAATCAGCGTCCTATGGGTAACGGCGGAATGCTTAAGAAGAAGGGTAAAGATACTCAGGATGTCATAATGGTTTCAAATGACAAGAACCGTAATGACAAGAGATTTAAGAATAAGGAAAAAGACAAGAACCGTAAGGATTACAGATTTGAGGACGAGGATTTTGGCGGAAAGAATCAGAAGAAACCAAAGGCCGGTGCTTTTATCAAACCTGTTAAGAAAGAAGAAACAAAGGTTGAAGATGAAGTAAAGGTAATTACAGTTCCTGAGGTAATCTCAATCAAGGATCTGGCTGACAAGATGAAGATTCAGTCCAACGAGATTATCAAGAAGAAATTCTTACAAGGCGTTGTATATACTGCAAACCAGGAACTTTCATATGAAGAGGCTGAGGAAATCGCACTTGAATATGATATCCTCTGCGAGAAGGAAATTGTTAAGGACGTTATCGAGGAACTTCTTAAGGAAGAAGACGAAATCGATGCAAACCTTACAGAAAGAGCTCCGGTTATCTGTGTAATGGGTCACGTTGACCATGGTAAGACATCACTTCTTGATGCCATCAGAGAGACACACGTAACCGACAGAGAGGCCGGTGGTATTACACAGCACATCGGTGCTTACATGGTTGAGAAGAACGGTCGCAAAATCACCTTCCTCGACACACCAGGTCATGAGGCCTTCACTGCAATGCGTATGAGAGGTGCCAACGCAACTGATATTGCCATCTTGGTAGTAGCAGCAGACGATGGTGTTATGCCTCAGACAATAGAAGCTATTAACCATGCCAAGGCAGCTAACGTACCTATCGTAGTTGCTGTTAACAAGGTTGATAAGATTGGCTATGATTTTGACGATCCTAATAAGGATATGATGAGCTATCCAAGCATTAATTCTCTTATGAATGAGCTTGCTTATGAGCATGATCTTCTTCCGGAGAGCATGGGTGGCACAACAGTATATGTACCTATTTCAGCCAAGAAGAGACAGGGTATTCAGGAACTTCTTGATATCATCTTACTTTCAGCTGATATCCTGGAGCTTAAGGCTGATGCCAAGAGAAAAGCAAGAGGTCTTGTAATTGAAGCAAGACTTGATAAGGGCCGTGGTCCTGTATCAACAGTACTTGTTCAGAAGGGTACACTTAAAGTTGGTGACTTCATTTCAGCCGGCGAAGCTCATGGTAAGGTAAGAGCCATGATTAATGATAAGGGTGACAGAATTAAAGAGGCTCCACCTTCAACACCTGTTGAGATTCAGGGTCTTGATAAAGTTCCTAATGCAGGTGAGATTTTCATCGCTCATGAAAGCGATAAGGAAGCTAAAAACTTCGCTGATACATTCATTGCTCAGAACAAGTTACAGAAGATTGCTGAGTCCAAGAAGAAAGTATCACTTGAAGAATTATATAATCAGATTCAGACCGGTAACCTTAAGACTCTTAACTTAATTGTTAAGGCTGACGTTCAGGGTAGTGTTGAGGCCGTTAAGAAAGAACTTGAAGACCTTTCAAATGAAGAGGTTAGAGTTGATGTAATTCACTCAGGCGTTGGTACCATTAATGAATCTGACGTTGTACTTGCTTCTGCAGGTAAGGCTATTATCATCGGCTTCAATGTCAGAATTGATGCAGGTGCCAAGGAAACAGCCGAAAGAGAAGGCGTAGATGTTAAGTTCTACGATGTAATCTACAGAGCAACCAATGATGTATCTGATGCTATTAAGGGTATGCTTGCTCCTGTTTACGAAGAGAAGGTTCAGGGTCATGTAGAGGTAAGAGCAATCTACAAGTCTACAAATGCCGGAAATATCGCAGGATGTTATGTGCTTGACGGTATTATTACAAAGGACAGTTCAGTCAGAATTACAAGAGCAGGAGAGCAGATCTTCGAAGGTAAACTTTCATCACTTAAGAGATTTAAGGATGACGTTAAGGAAGTTAAGTCAGGATTCGAATGCGGTATTGTATTCGATGGATTCGGCGATATGCAGGAATTCGATATCGTTGAGGCTTATACAATGGTTGAGGTACCAAGATAATGAGAAAAAATTCGGTTAAAAGCTCCAGAGTCAATTCTGAAGTTCAAAGAGAAATCGCTGAACTTATCAGATCTGAGATTAAGGACCCGCGCATCTCACCGATGACAAGCGTTACAAAGGTGGATGTTACAACCGACCTTAAGTATTGCAAAGTATATATAAGTGTATTTGGTGATGAATCATCCAAAGACGATACTCTTGCAGGACTTAAGAAGGCTTCAGGTTTTATCAGATCACAGCTTGCCAAGAGAATTAATCTTCGCAACACACCGGAACTGACATTTATCTATGATGATTCCATGGAATATGGTATGTATATGTCCAATCTTATAGATAAGGTTGCATCAGAAGATGCTAAAGCGCATAAGGATAATGGAGAAAACAGTGATTAATCTGTATAATGAATGTTTAGGTGCTAAAAGTATTATAATAACAGGTCATATAAAGCCGGACGGAGACTGTATAGGCTCATGTTTGGCTGCCTGTTTATATCTTAAGAAGAGATTGCCAGAATCAGATATTAAGGTAGTACTTGATAAACCGGCAGAATGCTTTGACTATGTGCCGGGTCTTGATCTTATTGATTCGACTTTCTCCGGGGAGAAGTGCGACATTTTGATTGTCATCGATACCAACATAGAGAGAATCGGTTCTGCATCCAAGTTTGCATCAAATACGGGTAAAATCATTAATATCGACCATCATATCAGCAACGCTGACGGTGGCGGAGATGTTAATTATATTGTGCCTGAGGCTTCATCTGCTTCAGAGCTTGTTTACAATTTAATAGAAGAAGAGTATTTGGATGATGATATCGCAGCGCTTTTATATATGGGAATTGCCCATGATACAGGCGTATTTCGTTATACAAATACCAACAGTGATACCATGCTTATCGCATCCAAATTAATGCGATATAATTTTGATCACAATAAGATTTTAGAAGAAACATTCTATGAAAAGAGTTACCTTCAGTATAAGGCATTGTCATATGTCCTTATGCATTCCAAACTGTTCTTAGGGGGCAATGTAATTGCATCTGCCATCGACCTTAGCACAATGAAGGAATTAGGTGTTACCAATAATGATTTTGATGGCGTTGTTAGTACATTAAGGGCAACTAAGGGAGTAGAATGTTCTATTTTTATGTATCAGATTAATTCTGAAACTTACAAAATCAGCCTCCGTTCATCCCGTATCGTCGATGTTTCAAGAGTGGCATCGGAGTTTGGTGGCGGTGGTCACGTAAGGGCGGCTGGTTTATATCTTAAAGGCAACAAGGAAGAGATTATAGATAATCTTATTAGCAGTATAAATAAGGACATTAAATGGACGGAATAATTAATGTCTATAAGGAAAAAGAATATACATCATTTGATGTAGTGGCAATACTAAGAGGTATTACCCATATTAAGAAAATTGGCCACACCGGAACCCTGGATCCAATGGCCGAAGGCGTACTTCCGGTATGCATAGGAAGAGCCACCAGATTATGCGATATTATGCCGGACAGCGATAAGGCATATAAGTGTAAAATGGTATTTGGCAAAAAATATGATACGCTGGATATTTATGGAAAACTTCTGGATACCAAAGATGTCACTTTGAAAGAAGAGACAATCAGGAATGCGATAATGGGTTTTATCGGTTCTTATGAGCAGGTGCCTCCAATGTATTCCGCAATTAAAGTTGATGGAAAGAAACTTTATGACCTTGCAAGGCAGGGAATAGAAGTAGAGCGTAAGGCGAGATTAGTTCATATTTTTAATATTGATATTTTAAATATTGATGTTAATAAAGAAACCCTAAGTGCAGAATTCATAGTTAACTGCTCTAAGGGAACATATATAAGGTCTCTTTGCGATGATATAGGTTCAAAACTTGGAACCTATGGAGCAATGGAATCTTTGGTAAGAGTCAGGGCCTGTGGTTTTGATATTGATAATGCACTTAAGATAAGTGATATCGAGAAAAAAGCCAGGGAGAATGATTTACAAAGCATAATAATGGCAATGGATAAGCCTTTTATGGAATATAAAGCCCTTTATATTCATAAAGATGTAAGGAGCCTGGCCGACAATGGCAATAAGCTTGAAACATCCTGGGTAGACGGCTTTGATGGGGCTAATGAATCAGAAATGTTCAGGCTTTATATGGATGATGAATTCTATGGATTATATTCATATACAGGCAATATGCTAAAGCCATACAGATTTCTTAAAATAAAGTAATATGATTATAAAAAAGTGTAACAATATAAATGATATTAATCTGGATAATAAGGACCTTAAAGTCATCACATGGGGTAAGTATGATGCCATGCATTTAGGCCATCAGACCATAATGAATAAGATGATGTCTTTAAAGGGTGACAAAAGAACGGGGGCGGTGATTTTTGCCCCGGGTCCTGAAAGTTACTTTGATTTTCCGGATAAAACAAGAGTTAATACACTAAATGAAAGCCTTGAGATAATTGAAAACATTGGTCTTGATTATGCTTTCGTGGTTCCGTTTGATGAGAAAACTGCCAATATTGGGGCCGGTGATTATCTTGATAAGGTGATAAATGGTACCGGAGCAGATACGGTTGTTGTTGGAAAAGACGTATCCTTCGGTTATAATAGAGAAGGCGATGACAAATATCTGACTATGTACGGGAAGGACAAAGGTCTGGATATTCACATCGTTTCAAAGATAGAGATTGATGGTCAGATAGTTTCATCAAATGCCATAAAGAATTATATCAAAAATGGAGATATGATTAAGAGCGCTAAAATGCTTGGAAGAAAATATTCCATTGAAGGTGTGGTTCAAAGAGGCAAGGGAATAGGGCATAAGGAATTATATGCCACCATTAATATTGCTTTTGATGATAATAAATGTGTACCAAAGTTTGGTGTATATTATTCAAGGGCGCTTATTAAGGGGAAAGAATATACTGCAATTACCAACGTTGGTGTGGCACCGACATTTGGAGCCACAAAGAAGCCGGTTAGTGAAAGCTTTATTCTTGAGTTTAATGAAGAAGTTTATGGAGAGAAAGTTCTCCTTTATATAGATGAATTCAGAAGACCTGAAAAGAAGTTTGGCTCAGCGGCTGAACTTAAGCAGGTTATAGATGAAGATTTGGAAGCCATAGTAAAGTATTATAACAAATAATTTGACAAGGAGATGTCATGGATTGGTCTATTTTACTTAATATGTGTGGGGGATTGGGATTATTTCTTTTCGGTATGAAACTTATGAGCGAGGCCATAGAGAAATCAGCGGGTGCCAAACTTCGTTCCATATTGGAATTTTTTACAAAGAATAAATTTTCCGGCCTTATAGTCGGTATAATTTTTACAGCAATTATTCAGTCATCATCTGCATGTACCGTAATGGTAGTATCATTTGTTAATGCAGGTTTAATGACTCTTTATCAGGCTGTAGGCGTAATCATGGGTGCCAATATCGGTACTACAATTACTTCACAGCTGGTATCTTTTAACCTTTCCAAGTTTGCACCTTTATTTTTACTTGCAGGCGTAATTATGGTTATGTTTGTTAAAAAAGACAGTGTTAAAAAAATTGGTGAAATTCTCCTGGGTTTTGGTGTTTTATTCTTAGGCCTTTCACTAATGAGTGCATCAATGGCAGGAATTAAGGAAAATCCTAATATTGCAGAATTGTTTTCATCAATGACAAATCCGTTCCTGGCAGTACTTTTAGGACTTGTCCTTACAAGTATAGTTCAGAGTTCCTCAGTAACAGTCAGCATTTCTCTTTTGATGGCTCAGCAGGGACTTCTTGATCTTCCTGTATGTTTATTCATTATTCTTGGCTGTAACATGGGTGCATGTACATCAGCGCTTTTAGCATCACTTGCAGGTATGAAGGATGCCAAGAGAGCAGCCATGATTCATTTCTTATTTAACCTTGTTGGTACAATAATAGTATTTGTAATTTTAATGTTCTTTAAAGAACCTGTTGTGCAAGGAATACTTGCAATATCAGGTCAGAATGCAGGACGTTTTGTTGCTAACAGCCATTCTCTTATAAAGATATTCCAGGTTATTATTTTATTCCCGTTCTCATCATTACTTGTTAAGGCAACTTACCTTGTAATTCCTGGTGATGACAAGACCAAGGTTGGATATAATGATAACTTCCAGCTTCAGTTCATCGGACAGAAAACCATCTTCAATCCTGCAACTGCAGTAGTAGATGTTACAAACGAACTTGAAAGAATGGCGCATCTTGCAACTGATAATCTTAACAGAGCAATGAATGTTTTGGTTACACTTGATGAAGATGATATGAATGAAGTATTTGAGGTTGAGAAGAATATTAATTTCCTTAATCATCAGATAGTTAATTATCTTGTTAAACTTACACAGTCCACAGTACCTGTGGAAGATATGCAGTCCATCGGTGGTTTGTTCCATGTCGTGGGTGATATTGAAAGAATCGGTGACCATGCAACCAATATAGCCGAGGCAGCCAAAATGAGAAAAGAAGATAATGTGGAATTCAGTAAAACCGCCCTTGAAGAATTAAGGGAAATGATGGACCTTGTTAATAAGAATCTTTATTTATGTATTGAAATGTTCACTCATAAGAATGAGGAACATATGTCAGAAATAGAAGAGAACGAGAACAAGATTGACCTTATGGAAAGAGCTGTTCAGCAGGCACATGTTGAGAGACTTACCAAAAATGAATGTTCACCTGAAGCAGGCATGATATTCACTGATATTGTTGCAGGTCTTGAAAGAGTTGCTGACCATGCTACCAACATTGCTTTTGCTACAGTAAATAATAATTAATATGAAAACTAAAATAATAATTGCTTTAATCATTATTTCAACTTTCTTTGCCTGGGGACAGTCGATGCTTCCAATTCCACAGTCCCAGGAAGAGAGTGGAACAATTAAAGAAATTCTTGAAGAAGTAATAAATAACATAGCCAATGTTCAGGAAGGAAAACCTATTGAAATTCCTGAAAGCCTGATCAGAAAAGCTGCACATGTTACTGAATATTTTGTTATCGGTGCAGAGTGGATGTTACTCTTTATTGATAAGAAAAATTACAGATGGTATCTGTGCTGGCTGATAGGATTTTTTACCGGATTTATTGATGAAACAATACAACTTTTTTCCGGAAGAGGATCAATGATATCAGATGTTTACATAGACTCTTTTGGAGCTATTCTGGGTATTGCGATTGTCTATTTATTACTGGTAAAATTAAAAAAGAAAAAAGAATCAGAAACTTAAAAATAATTAGTTTAATTTAGTTGCAAATTTACATAACTATGTTATAATAAATATAACCTTATATGTTCAAAGAGCCTACTTATTTTGAACCTACATTATATTTTAAGGGATTTCTATATACTTGTTGGATGTCAGGCCTCAAGCATTCAGTGGAAGACAGCAAGATAAGTTGCGATTGCCCACCTGGCGAAAGCTAGGCGTCAAAATATAGGCGGAACATAGAAGGCCTGAATTGTAAAAAATGCAGCTTGGGAAAGCTGCTTTTTTTATAGGATTATGTGTATGAATGAAAGAAGAGATGCTGACAGTTATATAATTAAAGCATACAACTATATCATTAAGATTGGTTATGCTTATAAATATACTGAAGCTGCAAGTTATGCTGCTGCGGCGTCTTTTTATATTTTCCTGTCAATTATCCCGATTGTGGCATTAATTATCGCATTCATTCCATTTACACCTCTTACACAGCGCGACATTCTGGATTTCATGCAAAGATTTATGCCGACGACTCTTTTGTATTTCACTGAAGATATCATTTCGCAGTTATATAATACTTCAAATACGGTCATTTCCTTATCCATCATCATCCTGTTCTGGTCGGCAGCAAAAGGTATGCAGGCCATTACAAGAGGTCTTAATGCGGCTAATGGTGTTAAGGAAACAAGGCCTTTTATTATATTAAGGCTTGAAGCCATAATGCATACATTTTTCCTGATTATTCTAATCATAGTCCTCTTTGTAGTAGGCTTCGCGGGCAAAATCGCCTACGAGAATATCATCAGGGTAATATTCACTGAATTTAACATTTTCCATTTTTTATACCGTTTCAGATTCCTTTATGAGTGGATATTCGTAGCAGTTTTCTTCTGTCCGTTCTATACCTGGATACCTAATAACGGCAAGGGTAAGAATCCTTTTAAGACATGGAGAGGGGCGCTTTTTACAGGTATTACATGGTCACTGTTTTCATATCTGTTTAACTTTTATCTGACTCATTTCCAGTCCTTTAGTATGTATGGTTCGCTGGCAACCATTATCGTTGTTATGATCTGGATATTTGTATATGTCAATCTTTTCTTCCTTGGAGCATTTCTTGATGCTTATATAAGAGGAACATATAAGGATGCAATGGTTCCAAGATATATTGAGAATGTTGTGCCTGAAGGAAAACTTGATAATGAGAAACTTTTAAAAGTTATTGAAAAAAGACATGCCAAGGCCAGAATGAAAGAAGAGAAAAAGAAACTTCGCGAAGAGATAAAATTAGCCAAGAAAGAGCATGAAAAGAAAAAGAAAGATATGTAAATATAGCCATTTTGTGGTTGACTTATAGTTTTAATTTGTTAAAATGTATAAAGATATGTAAAGGCGATGAAGATGCATAGTAGGATGCATTCAGGGCTTAAAGAGAAGGAGCAAAAGGTGAGAACTCCGGGCATGAATGTAAAACCGAATTTCACATTGGAGCTAATGCTTTGAATTATTAGTAGGAGCATTCGTAAGATATGCGTTAAATTCTAATGAGAGCCGTTCTATAACGGAATGTGGGTGGTACCGCGTTAATAACGTCCCATTTAAGGATTGTCCTTAGATGGGATTTTTTATTTTATAAAGTAAGGAGAAAATTATGAACGAGAAATTATCTCAAATCAGACAAAGCATTTTGGTTGGCATTGAGAAAAAAGCCACATCAAGAGCAACAGCTTTCGAACTTAGAAAACAGTTCCTTGATTCCAAGAACGGTGAGATTGGTCAGCTCATGAAAGAGATGAAGAATCTTGCTGCAGAAGACAGAGCAGAATTCGGTAAGCAGGTTAACGAACTTAAGAAATGGGCAACCGAAGTCTTCGAAGATCTTGATAAGAAGATGAAGGAAAAAGAATTAGAGTTTAAATATCAAAGAGAAAAGATAGATGTTACTATCGATGCTGATGCAGAGGAGAAGGGTAATCTTCATCCTATTACTCAGATGAGAAATCAGCTTATCGATGTTTTCGCAGGAATGGGATTCACCATTTACGAAGGAACAGAAATCGAGAACGATTATTATAACTTTACTGCACTTAATACACCTGCCGATCATCCGGCACGTGATATGCAGGATACCTTTTATTTATCTCCTGAGTTCTTACTCAGAACCCAGACTTCATCAGGTCAGATTCATGTAATGGAGAATTCAAAACCTCCTATCAAGATTCTTTCTCCTGGTAAGGTTTTCAGAAGTGATGATGATGCAACACATTCACCAATGTTTACTCAGATGGAAGGTTTGGTAGTTGATAAAAAGATTACACTTTGTGACCTTAAGGGAATGCTTGATAATTTCGTTAAGAAGATATATGGCGAAGATACAACAACAAGACTTCGTCCTTCATATTTCCCATTTACAGAGCCTTCAGTTGAAGTTGATGTAAGCTGCTTTGAGTGTGGCGGTAAGGGATGTAAACTTTGCAAGGGTACAGGCTGGATAGAAATCCTTGGTGCAGGTATCGTTAACAAGAAAGTACTTGAGAATTGCGGTATAGATTCTGAAGAATATTCAGGTCTTGCATTTGGTATAGGTATAGAAAGAACAGCAATGCTTAAGTATGGTATCAATAACATCAAACTGTTATTTGAATCAGATTTAAATGTTCTTAAGCAGATAGATGACAACTAATAGTTAATAACGAAATACTGATATAGATATGAGAGGATAAAAACATGTTAGTACCTTTAAGTTGGTTAAAAGAATATGTAGATATTAATGATATTGATCCTTCGGTTCTTGAAGAGAAACTTTTCTCATGCGGATTCGAAGTTGAAGAAGTAATTGAAATCGGTAAAGACATATCAGGTGTTGTAGTAGGTTTAGTAAAGGAATGTGAACCTATTCCTGATACACATCTTCATGTATGTAAAGTAGATGTTGGACAACCGGAACTTCTGCAGATATGCTGTGGTGCAGATAATGTTGCAGCAGGTAAGAAATTCCCTGTAGCCCTTGATGGCGCAAGCGTTTATGCTACAGCTAAAGATCATAAGACTGTAGAAGGTGTTATGAAGATTAAGAAGGGTAAACTTCGTGGTATTGATTCCGAAGGTATGCTCTGCTCAGGTGTGGAAATTGGTGTTCAGGGTGGTATGTATCCTGGTGCATCATACTGTGGTTTGCTTGAATTATCTGATGATGCTGAAGTCGGAGCAGATATTAAGCCTGTTGTAGGACTTGATGATTATATTTTTGATGTATCAATTACTGCTAACAGACCTGACTGCCAGTGTATCACAGGTATTGCAAAGGAAGTTGCAGCTGTGCTTGACAGAGAATATAAAGCTCCATCTTTAAAGTATCATGAAGACAGTGTAACAAAAGACGGATTTACAGTTGAAGTTAAGGCACAGGATATCTGCCCAAGATATATCGGACATTATGTTCATGATGTAGTTATTAAGGAATCTCCACTTTGGATGCAAAGAAGACTTGCTTTGGTTGGCCAGATGCCTATTTCAAATATGGTTGATATTACAAACTATGTTTCTCTTGAAATGGGACAGCCTATGCATGCTTTTGACTGCGACTATATTGAGGGAAATAAGATTGTAGTCAGACGTGCCGAAGATAAGGAAAAAATCGTTACTCTTGATGAACAGGAATATGAACTTAACAGCAATAACCTGGTTATCTGCGATGGCGTTAAGCCTGTAGCAATTGCAGGTGTTATGGGTGGTCTTAATTCTGAAATCAGAGATACAACAAAAGAAGTGCTTTTCGAGTCAGCAAAGTTTGCAAGAGATAATATCAGAAAGACATCAAGAGCACTTGGTAAGAGAACAGATGCTTCTGCCAAGTACGAAAAGGGTGTTGATGAATATTCAACATTTAATGCAATGAAGAGAGCTCTTCATTTAGTAGAAGAACTTGAATGCGGTAAAGTATCCTGTACTCATGTTGATGTTAATACAGGTAATTCCATTGAACCTAGAGAGATGAAGGTCAGCATTGCCAAGGTTAACAGAGTGCTTGGTATTGAAGTACCTACAGATGAAATAGTTAAGATTCTTAAGAACTTATCATTTGATCCTAAGGTAAATGGAGATGAACTTACACTTATGATCCCTGCATACAGAGAGGATATGGAAAGTTATCCTGATGTTGCTGAAGAAGTTATCAGAATGTATGGTTATGATCATATAGTAGATACATTCCTTCCAGATGCTCAGGTTACAATGGGTGGCTTATCACTTAAGCAGAAGAAAGAGCTTAAACTTAAGAAAGACTTATGTGCCAAGGGTGCATATGAATGTATTCATTATTCATTCTATTCACCATCTGATTTTGATTTGCTTAATCTTCCTGAAGATGCTCCTGAAAGACAGGCAATTAAGATTCTTAATCCTATAAATGAAGACTTATCAATTATGAGAACAACACTTGTTCCATCAATGCTTCATGCAGTATCAAGAAATCAGAAGAAGGGTAATCTTGAAGGCAAACTCTTCGAAATCGCTTCAAGATTTATTCCTAAGTCACTGCCTCTTACAGAGTATCCTGAAGAAAAGCAGACACTTTGTATTTCAATTTTCGGTGATAAGTATGATTTCTATACTCTTAAGGGAATTGTAAATGCTGTAGCCAAATCATTCTTCACGGAATTTACATACGAGAAGGCTGAGAAGACATTTTTACATCCTTATCAGACAGCTGTAATCAAACATGGCGACAAGGAAATAGGATATCTTGGAAAGGTAGCATATGAAGTAGCCGAGAAACTTGATTTAAGAACCGGTGCTTTCATATGTGAGATAGATCTTGATTACCTTTATGCACTTGATACAAAGGCTTCATTCAAGCCACTTTCCAAGTTCCCATCTGTTAACAGAGACCTTGCTTTACTTATGAATAAGGAATTATCATGTGGTGAAGTTGAAAAGACAATTAAGGATGCCTGCAAATATATTACTGATGTTAAACTCTTTGACGTTTATGAAGGAGAAAATATTCCTGAAGATAAGAAGAGTATGGCATTTACTATTACATTTACACCGGGAGAGGAAGATTTTGCAGCTGATAGTGTAGATAAGTATGTAAAGAAGATACTTGGTAATCTTAAATATAAACTTGATGTTGATATCAGAAGTTAACTTACCAGAAAGAAGGTGTAGTAAATGGAAAATAAAGACTTATGGAATAAGTATAATTCCAGAAAATTAAATGAACTTAACAAACTTAATGACAGTTACAGAGAGTTTCTTTCAAATTGCAAAACAGAGAGAGAATGTGTTGATTTCTTTGTTGATGAAGCAATTAAGGATGGCTATATTGAATTAAGTGAAGCTATTAAATCAGGAAAGAAGCTTAAGGCAGGGGATAAAATCTATGCCGTAAACATGAATAAGTCAATAGTTATGGTTAAGCTTGGCAAAAAGCCACTTGAAGAGGGTGTTAATATTCTTGGTGCTCATATTGATTCTCCAAGAATGGATATTAAATCCAATCCTTTATATGAAGATGGCGGAATTGCTTATCTTGATACCCATTATTATGGTGGTATCAAGAAATATCAGTGGGTAACACTTCCGCTTGCAATTCACGGTGTTGTATGTAAAAAAGACGGTACAACAGTTATTGTGAATTTGGGTGAGGAAGCAGATGATCCTGTATTCTTTATCTCTGACTTACTTATTCATTTATCTGCAAAACAGATGGAGAAGAAAGCTTCTGTAGTTATTGAAGGTGAGGATTTGGATGTTGTTATCGGATCAAGACCAATAGCTGATACAAAGAAGAAATCCGCTAAGGATGATGAAGATAAAGAAGAGAAAGAAGCAGTTAAGAAAGGTGTTCTTAAACTTCTTAAAGATTATTATGATATGGAAGAAGAAGATTTCTTATCTGCTGAACTTGAAGTTGTTCCTGCAGGAAGAGCATATGATGCAGGTATAGACAGAAGCATGATAATGGGTTATGGACATGATGACAGAGTATGTTCATATCCATCTTTCAGAGCAATTATGGATACAAGCGCTGTAGAGAGAACTGCTGTATGTATTCTGACAGATAAGGAAGAAATCGGTTCTGTTGGCGCAACAGGTATGACATCACTTTTCTTTGAAAATGTAATGGCTGAAATTGTAGCGCTTGCAACAGGTAAGGAAAGCCAGCTTACACTTAGAAGAATGCTTTCTAATTCTAGAATGTTATCATCTGATGTTAATGCGGGATTTGATCCTAAGTTTGCTTCTTCATTTGATAAGAAGAATACATCATATCTTGGAAAGGGTATGGTACTTTGCAAGTTTACGGGAAGCAGGGGAAAGAGTGGCTCTAATGATGCCAATGCTGAATATCTTGCATTCCTCCGTAAGACATTTGATGATGACGATGTTCAGTATCAGCTTGCAGAACTTGGTAAGGTTGATTTAGGCGGCGGTGGAACCATTGCCTATATTCTTGCCAAATATGGCATGAATGTTATTGACTGCGGCGTTGCAGTACTTAACATGCATGCACCTTTTGAAGTAGTAAGTAAAGCAGATGTATATGAAACATACAGAGGATATGTAAGTTTCTTAAAGAGTGTTTAAATGTCAGATAATATTTTACTAAAATCAGATTTTAATTATGAACTTCCGGAAGAACTGATTGCTCAGGACCCTTTGACAGACAGAAGTTCTTCAAGACTTATGGTTTTAAATAAGGACAACGGCAGCATAAGCCATCATGTATTTAAAGATATTATTAATTATCTTCATGAAGGTGACTGCCTTGTTCTTAATGATACCAAAGTTATTCCTGCAAGAATTTATGCAACGAAGGTGGGAAGCGGAGCATCAGTGGAATTCCTTTTATTAAAAAGGCTTTCCGATACTAACTGGGAGTGCCTTTGTAAGCCGGGCAAAAAAGCAAAACCGGGTGATGAATTTATTTTTGGTGAAGGCTTGCTAAAAGGTAAAATTGTTAATATATTAGAAGAAGGAAACAGAGAAATCGAATTCGAATATGATGGCATATTCGAAGAGATTCTGGATAAAATCGGCCAGATGCCTCTGCCTCCGTATATAACTCATAAATTACAGGATAAAAACAGATATCAGACAGTATATGCGAAGTTCGATGGTTCGGCTGCAGCGCCAACTGCGGGGCTTCATTTTACCAAAGAGCTACTTGCTGAGATTGAGAAAAAAGGTATCAAAATTGCCTATGTAACCCTGCATGTGGGACTTGGAACATTCAGACCTGTAAAGGAAGATAATATCCTTGATCACCATATGCATTCAGAATATTATGTAATTTCTGAAGAAAGTGCCGATATAATAAATGAAACCAAGAGAAATGGCGGCAGAGTTATATGCGTTGGTACCACAAGCTGCAGAACAGTAGAAAGCGCAGCTGATGACAATGGATTAATTAAGGCATGTAGTGGTAATACGGAGATTTTTATATATCCGGGTTATAAGTTTAAGATTCTTGACTGTCTTATTACCAATTTCCATTTGCCGGAGTCTACACTTATTATGCTTGTAAGTGCACTGGCAGGAAGAGAGAATGTGCTTAATGCCTATAATGAAGCCGTGAAGGAAAGATACAGATTCTTCTCTTTTGGTGATGCAATGTTTATAACGGATGAGATGATTTAATCGGGGAATGTATGTTTCAAAAAATCAAGAACATTTGTCTGTACGGTGGAACAGATAAGGAAACTTACAATTTAATCAGAAGAAAGATAGAAAAGACTAATGCAAGGACAGTTATGATTTATTCATCTGTTGCTTTTGTTTTGGTGTGCATTATGTTTGTTATGTCTTTTGTTCTTGAAGGATTTGCAAGTTCAAGAAGTATATTTGTAAGTGGAATGCTGTGTTCTCTGGCACTAATAATTATTTCCCTTTATTCGGAGAAAATTCGTATACTTTCTTATATTGCAATTTATTTTTCTTTCACCATATTCCTTTTATATGGTATCGCAATTGCAGTATATTCAAGGCCTGAACAGCAGGCAGCAACCTTCCTGGTTATGCTTGTTCTGCTGCCGATGATTTTTGTTGATAAACCCCTTAGAATCATTTCATGCCTTGGCTTTTATGTCGTAGTTTTTCTTATTCTGGTAGCCAGAACCAAAACAGGTTCCGTGCTTTATTCGGATTTAACCAATGCAGTAATATATGGTCTTTTGTCAGCATCATGCTCAACAATAGTTACAATGAACAGGATTAACGGTTTTGTTCTTGAGAATAAACTGCAGAAGATGAGCGAACTTGATCAGCTTACCGGTCTTAATAACCGTAACTGCTATGAGTGGAGATTAAAAGATTACAAAGGCAGGGCGAAGGACAAAATCTGCTGTATCTATATTGACGGCAACGGCCTTCATCAGCTTAATAATACAGAAGGTCATGAGAAGGGCGACTTAATGCTTAAGACCATAGCTGATGAACTTAAAACTGCTTTTGGAATTTATGATTCATACAGAATTGGTGGTGATGAATTCGTGGCATTCTCACTCGACATGGCTGAAGAAAGCATCTCTTCCAAAATCGCCACCATCATCAAAAATGTGGAAGATAAAGGCTTCCATATGGCAGTTGGATATGAGGTGGCAAGTGCCAGTAATCTGGATATAAATAATCTTGTTGTTTCGGCAGAAACAAAGATGTATAAGAATAAATCAGAATATTATAAATTGCACGACAGAAGGCGTCGCTGATTTTCGAAATATTTAAGAGTTAACCAAGGTTTCGGCCTTGGTTTTTACTTTACTTAAAGCCTTAAATGCGATATAATTTATATGATATTGAGAATCAATATTTATTGGAGGGTTAGAATGAAAAATATTCTTTTTGTTGCATCTGAGGGTGTACCTTTTATCAAAACCGGTGGTCTTGCAGATGTTGTAGGTTCACTGCCTAAATGTGTTGATAAGAAATATTTTGATATTAGAGTTATGCTTCCTAAGTATACCTGCATTCCGGAGGAACTTAGGAATAAGATGGTTTATAAAACATCTTTCTATATGGATTTCCACTGGAAAAATGAATATGTTGGTATTCTTGAAGCAGTTGTTGATGGAGTAACATATTATTTCATTGATAACGAAGGTAAGTTTGGCGGATTCAGACCTTACAGTTCCAATGTTTATGATGATATTGAGAAGTTCGCATTCTTCTGTAAGGCATCACTTGCAGCCATGCCGCTTCTTGGATTCAGACCAGACATCATTCATTGTCATGACTGGCAGACAGGACTTATTCCTGTATATCTTAAAGAGAGATTTGCAGGTAATGAATTCTTCCAGGGAATTAAGACTATTATGACTATTCATAACCTTAAGTTCCAGGGTAAGTGGGATGTTAAGACAGTTCAGGATATTACAGGCCTTCCTGATTACTTCTTTACACCTGATAAACTTGAAGCATATAAGAATGCCAACTTGCTTAAGGGCGGTCTTGTTTATGCAGATGCCATTACTACAGTTAGTGAGACATATGCTGATGAGATTAAGATGCCATTCTATGGTGAGAGTCTTGATGGTCTTATGAGAGCAAGATCCAATGACTTAAGAGGTATTGTTAATGGTATCGATTATGAGGAATATGATCCAAGTGTGGACAAGTTCCTTGATTACAGATACAGTGCTTCAACATTCCGTAAAGAGAAGATTAAGAATAAGAGAGCCCTTCAGAAAGACTTAGGTCTTGATCAGGATGATAAGATAATGATGATTGGTATTGTATCCAGACTTACCGATCAGAAAGGTTTCGATCTTATCGCCTATATTATGGATGAGCTTTGCCAGGATGCAGTACAGATAGTTGTACTTGGTACAGGTGAAGAACAGTATGAGAATATGTTCCGTCATTTCGACTGGAAATATAATAATAAGGTTTCTGCAAATATTTATTATTCAGAAGCCATGTCTCATAAGATTTACGGTGCATCTGATGCATTCTTAATGCCATCCTTATTTGAGCCTTGCGGACTCAGCCAGTTAATGGCCCTTCGTTATGGTTCAATTCCAATCGTCAGAGAGACAGGTGGTCTTAAGGATACAGTTATTCCTTATAATGAGTATGAAGGAACCGGTACAGGTTTCAGCTTCGTTAATTATAATGCTCATGAGATGCTTGGAACCATTCGATATGCTGAGAAGATTTATTATGACAAGAAGAGAGAGTGGAATAAGATGGTTGACAGAGCCATGGCCGCTGATTTCTCCTGGCATGTATCAGCAAGAAAATATCAGGAAATGTATGACTGGTTGATTGGTTAATTAAATTAAACAAAGATTGAAGAGCCTGGATATCCAGGCTCTTTTAATGCAAAGGATTATAAAATGGCTTTTGACGGATATACAATTGCGGCATTGTCCAAAGAACTGAATAATCTGCTGGTTGGCGGAAGAATAGTTAAGGTTACTCATCCTGAAGAAAAACAGGTTGTGCTTAATATTAAAAACGGCCCTGTAACCTATAAGCTTATGATGCAGATTTCTGCACAGATGCCACTTATATATATAACCAAAAATAAGGCTTTAAGTCCGCTTTCAGCCAGTTCTTTTAATATGGTTTTAAGAAAGCATATTCAGGGCGCCCTTGTTGAAGATATATATCAGCCTAAGTTTGAAAGAGTAATTAATATAAAGGTACGTCACCTTAATGAAATGGGAGATACCTGCCACAGAATTCTTACATTCGAACTTATGGGAAGATACAGTAATCTGATTCTATATAATGAAGATGAAACAATAGTGGATGCTCTCATAAGAGTAGGCCCTGCCATGAGTTCTGTAAGAACTGTGCTGCCGGGGTGCAGGTATTTTATCCCTGAGAGTAATTCAAAGAGTAATCCTTTGGAAGAAACGAAAGAAGGATTCTTAAGCAAAGAGCAGGAGAGTCTTCAGAATAATTACATGGGCATTTCTTCTTTCATGAATGCATTTTTATCCGGTGAGAGTAAAGAGGAGACTTTTGGCAGATTTGAAAGAAGCATTTCGGATGTAAAGAATGCTAATTATAAATTTAATATGATAATGCTTAATGGCAGGGTATTCGATTATATTGTTTTTGATTATCAGGTGGATGAGATTAAGGCGGCGCTTAAGAGATATCTTGCAGGTAAAGAGGAAATAGAGTGCGTTGAGCTTAAAGGTTATGACTGCCTTTCAGATATGCTTTATGACTATTATAATGAAAAATCTGAAGAATATCTTTTAAAGCAGAAAAGCGGCGATTTAATTAAGAACATAAATACCATTCTTTCAAGGGATAAGAAGAAACTCAAAGCGCAGACTGAGCAGCTTAAGGATGCAGATGAAAGAGATAAATATAAGATATATGGCGAACTGTTAAATGTTTATTCATATCAGATTGAGCCTAATATTAAGTCGGTAACTGTAGATAATTATTATACTAATGAGAAAATCACCATACCGCTTAAGGAAAGCATGAATGCAATAGCAAATGCCAATATGTATTATCAGAAATATAATAAGCTTAAAAGGTCTGTGGCAATTACTGAAGAACAGATGCAAAAGACCAAGGAAGATATTGCTTATCTGGAGGATATGCTGACATTCATTACCTTTTCCAGAAATGATGAGGATCTTGATGAAATCAGAAAAGAATTGGCTGACAGAGGTTTTATCAGAAAGAAGAATAAACTTAAAAAGGCAACAAGAAAGAGTAAGCCGCTTCATTATAATTACAAAGGCTATGATATTTATGTCGGTAAGAATAATTACCAGAATGAGCATATATCCTTTGATGTGGCAACAGGTAATGACTGGTGGTTCCATGTTAAGAATGCGCCGGGTTCCCATGTTATTGTAAGAAACTTAAATGCCAATCAGTCTGAAGAGTGGGATATGGAAGATGAGATATTTGCACTGGCGGCAGGCCTTGCAGCTCATTATTCTTCCAAGGCAAACTCTGACAAGGCTGAGATTGATTATACAAGAAAGAAACACCTTAAGAAAGTAACTGGAGCTGCCAAGGGTTATGTAATATATCATACAAATTATTCAATGGTTGGCGAGAGCGATATATCCGGTTATGACCTTAAGGAAGTGCAGTAATGCGCCTAAACTTGACGGGTTTTGGTATTTTGGATATAATTATATTGGTTAAAAAGGCGTTTATTGGAAGGGGATAATAAATGGTTAAAAGCATGACCGGTTTCGGCAGGGCAGAATGCTCTAACGAAAAACTTAAAGTAACAACAGAAATTAAATCAGTTAATCATAAATATCTTGATATGAATATTAAGCTTCCTAAGAAGTTTAATGCTTATGAATCAGATATTAGAAATATTCTTAAATCATATATGGAAAGAGGCAAGGTTGATGTATATGTCTCTTACGAAATGATTAAGGGCTCAGACAGCGCAGTTAAGTATAATGAGGATGCTGCAAAAGAATATCTTCATTATATGAATGTCATGAGTGAGAATCTTGATCTTAAAATGGATATAAGTGCGCCACTTCTTGCAAGATTTCCGGAGGTATTTACTTTGGAAGATGAACCTTGTGATGATGAGGAAACGAAGGAACTTATATCAAGGAGTGTTAGTGAAGCAGCGAAGGCTTTTGTAACATTCAGGGAAAGAGAAGGCGAGCAGCTTGCCAAAGACCTTAATCTTAAACTGGATGAACTTGCAGAGTGTGTGGATTTCATTGAAAAGAAGTCACCACTTATTATTGAAGAATATAAGACAAGACTTACAAATAAAATCAAGGAGATGCTTGATAACAATAACATCGACGAGAACAGGATACTTACCGAGGTGGCGATTTTTGCAGATAAGTCCTGTGTAGATGAAGAGATTGTAAGACTTAAGACTCATATTAAGGCTGTAAAGAAGGAACTTGAGGCTAAAGAAGCAGTTGGTAAGAAACTGGATTTCATTGTGCAGGAACTTAACAGGGAAGCCAATACCACACTGTCCAAGTCTGCTGACCTTGAGGTTACCAATAAGGCCATCGATATAAAGACTATTATCGAAAAGATAAGAGAACAGGTACAGAATATAGAATAAAGATAAATCGGAGGAAATAAAAATGTTACATCCATCTTATTCAGATTTAATGAAGGTAGTTAACGAAGACAGCCTTAATGGTGATTCAAAGGCTAAGGTTGTTGACAGCCGTTATTCAATCGTTATGGCTACATCCAAGAGAGCCAGAGACATTATTGACGGTGCTACACCACTTGTTTCTGCTGAAGATGTTCCTAATCAGAAGCCATTATCAATTGCCATTGAGGAATTATATCAGGGCAAACTTAAAATTGTTGCTGAAGACGGCGAGGAATAAAATTATAAATTATGAAAGTTTGTTTTATATCTCTGGGCTGCGATAAGAATCTGGTTGATACCGAAGAGATGATGGGACTTCTTGCATCGAAGGGTATTGAACTGACTACAGATGAGCAGGATGCTGATATTGTATGTATCAATACCTGCTCTTTTATAAGTGATGCCAAAGAAGAGAGTATTAATACAATAATGGAGATGGTTAATCTTAAAAATGAAGGTGTCATCTCAGGAATTATTGTATGTGGTTGCCTTGCTCAGAGATATCTTAATGACATTACACCTCTTATTCCCGAGGTGGATGCTTTTGTTGGTACAACTGCAATTGAAAGAATTGTGGATGCAGTTGAAAGTATTGGCAAAGATCATCAGTTTATCAGTGTGGCAGACAGAGATAAATCCCTTGTTCACGACCTTCCAAGAGTGGTGACTACAGGCGGACATTATGCTTTTTTAAAAATATCCGAAGGCTGTAACAAAGCCTGTACTTATTGCGCGATACCTTTCATCAGAGGAAGGGCGCGCTCTTTTCCTATAGAGGAACTTGTAAAAAAGGCTGAGTATCTTGTAAATGATGTTGGAGTTAAGGAACTGATTTTGGTTGCTCAGGAGACTACAGTTTACGGCGTGGACCTTTATGGTGAGAAGAAACTTTGTGCTTTAATTGAAGAACTTTCAAAGATTGAAGAACTTAAGTGGATAAGACTTATGTACTGTTATCCTGAAGAGATAACTGATGAGCTTATTCAGACAATTAAGAATAATCCTAAGGTTTGTCATTATCTTGATATGCCTATACAGCATGCATCTTCAAAGGTTTTGAAGGCTATGGGCAGAAGGACAACCAATTCGGAGATTACAAAGACAATTGCCAGACTTAGAAAAGAGATTCCTGATATTGTGCTTAGAACCACGATGATGACAGGATTCCCTGGAGAAACCGAAGAAGACCATCAGAATCTTCTTAAGTTTATTGAAAAAGAGAGAATAGACAGGCTCGGGGCTTTTGCCTATTCGAAGGAAGATAATACCAAGGCTTTCTCGATGAAGAATCAGGTTAATGGCAATACCAGGAAAAGAAGACTTAAAGAGGTTATGCTTACCCAGCAGAAAGTTGCATTTGAACTTTGCAAAGAGAAGGTGGGCAGGACACTGGAAGTGCTTACAGAAGGATATATTCCTGAAGATGATATATATGTGGGACGCTCCTATATGGATGCTCCCGGAGTTGATGGATATGTATTTTATTCCTGTGATTATGAACTTAAAACAGGAGATATGGTTAAGGTACAAATTACATCATCCAATGAATATGATTTGATTGGAGAAGTTACAGAATGAATTTACCTAACAGACTCACATTACTTAGAGTTATTATGATACCGTTTTTTATATTCTTTCTTATGTTCCCGTTTGAAGGGGCATGGGCAAGATATGTGGCGCTGGGGATTTTTGCGCTGGCGTCTTTTACAGATTTTTTAGATGGTTATATTGCAAGAAAGAAGAACCTTGTTACCAATTTCGGTAAGTTTATGGACCCTTTGGCTGACAAACTTCTGGTATGTTCAGCTTTGATTTGTTTGTTAAGTCTTGGGGATATAAATGTATATGTTGTACTGATAATTATATTCAGGGATTTTATCATAAGTGGTTTCAGACTGATTGCAGCAGAGAAAGGCGTTGTAATTGCTGCAAACTGGTGGGGCAAGATTAAAACAGTTATGCAGATGGTGATGGTAATGTCGCTTATTTTAAGTCTGCCATTTATGTTCTATATTAATATTGGATTACAGGTTATCGTGGTATTTTTAACTGTATATTCATTATGCGATTACGTTATCAGAAACAGAGCGGTATTAAAAGATTAGAGGTAGCCTATGAAAGTTGAATTTATTTTTGTTGGAACTGAATTACTTCTTGGTAACATTGTAAATACCAATGCTTTTTACCTTTCCAATGTTTGCTCTTCACTTGGCTTTGTATGCTATAACCAGAGCGTTGTTGGGGACAACAGGGAAAGAATCCTGGAGACAATTGAAATGTCTGCAAAGAGGTCTGACATTATTATCTTAAATGGTGGCCTTGGACCTACTGAAGATGATATGACCAAGGAATGTGTCTGCGAATATTTAAATATTAAAATGAATATGGATGAGGACACAAAGAAGGCAATTGAGGCTTATTTTGAAAAGAAAAATATGCCGCTTTGCGACAGCAATTATAAGCAGGCACTTAAGCCGGAAGGCTCAATGCTTCTTAAGAATAATAACGGAACAGCGCCGGGATTCATTATTGAAAAGGATGGAAAGATTTTTATCCTGCTTCCGGGTCCTCCGATTGAACTTGAGAATATGACTAAGGATTATGTTATTCCTTATCTTAAGACAAAGAGCGATGGAGTTATTAATTCTGTTACTGTCAAAATGTGCGGCGTCTGCGAAAGTGAAGTCGAAAACAGACTTAAGGATATGATTGACAGACAGACCAATCCTACAATTGCAACCTATTGCAAAGAGGGTGAGGTTCATGTAAGAGTAACTGCCAAGGCGGAAGATGAGAAGAGCGCTCATAAGCTTTTAAGACCTATAGTTAAGGAGATTAAGAGCAGATTTGGAGTTAATGTATATTCAACTGATGATGAGGCTACACTTGAAAGTTCAGTTGTGGATCTTTTAGTTGCCAATAATCTTACAGTTACAACAGTTGAGTCCTGTACCGGTGGACTTCTTGCCGGCAGATTAATTAATGTGCCAGGTGTATCTGAAGTATTTAAAGAGGGCAGAATTACATATTCCAATAAGTCCAAACGTAAGACTCTTGGAATTAAGAAAAGAATTATTGCAGAGCATACAGCAGTCAGTGCAGAGGTTGCTGAACTTATGGTTAAGGGCGCAAGTGCTTTTAACAAGGCAGATGTTATTGTATCTGTTACAGGTCTTGCAGGACCTTCATCAGATTCAACCAATATTCCTGTAGGCCGCGTATATATAGGCTGTGGTGTTAAGGGTAATGTTAAGGTTGAAGAATATAATTTTGCAGGTAACAGGGAAAAGGTTAGAGCCAATGCAGTTACCAGTGCTTTATTCATGATGAGAAGATGTATACTTGAGTATTTAAGTGAAAGTGTTAACGGATAACTTTAAGGGGATATAATTATGTATGGTGAAACATTTACATTTTGTCCAAACTGCGGAGCAGTAACTCTTAATAATGGTACCTGTTCCAACTGCGGCTATATTTTTGATGAGAATGCGGATGATTTTAAGGATTTGGAGAAGGATGTTATTTATGATGATTTGGCATCCGTGAATAAGGATATTCTTAATGACAGCAATCCTCAGAAGGCTGTAAATGGCAATAATGTGGCATTTGAAGCTAACAATGCAGCAGGTAAACGTAAGAAAGAGAAGAAAGACGGTGGCAGCAAAGCGGTAATGGTTGTTATTATTGTTCTGGTCTGCTTTGCTGTGGCTGTTCCTTTGGTGATAGTTGTATTAGGATTGCTGGCGGCGATTTTTGTACCGGCATTTTTAAAGTATACTATATTAAATAACCAGTCATATAATTATAATCCTTATACTCCGCCTACCTATAACTATAATTATGACGTTGATGATTATTTAGATGATGATTATGATTATGATTATGATGTAGATGATTATGTGCCTCAGTCATATGTAGCAAGAGACTGGTATAATTTAACAGAAGAAATTGATTTTTCCGAATATACTGATAATGCTGATATGTATGATTATGAAAATAATCTTTCAAGTGATATTTTCTATAATAATCAGTTTATTCTGCATGTTCCGACAGGACATTATAATATGGACCGTGACAGCTATGTAGGACCATATTATGATTCTTTCTCGGAAAGTTATCAGCCGCTTTATGGATATGATGTGGACAGAAGATATATGCAGTTTAGCGGTCAGATTTCTAATGGAATCTCCATGAATGCATATGTGGGTTATTATGAACTTAATAATACAGGTCTGTCCAATGAGGATGAACTTAATAAAGAAATCTATGACAAGGCAATGTATAGTGTATTAAAGACCATAGATCAGATTAATAATGGTGAAGTAACTGAGAAATTATATGTATATGTGGATTCAACCATTGTTTATAATGATGATAAAAAAATGAGTATTATTGTTGATACATCAATTATGGATGCAGAAAATAATAATCAAGATGTCTACCTGGATGCCATTAATATTGATGTTGCTTCCGGTCAGATTCTCGCTTACGAGGATATTGTTGAATATGATGAGAATATTGGCGATTTCTTCATGGAAAGATCTGAAGATCAGAATGGATATAGTGTGGTTGTTAATGGTATTATGACTTCTGATGATATTAAGGATATTCTTAATAATCCTGATTCGGCATTCTGCTTCTTTACCCCTATCGGACTTGAAATAGGGATTAATTATGAGGATGCAGATTCCGGAAGCTTAATGGGATGGAGTACAATATCAATCATGGAATATAATGATTATGTTGAAGATCAGTTTAAGGATATGGATACATCAGTAGGTCTTAGTGATAAAAGGTATGATTTTGAACTTAATGATTCAGCTCCGGTAATAACTGATGACGGAGAAGAATTATAACTTGATATCCTTTAGGTTTTATGTTAGATTAAAAGGGACGAAAGAAAATATAAAATAAGAGATTATATAGATTAGGCGAAATGTAATATTTCGCCTATTGCTATTTTTGAGTACCTATTATGGGACTCAAAAACAATTAATATTAAATTATCAAAAATAAGTTGACAAAATCGAACAGATGTTTTATTATACTTTTAGAACAAATGTTCACTAAGAAGGAGAATGAAATGGATAGAGAAGACAAGATGAAAGCCCTTGATGCGGCTTTAATGCAGATTGAAAGGCAGTATGGTAAGGGCGCAGTTATGAAGCTGGGTGATCCGGCATCTGCAATGAATGTTGAAACAATTCCAACAGGCTCACTTAGCCTGGATATAGCTTTAGGTCTTGGTGGAATTCCTAAGGGAAGAATCGTTGAGATTTACGGACCTGAATCAAGTGGTAAGACTACAGTTACTCTTCATATGATAGCTGAGGTTCAAAAACGTGGTGGTATTGCAGGTTTTATCGATGCTGAGCATGCTCTTGATCCTGCATATGCCAAGGCTATTGGTGTAGATGTTGATAATATGTATATTTCACAGCCTGATAATGGTGAACAGGCACTGGAGATTACTGAGACCATGGTACGTTCAGGTGCCATTGATATTGTTGTAGTAGACTCAGTAGCAGCTTTGGTTCCTAAGGCTGAACTTGAAGGCGAGATGGGTGATTCTCATGTAGGTCTTCAGGCAAGACTTATGTCACAGGCTTTAAGAAAACTTACAGGTGCAATTGGCAGATCTAACTGTACTGTAGTATTTATTAACCAGCTTAGAGAGAAGGTTGGCGTATTCTACGGCAATCCTCAGGTTACAACAGGTGGTAATGCCCTTAAGTTCTATTCTTCAGTACGTATGGAGATTAGAAAGGTTGAACAGCTTAAGAACGGTGCAGATATAATTGGTAACAGAACAAGAGCAAAGATTGTTAAGAATAAGATTGCTCCTCCATTTAAAGAGGCTGAATTCGATATCATGTTTGGTAAGGGCATATCCTTCGAAGGTGATGTGCTTGACCTTGCTGCTGAAATCGGTGTTATCAATAAGAGTGGTGCCTGGTATGCTTACGAAGGCAATAAGATTGGCCAGGGTAGAGAAAATGCCAAGGTATTCTTAGAGGATAATCCTGAATTATGTGCTATAATAGAGCAGAAGGTAAGAGAACATTTTGGTCTTGCCGGTACAGCATCTGAGATGGATACAGTTGATAAAAAGAAGAAAAAGAAGTCTGATGAGGCTTAAAAGATAAGCTTATGTATATAAATAATATTATACAAATTAAAAAAGACAGATATAAAGTATTAACTGATGAAGGAATCGCCTTTGTATTATACAAAGGCGATTTACTTAAGTTTAATATTGTATCTAATATGGAAATTGATGATAAAACATATAATGAAATTCAGGATATGCTTTATAAAAGAGGGAAAGAACGCATACTTTACCTTTTAGATACCAGGGATTATTCATCTTATGAGATTTTTGGCAAACTTCTTGATAACGGTTATACCAGGGATGTAGCAACAAGAGTCAGGGATGAGATGGTAAATAAAGGCTTTGTTAATGATGAAGAATATGTAAAAAGATATATAAGAAAACATATTGAGAATAAGCCTAAGAATAAAGTCATTCTGGAACTGAAAAATAAAGGTATCCCTGATGATATAATATCTTCTGGCTTTGAAAGTATGGATAAGAATCTGATAGAGAGTAAAGCCATTGAAGGAATTAATAAGATATTACTTAAGAAGAATTATTCAAAAGATGATTTTTCTTATGAAGAGAGGGAGAAACTTAAAGGTTATCTCTATAGAAAAGGATATGACATGGATCTGATTAACAGATGTATGTAAAATCTCACAATTATTAAAGTATTAATACCCACTATTCGTGGGTATTTTTAATTTTTTATCCATATATTGTGGTAGTGTAAACAATATTTTGTGCACTTTTCACATATTTATTTGACATAATATTGTTATCCTAGTATAATAATAATGTTGTAATTTGGCTTATTAGGGTGTTAAAGCCCAATATGATATGTACAATGAAAATTGAATAAGGAGGTGCTCCTGTAATGCCGAGCAATGTTAGTATGGTTGTTTTGATCATCGCTATTGTTGCTAGCGTGGCTATTACTGCTGTAATTACTGCAATTATCACAGCTTCTGTTCACAAGAAAAGTGTTGAGAAGAAGATTGGTAATGCAGAAGAAAAAGCAAGACAGATTCTTGATGAGGCTTTAAGAACAGCAGATGCCAAGAAGAGAGAAGGCTTACTCGAGGTCAAGGAAGAAAGCATAAAGGCTAAGAATGAACTTGATAAGGAAATCAAGGAAAGAAGAGCCGAAGCACAGCGCTTCGAAAGAAGAGTTCAGCAGAAAGAAGAAAATGTTGACAAAAAGCTGGAAGCCTTGGAAAAGAGAGAGAATTCACTTGCTGCTAGAGAAAGCGAGCTTAACAAGCAAAAAGAAACAGTATCTAAGTTGAATGAGCAAAGATTACAGGAACTTGAACGTATCTCCGGTTTGACAGCCGAACAGGCAAAGGATTTCTTATTAAAGACTGTAGAAGACGAAGTTAAGCATGAAACCGCTGTTCTTATTAAAGAGATGGAGAACAGAGCTAAGGAAGAGGCAGATAAAAAGGCGAGAGAATATATCGTTGGTGCTATTCAGAGATGTTCATCTGATATAGTATCTGAAACTGCTATCTCAGTATTTGAGCTTCCTAATGATGAGATGAAGGGCAGAATCATCGGTCGTGAAGGCCGTAATGTTAAAGCCTTCGAGAATGCAACCGGTGTTGAACTTATTATTGATGATATGCCGGAAGCAATTATTATCTCTGCATTTGATCCAATGAGAAGAGATCTGGCCAGAATGGCTTTGGAAAGACTGGTACTGGATGGACGTATTCAGCCTGCCAGAATTGAAGAAACTGTTGAGAAGGCTAAGAAGGATCTGGATGCATTCATTGTTGACCAGGGTGAAGCAGCAGTACTTGATGTAGGCGTACATGGCATACATCCTGAACTTGTTAAATTACTTGGTAAGATGCATTACAGAACCAGTTATGGTCAGAATGTACTTAAGCATTCCATCGAAGTTGCTCATATTTCCGGTATGCTTGCATCAGAGCTTGGTCTCGATGTAAGACTTGCCAAGAGAGCAGGACTTCTTCATGATATCGGTAAAGCAATCGATCATGATATGGAAGGTACACATGTACAGCTTGGTACAGAACTTTGTAGAAAATACAAAGAATCTGCAATTGTTATTAATGCAGTAGAAGCGCATCATGGTGATGTGGAACCAACTTCTCTTATTGCCTGCATAGTTCAGGCAGCCGATGCAATATCAGCCGCTCGTCCTGGTGCAAGAAGAGAAACTATCGAATTATATACATCTCGTCTGAAACAGCTTGAAGAAATAACTAATGACTTCAAGGGAGTTGATAAGTCCTTTGTAATATCCGGTGGTCATGAGATACGTGTTATGGTAGTTCCAGAGCAGGTAACTGATGACGATATGGTTCTCCTGGCACATGATATAGCTCAGAAGATTGAATCAGAGCTTGAATATCCTGGTCAGATTAAGGTTAATGTAATCAGAGAATCAAGAGTATCAGATGTTGCTAAATAGTTATTATACTTAGAAAAGAATGCCCACCGATAGAAATGTCGGTGGGTTTTTCATTGCCATTTGCTCATCTTTTTTCTTGAATAATGTAATTAATAGTTATAAAATAAATAAAGTATGAAAAAATTTACGAGGTAGAGAAATATGAAGGAATACAAAGACTTATCAAAAGAAGAATTATTACAGCTTAAAATTGAATTAGAGAATAAGTATGATGATATGGTTTCTCTTAATCTTAAGCTTAATATGGCAAGAGGACTTCCTAGTGCGGAACAGCTTGATATGGAGGCGGATTTTTTTAATACTCTTAATCCTAGTGTTAATTTCATTTCTGAAGCCGGAATTGACTGCCGTAACTATGGTGAGCTTATAGGTATTCATGAAGCCAGAGAACTTATGGGCGACATGATGGAGATACCTGCTGATAATGTTATTGTATTTGGTAATTCAAGCCTTAATGTAATGTATGATACAGTTGCAAGATCCATGATACTTGGTGTCTGCGGTTCAACACCTTGGTGTAAGCTTGATAAGGTTAAATTCTTATGTCCGGCTCCGGGTTATGACAGACATTTTGCCATCACTGAGAGCTTTGGCATTGAAATGATAGTAATTCCAATGCTTCCAACAGGCCCTGACATGGATATGGTTGAACAGTATGTTAATAATGATCCTGCAGTTAAGGGTATCTGGTGTGTTCCTAAATATTCAAATCCTCAGGGTATTACATATTCAGAAGAAACAGTTAAGAGATTTGCCAACCTTAAGCCTGCAGCAGAAGATTTCCGTATTTTCTGGGATAATGCTTACTGCATCCATCATCTTTATGATGATAAGCAGGACTTCCTTCTTGAGATTTTGGAAGAGTGTAAGAAGGCCGGAAATCCTGATATTGTTTATAAATTCTGTTCTACATCCAAGGTTACATTCCCTGGTAGCGGTATAGCAGCACTTGGTACATCAGAGAACAATATTAATTTCATTAAGAAAGTTATTACAATTCAGACAATTGGTCATGATAAGCTTAATCAGCTCAGACATGTAAGATATTTCAAGAATATTGATGGTATGAGAGAACATATGCGTAAGCATGCCAGGATTTTAAGACCTAAGTTTGAAATGGTCGTAAGTACTCTTGATAAGGAACTTGGCGGTCTTGGCATTGGTACATGGACAAGACCTATTGGCGGATATTTCGTATCATTTGAAAGCCTTGACGGCTGCGCAAAGGATATTGTTAAGAGGTGTAAGGATGCGGGCGTTACTTTAACAGGCGCCGGCGCTACATATCCATATAAGAATGATCCACATGATTCAAATATACGTATTGCTCCGACATTCCCACCAATTGATGAGCTTGAGAAGGCAATTAATATATTTACATTATGTGTTAAACTTTCAAGTATTGAGAAGATTTTGTCAGAAAGATAGGCTTATCCATGGATGAGATTATTCAAAGATTAGACAGAGAACATGTATATAAGGGTGCCATTATTGATGTTTACAGGGATAAGGTGCTTATCCCGGGTGGCAGGGAAGAATATTTTGATTTTATTGGTCATAAGGGAGCTGCGGCAGTGGTTCCGGTACTTCCTGATGGCAGGATAGTAATGGTAAGACAGTACAGAAATGCACTGGACAGATTTACAATAGAGATTCCAGCCGGTGGCCTTGATCATGTAGGGGAGCCTTATATAGATGCAGCCAAAAGAGAATTAAGAGAAGAGACTGGATATTCATGTGATGATTTAGAGCCTCTTATTACTGTTAATACAACAGTGGCTTTCTGCAATGAGATTATTCCTATCTATGTAGCCTTTATTAAAGGCGAGAGAAAAGAGCAGGAACTCGATGATGATGAATTTGTAAATGTTGAATATTTTACCATTGATGAACTGATGGATAAGATATATAAAATGGAGATTACAGATTCCAAAACCATCGCCTCTTTGATGGCTTATAAGAATAAATATGTAAAATAAGCTATAAACCAACCTGGTCAATAATGTGCGCTTCGGATTTAATATAATCTGAAGCGCTTTTTGTTTACGTAAATTAAGGTTGTCATAATTTTTTTATACTAATTTTATGTTTTACATAATGTTTCACGGAAATTTTTTTATGTAAAGAATAACAATATCTAGTCTGTATAATCAAGCTGTCAACAAGATATTGAAAAAGTGCCTATTTTATAGGGTTTTCTTGAAAATTTTATTAAATAATTGTTTGCAATTACAGGGAAAAATAGATATAATAAAAACAGTTCGGTCAACAATTGACATAACGAAAATTATTTACATAACAATTTATTTTTGTTCACATAATACAATTATCATGTCGGTCAATATAAATTGTATATGTGAGAATGTAAGGGGTATTAAATGCTGGAGCATATTGAGGCGTTTATAGTATATATGCGTGATATCAAAAAGATGTCACTCAATACTGAATTATCTTATAAAAGAGATTTGACCAAACTTATGAATTACCTTAAAAACGAAAAGGGAATTCAGAGTTGGGACAAGGTTACAGATAAGGATCTGGAAGATTATATCGGATATTTGACCGACGGCAATTTTGCTGCAGCTTCTGTTTCAAGATTTGTAGCATGTGCTAAATCTTTTTGGAGATATTTAATTAATAATAAAATCTGCTCAGATGATATAACACTTAAGTTAAAAGCACCAAAGGTTGAAAAAAAAGCACCTGAAATCCTTTCTGAAAAGGATGTTGATCTTCTCCTTAGCCAGCCAAAAGGCGACTCACCTAAAGCTATCAGAGACAGAGCAATGCTTGAGCTTATGTATGCCACAGGTATTCGTGTAAGTGAACTTATTAATCTTAAGAACGAAGACGTGGAATTAGGCCTTGGTGTTATAACCATAGGAAGCGGAAAGAAGAGTAGAACCATTCCATTTAATTCAAAAGCCAAGAAAGCGCTTATGGATTATGTGGCAAACTCAAGAAAAGTGCTCCTTACAGGAGAAAGCGATTATCTTTTTGTTAACTGCAATGGCGGTTTGATGACAAGACAGGGCTTCTGGAAGATAATTAAGGCTTATTCTGATAAGGCAGGAATTGCGGCAGATATTACTCCGCATACCTTAAGACATTCTTTTGCAGCTCATCTGGTAGACAATGGAGCAGATTTAAGATCTGTTCAGGAAATGCTTGGTCATTCTGACATATCCACAACTCAGGTTTATGTGAATATGAAGAATAAGCATTTAAGAGATGTGTATGATAAGGCACATCCAAGAAGCTAAATTGATTTTGGTATTTTATGAAAGACTTTAGGAATTAATTCTAAAGTCTTTCTTTTTTTGTACCATTGGAGTATAATACCACTATATATTGTGTATTTATTTTGAATTGGAGATATATATCGCTTTATGAAGGGTGATAAAGGCGGATTATATAAAATATGCGAATTCATCGTTGATAAGAGAAAATTATTCATTCTTATCAGCGTTATTCTTGTGCTTTTCTGCATAGTTTCCAAAAACTGGGTAAATGTTGAATACAGCTTAGAGAGTTACCTTCCTGAGACCACTGAGACCAAGAGAGGTCTTAATTTGATGGATGAAGAGTTTAATACATATGGAACATGTAGTGTTGTTCTTCATAATATTACCGATGCTCAGGCCAGAACTGTAGCTGATGATATTTCCAAGATTGAAGGGGTTTTCAAGGTAGATTATGACAATGATGAGGCGCATTACAATAATGACAATGCGCTTCTTAGTGTAACTTTTGAATATAATGAGAAAGATGAAAAGTGTCTTGAAGCCCAGGAAAAAATAGAAGAATATATCAAGATGTATGATTATTCCTTATCGACATCACTGGGCAATAAGGGAGCCAAACTTCTTGAGAAAGAAATGGTTCCAATTAAGATTCTGGTTGTTATTATTGTTGTGGTTGTTCTTTTACTGACATCTACATCCTATGCAGAAGTTCCTGTGCTTCTTATTACATTTGGACTGGCTGCTCTGGTTCAGATGGGTACAAACTTCTTCTTTGGAACAATTTCTGCTATTTCCAATTCAGTTTCGGTTGTGCTGCAGCTGGCTTTATCTGTGGATTATGCTGTAATTCTTCTTCACAGATATAAAGAGGAGAGAGCCAACAGACTGTTGCCAAGAGAAGCATCAATCGTTGCGCTTTCCAAGGCTATTCCAGAAATCAGCGGTAGTTCACTTACAACTGTAGGTGGTCTTGCTGCCATGATGTTCATGCAGTACGGAATAGGTGCTGACCTTGGTATGACACTTATCAAGGCCATAGTATTAAGTATTCTTTCTGTATTTACTCTTATGCCTGGTCTTCTTGTGTGGTTTTCATCTGCCATGGAAAAAACAAAGCATAAGAGCTTTATCCCTGAAATACCATTTGTAGGAAAGTTCGCTTATAAAACAAGATATATTATTGCTCCGGCATTCTTTGTTGCCATTATTGTGGCTTATTTCCTTTCAGCCAAGGCTCCGCTTGTATACAGCAGCAGTCTTATTAAGACTCCATTAACCAATGATATGCAGAAGGTTAATAATGAAATTAAAGAGAATTTTGGTAAAGACAATATCGTTGCTGTCTGCGTTCCTGTGGTTAGTTATGAAAAGGAGGCCGAACTTATCCGTGAACTTGAGAAATATGATGAGGTTAAGAGCATAACAGCTCTTGCCAATTCCAAGGCAATTGGTGATTACTGTCTTACTGACAGACTGACTCCGAGACAGTTTGCTGAACTTCTTAATCTTGATTATGAAGTGGCTGAGCTTGTTTATACTGCATATGCTGTAAATGATGAGGATTACGGCAAGGTTATTAATGGTCTTGCCAATTACAGCGTACCTCTTATTGATATGTTTGATTTCATATATGAAGAGGTAGAGGCCGGATATGTAACTTTGGATGATGAAAAGATGGAGACTTTGGAAAGCGCCCATAAGATGATTAATTATGCCAAAGATCAGCTTAAGGGTGAGAATTATTCACGTATTGTTGTAAGTCTTAATCTTCCAATGGAATCTGATGAAACAACAGCTTTTCTTGATACCATCCATGATGTGGCAGGGAAGTATTATGATAAAGAACAGGTTATTGTGGTTGGCGAATCAGTCAGCGTAATAGACCTTAATAAGTGCTTTATAAGAGATAATAAGGTTGTAAATATTATTTCAGTACTGACAGTACTTGTAGTTTTGCTCTTTACATTTAAGTCTGTCGGAATGCCGATTCTTCTTATACTTGTTATTCAGGGAAGTATCTGGATTAACTTCTCTGTACCGACAATTAAACATGATTATTTATTCTTCTTTGCATATCTTATTGTTAGTTCCATTCAGATGGGTGCAAATATTGACTATGCAATTGTTATTGCGTCCAGATATATGGATCTTCGTAAGACCATGCTTCGTAAAGAGACAGTTATCAAGACCATGAATCAGTGCTTCCCGACTATTATTACATCGGGAACCATGCTGGCTGTGGCCGGTGTCCTTATTGGCAGATTCACATCCAATGCGGCTATTTACGGTATAGGACAGTGCATCGGCCGGGGTACAATTATATCCATTTTGATTACAATGTTTGTTCTGCCTCAGATTCTTTTGGTTGGTGACAGAATCATAGAAAGAACATATTTCAGTGTAAAGGTTCCTGTTGCAAGTCAGAAAAAATCAGGCCTTATGCGTATTAATGGTATGGTTAGAGGTCATATCAATGGTGTTGTTACAGGTGTAGTAAATGCTGAAGTACGTGGTGATGTAAGTGCATATGTGGAATCCGGTGCTATTACCACGCTTAATGAAACAGATTCAAAGGAAAATGACAGTCATGAAGAATCATCGGCTGGTGAAGATACAGGAGCAGGAATAGATGAAGACTAAATTTAAGACAATTTTATATCTATTCTTAAGTGCTTTGCTTATTTTTAATACCGTTATGTCTTTTGACATAAGGTTGCAGGCTGCAAAGATTAATGAGGAGATGGAAACTTCTGAAATTTCTGAAGAAGCAACAGAGGCTCTGGATTTAAAGGCAGGTGCAGAGGAGATTCTTGATGAAAGTCTTCCTGCGACTGAAAGCCAGATTAAAGAAGCAGAAGAAAAAGAAGAGTCGGATGTTGATGCGGATATAAGAGCTGCCATTAGAGAGAATATAGGGGATGAATGGGAAACAATAACTGTTTCCACAGCCCAGGACCTTATGGATGTAGCCAATGAGTGCGTACTTGATTCCTGGTCACTTAATAAGGTTATTAAGCTTAATAATGATATTTCACTTGAAGGGGCTGATTTTGAAGGTATTCCTACCTTTGGCGGAATCTGGGATGGCCAGGGATATACAGTATCCGGAATTAATATTGCAAATGACAGGTCATATACCGGTTTCTTTGATTATGTTCAAAAAGACGCCATTATCATTGGTCTTAATGTAGAGGGTAATATAACAGAAGATGATGAATGCTTCTATATTGGCGGTTTATGTGGATATAACGAAGGAATAATTATAAACTGCTCATTTAAGGGTAATCTCAGGGCAGGAGATTACTTGGGTGGTATTGCAGGTTTTAATGAACTTAATGGTCAGATTTATGACTGTGAGTCTTCGGGAAAAATTAGCGGCGAGCATTTTGTAGGAGGTATTGCAGGAGAGAATAAGGGCAATATTAACAGATGTGTCAATTCTTCCAGTGTTAATACAGAGCATCAGGAATCATCTTTCAGTATTTCAAATGCAGGTAATATTAATCTGCTAAATATTCTTGATCAGAAGGTTACTGAAGAATCTGATTCCGGTGTTGATTTATCAACCTTTGATATAGGCGGTATTGCCGGTATTTCCTATGGTGTTATTGCGAACAGCACCAATGATGGAAATGTTGGATATGATAAAGTTGGCTCTAACATAGGCGGTATAGCAGGAAGACAGTCCGGCTATATCTATAACTGTACAAATAATGCAAAAGTAACAGGTAAGTCAGATGTAGGTGGAATAGTAGGACAGGCTGAGCCATATGTTACCATTGATTTAGACAATGATACAAGTGTGCAGCTTAAGTCATCAATTGAAGAACTTCATGATTTGATAGATAAAACATTAAAGGATGTTGGTTCATCATCAGATATTATTTCTTCAAGACTTACTGTAATGCAGCAGCTTACAGGCGGCGCAATTAATGATACTGACTATATTGTGAATTCTACAGCTAATTATGCCAATGGCTTATCAAATGCAGCTACCACTACCGGGCAGAAACTGCAGGCTGTGGCAGAAGACCTTCGCTCCACGAAGGGGACTTTGGAGGACCTTGCTGATCATATCAGAAATATGACTACATCAGATATTCAGGTTCCGGAGGTTAAAAAAGAAGACATTAAGGTGGATATCGCCTTTCCAACTCTTGACAGCAATTACTTTAATCATGTTTCATCTTTAAGTGGTAATTTACGAAGTCTTAATGATAATTACGGTTTACTGATTACAGAATCCAATAACGCAAATCAGACTGTGGTTAAAGACCTTATTGCAGTTAATAATCAGTTTGAAAAGGTGCTTATTCTTTATAGTGATGCCGTAGAAAAGGCTTTGGATAACAGTTTTGAAGATGTTTATACTGATGAGTCCGTACAGGTTCTTGATACATGTATAGACGGATGCATTAATAAGTGCTATAACAATGGCGCTGTAAGCTCAGATTTAAATGCAGGCGGAATTGCCGGTAATATGTCAATAGAAAGCGATATATCCATTCTTGACAGATTTAAGGATATTAACTCGCTTATTAAGGGTGGTTCTTATATATCGAAGTGTGTAATTCGTTCATCTGATAATTACAGCGATATAGAAGGATATAAGTCCTATGTTGGCGGTATCTGCGGAAGATCGGAAACAGGTGTTATATCCGAATGTATCAGCTATGCTGACATAATGGGTGAAGACTGTAGTTATGTAGGTGGTATAGCAGGTATATCGAAATCTTATATTAGAAACTGTGCATTCAGAGGCAATGTTTATGCCAGGGAATATGCCGGTGGTATTACAGGTGATGGATATAATATTCTTAATTCCATTGCTCTTGCAGGTATATATGGATGTGATGACTGGTATGGCGCTATAGCAGGTAATGTTCAAAATGATGGTCTTGTTAGAAATAATTATTATATTTCAGATAATCTGGCAGGTATTAATAAAGTCAGTTACGATATGAAAGCACAGTCTGTTAAGGAAGAAGACCTTGGAACGCTTGAAGAAGTTTTCGTGCCGGCTGATTTGGACAAAATAAAGATTACATTTGTGCTTAAGGATGAAGATACTGACGAAAAGACTATTCTTAAGACCATGTATATTCCATATAATTCTTCCGTGAAAGAGTCAGATTACCCTGATGTTCCGGGTAAAGAAGGATATTACGCATCCTGGGATTATAAAGAACTGGATAATGTTGTCCTGGATACCAAGATTTATGCGACAATGACTAAATATGTCAGTTCCCTTGCCGGTCCTGAATATGAGGAACTTCATCAGTCACAGATTATGGTTGATGGTCAGTTTAAAGAAGGGGACGAACTGGTTGTAAATAATCTGCTTGATGAGAATACATATGAAGATATTAACAATTATAGTATATGTTATTCGAATATTATTATTCCGGATGATGGACTTGATAAACATACTATCAGATTTAACAGCTATTTTTATGGTGTAAATCTTGAAGAAGCATTTGCTGTATATATTCTTGAAGGAGAAACATGGGTTCCGGTTGAGAATGTGAGCGTTAATGGAACCAGTGCTGTTTTCGAAGCAGAAGGCAATGATATTACATTTAAGGTATACTGTACTGCAATAAATAAATATATTGCATATTATGTACTTATTCCTTTGATTGTGATTGTGATTCTTCTTATTCTGCTGATTTTTGTAATAATAATTGCAATCGTTAAGAAAAAGACTATATATGAAGCGCTGTCGATTGTATTTAAATCCGCTCTTAAGAAGACAAACAGCAGCAATAAACAGGATTTATTCTATCATGCCAAGGAAACAAGGAGTGGAGAAGAGCATGAAGGTGAAGACTGGAGAGAAATTGCCAAAGAGTGGAATATATCTCCTGATATGATGGCCGTTAATGATATTAATTTGAATATAGACAGTCTTGATAATATTAATGAAATTATTGATTCTGCTGTTGATGATATTGCTCTGGCTACAAAGGCCAAACTTGTCTGTGAAGAATTATTTGTAGTTGTTTTGAAAACTTCCGGTGCTAATTATCTTAAGTTTTATTGTGGAAAAGTCGGAAATGATGTAATTGTTGCTTTCTGGGATGATGGCAATGGATTTGATCCTACTGCGGAGCGTAAGTTTATTGATCCGGATTCTGCTAATGGAGGAGGAACTCTTGGACTGAATCTTGCCAAGAAACTTGCTACACAGTGGATTTATACAAGAAGAAACAGAGAGAATTGTAACTTTATTCGTATAAATAAGTAAAAACGCAGAATATATCAGTCTTTAATAAAGTGGACTTAATTTTATAATTTAATGAATTCAGGTTTTCTGTTTTTATAATATGCCAGATATTTAAAGCCTATGCCTTTAAGCAGTTCCTCGGCATATTTAAACTCGTGGGCCACATCCTCAGGCCTGTGAGCATCGGCGCCTATTGTTAGGATTTCGCCGCCTAAAGAGTGGTACATTTTAAGTACATCTTCAGATGGATTGATTCGGCTTACCTTGGCTCTTAAACCACCGGTATTAAGTTCGATTCCCTTGCCAAGTTCTATAATTCGTTTAAGAATGGCTTCAAAAATTTCCGCATGATTACTAAATTTATAATTGGCATCACCATTTGGAGCATATCTTACAACATAATCAAGGTGAGCATAGATATCAAAATCCGTGAAATTACAGATATTATCATATATCTCACTAAAATACATATTGAAAACCTGGACATCGGTTCTTCCTTCATAAATGGCAGGATAGTAGACATCCATGCAGGTGCAGGTATGAGATGAGCCAATGATGAAATCAAACTGTTTGTCCTTAAGGTAATCTCTTAATTTATCATATGTTGTCGGCATTATTCCAAGTTCAATGCCGAAATTTAAATCAATTTTGTCTCCGTATAAGGAAAGATTTGATTCGTAATCCTTCCTGTATTTCTCCAAATCCAGTTCAAACATTCCTTCTTCGCCATTAATGGTATAAGGAAAGTCCATATCATAATGGTCTGTGAAACATATATGTTTAAGCCCTTTATTTATGGCAGATGAGACCATATCCGACATTGGAGCCTGGGAATCCCCGGAATTATTGGTATGCATATGAACATCAGTAATTATCATGATTTTTAACCTCTGATTTTACGTTAGATTTACATAACATATTATATCGACTAAAATCCCCGTCAACATAACTTATAGTAGCATAAAAATTTACTAAAATAAACAAATATATCTTGAAATTATAGCGCCACTTTATTACAATAATAATGTTGATAAAAAAATATCAAACATATTTTTAGGAGGATTTAAAAATGGCAGTAAAAGTAGCAATTAATGGTTTTGGCCGTATCGGTCGTCTTGCTTTCAGACAGATGTTCGGAGCAGAAGGATATGAAGTAGTTGCAATCAACGATCTTACAAAGCCTTCAATGCTTGCTCATCTTCTTAAGTATGATACAGCACAGGGCGGATACTGTGGAGCAATCGGAGAGAACAAGCACACAGTAACAGCTGATGACGAAGCTAACACAATCACAGTTGACGGAAAGACACTTCAGATCTACAAAGAGGCAGATGCAAACAACCTTCCTTGGGGTCAGATCGGTGTAGACGTTGTTCTTGAGTGTACAGGTTTCTATACATCTAAGGAAAAATCACAGGCACACATCAATGCTGGTGCTAAGAAAGTAGTTATTTCTGCTCCTGCAGGTAATGACCTTCCTACAATCGTTTACAATGTAAACCACACAACATTAACAAAGGATGATACAATTATTTCAGCAGCTTCTTGTACAACAAACTGCCTTGCACCTATGACAAAGGCTCTTAATGACTATGCTGCTATCCAGAGTGGTATCATGACAACAGTTCATGCTTACACAGGTGACCAGATGATCCTTGATGGTCCTCACAGAAAGGGTGACCTTCAGAGAGCAAGAGCTGGTGCAGCTAACATTGTTCCTAACTCAACAGGTGCTGCTAAGGCTATCGGTCTTGTTATTCCTGAACTTAACGGCAAGCTTATCGGTGCTGCTCAGAGAGTTCCTACCCCTACAGGTTCAACAACAATTCTTCACGCAGTTGTTAAGGGTGAAGTTACTGTAGATGGTATCAACGCAGCAATGAAGGCAGCTGCTAACGAATCATTCGGTTACACAGAAGAGAAGCTTGTTTCTTCTGATATCGTTGGTATGAGATTTGGTTCACTCTTTGATGCTAACCAGACAATGGTTTCAAAGATGGATGACGGTAACTCACTTGTACAGGTTGTTTCATGGTATGATAATGAGAACAGCTACACAAGCCAGATGGTTAGAACAATTAAGTACTTCGCTGAGTTATAATTAGAACTTAAAGCTCAATTTGCTCTGATAATAGTGAGGTCCGGCCTAGAATGGGCCGGGCCTTATTTATTTAATAAATAATAAGGAGGACATTTATCATGTCATTAAACAAGAAATCAGTTGATGATTTTAATGCTAAGGGTAAGAGAGTATTGGTAAGATGTGACTTCAACGTTCCATTAAAAGATGGCGTTATCACAGATGAAACCAGAATTAATGCAGCTCTTCCTACAATCAATAAGTTAATTGGTGATGGCGCTAAGGTTATTCTTTGCTCACACCTTGGAAAAGTTAAAGAAGGACCAAATGAGAAGGAATCACTTGCTCCTGTAGCTGCTAAGTTATCTGAGAAATTAGGTAAGAACGTTGTATTCGTTAAGGATTACAATGTAACAGGCGCTGATGCTACAGCTGCTGTTGCAGCTATGAAAGAAGGAGATGTAGTTCTTCTTCAGAATACAAGATTCCGTGGCAAAGAAGAGACAAAGCCTCAGGATGCCGGCGAAGCTTTCGCTAAGGAACTTGCTGATCTTTGTGATGATTATGTATGTGATGCTTTCGGTTCTGCACACAGAGCTCATGCTTCTGTAGCTGTTGTTACAAAGTATGTTCGTGAAAAAGGTGGCAACTGTGCAGTTGGTTACCTTATGCAGAAGGAAATCGATTTCTTAGGTAATGCAGTTGAGAATCCAGTAAGACCTTTCGTAGCTATCCTTGGTGGTGCTAAGGTTGCTGATAAGCTTAACGTTATCAATAACTTACTTGAGAAGTGCGATACACTTATCATCGGTGGTGGTATGGCATTCACATTCCTTAAAGCTAAGGGATATGAAATTGGTAACTCACTTGTAGATGATGAGAAGATTGATTACTGTAAAGAAATGATGGCTAAGGCTGAGAGCCTTGGAAAGCAGCTCTTACTTCCTATCGATACAACAATCGCTGATGGTTTCCCAAATCCTATCGATGCTGAAATCGCTGTAGATGTTGTAGATGCTGATAAGATTCCTGCAAACAAGGAAGGTCTTGATATCGGACCTAAGACAGCTGAGTTATATGCTAATGCTGTTAAGAATGCTAAGACAGTTGTATGGAATGGACCTATGGGTGTATTCGAGAACCCTGTTCTTGCTAAAGGTACAATTGCAGTAGCTAAGGCACTTGCTGAAACAGATGCTACAACTATTATCGGTGGTGGTGATAGTGCAGCTGCTTGTAACCAGCTTGGTTTCGCTGATAAGATGAGCCATATCTCCACAGGTGGTGGTGCTTCTCTTGAATTCTTAGAGGGTAAGGAACTTCCTGGTGTATATGCAGCAGATGATAAATAAGATTAAGGAGATATTTAAAAATGGCTAGAAGAAAAATTATTGCCGGCAACTGGAAAATGAACAAGACTCCTTCAGAGGCAGTTGCTCTGGTTAATGAATTAAAAGATTTAGTAGTTAGTGATGATGTAGATGTAGTTTACTGTGTACCTGCAATTGACATCGTTCCTGTAGCTGAGGCTGTTAAGGGAACAAATGTTAAGGTTGGTGCTGAGAACTTCTACATTGAAGACAAGGGTGCTTTCACAGGTGAGATTTCTGCTCCAATGCTTAAGGATGCTGGTGTTGAATATATCATCATCGGACATTCAGAGAGAAGAGATATCTTCGGTGAGAATGATATCTTAATCAATGCTAAGGTTAAAAAGGCATTTGCAGCTGGTCTTAAGCCAATCCTTTGCTGTGGTGAGTCACTTGCACTTCGTAAGGCTGGTACTTACAAAGAGTGGATTGAAAGACAGATTAAGTGGGATCTTACTGATGTAACAGCAGATCAGGTTAAGAATCTTGTTATCGCATACGAGCCAATCTGGGCTATCGGTACAGGCGAGACAGCTACAGCTGATCAGGCTGAAGAAGTATGTAAGCTTATCCGTGATCTTATTGCAAAGCTTTACGACAATGCTACAGCTGAGGCTGTTAGAATCCAGTACGGCGGATCAATGAATGCTGGTAATGCTTATGAATTATTATCAAAGCCAGATATTGATGGCGGTCTTATTGGTGGTGCTTCACTTAAGCCAGACTTTGGTAAGATTGTTCATCCAGAGAAACAATAATCCTAATAAAAATTATGTTTTAATATAAGAGGAAGGTTAATAGCCTTCCTCTTTATATTTTGCCTGAAAAATGTTATAATATTTCAAATTGTGTATTTTTTAGTAAAAGGAGAAAAAGATGGTTATTAAATGCCCTAATTGTGGCGCTTCTTTGGAATATGATCCGTCCGAAAAAGACCTGTTTTGTGAGCATTGTGGTAGTTTTGTTAATATTGAACAGGATGAGGATAATGAAGATTACAAAACAGCCGGAGCAGACAGGAGTGTATTCGATCAGGCAGATATTGTCAGGGAAATCCTTGAAACCAATGTATATAAGTGTACATCATGTGGTGCCGAGCTAAACATAAATGGCAAGGAGACTTCTTCTTTCTGCGCCTACTGTGGCCAGCCAACCATTGTATTTGACAGAGTGGATGGTATTTTAAAGCCTGATGTTATTATTCCTTTTGAAATTACAAAGGGAAAGGCTGAGGATATATTAAGAACCAAGTTCCAGAAAGGGTTCTTTATACCTAAGGCTTTTAAAAAGTTTACTGTAGACAGAATCTCAGGTATATATATTCCATACTGGCTTTATGAACTTGAGTACTCGGATTTCATTACAGTTGAATATTCAAAATCCAAGGCAAGTTTTGCTTCATCTTATGGAAGATGGTCCGGTGGTTCAAGTAATTCAAAAAAGTCTTATCAAAGTATTCCGATGCACAGGGAATTTAAGAACCTTGCCTGTGATGCTTCAATAGATTTAAATGATAATATTTCATTTATGATAGAGCCTTATTATTTTGAATTATCAAAACCTTTTGATATTAGTTACTTAAGTGGATATTATTCAGACAGATATGATATATCAGAAGCAAGAATGAAGGCTAATGCATACAAGAAGGCCAATACTCTTGTGTGCCAGGAAGCCATGGATATGGTAGATGGTGGCGGTAAAAAAATAATTAAATCAACGCCGGTTTATCACTGGGGAACAAATACAAGATATGCTTATCTGCCTGCTTATTTCATGTGTCTTCAGTATAAGGGTGAACCATATACCTTCGCAGTTAATGGCCAGACCGGTAAACTGGTGGGTGCGATGCCTCTTGATCAATCCAAGGTTATTGTTACATCATTAATTATTTTTGCTGTAATATGTCTTATTATTACTTTTATAGTAATTCCTGCACTTGAAATGCTGGAATTATTAGGAGACAGATTATTGTTCCAGTTTTCATTTGGACTTTTTGTACTTCTTATTGTTAATGCGAAAATTGCATATGATTCATTTATGAAATATCTGGAAGTATTTGATCTTACGAAGGAAAGAAGAGTAAGAAGATACGCAACAAAGAGACAGGAGAAATAGATATGAAATTAATATTGGTTTTATTATTACTTGCCAATGCAGCAGCTCTTACCTGTACAATTATGACAAAGTGGATTTGTAAATCCAATTTATCAGGTACTGAGATGGGTGATACCCATGATTATATTTAAGGAGAAAGTAAGATGACATATAAATGTCCTAATTGCTATGGCGCTTTAAAATATAATGCGGCTTTGGATAAAATGGAATGTGAATACTGTGGTTCTATTTTTACCATGGATGAGATTAATCAGCTTTATGCCCACATGGAAGAGAAGACCAGCCAGTATACTGACGGGCAGATTAAGGCACAAAGTCAGGTTAACAGGGAGAATCAGAATCCTGATTTAAATGCAGCAAACAAGAATCAGGATACAATAGAAAAGGAAAAATTAAATGTTAATATCTACAGATGTTCTTCCTGCGGCGCAGAACTTGCAGTAAATGGCGTGGAAAGTTCATCCTTCTGTGCTTATTGTGGTCAGCCGACGGTTATTTTTTCCAGGGTTGAGGGAATGGATAAGCCTGATATTGTTATTCCTTTCTCAGTAACCAAGGAGCAGGCTATAGAAATTATGCAGCAGAGAGTAAGAAAAGGTTTATATATTCCTGCTGAATTAAAGAAAATTGATATTGAAAGAGTCAGAGGTATATATGTACCTTTCTGGACATATGATATGAGATATGAAGATGACCTTATAATCAGATATAAGGTTAAAAGTGGCAAAACCACCGTCACCAAGTATGCCAGAAGAGCGGGAGAAACCACTTTCAGGGATTTGACATATGATGCATCCAAGATGCTTAATGATGATTCATCCCAGAAACTTGAGCCTTTTTATGTAAAAAACAGTGTTCCTTTTGACGCCAAATATCTTTCAGGATTCTATGCTGACAGATATGATATGGCAATGAATGTAATAAGAGGTAATGCTATTCAAAAAGCATGTGATCTTTTTGTTGGAGAAGTAATGAAAACTGTGCCTGGTTCCGGACATCAGGTTGTATCAAGCGACCCGAAAGTTGATTTACTTGGTAATAAGTATCTGCTGGCACCTGTATGGTTTATGACAGTCAGATATGAAAATATTCCATATACTCTTATGGTTAATGGTCAGACGGGTAAACTGGTTGGCGGACTTCCGTATGTAATGTGGAAGGTTGTAGTCACAATGATTGTGCTTTTTGGAGTATTTACTACATTTATTCCATTTATTGTAAGCGGAATACTTGGTGCGTTATCGGATTCGGATGATGCTCCGGGTAAACTGATAGGAGTAATAATTGTTGGTGCAATATTTATAATTATTGCCGGAATCAATTATTTCAGTAAGGTTAAAAAGAGTATAGATTTAACCAAAGAGCAGGCTATAAACAGATTTAGTAAAGAAAGGCAGGACGTATAATGAGTGGACTTGGATTTATACTTGGCTTATTAATTGCTGTTTCTTTATCTGTATTTATTACTGGATTGCTTTTGAAGAAATCCAATGATTTTGGTGACAGCACCGGTTCTTACAATCATTTTGCCGAAGGCTCGATCCGTTATTATGTGAAAGAGAATAATTATCACAGGTAGGAGCTTAAGTTGAGTAATGATTTTATTACTTTCCAGGATATTTATTAAAGATTATAAGAATATTGAAGATGCAAAGGTAAGAACATCATATGGCATAATTTGTGCCATTTTTGGAATCATACTTAATGTTTTATTATTTGTATTTAAAATATTATTAAGCTTTTTTGCATCTTCTGTATCAATTCTTGCTGATGCGTTAAATAACCTTTCGGATGCAGGAAGTTCGTTAGTGACATTATTTGGTTTTGTTGTATCAAGGCAGAAACCTGATAAAGAGCATCCTTTTGGACATGGCAGAATGGAATATATTTCCGGCCTTGTGGTATCCATAGTTATTATTCTCATGGCTTTTGAATTATTCCATACATCCATTGCGGAGATTTTTAATCCGAGTGAGATTAATATCAGTATATGGGCGCTGATTATTATGATAATATCAGTGCTTGTTAAGATTTATATGAGTTCATATAATTTCTTTTATGGGAAACGTCTTGGCTCGGCAACTTTGAGGGCTACGGCGCTCGACAGTGCAAGCGACGTGCTTGCAACAAGTGTGGTTATAGCATCTGCTGTTATTTATTATTTCTTTAAAATCAACATTGATGCCTATGCAGGTATTGTGGTTTCGCTTTTTGTACTTAGAGCCGGAATAAATGCGCTTAAAGAAACGTCTTCACCGCTTCTTGGAACGAAGCCTGATCCGGAACTTGTTGAAAGAATAGAAAACATTGTTAAAAAGCAGAAGATGATTCTTGGATATCATGACCTGGTAATTCATGATTACGGTCCAAACAGAAGAATGCTTTCACTTCACGCAGAGGTTGATTACCGAAATAATCTTGTTTTGGTACATGATGTTATCGATGAAATAGAAAGTGAAATTGAAAATACACTTGGAATAGATGCATCGATTCATGTAGACCCGGTTCAGGTGGATAATGAAGTTGTTGATGTATTAAAGGCTTATATTAATGAAAAACTTTCAGATATTGATAAACGCCTTAAATATCATGATTTCAGGGTGACGGCAAAAGAGGAAGGATTGTGCATTATATTTGAACTTCCGGTTCCTTTTGACTGTAAATATAAGCCTGAAGATATTAATAAAACTATTACTGAGAATCTTGCCAAAGACTATCCTCAGTATAAACTGACAATTAAGTTTGAAACGGAAATGTTATAATTTTTTCTTGCATTTACCATTTTACTATGATATATTAAGACAGTTAGTGGCCTAACGAAAGGATATAGGTTTAATTATGGACGTACTTAAAATAGTTTTAACTATTCTTTTTATTATAATATGTGTTGCATTAACATTCCTTGTATTAATGCAGGAGGGCAAAAGTGCTGGTCTCGGTTCTATCGGCGGTATGGCTGAAAGCTACTGGGGCAGGAATAAGGGCAGATCTATGGAAGGTGTTCTTGTAAAGATAACAAGAATTCTGGCGATAGGTTTTATCGTACTTGCGGTTGTTTTAAATCTGACCATATTCTAAATAGTTATTTAGTTATTTACAGCGCTCTCTTAATTTAAGAGGGCGCTTTTTTTTGAGCGAAGAGGGTGCAAGTGAAGACTTGCTTGCAAGTCTGCATTTGCACCTAACGGACATCGAGTAGGGACCCCTACTCGATTGCAAAAAAAGGTTTTAAACCAGAGGTTGATTAATTTTGGGAAAAAAGAAAGGCAAAATTGCATATATAGAGGGAATATACGTATCCGGGCCAAGAGGCGGTTTTGTGGATGTGGATGAGAATTATTCTGTATATATTCCGTCATCTGATCGAAACGGGGCTTTTGAAAAAGATAAGGTTAAAGTTGAAATTACCTTAAAAAGAGCCGGAAAGAAGGATGAAGGAAAGGTTGTTGAAATTCTTGAAAGAGGCATTACAAAAGTGGTTGGCGTGCTTGATAAAAGTAAGGATTTCGGCTTTGTGATTCCGGATGGAAAAGTTTTAAAAGAAGATATATTTATCCCTAAAAAAGACATAAATGGAGCAAAGGATGGTCAGATGGTTATCTGTAAGATTACTGAGTATCCGGCTTCAAGAAACTCTCACGCAGAGGGAGAGATAATTGAAATAATCGGTTATAAGGATGAACCGGGTGTTGATATAAGAGCTATTGTGGAATCCATGAATATTCCTGATAAATTTCCGGAAGAAGTAATGGCTGAGGCTGAGAAGATTCCCGACAGTGTTTCCCCTGAAGATGCCGCTAAAAGAATGGATTTAAGGGATAAGATAACTGTTACCATTGACTCTGACAGCGCTAAGGATCTTGATGATGCCATATCCATCGAAAAGAATGGCGATATGTACAGGCTTTATGTCTCGATTGCTGATGTTTCAGAGTATGTAACTTTGGGCTCGAAACTTAATGAAGAAGCAATCAAAAGAGGTACCAGCGCATATCTTTGCAACAGGGTTATTCCGATGCTTCCTAAGAAACTGTCAAATGGAATCTGCTCTTTAAATGAACAGGTGGACAGACTTACTTTATCCTGCATCATGGATATTGATAATAAGGGTAATGTTATTTCTCACCAAATCGCTGAAACTGTAATTAATGTTAATCACAGAATGAGTTATGTATCAGTGCAAAAGATACTTGATGGTGATAAGGAAGAGAATGATAAATATAATGATATTGCTCATATTTTTCCTTTAATGCACGAACTGTCCCTCATTATCAGAAAAAGAAGGCAGGATAGAGGAGGCATTGATTTTAACATAGATGAGAGTGAGATTATTCTTAATGATGAGGGATTTCCTGTTATTATCAGGGCTCATGAGAGAAATGAAGCGTCCAGAATTATCGAGGATTTTATGATAATGGCCAATGAGACTGTGGCTAAGGCGCTTTATGATGAACATATGCCTTGTGTATACAGAATTCATGAGGAGCCGGGCGCTGATAAAATCGATGAACTTAAAAATACTCTTCATACCATGGGAATTACGATTAAGACCAACCATGGCAAGGTTCATCCAATGGAAATTCAGAAACTTCTTAAGAGTGTGGAAGGAAAGAGTGAGGAAGCCTTTGTTTCCTTTATGACTTTAAGATGCATGAATCAGGCAAGATATTCTTCATATCAGAACAGGCATTTTGGACTGGCGTCTGATTATTACTGCCATTTTACATCTCCAATCAGACGATATCCGGACTTGCTGGTGCATCGAATTATCAAGGATTATTTAAATAATCGTATGGATGATGATAAGATTAATTATTATAATATGACTTTGGAAGGCCTTGCTGCATCATCTTCAAACTGTGAAAGAAGGGCAGTTCAGGCTGAAAGAGAGGTTAACCGCCTTAAGAAAGCACAGTATATGATTGAAAGAATTGGCGAGGAATATGAAGGCGTTGTATCGGGAGTGACTGATTTTGGAATGTTTGTTATGCTTCCAAATACCATTGAAGGTATGATAAGATTAGGACAGAGAGGTAAAGAAAAATTATTCTATGACGATAAAACTAAAGAGGTGAGATCGAATAGAAGAAATTTGAAATACCGACTGGGAGACAGTATTAAAATCAGGGTTATAAATGTTGATGTATCATCCAGAACCATTGATTTTGATTTAGGTGAGTAAAATGAGTGAAGGCAGCAAATTAATTGCAAATAATAAAAAAGCATATCACGATTATTTCGTTGAAGAAAAGTATGAATGCGGCATTGCCCTTGCAGGAACTGAAGTTAAGAGTTTAAGATTAGGGAAATGCTCCATTAAAGAAGCTTATGTGAATATAGACCATAACGAGGCTTTTATAAATGCGATGAATATTTCACCTTATGAAAAGGGTAATATATTTAATAAAGACCCCATGAGAGTACGTAAGCTTCTTCTTCATAAATCTGAGATAATCAAGCTTGCAAGTAAGGCATCTGAAAAGGGTTATGCCATTATACCTTTGTCGGTTTATTTTAAAAATGGTAAGGCCAAGGTTGAGATTGGACTTTGCAAAGGTAAGAAGTTATATGACAAACGTGAAGATATTGCAAAGAAAGATCTTAAGCGTTCTGTGGAAAGAGAATTCAGAGAAAGCCTGAAACTGTAGATTATAATCCTTAAAAAGGTTATAATATATATACAATTAAATATGGGGTAGTCAAGGTTTCGACAGGGATAATGCAGCTGGAGAAGCTATCCGGATGTGATACGTTACATCACAAACCTAAATATAAACGCTGATAATAAATTAGCAGTAGCTGCCTAAGATGCAGCTTGTCCTGTATTCTCGGACCTGCACGTTTATATAGGGCATCATGAACCGCAGGAAACGACTTGTACAAAGCTTTGAGTACAAGGGCGTATCATGAAGCTACCTGACTTAAAAGGGGTGTTGCTTCTCCTTTAAGTCGGGGAATTACTAATAAGCAACTATGATAGTAGAAGGACAGGGAATTTATTTTTGGACACGGGTTCGACTCCCGTCTACTCCACTTAAATGAAAGTCATGGAAACGATAATCCGTGGCTTTTATTTTTTTGTACGGATTAGTTTACATAAGTATATATTTTGGATATATGGTAGTGGCGGGGATTTTTTCAGTAAAAATATGACAAAATATAGCTTTTGTGGTATAATAAACCATAATGCGTTAATTGTGTTTTTAGGAAGAAATTATGAATAAAGAGAATCAGGTTGGAGATTATCTTTTTGCCAATACGGCAGATGCTAATCTTGCAAGAGATGAACTGGATAAAGTTAATAAATTAAAAGAGAAACTTTCAAAGGCTGATGATGTTTTATTATATAAAGTTTATAACAAATGTATTGAAAGCAGGACTTTTAAAACACCGATCGGTCAGGACTACATGAAGGAAATTAAGGCAAGAATTGAGAAGAATGAAAGCCTTGGAGATATTTTGCCGGTTCCGCTTTATTCCACCTATGATTTTGATTCCAGGAATACTCTTGAAAAATATGACAAGTTCATGGAGCAGGAAAAGGAACGTAATAAGACAAAGACAAGTGCTTCCACAATAGCTCTTTACTGGTGTCTTGGAATAATTGCCATGCTTGTTGTGGTAATTGGCGTGCTTTTCTATATAACCACAACTGGAGACAATGTTAATATTCTTAATTATGAGAATGCTCTGATTAATAAGTATTCCGAATGGTCTGATGAACTGACTGAGAAGGATGCGGAACTTCGTAAGAAGGAAAATAAAATCAGAATGATGGAAGAAGAACTTAAAGAACAGGGTATCATAATTAATTTTGATGAAGAAGATGAAGAATAAAAGGAAAACGGTATGAAGAAAAAAATCTTAACAATTTCATTATTGGCTTTTAGTATGACCATACTGACCGGCTGTATGAATGCCATACCTGATTTATCTGAAGAAGATATGGATAAGGTTACAACCTATATGTCCATGATTCTTTTAGAGCATGATGTTAATTATAATTCCAAACTTCTGGCTGAAGAAGAGAAGCCTGTTGCCATTGCGGTTGAAATTGAAAGACAGGCTGAACTTGCAAGAATTGAGGAAGAAGAAAGACTTCTTAAAGAGATTCAGGAAAAAGAGAATGCGCCGGATGATATAGAAGTTGAAGGCGGCGGAAGCTCCAGTTCTTCGGCATCTGCATCAACTCTGGAAGATGTGGTTGAGATTGAGGGAATCAGCATTACATATGCAGGTTCTGATATTAAGGATACTTATCCTGATTCTGGAGAGGCTATGGCATTTACAATGTCTTCAGCCATGGGCAATGCTTTTATCGTATCTTATTTTGATGTAACCAATACAACAGATACCATCATTTCCCTTAATTTTGCTGATGCTCAGCTTAGAGGCAAATTCAAAGGAAATGGTAGTGATTATACAGCGCTTACTACACTTTTATTTGACGATCTGATGCTTCATAATGATGTGCTTGGAGCAGGTGAGACCATAAGACTTGTGGTTGTATCAGAAGTTCCGGAGAGTGCAGTGGCAAATGGTGTAGATGGATTTACACTTAATTTAAGATCAGCAATTAATAAGAAGAGCGTAAATATTACTTTATAAAGGAGATATATTATGTACGGCAGGAAAATCGCGATTATCACAGGTGCATCCTCAGGTATTGGCTACGAAGCAACACTTGAGATAGACAGAAGATTTAATTCTCTTGAAGAAATCTGGATTATTGGTCGTAATGAGGAGAAACTTAATGCTTTGGCAGCTAAATTACACAGAAGCGTAAGAATCATTATGATGGATGTTACAAAACAAAGTGATATCGATGCTTTGGAAGGCTTGCTTGATCAGTATGAGCCTAATATAAGAATGCTTTTCCAGAGTGCAGGCGAAGGCCTTCACGGAAGATTTATGGAAAGAACAGCTAAAGACCAGACATATATGCTTGACTTAAACTGCAAGGCTTTAACAAATATCGCTCATATCTGTATTCCATATATGAGAAAAGGAAGTCATATGATTAATCTTGCATCAAGTGCCGGATTTATTCCGCTTCCTTCTTTTGCAGTTTATGGTGCGTCAAAGGCTTATGTGCTTAATCTTTCAAGGGCTCTTAATTATGAACTTGCCAAAAGAAGAATCCATGTTATGGCAGTATGCCCGGGACCTGTTGATACACCTTTCTTTGACAAGAGTGAAAGATATTATGATGATGAAGCTTTTATGAAATTTAAATCACTCTTTATGAATACACCAAAGAGAGTTGCTAGGAAGGCTATATGTGATGCGGCTCTTTATAAATCAGTATCTACAGATACTATATTGATTACAGCTTTAAGATTTTTATCTAAATTATATATTTAAAGGGGATGGAAATGGAAAACGAAAAGACAGTCAATAATGAAGAGGTTCTTAATGAAGAGGTAAAGGAAGATAAGGACCTCAAGGATGCTGCCGAAGAAGTAAAGGCAGAAGAAGATTCAAAAGAAAAATCCAAAGAAGAATCAAAAACAGAAACACAAGAAAAGGCTGAAGATAATTCAGAAGAAAAAAGTTCAGAAGACGATGATGATGAAAATGATTTTTTAGTTAAATACCTTCCGGAACTTATTGCAATTGTTGCATTTATCGGACTTGGAATCATAATGTTCATTTATCATGAACCATGGTATGACGAGATTCAGTCATGGATGCTTGCCAAAGATGCATCAATTAAAGAACTTTTATTTAATGCTCCTCATTATGAAGGTCATCCGGCATTATGGTCACTGCTTCTTGCAGTATTTGCCAAGACCGGTGTAAATATGGATTACGGCCTTAGAATCTGGAATATGTTATTTACAACAATTGCTGCCGGATTAATCATATTTAAGGCACCATTTAAGAGAATATTCAGATGTCTTATTCCATTTACATACTTTTTATTCTATCAGTACACAGTAATCTGTCGTCCGTATTCAATAATGTTTTTGGCTTTCGTATTTCTTGCATTCTTTTATAAGAGCAGAAACGAACATCCGGTAAGATATGTGGCATCGCTTTTGCTTCTTTGCTTAAGCTCAGCTTACGGTATGCTTTTTGCCTGCATGTTCTCGGTTGTATGGACAGTTGAAATACTTGTTGAACTTAAAAACAAAAAGGCATTTAATACAGTATTTAAAGACAGCAGATTTTACTCACTTTTATGCCTTTTAGTACTGGCAGTAGCAGAACTTGTTTCAATATTCCCTGCATCCAATGCTTTTGCGCAGATAAGAGAGACCAATACATCAGCCATTAAATGTTTAATTTATACATTCTTTGTGCTTCCTGCAGATGCACTGCTTAGTGATGTTTCATTACTTGGAAGACTTCAGCAGACTCCTGATGTAATTAAAGCAGATTATGCTACAGGACTTTGCATCTTTATGTCTTTATTCATTATTGCTTCAGCAATTATGATTGCACATGTATTTAAGAAAAAAGCAATTCTTATCCTGCCATATACAGCATTTGCTTTATATGCAGCACTTGGTTATTTCTATAATCATCATATTGGTATTGTTTCATTATTTGCACTTTTCTTTATCTGGATCTGCCTTGATGACAAGCCTGAAACCTTAGGCAAAATCAAGCTGCTTGATAAGTTAGAAGAGCAGATGCCTGGTTTTGGAAAGAAATATATGTATTTCCTTGGCGGAATCATGGTTGTTGTTCCATTATTCTGGACTGTAATGGCCTGCTACAATGATTATAATTCAGATTCATGGTATGCCAAGAGACTTGCTCTTTTTATAGATACTTATGATTTATATGATTACAGTATTGCATCATCCTGGACTTATGAATATACAGGTGCAGGAGTAGAAGAGAGACTTAATGATATTCAGTATAATGATGATGGAACAATGGAAGTTTCTACTGAAATCAGACAGTTATACAAGGAAGATTACCATAATTACGTAAATATGGTTAATTTCGTGGATGTTCTTGCTTATGACCCTATGGGAAGAAATTATATTTATAATTTCAACAATGGAGATCCTAACAAGAGATATGTAGATCATAATACTCCTTCTGAAGAAGAGGCTAATGCTTATCTTCATGAATTAGGAGAGAAGGGATATCCTGATTTTATTATGGGCAGTCCTGAAATATTAGGTCTTATGGATCTTGATGTTTCAAATGTATCTTATATTCCTGTATATTCAATGAGATGTTACAGAATAAATAAATATAATGCAATTTATGCAAATGAATATGTATATGCAAGATCAGACATATTTGCATCAAGAACAGACTGGCCGATTTTTCAGCAGTAATGTGATTATATGAATAAAGTTAAAGATTATATTCTCAAACACTATATAGAATTTATAGTGCTTGCCGTCTATATAGTTATATATTTTATAGTCTGTGCTTACCACGAGCCGATGTATGATGAGGCTCAAAGCTATTTGATTGCCAGGGATGGAAGCCTTCTTGATATACTTACAAAGATTCCACATTACGAAGGTCATCCGCCACTTTGGCATCTTATAATTGCAATATTTGCCAAAAGCGGACTTGGTTTCGAGGCATCTCTAAGAATACCGGGCGCCATACTTAATATTACTCTGGCATATATGCTGATTTTTAAAGCGCCTTTTAATAAATATGTAAGGTTCGTATTACCATTTACATATTATCTGTTTTTCAGATTTGGTGTTATTGTAAGACCTTATGTATTAACCTGCACAGTACTGATTTTTATGGCTTATTATTATAAGTCCAAAAGAAATAAACCAATCAGGTTTATGATACTGATTCTGCTGCTTTGCCTAAGCACAGCCTATGGCATGTGCATAGCCTGCGGAATCTGTATTATCTGGGCTTATGAAATAATAATAGATATTATAAGGAGGAAAAGAAATGTTACTATTCAAGCTATTCAAACCTTTAATCAAAACCTGGCTGAAGGGGGCATTACTGATTGCATTACAGCTCCTTCTTCCGATAATAATTCTTTATCTTGTGAAAGTGATTTCAACAGCACTTCTGAACAGTATGACAAAGAACTTCCAGAAGAATGCAAGAAAGAAAGTTCAGAGAATTCTTCAGAAGGGCAAAAAGAAAGCACCTGTAAAAGTAAAGAAGAAAGCAAAAGCAGCTTAATATTAGAAATATTATCATTAAGTTTTATATTATTATTTAATATTGGCCTGGCATATTTAATATCTCCAAAAGCAGATACAAACAGTGTTGTAAGTACCGGACTTGTGCCTTTTATAAAAGGCCTTGTTTATATGCTTGTAATTGCACCTGCTGATTCCATGTTTATTGATGCAGGGCTCGATGGAAGACTTCAGGATTATGCGGCGAGACTTGTGTCTTTGTCCACGTATTCAGTTATTAATATAATTCTTGGGGCGCTTACAGTGGCTGCGTTAGTATATGTTGCAAAAAAGTGTGGAAAACTTAAGGAACTTATTATTCCATATGTATTATTTTCCATATTCAGTGCATATGTATATTTCTGGTATCACCATATTGGCATTGTTTTTGGATATATATTATTTGTAATGTGGATATGTTTTGATGGTTTTACATTGTTTAAAAAAGATGACAGGCCATATGTTTTTGATAAGGATAAAGCTTATATACGTAAGACTGTGCCATTGTTTATAGGCTTATGTGTTGGCATGTCTCTGGCCTGGTCCGTATTTTGCTCATATACTGATATAACAAAAGTTACATGGCATACCAAAGAAATGGCAGATGCGGTAGAAGTGCTTGGACTTGATAATAACAATACTTATCTTAGATGGGATATGAGTTATATCGGAGATGGTCTCAGCCCGGAATCATTCAGGGATGCCCATAATTATAAGCATGAATTTGGAATAACACAGTTCTTTGATTCTCTAGCTTACTTAGATGAGAATATTTTTGTCAATCATAATATGTATAATCATGATGTGACATATAATATGCAATCTTTAGACAGCGCCACCAATGAAAGGATTTTTAAGGATTTAAGTGAACTTGGATATCCTGAATTCTTTGTTGGAGATTATACCGGTCTTGGAATTCTTGAAACCGGAGAAGAGATGCCAAACTACCTGCCTGTTTACAGAATAGAGGTATATAAACCTGATAAATTCATTGTAGATTATAATGATTTATTTATATATGCAAGAGAGGATATATATACAAAAAGAAATGACTGGCCAATAAAGGCTCAGCTTGTGGGCACATATAAGAAATAAGGTATTAAAGATGTTTGTTGAATTTAAAATGGAAAGAGAAGATCTGGTAACTGTTGGACAGGAAGTTCCAATATCAGAAGGTAAACTTCCGTACAGTTACTATTATGTTGTAGAACCTGCCATTGCCATGAGTGGTAATTTCCCTACCAATCAGAGAATTATGGCAAGAAAAGGTATAGTCAGGGAAATAGAGAATAAACCTACAGGTTTCTATTTAAAAGTAGAACTTGAAGATAATAAGGAGACAGCCAATGAGTAATCCCGTAATGGATAAATTAAATAAATGCCTTAAAACGGTTAGAGAAAAAACTGATTTTAAGCCACTTGTAGCCATAGTACTTGGTTCAGGACTTGGTGATTATGCGAATAATATCAAGGTTGAAACAATAATTGATTATCATGACATTGATGGTTTCCCTGTTTCAACTGTTGTGGGCCATGCAGGTCAGTTCATATTTGGCTATGTGGATGATGTTCCTGTTGTATGTATGAAGGGAAGAGTTCATTATTACGAAGGATATGATATCTCAGATGTTGTGCTTCCAATAAGATTAATGGGATTAATGGGTGCCAAAATCCTGTTCTTAACTAATGCATCCGGTGGTATTAATACGAATTTTGGAGCCGGGGATTTTATGATGCTTAAAGATCATATTTCATGCTTTGCTCCTAATCCGTTGATTGGTCCAAATATTGATGAACTTGGAACCAGATTCCCGGATATGTCTCATATATATGATGAGGATTTACAGATTATTATTAAAGAAACTGCCAGTGAGAATAATATTGACTTAAAGGAAGGCGTTTATGCACAGCTTACAGGTCCTTCTTTTGAATCTCCTGCAGAGATTAGAATGCTTAAGACACTTGGCGCTGATGCAGTTGGAATGAGTACTGTTGTGGAAGCAATTGCAGCTAATCATATGGGACTTAAAATCTGCGCCATTTCCTGTGTATGCAACCTTGCAGCCGGTATCAGTCCTAATCCTTTAACTCATGAAGAGGTTCAGGCTGCTGCCAATGAGGCGGCTCCTAAGTTTAAGGAACTTTTAACCAAATCAGTTATTAAAATGGGTAAGGCTTATGGAAATAATTAATACTTTACTTGATGCAGCGCTTAAGGCAAGAAAAAATTCATACTGTCCATATTCAGGCTTCGCTGTGGGCGCAGCTGTGATGGATGATAAAGGAAATATTTATTCAGGTTGTAATGTAGAGAATGCAGCCTATGGAGATACTGTGTGCGCTGAGAGAGTTGCAATGTTTAAGGCAGTTTCCGAAGGCGCTTCCAACCTTAAATATATTCTGGTTGTTGGTAGTCCTAAAGGTGATGCAATAACTGATTATGCATATCCTTGTGGAACATGCAGACAGGTTATGTCAGAACTTATGGATGCTGATGCTGTTATTTATGTGGCAGGACCTGAGGGTGATATAAAAGAATATACTTTAAAAGAACTGCTGCCACATTCTTTTACACTTGAGGAGTAATATGGTTGTTAAACTTTTCTCTGACGGGTCATCAAGGGGTAATCCGGGGCCCGGAGGATATGGAACAATCCTGCAATATACAGACCCAAAGGGTAAATTCTATGAAAGAGAATTCTCATGCGGGTATGAAAATACTACCAATAACAGAATGGAGTTAATGGGAGTAATTACCGGACTTGAAGCTCTTAAAAAAGGCGTCAGGGTTGAAGTTTATACTGATTCCAAGTATGTAAGCGATGCTTTTAATAAAAACTGGATTCAGGGCTGGCTTCGAAGTAATTTTAGAAGGAATACAAAGAATCCTGTTAAGAATGTGGATTTATGGGAAAGACTTCTTAAAGCCTCTGAAGGTAAAGAGGTTAATTATAACTGGATTAAAGGACATGCTGGACATCCTGAGAATGAAAGATGTGATTCCATGGCAGTAGATGCTGCTTTGTCTGATAATCTGGAAAAAGATGAGTGGGAATAGTTTTTAATGATTTGGATTTATGTGCTGTCAGGAATACTTGTATTTGTTATTCTTGTAAGAATATACTGGTATCTTGATGATAAAAAGAAAATAAAGAATATACTTGAATCTTTTAAATCAGATTTATCCAGGGCTCCAAATAAGGATTACAGTCAGAAAAGGCTTAAATCCATATATGGATATGCCAAAAGACATCAAAATGATGATACTCTGGATGAAATAACATTTGAGGATCTGGATATTTTATCTGTATATAAAGAGATTAATTATTCCTATTCTTCCGTAGGTGATGAGTATTTAATGTATACTCTTTTAAATCCTCATCTTGATAAGTGGGATATAAGTGATTACGAGAAAAAGATTGATTTAATTAAGGATGGCGGCAACAAGGATAAATTAAGTTTAAGCTTTTATTTATTATCAAGAACCGGCCGATTTTCCCTATATGATTATATTGATAAATTAGATAATCTGGAAAAGAAAAGTAATATTAAATATATTATTTTATGGCTTATTTATGCAATTATTATTGGTGTGATTGTATTTAGCCCTTATCTTGGTCTGGTGCTTCTATTTTTGTATGCCATTGTTGTTGCAGGAATATATTTATATCATAAAAAAGATGTTTCAGAATATCTGCTTTGCTTTAAATATATAAACAAGATGGTCAGATGCGCCATAGCTGTTGAATCTTATCTTCCTGATGAATACGGTGAAGAAAAAGTCAGATTAAAAGAAGACATTAAGAAACTTAAATTCATAAATGGTCCTTTAATTAATATACTTTTTAAAAGTAATACCAACTCAGTTGGTGATATTTCAGGTGGTTTGTATGATTACCTTAATATGCTTACACACCTCGATATGTTTATTTTCAATAATCTTATTGGTAATGTTAAGGCCAATACCGGGGCTATTGATGAAATGTTCTCAATACTGGGTTCTGTTGAGAGTAAGATTTCAGTAATCAATTACAGAAACAGAATTGATTATTATTCTAATCCGGAACTTGATAATGAATATGATATGGAAGTAACTGATGTTTATCATCCGCTTCTTGATAATCCTGTAAGTAACAGTATAAAGGTAGAAAAGAAGGGTGTACTTATAACAGGTTCTAATGCCTCAGGAAAGTCCACATTCCTCAGGACAATAGGAATTAATGCACTCCTTAGTCAGAGCATTAATACGTCCCTTTCAAAGAGTTACAGGGGCAGATTCTATAAGATAATGTCATCCATGACAATAAAGGATGATTTACTTAAAGGTGACAGCTACTATATGGCTGAGATTAAATCCATTCGAAGATTGCTTGATAAGGTTGCGATGGATTATAATGTATTATGTTTTGTGGATGAGGTTTTAAAGGGAACCAATACCGTCGAGAGAATTGCCGGAGGATATGAGATTTTATTATCCTTAAGCAGGGGAAAATCCCTTTGCTTTGCTGCAACTCATGATATTGAACTTACATCTCTTTTGGAGAATACATATCAGAATATGCATTTTGAAGAAGAGATTAAGGATAATGACATAGTATTTAATTATCATATCAATGACGGCAAGGCGACCAGCAGAAATGCTATCAGGCTTTTGTCACTGATGGGATATGATGATTCAATTGTAAGTAATGCCGACCGCATAGCTTCTGAGTTTATTAAAACAGGAGAGTGGAAGGATTAGCATAAGGAGGATATACATTAATGTTTTCATTTGTAATTTATTTTGTGGCAGCACTTATTCTTTTCCTGATTTTTGTTGGAGTAATTGTTCTTGCTGTAGTTCTTGGAATTACTTTTGCCAAAGCTAAAGAGAAAAAGAATCAGGCCATCGAAGAGACTGATAACGAGCAAAGCGAAGTGTAATATTTAAGGAAAAGTAAAATGGAAGAATCAGTATCTGTTAAAATAAAATATTTCAGCGATGAGATACAGAAAATTGATTATATTGGCGGCGTATCAGACTGGGTTGATTTAAGAGCGGCCAAAGATATTCATTTAAATAAAGGTGAATGGGCATTGATTCCACTTGGAGTTGGAATGAAACTTCCGGATGGATATGAAGCTCACGTGGTACCAAGAAGTTCTACTTTTAAGAATTTTGGTATCATACAGACCAATCATATGGGTGTAATCGATGGCTCTTATTCAGGAGATGAGGATGAATGGTTTTATCCGGCTCTTGCAATGAGAGATACGGATATTCATGTTAATGACAGAATATGTCAGTTCAGAATAATGAAGAACCAGCCAAAACTGATATTTGAAGAGGTTAAAAGCCTTGATGATAACAGCAGGGGCGGCTTCGGAGCCACAGGTGTTAATTAACCTTAAAAAGGTTGTAAAAAATATAAAAGTCGTTATAATTAAGTTGTATTTTAATTAGGAGGTGCAGTTATGCAAAAATGTTCAAAATTAGGTATTTCAGTTGCTTTACTCAGCATGCTTTGCTATTTTGCAGGTTATTATAACTTTACAGCATGTGCAGTTCTTTTTGCAGTAGTATTAATCTACTCACAGAATAAGGATCTTAGAGTTAATGCAACTCAGGCAATTGTATTTAGCGCATTATTTACAGTTGTTACAGGTATCTTATCACAGTTTTCTGATGTGATTTATGATGTTATTTATTACTTCGGCGGAATGTTCAATACATTCAAAGCTTTCAGCGTAAGTGAATTCTTCTATGGATTTGCTGACTGGCTTTCAACATTTGATGTTATCAGATTCTGTAATAATGTATTACATCTTCTTTACTTTATCTTTACTGTTATCTTTGTATTTGGTTCACTTAAGGGTAAAGTTTGCAAGGTTCCATTTATTACAAAGCTTGTTGAGAAGCATTTTGATGAGTCAGAAAGCACAGCTGATGCTGAATAATTATTGATTTATAAATACTATTACATTCTTGCCATCGCTTTATGCGGTGGCAAGTATTGTGTGGGAGAAAAGATTTCATGTTCGGATAATTATTATCCGATAAGAAAGGCTGAAAAATGATACAGGTTGAACACTTAACAAAGTATTATGGCAAGAATCCTGCAGTTACAGATGTTTCTTTTACTGTAGAAGATGGCCATATTTACGGATTACTTGGACCTAATGGTGCAGGTAAATCCACAATTATGAATACCATTACCGGTTTACTTACACCAACAGAAGGTGTAATTACAATTAATGGTCATATTATGGGTGTGGAATCAAAGGAAGCCAAGAAGTGTATTGGCTATCTTCCGGAAATTCCTCCACTTTATCAGGATATGGATGTAACAGAATACCTTAATTTTGTAGGTAGTCTTAAAAAAATAGATAAACATACCAAAAATGAGTCCATTGCCGATATTCTGGTTAAAACAGGACTTCAGGAGGTACAGTATAAATTAATTAAGCATCTTTCCAAAGGTTACAGACAAAGAGTTGGTATAGCGGGAGCCTTAATAGGTAATCCTGATATTATCATTCTTGATGAGCCAACGGTTGGTCTTGATCCGGAACAGATAATTGAAATCAGAAATTTAATTAAGTCTTTGAAAGAAGAGCATACTGTTATTATCAGTTCTCATATTCTTTCAGAGATTGCGGCTATCTGTGATGAATGTCTTGTTATTTCTCACGGAAGAGTTGTTGCTTCTGATACAACAGATAATATTATTAATTCCAAGCGTAAGGGTGTTACTTTTGACTTTACAGCAAAGGGATCAAAAGATGCTGTGGAAAAAGTATTATCAAAGATTGAAAAAATTGAAAATTACAAATTTATTGAAGAGAATGCATCAGGCGTTAAATTTAATGTTGAATCAAAAGAGGGAGAGGATGTCAGGGAAGAATTATCCTTTGCTTTATCTGATGCAAGAATCCTTATCCTTGAACTTAGCGTAAGTAAGACATCTCTTGAAGACAGTTACCTTGAAATTATGAAAGATTTCAACGAAGAACTCGAAGAGGAAGAAAGACGACTTATGGAAGAGGCTCTTGCTGAGAAGGAAGATGATGAAGATGAAGATAATGATGAGTCGGATGACTCTGATTTAGAAGAATCTTCTGATGAAGAAGGAAAGGAGGATGAAGAATAATGCTTGCTATCTATTTTAAAGAGATTAAAACTTATTTTAAATCCTTCTTTGGATGGTTATTCCTTGCAATATTTACATTCTTTGCAGGACTTTATTTTGTATTATACAATCTGTTTTATTCAAATCCATATTTGTCATATACAGTTTCAGCTTTAATGATAATTCTGCTGCTTATTTTGCCGGTACTTACAATGCGTACCTTCGCAGAAGAGAAGAAGGCAGGAACTGACAGACTTTTAATATCGTCGCCTATTAGTATTACAAGTGTTGTTTTAGGTAAGTTCTTTGCTCTTGCCACAATACTTTTAATCAGTACCCTGATACTTGTTATGGGCGCTCTTGTTATGACAATATTCGGACCTGTTCCAATGGTTGAAACCGTGCTTTCACTGCTTGGATTCTTCTTATTTGGATGCGTCTGCGTATCAATTGGTATGTTCTTATCATCCTTAACAGAGCATCAGTTTGTAGCTGCAATTCTTACATATGGCGTTTTATTCATTATGTATCTTGTACCTACATTTACTATGTATCTCTTTGGCGAGGATTCATGGATTTATGCCATCATGAGATATATTGATATCACAACACCATTTAATATGTTATTTGGTGTATCTTATGATATCAACTTAACTCCACTTTGCGGACTTAATCTTAAGGATATTATTTATATCATCTCAATTATTGCATTATTCCTTATTATGTCTGGCGTTGCTTTTGGAAAGAACGGCTTTGTTATTAAATCAGTTGGTAAGAAGAAATTCATATCCAAAATCGCCGTCATCTTCATTTTAATTGCTGCTTTCGTTGGCATTAATGTTGCAGTTAATTTTGCTGATGATAAATATGTTGAATATGATTTTACTGATAAGGAACTGGTAGCACTTACAGATGATACAAAGAGTGTACTTGATACACTTGATAAGGATATTACAATTTATGTAAGTGGTTCTGAGAAGGATATCGATGATTTTGAAAGTAAATATCTTAACAATTATCGTAAATACAGCGATAAGATCAAGGTAGAGTTTATTGACAATAAAGATAATCCTAATTTCTTTAATGATTATGCTGAAGCCCTTGATTATGGCGGATTGCTTGTCTGCACTAAATCCACTGATGAAAGTGGTAATGAGGTTATAGATAAGTACAGGGTAGTTTCAGCAGATAAATTATATGTTTACGATTACGGCATTGATTATACTACAGGTCAGTATGCTGTTAATGATGTTTCAATTGATATTGAAGGTCAGATTACATCTGCAATTTCTTCACTTATTTCAGATGTTGATGAGCATATTTATTATCTTGTAGGTCATGGTGAGAGAGAAGTTCCATATACATTTATTGAGACCATTGGTAAAGGTGGTTTTACAGTAGATGAACTATCAATCATGAAAGAGAAAGATATTCCTGAGGATGCTTCAGTAGTACTCGTAAACGGACCAGCCAATGACCTTAATCCTGAAGAAATTCAGGCTCTGGAGAATTACAGGGATAAGGGTGGTAAATTAATTTTACTTGCATCAATGGATATTGATAATACACCTAATTATGATGCATTTATGGAAGAATTTGGTGTTGTTTTAACTGAAGGAACTGTAATTGAATCCAACTCATATTATATGTATGGTGATTATCCATACTTCTTATTGCTTGATCCAATTTACAACCCGGTTACAGCAGACCTTTATAATACCAAGATGTTTAACTTCTTTGCCCAGACCAGAGGTATGGAAACAAGAGCGGATATTCCGGATGATATTTACGTAGAGGCTCTCTATGTATCAACCGGTGATTCATACTGTAAGGTTCTTTCACAGGGCACTTCACTTGAATATGAAGACGGTGATGAAGCCGGACCATTCATTACAGCTGCATATGCAAGTAAGTATATTGATGGTGAAAATGAAGCAGAAGCATTACTTATCGGTACACCGGAATTCTTAAATGAAAGTCTGGATACCATGGTTAGTGGTGCCAATGCAAAACTTGTTACTGATACAATTCTTAAATTTACTGATGTAGAACTTAAGTCAATGATTCCTGCCAAGAGCATGTCATATGATCCGATTACGGTTGATTATGGTATGATTGGTATTTATGCAGCAATCTGTCTGCTTATTTTACCGGCAGGCTTCATAATTGCAGGTATTGTTGTAGCAGTATCAAGACGTAAAAAATAATTAAGGAGACATTAATGACTAAGATTAGAACAAGATTTGCTCCATCTCCAACAGGCCGTATGCATGTTGGTAATTTAAGAACTGCTTTATATGCATATTTAATTGCCAAGCATGAGGGCGGGGATTTTATCCTTAGAATTGAGGATACAGATCAGGAGCGTTATGTTGAAGGCGCTGTAGATATAATTTACAGAACCTTAGAGAAGACAGGACTTATTCATGATGAAGGTCCGGATAAAGATAAGGGCGTTGGTCCTTATGTTCAGAGCGACAGACAAAAGAGTGGTATATATCTTGAATATGCCAAGAAGCTTATTGAAAAAGGTGAGGCTTATTACTGTTTCTGTGATAAGGAGAGACTTGAATCTCTTAAGACTGTGATTGATGGTAAGGAAATGTGTGTATATGACAAGCACTGCTTACATTTATCAAAGGAAGAGATTGAGAAGAATCTTGCTGAAGGCAAGCCTTATGTTATAAGACAGAATAATCCGACAACCGGAACAACTACTTTCCATGATGAAATCTATGGTGATATTACAGTAGATAATTCTGAACTTGATGATATGATTCTGATTAAGTCTGATGGTTATCCTACATATAATTTTGCCAATGTTGTAGATGATCATCTCATGGGCATTACACATGTTGTAAGAGGTAATGAATATTTATCATCATCACCTAAATATAACAGATTATATGATGCTTTCGGATGGGAAGTTCCTGTATATGTTCACTGTCCTTTGATTACTGATGAGAATCATGCAAAATTATCCAAAAGATGCGGACATTCATCATATGAGGATTTACTTGAACAGGGCTTCTTAAGCGATGCTATTATCAATTTCGTGGCTCTTCTTGGATGGTCACCAACAGATAACAGAGAGATTTTCTCTTTGGAAGAATTAATTAAAGTCTTTGATTACAAGCATATGTCCAAGTCACCTGCAGTATTCGATTATACAAAGTTAAAATGGATGAATGGCGAATATATTAAGGCTATGGATATGGAAGAATATGCCAAGTTTGCAATGCCTTATATCAAAGAGACTGTTCACAGGGATATAAATGTGGACAAGCTTCTTGAAATGACCAAATCAAGAATTGAAATATTCCCAGATATTCCGGGATTAATTGATTTCTTTGATGCAGTACCTGAATATGATAATTCAATGTATGTGCATAAGAAGATGAAGACCAATGAGGAAATTTCACTTAAGATTCTTAAAGAGATAATTCCTGTACTGGAAGAATTTGATAATTATACCAATGATGCATTATATGAATTGCTGGTTAATTTTGCCACAGAGCATGAATATAAGAACGGTATGGTTTTATGGCCGGTTCGTACAGCTTTGTCAGGCAAACAGATGACACCTTGCGGTGCAACAGAGATGCTGGAACTCTTGGGTAAGGAGGAGTCAATTGACAGGCTTAAAGCAGCTGTCATCAAACTCTCTTAAGGGTATATCAGCCACTAGTGAAGAAATAATTAAATACCATGAGGGACCTGCAATTGTTTCGGCAGGTCCCGGCAGTGGTAAGACTTATGTTTTAATACATAAGATAAGATATCTGATAGAACAATTAAATATTAATCCGGCATCCATTGTGGTGATATCTTATACAAGGGCTTCAGCTCTGGAGATTAAAAACAGATTTCATACACTAACTGGCTCGGAATATGGAGACGTGGTTTTTGGTACATTTCATTCCATATTCTATAATTTTATTAAACTATCGGGTATTCGGGATTTGAATTTCATATCTGTTAATGACAAGTATAAAATTCTAAAACAGGTTCTAATTAATCGCAAAATCAATAATCTAAATAATCTTTTTCTTACTGAAATTCTTCGGGAATTTTCAGTAGTAATCAATTCAGGAATTAATATAAATGAATATTTTTCCCCTACGTTAAGAGAGGGCTTTAAAACTGTGTTCACAGATTATCATATAAGATGTGAAGCTTTAAATTACGTGGATTATGATGATATTCTGAGGATTTGTCATCAAAAAGCTTTTGAGGCGGATTTTGGAATAATGATTAAGTCTTTATATGAATATATCTTAATTGATGAGTTTCAGGATATTAATTATATTCAGTATGATACTGTTGTGAGGCTTTTTAATACATCTAATGTATTTGCAGTGGGAGATGAAGATCAGGCCATATATTCATTCAGGGGCTCTGATCCAAGATATATGTTTGAATTTACAAAAGATTTCCCTAAAGCCAAAGTATTTATGATGACAAATAATCACAGATGTAAGGAAAGCATTGTTAAAAGAGCAAACTCTCTTATAAAACATAATATAAACAGGTTTGATAAAGAATCTGTGGCTTTATCGGAAGATAAAGGCCTTGTTAAAGTGATTCCTTATAAGATGAACAGTGATGAATCACAGGCTGTTTTTGATATCATAAATGAAAAGATAAATGAAGGTATGGAATATAAGGATATTGCAATATTATTCAGGACCAATACTTTTAATCCTGGAATAATGAGAAAACTTGTAAAAGAACGTATTCCACTTAATATCAAAGAAAAGAAAATATCAATGACAGACAGGGAAGTAATTAAAGATATACTTGGATATTTACGAATCAGCCGCGATATGGATGATAAGGAAGACTGGCTCAGAATACTTAATAAACCGGTAAGATTTATGCCTCTTAAAGACATTACATCCAATAAACCTGATATTGATGAAATTATATACAGGGCAAGAAAAACAAAGTATCTTTATGATGCTATGTGCAGACTTAAAAAAGATATTGAAAAATTAAGAAATCTAAGCCTGTATGAAGGAATTATTTATATTCTTACAGTTATAGGTTATAAAGCATATCTTAAGGATAATCTTAAGGTTACTGATAATTACAGTGAGAATTTAAGATTAATTGAGGATTTACTTGATATTTCAAAAGAATATGAAGAACTGGAAGATTTAATATATGTGCTTAATAATTATGAATATGAAAAAAGAGGTAATGATGACGGAATAAATATAATGACAATGCACGCATCCAAGGGGCTTGAATTCAAGGTTGTGATTCTGCCTGATATTGAAAGTGGAAGAGTTCCAAAAATAAACGGCCACATCGAAGATAACCTTTCGGAAGAAAGGCGTATCTTCTATGTAGCCGTAACAAGAGCAAAAGATAATCTGTATATATTACATGACTATACTAATCCATCTATGTTTATTAAAGAGATGGGGAAGTGATTATTCTTCGGATTCGATGATTTCATCGAATTCCTGACCATCAAGAAATTCGTCGAAGGCATCAGCAACTTTCTCGTATACTTCGTCATCTTCGATATATGCAAGGTCTGGATCGGAATCTTCATCGTCACCATCTTCATGATACTCATAGAACCATACTTCGCCGTAGTTTTCATCATCTTCATCAACCATAGGAAGAAGGCAGATATAATCCTGTCCATCTACAGTAAGAATAGTGATAATAGCACAATTAACTTTGCTTCCATCGTCTAATTCAAGCTCTACAGTGATATCAGTATCTTCAGGATTCATATTTTCGTCATTTTTAGCCATTTCAGACCTCCTTAATAGGAAATTATTTATGATTATTGTATCAAGTGGACTGATAAAAAGCAAGAATAAGCGGAGATTTTACTGATTGATTGAATAATAAACTCTTTTATGATATAATAATCTTGCTTTTTTGTTTGAAAATAAGGGGTTTTTAAGGAGTTATATGGATAATTTTAAGGTACAGGGTTCAAAACCATATCCGATAGGAACAGAAGTTATTGGGAACGATGTTCATATTGCGGCAATAAATGACACCAATCTTGAGATGGGTATTATTCTTAACAACCTTGATACCGGCAAGAAGACTAAAATCTCTTTTGATAAAGGTAACAGAGTTGGTGATGTGGTATCAATGCTTATTAAGGATATTGATTTTAAGAAATATTCTTATACTTATTACAGGGGTAATAAGGAATTTGTTGATCCATTTGCAACAAAGATACTGGGTAATGAAGTATATGGCATAACGGATTATAAGAAGAATTTGTCCGGTGGTTTTGACGATGAGATCTTTGACTGGTCTTCAGATAAAAAACTGAATATACCATATAATGACATGATAATTTATCTTCTTCATGTAAGAGGATTTACGGCGCATCCATCATCCAAGGTTAAGGCGAAGGGTACATTTAAAGGTATTCAGGAAAAGATTCCTTATCTTGTGGATTTGGGTATAAATGCCATTGAACTTATGCCTTGTTATGAATTTGAAGAGGTGGAAGTCAGTGCTGACAGAGATGCCTTTATTAATTCTGGCGCCAAAAATATTGATTTTTCAAAGAAAAGACTTAATTACTGGGGATTTAAGGAAGGCTATTATTTTGCCCCTAAGGCTTCATATGCTTATTCTGACGATCCTTGTAAGGAACTTAGGGAAACAGTACTTGAACTTCACAAAAATGGCATAGAAGTTATTATGCAGTTATATTTCCCGGATAAAGTTTCAAGAACCATTATTGGTGAGGTAATGTATCATTTTGTATACAGTTATCACATTGATGGTTTCCATCTTAAAGGTAATAATATGCCGCTTCCAATACTTGGTTTAAATCCATTATTTTCTCATACCAAGATAATGTATGATTATATTCCTTATGAGGAAATGTACGGAAATAAAGATAAACCTAAATTCAAGAATATGTGTATATATTCTGATGAATTTATGTATAAGACCAGGCGTTATCTTAAAGGTGATGAAGATATGCTCCAAACCTTCTTAGAGCTTAACAGACGTAAGAATGGATATGTTGGAAATGTCAATTTCATTACCAACTATTATGGTTTTACTCTTAATGACCTGGTGTCTTATGATAAGAAGCATAATGAGGATAATGGCGAGAAGAATAACGACGGTTCTGATTATAATTACAGCTGGAACTGCGGCGTTGAAGGTAAGACCAAAAAGCCTTTGGTTAATGCTCTTCGTAAGAGAATGATTAAAAATGCATTTTCATTTGTGCTTTTATCACAGGGAGTTCCTTTGATTACAGCAGGGGATGAACTGATGAATACCCAGAATGGTAATAATAATCCATACTGCCAGGACAATGATATTACTCATGTAAAATGGAATATGAATAAAACCAATACGGAAGTGCTTGAGTATGTAAAAGAACTTATTAAATACAGAAAGAGTAATCCTATATTCCATAAAGACAATGAGCTTACAATGCTTGATGTTGATTCTGTAGGATTCCCGGATTTATCCTATCATGGACAGGATGCCTGGAGAGCAGATTTAAATAATTACAACAGACATGTGGCAATAATGTATACTGAGAAGGCTTTTGCAGGTAAGAAGGGTGTTAATTTAACATATATTGCCTATAATATGTACTGGGACGACATGGATTTTGCCCTTCCTAAATTACCATCCAAAAATAAATGGAATTTTGTGATGGGAACGGAAGAGGTTAAAAAGACTGAAGACAGAGCCGGTTCGGAAGTTTATATATTAAAAGGCCGCTCGGTGGCGATTTTTACAGCTTTTGTGCCTATGTAAATATAAAGAGAAAGGGATTATATAATAATGATTGGTGATAAGAAAGTATTATTTAGTGGTATGCAGGCTACAGGAAGCCTTACACTTGGCAACTATTTGGGAGCTCTGCAAAACTGGGTTAATCTGGCAGATGAATATGAATGTTTTTATTCTGTAGTTGATTTACATTCAATTACAGTTCGTCAGGACCCTGCAGAATTAAGAACAAAGGCTAGAAACCTGCTTACTTTATATATTGCGGCAGGACTTGATCCAAAGAAGAATTGCCTTTATTATCAGTCTCATGTTTCAGGACATGCTGAACTTGCATGGATTCTTAACTGCTTCACATATATGGGTGAACTAAACAGAATGACACAGTTTAAGGATAAGTCAGCCAAGCATGCTGATAATATTAATGCAGGTTTATTTACTTATCCTGTACTTATGGCTGCTGATATTCTTCTTTATCAGGCTGATGTGGTTCCGGTAGGTAAGGATCAGCTTCAGCATCTTGAATTAACAAGAGATATTGCTCAGAGATTTAATAGTATTTATGGCGATGTATTCACAGTTCCTGAACCTTATTTAGGTAAGGCAGGAGCGAAGATTATGAGTCTTCAGGATCCAAGTAAGAAGATGAGTAAATCAGATGAGAATCCTAATGCCAGCATCTATTTAACAGATGATACAGATACAATCATCAGAAAGTTCAAGAGAGCCGTTACAGATTCAGCCGGCGTAGTCAGACATTCTGAAGAACAGCCTGGTATTTCAAATCTTATTGATATTTATTCTGCATGTACCGGAAAGAGTGTGGAAGAGATAGAGAAAGAGTTTGATGGCAAGGGATACGGAGATTTCAAACTTGCCGTTGGTGAAACAGTTGCTGATTTATTAAAGCCTCTTAATGAGCGTTTTAATGAACTTAGCAAGGATAAAGAATATATTGATGGTATTATTAAAGAGAATGCTGAGAAAGCTCAGTATTATTCAACCAAGACTCTTCGCAAAGTGCAGAAGAAGGTTGGCTTCCCGGTAAGACCATAAATAAAAAGTTAGAGCCCGATTATGTCGGGCTCTTTTTACGCCTTGGTGCCGGCTGGGGCCACACGCCACGCGCTATGAGTCACGCACGCTCACGAGCACACGCACTGCGCCGGGTCACGCGCCCCGCGCCGAATGTGCCATGCGCCATACATCGCACACGCCACGTTCACGAACTGCGCACGCCGTGCCTTGCGAACCCCGCCTTAAGTTGGACCACGGAGCAGATATTAAAAATGCCTGTCTATAAAGACAGGCATAATTTATATTATATATTAATTTTTATAATTACTCTGATTTAACTTTCTTCCAGAGCTCTGAATATTTCTCATCACCTTCATCACCAAGATAGATATAGGTTTCAAGGTCGTTATACTGAGATAAATCAGGGAATGCGATTTCTGAATTTCTGATTTCCTCATCCTCGATTAATTCCTTTGCTGCATCATTAGGAGTAGAGTAGGTAATATATTCAAAGTTCATTAATGCAATGTCAGGTCTGCACATGAAATCGATGAATTTCTCTGCATTTTCTACATTCTCTGCATCTTTGAGAATTACCCATGAATCAATCCATACATTTGTACCTTCCTTAGGAATAACATATTCAAGGTCAGGATTCTCTCTTTGTGTATAGATGGCTTCACCTGAGTAGATAACACCAAGGGCAGCTTCGTTACCAATCATTTTATCTCTAACCTGGTCAATAACATAAGCCTGAACCAGTGGTTTTTGCTCAATAAGTGAATCCTTTGCAACCTCTAATTCATCATCATTTAAGGTATTCATTGAATAACCATTAAGCTTTAATGAAACCATAAATGCATCTCTTACAGAGTCCTGCATAAGAATGCTGTTTGAATATTTCTCATCCCAGAGAATGCTCCATGAATCTACAGTATCTTCAGGGTCAATCATGGTCTTGTTATAAAGAATACCAACTGTTCCCCAGCAGTAAGGTACGGAATACTTATTACCCGGATCAAATTCCTCTGACATTTTATAATACTGGTCACCAATATTAGTAGAATTAGGAATGTTGTCAAAGTTTATTTCCTGTAATAAATCGTGCTCGATCATTTTGCAGATCATGTAATCTGAAGGGCAGACTACATCATATTTTACTGCGCCTGCTTCAACCTTTGGATACATGATTTCATTAGTTTCATATTCATCATAGATAACTTTGATATCATATTCTTCCTCAAACATTTCGAGAGTTTCAGGATCGCAGTATTCTCCCCAGTTGTACACATAAACTTCGCCGTTAGCGTAAGTCTTTGAACATCCTGCCAAAGCAAATAAACAGGTAAGTCCCAAAATTCCAATCATCAATTTCTTCATTTTGCTTTTTCTCCTTTAGGTTTCCTTTGTTTCTCTTTATTTGGCGTGTAATTAACCAGTATTAACAATACTAAAACAGTCACAAATATAAGAGTAGATAAGGCATACATTTTTGGGTCAATGCCTTTTTTGACCTGTGCATAAATTTTGGTGGAGAGAGTATCTACACCGGCACCCTTGGTAAAGTGAGTGATGATAAAATCATCGATTGACATTGTAAAGCACATTAAAAAGCCTGAAAGTATACCCGGCATAATGTCAGGGAATACGACTTTAAAGAATGCCTTAAATGGATTTGCGCCTAAATCAAGGGCGGCTTCATATATGTTAGGATTAAGTGTTTTAAGCCTTGGAGCGACACTTAATATAACATAAGGTATGTTAAAAGTAATATGCGCAAGTAATATAGTAACATATCCGAATCTGTATTTAAAGAAAATAAATAAAAGCATTAAGGATATACCGGTTACAATTTCTGCATTAAGCATTGGAATGTTGGTTACACCCATTAATATATTCTTGCTGAGTTTTTTCATATTATTCATTGCAAGGGCAGCGATAGTACCGATTAAAGTGGCAATAAGGCTCGATAAAAGAGCAATGGTTAAGGTATTAATTAATGCCTGGATTATTGAACTGTCATTAAAAAGCCCCGCGTACCATTTAAATGTAAATCCGCCCCATTTAGCTCTGGACTTGGTATTATTAAAGGAAAATACAATCAAAGTCACCATAGGAGCATAAAGGAATATAAATATTATTACAAGATAAAACTTCTTAATAAACTTCATCATATGGCAGTTCCCTCCATATCTTTATCAAATATGGTTGAAAGCACAATGCTTACTATGATGAATATCATTAAAACAATGGAAAGACCGCTGCCTAAGTTCCAGTTGGAATACTGCGTAAATTCCTGTTCAATGACATTACCAATAAGTAAAATCTTGCTGCCGCCAAGTAAGTCGCTGACAATGAAAGTGGTAAGTGATGGAATAAATACCATGGTAATACCACTGATAAGTCCCGGTAAAGACAGCGGAAGAATAATTCTAAGGAAAGTCTGAACCGAATTAGCGCCAAGATCTCTTGCAGCATTAATTACATTTATATCTATTTTATTAAGTGCATTAACAAGTGGCAGTACCATAAATGGAAGGAAGTTATAAACCATACCAAATACAATGGCTGCCGGAGTATTGATTATTCGAAGGGCAGGAAGGTGCAGTAAATTAAGGAAAGAATTAATAACACCATCGTTCTCAAGAAGAGTCTGCCATGCAATGGTTCTTAATAAGAAATTCATCCACATTGGAAGAATAAAAATAAAAACCATGTATTTATCTTTGTTAGCTCCCGCATTTTCGCCAATGTGAGAGAGTATCATAGCAAGTGGATATGCAAGAAGAATGCAGATTGCTGTACTGATTAAAGACAAATAGAGAGCAAGCCATAAAGCTTTTGAATGCTCATGGGTTGCAATTGCTGTTATATTACTTATGGTAAAAGCACCGCTTTTATCTGTAAATCCATAATAAAATACCATTAAAAGTGGAACGATTATGAATATTAATGCCCAGATAATGTATGGCGCCGAAAGGAATTTAATATACTTATTCTTCAACGCCTATGGCCTCCTCGTCCTCACTTTCAGGTTTGTTCATAATCTGTATATTGAAAGGATCAACCTTGATTCCTACTTTAGTACCAACAGGGAAGAGAGAAGTGGAATGAACCAGCCATTCAAAACCGTTGGCCATAACTTCCATTTCATAATGAACGCCCTTAAAGATGATATTTGTAACAATACCTTTGATTGTTCCTTCGTCTTCCTTAACAAGTTCAACATCTTCAGGTCTGATTACAACGTCGACAGGCTTGTTAATTCCAAAGCCCTTATCAACACAGGCCCATTTAACATTAAGAATTTCAACCAGCTCATCATGTATCATGGTGCCGCTTATAATATTGCTGTCGCCGATAAAATCCGCCACGAAAGCATTTTCCGGTTCATTATATATATTCTCAGGCGTACCAATCTGCTGAATATAACCCTGGTTCATAACCACGATAGTATCAGACATGGTAAGAGCTTCTTCCTGATCATGTGTTACATATATAAAGGTAATTCCAAGTTCGTTTTTAAGTCTGATAAGCTCATATTGCATATCCTGTCTGAGTTTAAGGTCCAAAGCACCAAGTGGCTCATCAAGCAACAAAACCTTAGGCTCGTTAACGATGGCTCTTGCAATGGCAATACGCTGCTGCTGGCCGCCGGAGAGAGAATCAGGCATTCTGTTGGCAAAATCCTCCAGGTTAACCAGTTTAAGAGCATATTTAATCTTGTCATCAATATATGCTTTGGATTTCTTCTTTATTTTAAGACCAAATGCGATATTCTCCGCAATTGTCATATGAGTAAAAAGAGCATATTTCTGGAAAACAGTATTAACCTGTCTTTTATTTGGCGCTAAAGATGTAATATCTTTACCGTCAAAAATAACCTTACCAGTGTCAGGGGTTTCAAATCCGCCAATAATTCTAAGAGTTGTAGTTTTGCCACAACCACTTGGACCTAACAAAGTAAGGAATTCATTCTCGTTAATATATAAATTTAATTCATCCAGAACAGTATTGCTGCCATAGGATTTAGAGATATTTTCTAATGTAATTAATTTGTTTCCCAATTCTTTATTACCTTTCTTAAACAACCAGGATTATGTAATATCACGCTCCTAACTTTTGCGATTTAAACTAACGCATCTTACAAAACTATTTAAGTATATTTATTAATGTAAAAAAAATCAATAGATTTGTATAAATAAAGTAGATTTTATTTAGAATTTTCCGACATCCTTCACACTTGTAATATTATATAAATATGTGATATAGTAACTTTGATTGTCAAAAACTACATTTAATAAGAGGAAAAACCTATGTCAGAAAAATACGTAGCATATGTTTCAACTTATACAATGAAAGACAAACACGGTATCTCTGTTTATGATGTTGATCTTGAAAAGGGAACCCTGTCTTTTAGAACAAGCAAGGAGATAACCAATTCTTCCTATATGACCTGTTCTCATAATGACAAATATCTTTATGCCATTACAGACTTTGGCGTTGAGAGCTATAAGATTATGCCGGACGGCGACCTTGAAACTCTTAACATGTGTTCAATTAATGGTATGAGAGGCTGCTATCTTTCAACAGATTATGAAGACAAATTCTTATTTGTTGCAGGATATCACGATGGCAAAATCACCGCCCTCAAACTCGACAACGAAGGCAGAGTTGAAGGCATTACAGACGAAATATACTTAAGAGGTATGGGAGAGGTTGTAGACAGAAGCTTCCAGCCACATGTTAACTGCGTTAAGATGTCCAGGGACAATAAGTACTTATTCGTAGCTGACATCGGAATGGACCATGTTAATGTATATGAACTTAATTCCGAAACCGGTAAATTAAAGGAAGTTGATATTATCAGATGTGATCAGAATTCTGCTCCAAGACATATACTTTTCTCAAAGGATGGCAGATTTTTCTACATAGTTAATGAAATGAGTAATACAATTGATGTTTACTCATATAAGGCAGGCGAGAAATATCCTGAGTTCGAGAGAATCCAGACTATTTCAACATTAAATGATTATCATACTGAAAAGTGTGCATCCAGAGCACTTAAGATTTCTTTTGACGGTAATTATTTATTAAGCACAAATGCCGGTGACAACAGCGTTATTATCTACGATATTAATAAGGAAGAAGGTACACTTACCAAGAATCTGTGCCTTCCTATAAGTGGTTCATATCCTAAGGATGCATCACTTTTCCCTGATAATAAACATCTTGTTTCCTTAAATCATGAATCAGATACCATGACATTCTTTGCTGTGGATACTGATAAACACGTAATTTCAATGTGTGCAAAGGAAATCAAAATCGAGAAACCTAACTGTATTATTTTCTACAGATTAAGATAAGAGGTTTTATGCAGGGCACTTTTGATATATTAAAAAAAGAAGGAAGAGCCAAAAGAGGTGTCTTTCATACAGTTCATGGAGATATACAGACTCCGGTATTCATGAATGTGGGAACAGTTGGAGCAATTAAAGGGGCTGTAGGTACTGAAGACCTTGAAAAAATCGGAACTCAGGTTCAGCTTTCCAATACCTATCATCTTCATGTAAGACCGGGTGATGAACTTATTAAAAGTCTTGGCGGTCTTCATAAGTTTATGGTCTGGGATAAGCCGATACTTACTGATTCCGGCGGGTTTCAGGTTTTTTCACTTTCATCACTCAGGAAGATAAAAGAAGAAGGCGTGTATTTTAACTCTCATGTTGATGGCCGTAAGATATTTATGGGTCCTGAAGAAAGTATGCAGATACAAAGCAATCTTGGCTCAACCATCGCCATGGCATTTGATGAATGCCCAAACAGCAAGGCTGATTATAAATATGTTCAGGATTCCGTAGACAGAACCACAAGATGGCTTGTAAGATGCAAGGACAAAATAACCGAACTCAATTCCCGTGAAGATACCATTAATAAGAATCAGTTATTGTTCGGTATTAATCAGGGTGCTGTCTATAATGACATAAGAATAGAACATGCCAAGAGAATTTCTGAACTGGATTTACCGGGCTATGCCTTGGGCGGGCTGGCTGTTGGCGAATCTCATGAAGAAATGTATGATGTTTTAGAGAATACCATTCCTTATTTGCCGGGTAATAAACCGGTTTATCTTATGGGTGTCGGTACTCCTGAAAATATACTTGAAGCAGTGGACAGAGGTGTGGATTTCTTCGACTGTGTTTATCCGTCAAGAAATGCAAGACATGCTCATCTTTATACTAATAAGGGTAAGATTAATCTGCTTAATGCAATTCATGAAAATGATATGTCTCCGATTGAAGAAGGATGTAAATGCCCAACCTGTCAGAGATATTCAAGGGCCTATATAAGGCATCTGCTTAAAGCCAAAGAAATGCTGGGTATGAGACTTTGCGTAATGCATAATCTTTACTTTTACAATAATATGATGGCGGAAATCAGAGAAGCCATTGAAAACGGCAATTATTCAGAATATAAGAGAAACAAAATTCAGACTATGAGTCAGTCTGATTAAGTATAGGAGGTTAAAAATATGTTAATGATTTTAGAGGCTACGCAGCAGACAGGCGGTGGAATGAACATAACGTTAATGATTGTATATGTTGCATTTTTCCTTGTTTTGGGCTATTTTTTCTTCTTTGCTCCAACTAAGAAAGAACAGAAGAGAAGAAATGCCATAATGGAATCAATGGAAGTTGGTGATGTTGTTGTTACAACCAGCGGATTCTATGGCGTATTAATTGATATTACAGAGGAAGATGTTATCGTTGAATTCGGTTCTAACAAGAACTGCAGAATTCCTATGCGTAAGTCAGCAATTGAATCAGTTGAGAAAAATGAGAATAAGTAATTTTTGATATGAAAAAGAAATTAATTATTGTACTAACTTTATTATTGCTGATGCTTACGGCTGTAGGTGGAGTATATGTAGGATATGCATATAAATTTGCAGATAATTTCGGTTACGGACTTAATACTTATATTAATGGTATGAATGTAACAGGATATGATGCCGAGACTGTCAATGACATTCTTTTGAAGAAGGTTGATTTAAAGCAGCTTAAAATTGTTGATCCTGACGGCAAAACCTATAAGGTTCCAACTACAGATATTGATTTAAGTGTTGATTATCTTGAAAGTCTTAATAAGATTATGACTTCTCAGGATCCTTTTAAATGGCCGATTTATTATTTTAATCAGCAAAATTACAAGGTTGAGCCTGTTGTATCTTTTGATGAGGAAAAACTTCTTTCAAATGTTGACAAATGCCTGATTTATTCAGGTGATGTCTATGATATTCATAATACCATTGAAATTGTCAAAACAGCTGATAAAGGTTATGTAATTGAAGACCATACTCAGGATCTGATTTGCAAGGATCTGGTAAATGAAAGAATCATTGAAGGTGTTTACAACTTAGAAGATACTATTGAACTTGATAAGGATACATATTATAAAAGTCTCATTGTAAGTACTGAAATGAGAAATAATGTAGCCATTTATGACAAGATCAACCGTGTCCAGAATTATACATATACTTATCTTATAAGAGATGAAGAAGTTGTTGTAGGACCCGGACAGATTGCCAACTGGATTTTAACTGATGAAGATGGCAAATTTGTATCTGATTCAGATGGTAAATACTCACTTGATGAGAAAAAGGCCGAAGAAGGAATTAAGGAAATCCTAAGGCAGTATGAAACAATAAATATTACCAGACACTTCATGTCGACAAGAGGTGATGAGATTACTTTTGAAGGTGGTCTCTATGGTGATGATATTGATGAGGATTTAGAAGCCAAAGAATTCCTTGATAAATATAATCATAATATTACCGGAGTTAAGAGAGAGCCTGTTTATAAGTGCCAGGCCAAAGGAGATGGCTATGACGACCTTGGTGGTACATATATCGAGGTTGATATGTCAGCTCAGAAACTCTATTATTATGAAAATAATAAGCTTAAACTTGAAACAGACGTTGTTACCGGAAATATTGCAAGAAGAACCGGAACTCCGGCGAAGATCTGTTATATCTACTATATGCAGAGAAATCGTACATTAAGAGGACCTGGTTATGCTTCATTTGTTTATTACTGGATGGCAGTAAATGGCAATATCGGTCTTCATGATGCTACATGGCGAAGAAGATTCGGCGGCGATGAATATAAGTACAACGGTTCCCATGGCTGTGTTAATATGCCTAAGAGCAAGGCAGGAGAATTATATAACATGGTTGAAGTTGGAACACCGGTTGTAATGTTTTATTAAAAATTTTACTTTGTTAAAATAATATCAAAAACCCTATTTTAGTTATTGACTATTATTCTTTAGAAATGTAAAATTAATTTTAGTGTGATTTACGGAGTCGACATATCCGTGAAGATTATAGATTATCTTAAGATGCTAAGGAGGAAGTTTAAAATGTCACGAGTTTATAACTTTTCTGCAGGTCCGGCTGTTTTACCTGAAGAAGTATTAAAAGAAGCAGCTGCTGAAATGCTTGACTATCAGGGTTCAGGACAGTCTGTTATGGAGATGAGCCATCGTTCAAAAGTATACGATAAGATCATCAAAGAAGCAGAACAGGATTTAAGAGATCTCATGAATATCCCTGATAATTATAAGGTATTATTCTTACAGGGTGGTGCTTCACAGTTCTTCGCTGAAGTTCCTATGAACATGATGAAGAATAAGAAGGCTGGTTATATCTTAACTGGTCAGTGGGCTAAGAAGGCTTTTGCTGAAGCTAAAATTTATGGTGAGGCTGTTGAACTTGCATCCTCTGCAGACAAGACATTCTCATATATTCCAGATTGTTCAGATCTTCCTATCACAGATGATATGGATTATGTATATATCTGCGAGAATAACACAATTTACGGAACAAAGTATAAAACATTACCTAATACAAAGGGTAAGGATTTAGTAGCAGATGTTTCATCATGCTTCTTATCAGAGCCAGTTGATGTTTCCAAGTATGCTGTTATTTACGGTGGTGTACAGAAGAACGTTGGCCCTGCAGGTTGTGTAATCGCCATTATCAGAGAAGATTTAATTACAGATGAGTGCCTTCCTGGAACACCAACCATGCTTAAGTGGAAGACTCAGGCTGATAATGATTCTTTATATAATACACCTCCATGCTATACAATTTATATCTGTGGCAAGGTATTCAAGTGGCTCAAGAAGATGGGCGGACTTGAGAAGATGAAAGAGTTAAACGAGAAGAAGGCTAAGATTCTTTATGATTATCTTGATGAGTCCAAACTTTTCGTTGGTACTGTAGTAAAAGAGGACAGATCTTTAATGAACGTTCCTTTCGTTTGCGATATTGCTGACAAAGAGAAGAAGGATGAAATTGAAGCTAAGTTCATCAAAGAAGCTACAGAGGCTGGTTTTGTTAACCTTAAAGGTCACAGAACAGTTGGTGGTATGAGAGCAAGTATCTACAATGCAATGCCAATTGAAGGTGTTGAGAAATTAGTTGAATTTATGAAGAAATTCGAGAAGGAGAATGCATAAAATGTTTAAGTATAACTGCTTAAATCCTATCGCTAAGGTAGGTCTTGATAATTTTGATTCTAATTATGCTGCAACAGATAATTTTGATGAAGCTGATGGTGTACTCGTAAGAAGTGCTTCTATGCATGAACTTGAGTTATCAGATAACTTATTATGTGTTGCCAGAGCCGGTGCCGGTGTTAACAATATTCCTTTGGACAAGTGTGCTGAGAAAGGTATTGTAGTATTCAATACTCCTGGTGCTAACGCAAACGGTGTTAAGGAACTTGTTTTAGCTGGTATGCTCCTTGCTTCAAGAGATATCGTTGGTGGTATCGAATGGGTTAAAGAGAATAAGGCTGACGAGAATATCGGTAAGACAGCAGAGAAGGCTAAAAAGGCTTTCGCTGGTACAGAAATTGAAGGCAAGAAGTTAGGTGTTATCGGTCTTGGTGCTATCGGTGTTAAGGTTGCTAACGCAGCTAATGAACTTGGAATGGAAGTTTATGGTTATGATCCATATCTTTCAATCAATGCAGCTTGGCACTTAAGCAGAAGAATCAACCACGTTAACAGCGTTGATGAAATCTTCGAAAATTGTGATTTTATTACAATTCATGTTCCTGCACTTGATTCAACAAAGGGTATGATTAATGCAGAAGCAATCGCTAAGATGAAAGATGGCGTTATCATTCTTAACTTTGCACGTGACGTACTCTGTGATGAGAAGGCAGTTGTTGAAGCTATTAAGGCTGGTAAGGTTAGAAAGTATGTTTCAGACTTCGCTAATCCTACAACAGCAGGTGTTGACGGATGTATCGTAATTCCTCACCTTGGTGCTTCTACAGAGGAATCTGAAGACAACTGTGCTAAGATGGCAGTTAAGGAAATGAAAGATTACCTTGAAAACGGTAATATTACAAACTCAGTTAACTATCCTGCATGTGATATGGGTATTTGTACAAATGCAGGCAGAGTTGCTATTTTCCACAAGAATATCGCTAATATGATTACTAAGTTTACAGCACTCTTTGGTGATGCAAACGTTAATATCTCTGATATGACAAATAAGTCAAAAGGAGATTATGCTTATACAATGCTTGATGTTGAAGAGCCAATTACAGATGATGTAGTTGCTAAACTTGCAGCAATTGATGGCGTATTCAGAGTAAGAAAAGTTAAATAATAAGCTATTTTAATTACTTAAGCCCAGACAGTTAAAGTCTGGGCTTTTTTTATGGCTTAAAAAGGTGATTATTCTTGATTTATTGGCTAAAAAAAAGTAAAATTATTATGTATGTTTATGTGCAAAATTGCTGTTTTAAGGGAGAATCTGTAATAAGATGAAAGATATTATCAAAATTGAATATGATAAGCATAAATCATTAATATTTTTATATCTTGGTTTTATTATTTTCCTGGGATTTTTTACAGGACCGCTTCTTGGTGGATTTCCACTGGCTGCTGAAGCAACGCAGGGTGGGGGAGATGTACCTGTAGGAGATACGATTCTTTCTTTGGCTGTATTATTTTCGTCAGCTTCTTTTAAAACAATAGCCGGTTCTTATGCCGGAATAGTTGGAATATCCTGTGAGCCTTTTACGGCCCTTCTTTTTCTTGGAATAATGGAGAATATCAATAATTTGATTGGTAATCCTCTTCATGTAATGTCCACGCCTGCAGGTAACCCGGTAGTTCTTGTGGTTATTCTTGTTTTCTTTATTGCAAGTAAATTAATGAAATGTTTTGAAGGAACCGAGGTTTTTGGAATTATTACCCTGGGACAGCTTGAAAAATATTTAGGCCTGGCTTTCGTAATTGTTATTGGAATTATGAATATCTGGGGTCTTACTGATATTAATTTAAATGGCGCGGTTAATGCGGCATCCGGTGATGTTTCTGCAGTTAATCCGCTGATGGCCACCATTACGACTATTTATGCTGTATTTATGGCTATTGTATCAATTGTGGTATATCTGGTTATTAAGACAGTTATAGAGGGTATGGAAGTACTTCAAATGGTATTTTCATTTATTCCGGGCAGTGCTTTTATCTGTGAGTTTTTAAAGAGCGCACTTGTAATTATCATTTTACTTATAAATGTAATATTCCCGCCGCTTGGATATGCCCTTAATCTGATTATATTTATAATTGCATTATTCTTATTTAGAAAATGCTATATTGCCTGCTATTATTTCAAGGAAATATATGCAAAGCCGCTTTTTGAGAGATTTAAGGGATTTGATCCTCATGTAGAACTTACCATTAAACTCCCTCGCAAAATCAGAAAGCAGTTTGTTGGTGATAAAAAAGTAGAACTCAGCGTGCCGGTATTTATTCATAAGTATTCAACCTTATTTGGAATGCCTAAGAAAAAACTGGTAAGACTCTACCTTATCGGAATGGAAGATAATATATATCTTGTTTCCAAACTCTGGGGCAAGAAGATGATTACATATAATCTTAAGGATTATGATGATAATCCAATATATATCAGAAAAGGCCACAGATTCTTCGAAGTATTCTCATATCAGAATGTTCCGGGAAATATGGATAAGAAGAATCCAAGGAAGGAATTTTCCTTTGTTCTTAGTAACAGATATTATTATGCCCTGGAAAGATTGATTAAACTTACAGGATTTACTGATTATCAGATATTCCTTGATGAAAGAAAGGCTGAAAAAGACAGAATCAAGTCAGAGAAATCAGCCGTAAGAAAAGAGAAATTTGATAATTTCAAAAGCGGAATAAAGGCTTTCTTTGAACTGGATGATGAGAAAGTTGTGGATTATATGATAGAAGCAGACAGCAATGAAGAAACGAGCGAGGAGTAAATAACTTGGAGTTACTTGGCATATTAAATGAATTATTCTTAGCATGCTTTTCCTCGTATACTCAGATTATATGCATATCTGTTGAACCTTTTTTAGGACTGATGCTTTCAGGTTTTACATATTATATCAGTGCTTATCTGGGCCTGACTTTTAATATTGAAACCTTTTACGTCAATCCATTTATGAGCTTTCTCTTTATTGGTATATATATAATCGGCAAGTTTATGCTTTGTATGTCAAACAGCCGTAAAATTGCCATGATTTTGTATGTTCAGCTTGGCAGGTTAATAACTTATATTTATCTGGCTTACTGTTCAATAAATAACTTATATATACTTAATTATATTTGTTTAAAGCATGAGGATACGCTTAGGAGTTATACCGGTGGGGCACTTCCTTATGTAGTATTTATTCTTGTTTTATTATATGCTGCAGTATCCACAGCAATAGCAATTGGAATATCAAATCTGGTTTCCAAAACAATGCTTGGCATGCAGGCTTTGCAGCTTCATATATCATTTATACCTTTTACATCATTCTTTTATGAGATGTTTGTAATGTTTATGGTGGCGGGGCTTTTTCTGATCAGAACTTTCTTTCCGACGCTGTCGATTGGTGTAAATATTGGATTTATAATAATCTGCATACTGTTATTAAAGACATCTTCAAGATCGCTAGATTTCTTTTATAACATTTATGCAAAGCCATTTTATGGAGATTTGTTTCCGGCCTTTAAGAAGACAAAGCCATTTATGGCAAAGATTCCCAAAAAGATACTTAAAAGTGCCAATAAGGATACAAATGAAGGTGTTGTCTGTGCTTTTGCAATTATCATTGATAAAGAGAAAATGCCCGACATACCAAGATATGCCAAGATATTTGGTACAATAAAGGATGATGAGATAAAACTTTCAAGAATTGGTTTTTATACAAGGAAAGTTATGGATTTGGTATATCCAAAGGTGGATCTGTATTATACAATAAGCAATCACTATTTGGAGATATTTACCATGACAGGAGATATAAATAATATTAATCATCTGTTTAAGAAGCCTAAGAAAAGTTGTTCTTTTGCGATTCCAAGGTGTTATGAAGACAAGTATGATTTAATTATAGAGAAATTAAAAGCTACCAATTTGGACAGCTTAAAAAACTAGGAGGATAAACATGGCAGTTATTAAACCATTTAAGGCAATCAGACCGAGGGAGGATATGGCAGACAGAATTGCAGCCCTTCCATATGACGTATATAACAGAGAGGAAGCCAAGGAAGTTGTTAAGGCTAATCCTGATTCTTTCCTTGCAATCGACAGGGCTGAAACATTCTTTCCTGATGATGTGGATACATATGATGAAAGAGTATATTTAAAGGCAAGAGATGAGCTTAACAGAAGAATTGAATGCGGTGATTTTGTCAGCGATTCAAAGGCTTGCTATTATATTTACGAACTTATTATGGATGGCCGTTCACAGACAGGTCTTGTAGCATGTGCATCAATTGATGATTATGCCAATAACATTATTAAGAAGCACGAGAATACAAGAGCAGACAAGGAAGTAGACAGAATTAATCATGTTTATACCTGTGAAGCTCAGACAGGTCCTATATTCTTAGCTTACAGAGATAATGAGACAGTTGATGAGATAATTGCGAAGAATAAGGCTAAAAAGGCCGTTTATGACTTTGTTGCTGATGATGGAATAGCTCACAAAGTCTGGATAATTGATGATGAAAAAGATGTTGAAGTAATTGAGAATACTTTTGCTAAGATAGATTCAATCTATATTGCAGACGGACATCACAGATGTGCTTCAGCAAACAAGGTTGGAATGAGATTAAGAGAAGAGAATCCCGGATATGACGGAACAGAAGAATTCAACTTCTTCTTATCAGTATTATTCCCTGACAATCAGCTTATGATTATGGATTATAACAGGGTTGTTAAGGATTTAAACGGATTATCTGAGGATGATTTTGTTAAAAAGGTTAATGAAGTCTTTGATGTAATTAATACATCTGATGCCCAGATTAAGCCACAGGCAAAAGGTCAGGTATCAATGTTTATTAATGATAAATGGTATTTGCTTGAATGCAAAAAAGAATTCAAATCTGATGATCCAATTAAGGGACTCGATGTGTCAATTTTGCAGGATAATATTTTAGGACCTGTACTTGGAATCAATGATCCAAAAACTGACAAGAGAATTGATTTTGTTGGCGGTATCAGAGGCTTAAAGGAACTTGAAAGAAGAGTTCACTCAGACTGCAAGGTTGCATTTGCAATGTATCCAACTTCAATTAATGAATTATTCCATGTAGCAGATGCCAAACTTCTTATGCCTCCAAAGTCCACATGGTTTGAGCCTAAGTTAAGAAGCGGACTTTTCATACATAAGATTAAATAGGGGTAAACAAAGAAAGGGGCAAAACCTATGAACAAAAAACAGTATGGTTTAATGAATTGGGAAGAAATTGAATCTATTATTTATGCTGATAATGATCATCCAAAGCAGATACTGGGTGTAAAAGAGGTTAAGAAAGAGAAACTTCTTCAGGCCTTTTTTCCGGAAGCAGAGAAAGTGGATGTTGTATTATTAAATGCTGGCAAGAAAACTGTTAAAGAGATGGAAATTGTTGATGAAAACGGTTTTTATGCACTGTTTCTTACCAAGAATACATTTAATAATTACTATTTCAATATCTATTATAAAGATAAAACAGTTAAGGAATTATATGACCCATATAACTTCGATATCAATATTGATGAGAAGATTTATAAGGATATTAAGAATGGCAAGTGTAAGGATGCATATAAGTATCTTGGTGCAAGAAAGACTACCATTAATTCAGTAAAGGGTTACAGATTTGTGGTATATGCTCCGAATGCATACAGAATCAGTATTCTTGGTGATTGGAATAATTTTGATAACAGAACTCACATTATGGAGAATCTTGGAAATGGATTCTTTGGTCTTTTTGTTCCGGGACTTGAAGCAGGTGCAAAATATCAGTATGAACTTAAGAGCAAAGGTACAGCAACCATTGTAAAATGCGATCCTTTTGCGCTTTACGGAGACGGAACATATTCTTATACATACGAGAATAATTATACATATAAGGCTAAGAACTTAAGAGATTCAAAGGCAGACTTGGATACACTTCCTCTTAATATTTATGAGTGCGATTTGGTTGAATTGTTTAAATCAGAACTTACAGAAGATGGAATTGACGGTTTTGTATCATATCTTAATAAATTAAGTTATAACGCTGTTAAAATCCTGCCACTTTGCCCGTCTGACAATGAGAACAGAGACAGATATCATGTATATGGACAGTTTGCAATTTCTGACAAAATCTCCGAGTCCTCAGTTAAGCTGTTAATTGATGCTCTTCATAAGGCTGGAATTAAGGTATTCATGGATATTGATATTGCAACATTCTCACCGGCTGCTTACGGACTTCGTACTTTTGACGGCAGCAATATTTTTGAGCATGATGATTTAAGAAGATCATATTATCCAAAGAATAATGTTTATTTATTTGATTATGCCAAGAAGATTGTAAGCACATATATTTATTCATTATGTAATTTCGTAATTACTGAATATAATCTTGACGGCGTTGATTTTCCATTCCTTGCTTTATTGATTTATCTTGATTACGGCAAGAACAGTGGAGAATTTTTACCTAATATCCACGGCGGAAACATGGGCGATGATGCCATCAACTTTATTAAGGAATTAAATACATATCTTATTCGTAAATATCCTGGACTCATAAAAATAGCATCACTTGATGCTGTTTATCCTGATATTACAAAGAAGACCGGTGAGGGGCTTAAGTTTGATTATGTCCTTAATACAGGCTTTAAGAATGAGGTTATTAATTATACTCAGGCTGACCCGTATTTCAGATCAGAAGCTTATGAAGATCTGATTAATTCAATGCAGTATATGTTTAATGAGAGATTTATTCTTCCGTTATCTTCTGAAGATACAAGAAAGGATAATGTATCATTCTTTAATCGTATGCCTGGTACAGATGAGGATAAGATTAAGAATGCAAGATTAACATATGCATTAAGAATGGTGCTTCCTGGTAAGAAATTAACCTTTATGGGTATTGATACAATGGAGAAGAGACCTTATCTTAACGGAGAATCCTTATATCTTACCTGTGATGACGAAGAGAGAAAAGCATTCAATAAATTAACAGAAGATGCCAATAAGTTATATATGACAAACAGTCTTCTTAATTCCAATGATGTTAATGCTGAATCATTTGCATTTATCAATACTTATGATGCAAAGAATAATATTTTCATCTTTGAAAGAAAAGTAGGGGAAGAAATTGTTACCTGTATCTGTAATTTCTCAGGCTGCTTTATGGATAAGTATACACTTGGCGTATCCGGATATGGTAAATATAAAGAAATCCTTAATACTGACGCCAGGGAATATGGTGGTACAGGCTATGTAAATAAGGGCTTTATTTCATCAAATGAAGAAGAATACGACAGAAGAGATTATTCAATCACTGTTCGTATCCCGGCACTTTCAATGATAGTTTTATCCTACAGACCATTTACAGAAAAAGAACTTGAAGCTATCAGAATTAAGAAACGTAAAGAGATGGAAAAATACGTAGATGCCAAAACAAAAGAAATCATCAGGGAAAGAGATGAGATAATTGGCAAGGCTACAGAGGAAGCAAATAAGAAGATAAATGAATTAAAGAAGTTATTAAAAGGCTTATAAACCTTATTCCTGGTTGCAATAATGAATATTTATGGTACAATAAATAGGTTGTTTATTGCAAACAGGATATGCCGAAATAGCTCAGTCGGTAGAGCACTTCACTCGTAATGAAGGGGTCGTCGGTTCGAATCCGATTTTCGGCTTTAGATTTTTATAAGGAGAAATGCTATGGCACAATTGTGGGGCGGAAGATTCGCAAAACCTTGTGATGAAGAAGTTTATAATTTTAATCAGTCCCTTGGATTTGATAAAAGATTATATAAATGTGACATTACCGGCAGTATTGCTCATGCAACAATGCTTGGAAAACAGGGTATCATTTCAAATGAAGAGAGCGAACAAATCGTTGCTGAATTAAAGAATATTTTGGAAGAACTTGAGAATGGCTCATTAGCTTTTGATGATACTCAGGAAGATATTCATTCTTTTGTTGAAGCAACGCTTATAAAGAGAATTGGTGATGCCGGAAAGAAACTTCATACAGGAAGAAGCCGTAATGATCAGGTTGCTCTTGATATGAGATTATATACAAGAGATTATATTGACAATCTCATCCTGGAGGTGCATAATCTTTTGAAAGCAATATATGACATTATGAAAGATAATCTTCATACATATATGCCGGCTTTTACACATCTTCAGAAAGCTCAGCCAACAACACTGGCTCATTATATGGGGGCTTATTTTGAGATGTTTTCAAGAGATAAGGACAGACTTAAATCCATAAGAGAAAGAATGAATTACTGTCCCCTTGGTTCCGGTGCTTTATGCGGTACCACATATAATTTAGACAGAGCATTTGTTTCGAAAAGTCTTGGTTTTAACGGACCAACTCTTAACAGTATGGATTCAGTCTCAGACAGAGATTATCTTATTGAACTTCTTAATGCATTATCCCTTATAATGATGCATTTAAGCAGACTCTCTGAAGAGATGATTATATTTAATACCAATGAATATCGTTTCATTGAAATGGATGATTCTTTTTCAACAGGAAGCAGCATAATGCCACAGAAGAAGAATCCTGATATTGCAGAACTTGTAAGAGGTAAAAGCGGAAGAGTATATGGCTCATTAATGAGTATGCTTACCACAATGAAGGCTTTACCTTTAGCTTATAACAAGGATATGCAGGAAGATAAGGAAATCAGCTTTGATGCTATGGATACTGTATTATCTTCAGTACATATTTATTCTCTTATGCTTCCTACAATTACTTTCAATAAAGAAAGAATGGCGGCCAGTGCCATGATGGGCTTTACCAATGCCACAGATGCAGCTGACTACCTGGTAAACAAGGGAGTTCCATTCCGTGATGCTCATGGAATAATCGGTAAGCTGGTTCTTCTTTGTGAAGAAAAGAAGTGTTCAATTGAAGATTTATCATTAGATGAATTAAAGAATATATCTGAATGCTTCGAAACGGACGTATATGATGCCATTTCCTTAAAGGAATGTGTCAATAAAAGATTAACAATAGGAGCACCTGGCATAGAAGCCATGGAAGAAGTTCTAAAGACTTATGCTCTGAAGGAGGACTTATGAGTGAGAAATTAAAAGTTGGTATCTTAGGTGGTACGGGTATGGTTGGACAGAGATTTATATCTCTTTTAGAGAACCACCCTTGGTTTGAAGTAGTATTGGTTGCAGCAAGCCCAAGATCAGCCGGCAAAACATATAAGGAGGCTGTTGGAGAAAGATGGAAAATGACCACTCCAATGCCTGAAGCAGTTAAGGATTTAATTGTTTATGATGTAAATGATGTTGAGAATGTTGCAAAGAATGTTGATTTTGTATTTAGTGCTGTTGATATGACTAAAGATGAAATCAGAGCCATTGAGGAGGAATATGCCAAGGCAGAAGTTCCTGTAGTAAGTAATAACTCTGCTCACAGATGGACTAAGGATGTGCCTATGGTTGTTCCTGAAATCAACTCAAAGCATATTGAATTAATTGAATATCAGAAGAAGAGACTTGGCACAACTAAAGGTTTTGTTGCTGTTAAGCCTAACTGCTCAATTCAGAGCTATGCTCCTGTTCTTACAGCATGGATGGAATTTGAGCCATATGAAGTTGTTGTTTCAACATATCAGGCTATTTCCGGTGCAGGTAAGACTTTCAAGGACTGGCCAGAAATGGAAGGAAATATCATTCCTTACATCGGTGGAGAAGAAGAAAAGAGCGAGAAAGAGCCACTTAGAATCTGGGGTGAAATGGTTGATGGAGAAATTAAGTTATATGACAAAATCGCCATCACAAGCCAGTGTATAAGAGTTCCTGTCCTTAATGGTCATACAGCTTCTGTATTTGTTAAGTTTAGGAAGAAACCAACCAAGGAACAGTTGCTTGAAGCGCTTAAGAACTTTAGTGGTGAACCACAGGCTTTAGGTCTTCCTTCAGCTCCAAAGCAGTTCATTCAGTATCTTGAAGAAGATAACAGACCTCAGGTTGCACTTGATGTTGATTATGAGAATGGTATGGGTATCAGCGTAGGTCGTTTAAGAGAAGACTCAATCTATGACTGGAAGTTCGTTGGACTTTCTCATAATACAATCAGAGGCGCTGCTGGTGGTGCTATTCTTTGCGCAGAATTACTTAAAGCAAAAGGATATATTGGATAATATTTAATGTAAGGGGATAATATGTTACCGGGTATCACAGAAGAACTTAATAAATTAAATAGTTTCTATAATAATGATACCAGTAACCTTATTGTTCTCTATGGCCCTAAAGGCGTAGGGCTTCTTGGTTTAATTAAAGAATTTACAAAGGATAAAAAGGCATATATTCACAAAGTGGCTAATACGTCACTTCGTAATATATGCTACCTTTGGAACAAACAGTTAGTTAGTCAGGGTATTTGTTTGGATAATGAATACCCTGATTTTTCTGATATTTTTGATGCTATATTAGAATCTCTCAAGGGAGATAAACTTGTTATAGTCATTGAAGATTTTCATAATATTCTTAAGGTATGTCCTGATTTTGTCAATCAGCTGGGAATATTTGTAAGAGAATATCAGCTTGATAACCGCCTTCTGGTGATATTATCAACTGACCATATTTCCTGGATTGAGAATCAGTTTGTATCAATCATAGGCAAAAGCGCCTATTCCATAGATGGATTTTTAAAAGTTAATCCATTGTCTTTCCTTGATCTTGCATGTTTCTATAATACAGATATTGAAAAATGTATAGAATATTACTGCATCTTAGGCGGTCTTCAGGATTACTGGATTTATTTTAAACCAGAACTTAGTCTTAAAGCTAATATTATAAATGCTTTTCTTAAAGATGATGCACCGTTAAAGAATGTGGGAGAAGATATAATTCTTAATGAAATGAGAGAATTAAATGTTTATTCCACAGTACTTGCCGGACTTGCAGAAGGAAAAGAGAAACTTAATGATCTTCATAATCATACAGAATTTGGAAGAGCCAAATTAAGTGTATATTTAAAGAATCTTGATGCCATTGATGTAATAAAGAAAGTATATTCCTACGATACTGCAGGCTTTGTAAATACCAAAAAAGGAATATACAGGATTAATAATTCTTTAGTGGCATTCTGGTATAAGTTTATTTATCCAAATCTTTCCATGCTTGATACATTGGACCCTGATGAGTTTTATGAAAGGTTTATTAAAGACGGGCTCAGGGATTTTACAAACAGGTATTTTAGTAATGTTTGCAGAGAATATATGCTTTTAATGAGCGAAAAAGGCGCTTTGGAAATCGAAGCTACCAGATATGGAACCTGGGTTGGAAAGAATGGTACAATCGATATAATTTTGGAAGATGATAACAGAAAAACCGTAGTTGGTTTTTGCCATACAGGCCCTGATGCCATGAATCTTATGGATTTGGAGTGGCTGATATTCTGCATCGATAAAGCTTATCTTGATCCGGAAATGATTTATATTTATTCATTATACGGCTTTGATAATAAGCTTAAAATGAATGCCGCAGAAAGTGACCAGATTAAACTTATAGAATTATCAGATTTTTAGGTAAATATATGTCAAAAAAGTTATTTATAGCAGAAAAACCTTCAGTTGCCAAGCAGTTTGCTGCGGCGCTTAAGGAGAATTTCTCATCTTCAAACGGATATATGGAATCTGATTCCTATATTGTGACCTGGTGCGTAGGTCACCTTGTTAATATGAGTTATCCGGAAATATATGATGAGAATTTAAAGAAATGGGATTATAATACAATTCCATTTATACCAACTGAATATAAATACGAAGTTATTGCATCAGCAAGTAAGCAGTATGAAATAGTATCCAGACTTCTTACCAGTGATAAAGTCGATACAATCTATGTCTGCACTGACTCGGGACGAGAAGGAGAGTATATATACCGTCTTGTGGCAGCGCAGTGCGGTGTTAAGGATAAGAAGACTTTGAGAGTATGGATTGATTCCCAGACCGATGAGGAGATTTTAAGAGGTATAAGGGAAGCTAAGGATATTTCATATTATGATAATCTTTCGGATGCAGCTTACCTTAGGGCTCAGGAAGATTACCTTATGGGTATTAATTTCTCCAGAGTATTAACCTTAAAATACGGCTATCAGATTAAGCAGTATCTTAACCTGGATAAATCCGTTATTGCCGTAGGCCGTGTTATGACCTGTACATTGGGTATGGTCGTAAGAAGAGAGAGGGAAATCAGAAACTTTGTTAAGACTCCGTTTTACAAGGTGGTGCTTTCTTTTGCTTTATCAGAAAATAACATAGATGCGGAGTGGAAAGTTACTGATTCGTCTGCTTTTAAGGATGATAAGGAATTATATAAAGATTGCGGCTTCTTAAAAGAAGAGAAAGCTCAGGAACTGATTAATCATATTCTTAAGGGACGTTCTTTGGAAAATGATAATGTGGAAGCAGAAATTGTTAGTACAAACAAGAAGACAGAGAAGAAAAATGCGCCTCTCCTATATAACCTTGCAGACTTACAAAACGAATGCTCCAAGTACTTCAAAATTAACCCTGATCAGACCCTGAATGCAATTCAGGAATTATATGAAAAGAAACTTGTAACATATCCAAGAACTGATGCAAGAGTGCTTTCTACAGCAGTATCGAAGGAAATTACCAAGAATCTTAACGGCCTTTACAAAATGGATGCCTATAAGGATTTAATAAATGAGATTAAAGACCTTGGTTTATATAAGACAATAGCAAAAACCAAATATGTTAATGACAAGGCTATTACAGACCACTATGCCATTATTCCTACGGGTGATGGACTTTCAGCTTTGGCATCCCTGGATGAAACAAAGAGAAATATATATGAACTTATCTGCAGAAGATTTATTAGCATATTCTTAAATCCTGCCCAGTATGAGAAACTGCAACTGGAATTATCTGCTGAGAATGAGCATTTCTTCTCATCCTTCAAAGTTCTTAAGGATGAAGGATATTTAAAGGCTCTAAAATTTTCCTTTAAGAAGAATAAGGCCAAAGAAGAAGAGGAAGATGAGAATAAGGAAGATAGGGAAGTCGAAATAGAATGCGATGACAACATGCTTCTTGCCTTATCGGGCTTAAAGAAAGGTGCCATGGTAAGAATTACTGATCTGAAGATTAACAGTGGTGAAACCAAGCCTCCTACAAGATATAATTCAGGTTCTCTTATTAAAGCCATGGAAAGCGCCGGCAAAACCATCGATAACGAAGATTTAAAGGCGCAAATGAAGGGCAGTGGTATAGGAACTTCTGCCACAAGAGCCGGTATTCTTACAAAGCTTGTTAACAATAAATATCTTTTACTTAATAATAAAACCCAGATTGTTACTCCCACACTTTTAGGAGAAATGATCTGTGATGTGGTGGTTTTATCCATTAAAAATCTTTTGAATCCGGCCTTTACAGCCAGTTGGGAAATGGGACTATCAAAGGTAGCAGATGGAGAAATCAGCAAAGACGAATATACTGAGAAATTAAATAAATTCGTTACTGATTCCACAAATATGGTAAAGGGACTTAAGAATCAGTATACTCTTAATCAGTATTTTGACAGGGCTGCAGTTTATTATAAGAATAATAAAACAGATAAAAACAAGAAGTCTAAGAAGGAGGAATCGTAAATGTACGACAAGATGTTAATTAAAAACATGTATACTTTAGAGGAGACTATCGCGGCGGAGATTTTTGAAGGTCTTAATTATCCTTGGGAAGCACTTCCTTTAATTAAGGATTTTATTCTTAAGTTAGGCCCGACTCTTGATAAGGAGATTTATGAAGAGGTTAAGGAAAATGTCTGGATTGCAAAAAGTGCAACAGTATTTCCTACAGCATATATCAATGGCCCGTGTATCATTGATGAAAATGCTGAGGTAAGACAGTGTGCATTTATTCGTGGTAATGCCATTGTTGGTAAAAACTGTGTTGTAGGTAATTCAACAGAACTTAAGAATGTTATTTTATTTAATAATGTTCAGGTTCCTCATTATAACTACGTTGGCGACAGCGTACTTGGATTTAAGTCTCATATGGGTGCCGGTTCAATTACATCCAATGTTAAGAGCGACAAAACTCTGGTTGTTGTTAAGTCAAAAGAGGGTAATATCGAAACAGGACTTAAGAAATTTGGTGCCATGCTTGCAGATAATGTAGAAGTTGGCTGTAACAGCGTACTTAATCCTGGTACAGTAGTTGGAAAGTTCAGTAATATTTATCCAACTTCCTGTGTAAGAGGATATGTTGAGGCAAACAGCATTTATAAAGATGCTGATCATATTGTTGCAAAAAGATAATATTTAAATTCTAAAATGCATAAAGGCATAAAAATAAGGCGTTCTAATATTAGAACGCCTTTATTAGTTATCTGATTATTTCTGTTCTGAAAGCATTGTACCCATTTCATTAACATAGGTAATTGCTTCAGAATATTTTGCTTTGGCATTAAGTGCCAATGCTTCATCATATTCCTCTTTGGCGAAGAAATCATGATATAAACTGTTGGCTTCGGCCATTGCCTCGGCAGCTGCATCTGCGGATTCGTCCACATTTGAGAATTCCTTAGGAGCAGTAACTTCTGCAAATTCCTGGAATGCTGCATTGATTGTATCTAATTCTGCAAGCATCTCAGTCTCAGCTTTATCTTTATCTGTCATATCAATTGCATTGATATTCTGTGATGATGTAAATACTGTATCGTAAAATGTTTCAACCTTGGTTTTATATTCAGCTAATTCCTTGTCTTTCTTGCCACATCCGGATAATGATAAGACCATAAGAAAAGCCACAGCGAAAAATAATGACTTTTTCATATTATTCACTCCTTTCAACTCATAAAATGTACCATATATAGCAAAAAAAATCAATATATAGTATATATATGGTCAAAATATTTGATATAAACCATATAAATGTGATAAAATATGTGGGAATAAGCGTAAAAACGGAGAAAGAACTTATGACTGGCGCAGAGCTTTTGGTTAAAGCTTTAGAAAAAGAAAATACAGAATATGTTTTTGGTTATCCGGGTGTTTCAATATGCCCTTTTTATGATGCTCTTACAAAGTCAGAAATAAAGGGAGTATTAATGAGACACGAAGCCAACTGTGCTCATGCTGCCAACGGCTATGCAAGAAGTTATGGCAAAGTTGGTGTATGTGCGGTTTCTTCAGGTCCGGGCGCAACCAATCTTATTACGGGAATAGCAACTGCTTTTGCAGACAGCATTCCTTTAGTTTGTATTACAGGCCAGGTTAAGAGTGAACATATAGGAACAGACATGTTCCAGGAAGCTGATATTACAGGGGCTTCAGAGTCTTTTGTTAAATACAGTTATCTTGTTAAGAATGCATCTGACATTCCAAGGGTTATCAAAGAAGCATTTTATATAGCATCAACAGGCCGTAAAGGTCCTGTACTTGTGGATATTCCTGTAGATGTGCTTTTAAATGAAGGCGGGGATTTTAACTGTCCTGAGTCAGTTAATTTAAGAACATATAAACCGACAGTTAAAGGTCATGCAGTTCAGATTAAGAAGGTTATTACTCAGCTTAAGAAGGCGAGCCGCCCGATTATCTGTGCAGGTGGCGGCGTAATCTCTGCTGATGCAATTGATGAGCTTCGTACTTTTGCACATAAATATAATATTCCTGTAGTTACAACCATGATGGGTCTTGGAATCATGAATTCCGATGATGAACTTTATATGGGAATGGTAGGAAATAATGGTAAGAAATATGCCAACAAAGCCATGAATGAGTCAGATGTACTTATTATGGTTGGCGCAAGAGTGGCAGACAGGGCTGTTAAGCAGCCGGATTTAATAACAAATAACAAGAAACTTATTCATATTGATGTGGATCCTGCCGAAATTGGCAAAAATGCCGGCCCTTCAATTCCTATTGTAGGGGATGCAAAGAATATCCTTGAAGATCTGAATGCTTTTGAGGATGAGATGGATTTTACTCCATGGCTTATGAGTCTTCTTAAGTATAAACAGACAAGGGAAGAAAAGTTGGAAAGTACATCCAAGTATGTAAATCCTAATGAACTTGTAAGAGATTTATCAGGTAAACTGGACAGTTCATATGTTTATGTTTCAGATATTGGACAAAATCAGATTTATTCATGCCAGAATTTTATAATTAAGGATAATAAGTTCTTAACTTCCGGCGGAATGGGCTGTATGGGATATTCCCTTCCTGCAGCAATCGGTGCCTCAATGCATAATAAAAATGTAATTGTTGTTATGGGCGACGGGGCTTTTCAAATGAATATGAATGAACTTTCATCATTGAAAGCGCTTGATGGAAAGATAAAGATTATTGTTATGAATAATCACAGTCTTGGCATGATTAAGGAATATCAGCATATTTCATATCAGAATAATTATACTATGGAAGAACTTGGTATTTATCCTAAACTTAAACATATAGCCAAAGCATATGACATTAAATATATGCTTATGGAGAATATGGATAAAGAAGAAGAGATGATAAATGAATTTCTAATGGCGGATGAGAGCGTTATCATGGAAGTAATGGTGGATCCGGATGCTTTTACTGCATCTTAAGAGGAAGAAGACATGAAGAAGATTTTTTCTGTATTAGTTGAAAACCGCTCCGGTGTATTATCAAAGGTTTCCGGATTATTTGCAAGACGCTCCTATAATATCGATACACTTACGGTGGGTGAGACTAATGATAAAACCATATCCCATATGACAATCTGCTCAAGTGGCAGCAAGTGGGAGATGGAACAGATTGAGAAACAGCTTAATAAGAAACTTGATGTTATAAAGGTTAGAACTTTTGAAGAGCAGAATGCGATTTTAAAAGAGATAATTCTTGTAAAGATTAAGTATACAGCGGCAAATCGTGGAGAGATTCTTGAGATTTGCCAGCTTACCAAAGCAGAGATTGTGGATTCAAATAAAGATTATATGATTATTTATCTTTGTGCTGAACCTGATAAAACCACAGGCCTTTTGGATATGCTTGGTAAGTTTAATATTACTGAATGTTGCAGAACAGGTACTCTTGCAATGAGCAAATGCTCTTTGGGTGAATAGTCTTTATGAAGAAATGGGATTATGTATTAATAGGTTCTTTAACATTAATATCTGTTATATGGATTATTATAATTCTTGGCAGTCAGTCATCCGGAGAAAAGGTTGTTGTTAAAGTTAATGATAAAGTCATTTATACAGCGCTTTTAAGTGAGGACTCAGAATATCTGATAAAAACAGGTAATGACTATAATAATCTTGTGATAAAAGACGGCGAAGCCTATATAGATGATGCCAACTGTAAAGGTCTTGACTGTGTAAGAATGGGACATATATCAAATGGCGGTGAAAGCATAATATGTATTCCTCATTCTGTGATTGTAACCATTGAATCTGATAAAGATAATAATATTGATTTTGTTTCGGAATAATGTATAAGAAAACTGCGTTTCTCGGGCTTTTTGCCTGCCTTGCTTTAATATTTTCATATGTGGAAGCCATAGTTCCACTGCCAATCCCGGTACCCGGGGTTAAATTAGGACTTGCCAATGTATTAATAGTTATTTGTCTTTATACATATGGCGTTAAGGAAGCGGTGGCTATTAATTTTGTAAGAATAATACTGCTGACGGTGCTTTTTGCCAATCCATACAGTTTTCTTTATTCATTGGCAGGCGCAGTGATAAGCATGGCTTTAATGTATCCTTTATATAAGAGCAAAGGCTTTAGCATTATAGGCGTATCTGTTGCGGGAGCAGTTGGACACAATACAGCGCAGATACTTACTGCCATGGCAGTGACAGGAATTGTCAAACTTATTGATTATCTGCCTGTGCTTATAATAAGCGGTATTATTACAGGTTTAATAATAGGAATCATTGGCAAAATAATACTGCCGCAGCTTAAGAAAATAGATTTGGAAAGAGTTAAGAGTTAATGATAGGTTATCTTGAAGGTAAAGTTATATATACAGACAGTGAGAATGTGTGCCTTCTTTGTTCGGGAGTTGGATATAATGTCAGAGTATCAAAAACCGTTATGGCCAAAGTACTTCCGGATGACAATATGGCATTATATATCTATACCAATTACGGTAAGGACGGAGAAGTAACATTATTCGGTTTTGAACTTAAGGAAGAACTGGATTTATGTAAGATTTTATTAAATGCTTCCGGTGTCGGACCTAAAAGTGTGCTGTCATTTTACGATAATTATTCATATTCGGAAGTTATTGACGCAATTCTTGCTGAAGATATTGTATTTTTATCAAAGCCTTCAGGCATTTCAGAAAGAATCGCTACCAAAATCGTCGCCGACTGTAAAAAGAAACTTGAGAAAAGTGGTATTTCTTCCGGCGCTGCTGTACTTAAGAGCGATATAGACAATGAGAATGTTGTTAATGTAATAGATGCTCTTGTTTCTCTTGGTTATTCCAAGGCCAATGCAATTAAGGCAGTTAAGAGTATTGACGGGGCAGATAGCTTAAATGAAAGCGATTTACTCAGTAAAGCGCTTAGAATCATTATTACTTTATAGGGGTTAGATAATGGCCAAAAGAATTATAGAAACTGAAATACAAAAAGAAGAACAGAGTAAAGAAGTCTCCTTAAGACCTGTTACCCTGAATAATTATATTGGTCAGGATAATATTAAAAAGGCGGTTCGCATCTCAATTGACGCCGCTAAATCAAGAGGAGAAGCCCTGGATCATATTTTATTATATGGCCCTCCGGGACTTGGTAAGACAACACTTGCCACAATTCTTGCCAACGAAATGGGATCCAAAATCAAAATCACCAGCGGGCCTGCCATTGAAAAACCCGGCGAAATTGCTGCGATTCTTAATGGGCTTAATGAAGGCGATATTTTATTTATTGATGAGATTCACAGACTTAACAGACAGGTTGAAGAAGTTTTATACCCTGCGATGGAGGATTTTGTAATAGATATTATTCTTGGGAAAGATCAGAGCAGTACAGCAAGATCTGTAAGGCTTTCCCTTCCTAAGTTCACCTTGGTTGGCGCTACCACAAGGGCAGGACTTCTTTCAGCGCCGCTTCGTGACAGATTCGGTGAGATTCACAGGCTTGAGTTCTATACACCTGAAGAATTAACAACAATAATTCTTAATTCATCCAAAACCATGGATATAATGGTAGATTATGACAGCGCCATGGCAATGGCCTTAAGAAGCAGGGGAACACCGAGACTTGCCAACAGAATTCTTAAAAGAGTAAGGGATTATTCCCTTGTCTGTCATGAAGGTGTATTAAATGCTGATATAACCAATGAAGCTCTTGATTTAATTGGAATCGACAGAAATGGTCTTGATGAAACCGACAGAAAACTGCTTCTTACCATTATTGAGAAATTTGGCGGTGGTCCGGTTGGACTTGATACAATATCTGCTGCAATAGGTGAGGATTCGGGAACTGTTGAAGATGTTTATGAACCATATTTAATCAAGAACGGATTCATCAACAGAACACCTAAGGGAAGAGTGGCAACAGCGCTCTGTTATGACCACTTTGGTCTTGAAAAACCATAATTCATATTTTATACTTTAAGTGATTAATTAACCGTTGTGTTAAGGAGGAAATATCATGTCTGCTAAAACATATGCTGAAGTTGTGGTAGGTGGAAAAGTTTATACCATTAGTGGTTACGAAAGTGAAGAATATCTTCAGAAGCTTGCATCTTATATTAACAGCAAATATTCTGAATATTCCAAGGAAGATACTTTCAAGAAACTTAATATAGATTATCAGAGTCTGCTTTTACAGCTTAATATGGCAGATGATTATTATAAAGCCAAGAATCAGGTGGCTTTGCTTGAAGAACAGCTTAATCAGAAGGATGATGAGATTTATACAATCAAAAGAGATCTGATTGCATCCCAGGTTAAACTTGATAACTCAGACAAGAATCTTCTTACACTCCAGGAAACTGCCAAGGAATACGAGAAGAAGATTGCAGTTTTGGAAACTGAATTAAAAGCAAATAAAAAGAATTTATAATTATGAATAAAGCTGAGATTTTATCTCCGGCAGGAAACAAAGACTGTTTGATTGCAGCTGTTAATGCCGGAGCAGATGCAATATATTTAGCCGGTAATATGTTCGGAGCAAGAGCCTATGCCGGCAATTTCGATAATGATGAACTAATCTGGGCCATTAAGTTTGCCCATCTTCAAGGCCGTAAGATATATCTTACGGTTAATACTCTGTGCAAGAATCCACAATTCAAATTAATATATGATTATCTTTATCCTCTTTATGAAGCAGGACTGGATGCTGTTATTGTGCAGGATATGGGCGTTGTTTCTTTCATTAAGAAATGTTTCCCTTCCCTTGAAATACATTTAAGTACCCAGGCTACCATTACATCAAAAGAGGCTGTTAAAACTTTGGCTGATTATGGTATAAAACGCCTTGTTTTGGCAAGAGAACTTACTTTGGATGAAATAAAGGACATTTACAGTTTAGGCGTAGATATTGAAATCTTTATTCATGGAGCAATGTGCTATTCATACTCAGGTCAGTGCCTGTTTAGTTCGTTTTTAGGCGACAGAAGTGCCAACAGAGGCAGATGCGCCCAGCCATGCAGACAGATGTATAAGCTGGAAGGCAAGGGAAAGGGTGAATATATTTTGTCCCTTAAAGATATGTGTCTTGCTGAAAATATGAATGAAATCATGGCTTTGGGACCTATGTCTCTTAAAATCGAAGGCAGAATGAAAGATGCTTCTTATGTAGGACTGGTAACAGGAATCTACAGAAGATTAGTTGATTCCTATTATGAGAAAGGTGATATATGCCTGTCTTCAAAAGATATAGAAATATTGGATAATACCTATGTCAGAAAAGACAGAAGTAATGGCTATATTCACAGATTCAAGTCTCCTGATATGATAACCATGGACAAGGCAACATATAATCATGAAGAGAAAAATCTCGATGATTATACTAATATGCCTAAAGTTAAAGCAGATTTAAAGGCTCATATTGTAGAAGGCGAGTCTTCGTTCGTGGTTATAACCACTAAATATAATGGTGAGGACATATCTGCCAGGGTAGAAGGAGGAGAGGCACAAAAAGCCAATAATTATCCATTAAATAAGGACGATGTAATAAAGAGACTGTCCAAGTCCGGTGATGCCCTTATTCAGCCGGTTGTTTCTGAAGTGGAATTATCAGAAAATGCATATATGAATATTAAGGATATTAATGAACTCAGAAGAAATGCCATTGATATTCTTACGAATATGATTGCCGAAAAGGCAAATCAGAATACTATAGATGCTGTGAATTATTATAATGAGAAGGATTATGACTATAAGAATAGCGGTAATACAGGCGATCTGATAATCTATGTAAATGATAAAGATCAGCTCTATGAATGCTTAAAATATGATTTTTATGCCGGAATCAGCATACCTTCTTATATGCTTAATGAAAATGGGCGCGGATTTGTGACAGATATTAAGAATAAATCACTTAAACTTTATGTGCATCTTCCATATGTTATAAGACAGCCTCAGGTTGAAAACTTATGCAAAAAGATAAGTGAGTTTAAGGATTTAATAGATGGAATCTATGTTAATCAGCTGGATTCATATTATATGATGAAAAACAGATTCCCTGAAATTAGCATTAAAGGAGATATTAATCTTTATATTTATAATAATGAGGCTGAAAGATTCTTTGATGGTCTGTCCACATATACAGCGCCGGTTGAACTTACAAGGCAGGAATTAAATCATCTTAATCTGTCCAGGGCAGAAATGATTATATATGGCAAAATTCCTTTTATGCACAGCGCAAACTGTGTCAAGAACACAAAAGGGCAGTGTATGAAAGGAAAAGGCGATATAAATTATACTTATTTAACTGACCGCCAGAAAAGGTCCGAGGCAGTAATTCTTCACTGTAGTGAGGATATATGTTATAATACTATAGTTAATGGTGTGCCGATTTGTCTTTTTGACAGATATAAGGATATTGTTAACCTTCATCCGCAATCTTTAAGCGTAAGATTTACAGATGAGGACGTTAAGGAAGTTCGTCATATACTTGATGAGGCTTTAAAGTTAAAGGAAGAATTCGGGGATAAAGTGACCTTTGAACATACAAAGGGACACTTTAATAACGGTATATTATAAATGGGTAGTTTTATATCAGAGACATCCAATTATCTTTTTGTAATAACAATATTGTTATTCTTATTGTCGGATGTGCTTGTTTTTAATAACAGTTTTAATAAATCTGTAAAAGATATTATTAACCTATCTCAGGTTATCTTGGGCATTTTTTTGCATGCCATTGGTTATATAACCCTTCTCATCAGAAGTGATGATATAAGATATTTCTTTTTCTTTGCATTCCAGGAAATAATTATCCTGGCTGTCATAATGATATATCATACTTTATATCCCAAAATTAATAAAACATTATTATATAATATGTTTTTCTTCCTGTTTGTAGGCTCGATTATGCTTTCAAGACTTAAGTTTGATCTGGCCTTAAAGCAGTTTATCTACGAACTGGTAATTCTGGTATTTTCATTTTTTGTTCCATATATTATCAAGCGTATTCCGAGCCTGGATAAATGGTATTTCATCTATGCCGGTGTTGGTATTTCCCTTTTATTAATAGTTATACTTGCAGGAAGGGTTGTTAACGGTTCAATGCTTGCTTTCAGAATTGGCGATATGTCATTCCAGAGTGCGGAATTCGTTAAAATATCTCTGGTTTTATTCCTTGCATCCTATCTTGCCAATTACAAAAAGGCAAAGAATTATATATTTGCAATCGTAATAGCATTAATTCATATAGCTATACTTGTTGTCTCAAGAGACCTTGGTAGTGCGGGCATATATTTTATGTCCATGATATTCCTTATTTTCGTATCAAGTGAAAATATTCTGACCATTTTGACCGGAGCGATTGCAGGACTTGGCAGTTTTACACTTGCCTATATTATGTTTGATCACGTTAAGGTCAGAGTTGCTACCTGGTTAAATCCCTGGGAAGATATCAGAGGTTCCGGATATCAGCTTACTCAGAGTCTGTTTGCAATAGGTACAGGCGGATGGTTTGGACTTGGACTGTTAAAAGGTATGCCTTATTCAATACCTTATGTTTCTGAAGACTTTATTTTCTCGGCAATTGGTGAGGAGATGGGCGTATTTTTCTCATGCTCATTAATATTCCTTTATCTTGCCGTAATACTTTATATGTTTAAACTTGCCAAATCCATGAAGAATGATTTTTACAAATATACAATTTATGGATTCGGAGTAAGCCTTGCAACCCAGGTAGTGCTTACGGTTGGTGGTGGAAGCAGATTTATTCCGCTTACCGGCGTTACGCTTCCTTTAATCAGCATGGGCGGAAGTTCTCTTTGGACAACAATTCTAATGTTCTCCATTATTCAGGGAATGGTACTTGCCAATGAGGCTGAAGAACCTGTAGAAGAAGAGGAGGAAGAAGATGAAATATGATTTAAAAGATGATTTAAAGCATCTTTACAGACATCTTAAGAATCCTGTGAATATTACGGGACTTCTGTTTGCTGCAGTATTTACTGCGATGGCTTTAAATATTGTTTTATACTTAATGAATCACAGTTATGAGGATATAAATAACTCAAGTAATAACAGGGCAGTGATGCTTGCAAAAGAAAATATAAGGGGCGATATTGTTTCAAATGACGGAACTGTTCTTGCCACAACCAGAATTGTGGATGGTGAGGAAGTCAGATATTATCCTTATGCCAATCTTTTTGCCCATGTGGTTGGATATTCAACATATGGAACCACCGGTGTTGAACAGATTGCCAACATGAGACTTGTTACATCAAACGATACACTGCTTAATAAAATCGAAAATGATCTTTATGGCTCAAAAGATAAGGGCGATACCGTTGTGACAACACTGGATGTAAATCTTCAGGAAGTGGCAAGCAAGGCTCTTGGCGTATATAAAGGGGCCATTGTTGTTACAAATGTTAAAACCGGAGAAATACTGGTAATGGTATCAAAGTCAGATTATGATCCGAATACCATTGATACGGATTGGGAGAGCGTTATAGCAGATACCAAAAGTTCATGCCTTGTTAACAGGGCGACTCAGGGTATGTATCCGCCTGGTTCCACATTCAAAATATTTGACCTGATTGAATATATTAAGGAGCATCCGACAGATTATGACAAATATACCTATACCTGCGGAGGCTCGCTTAAATATGATAATGGCAAGAAAATCAGCTGTTATCATGGTATGAGTCATGGAAGTCTTTCTTTGGAGAATGCTTTTGCCAAATCATGTAACTGTGCTTTTGCCAATCTGGCGTTAAGTTTTGACAGAGGAATGTATGCCTCAACTCTTAATACAATGATGTTTAATGAAAAACTTCCTTTGGAACTTGAATATAAAAAGAGTTTTGTGGAAATTGAGGATGGCTGTTCAGACAGTACACTGGTACAAAGTTCAATCGGACAGGGCACAGTTCTTATGAGCCCTATGCATCTTAATATGGTTACTCAGGGAATAGCCAATGATGGTATGGTTATGACTCCTATGATAATAAAAAGAATAGAATCATCAGGAGGAGACAGTGTCAAAATTTATAATCCTTCAGAATACAGAAGAATTCTGACTAAAGAAGAGGCTGATATAGTTACCGAATATATGAGATCGGTTGTTACAACAGGTACCGGTGATGTTCTTAAAGGTTCAACCTATGAAGCATGCGGTAAAACAGGTTCTGCAGAATATGGAACCGTTAAGGGTGACAGTCATGCGCTCTTTACCGGTTTTGCACCTATGAATGACCCTGAAATCGCAGTGACTGTGGTAATTGAGGGGGCAGGTTCAGGTGGTGATTATGCCGTTCCTATAGCCAAAAGAATATTCGATGCATATTTTGGTGAAAGTTATAACTGATTGTGTTATAAAAATCCTTATTTTTGCTAATCTTTCGCTTTATTTTTTAGCAAATATATTGTATATTAATATAAGAGTATAATGCATATGGAGGGGTAATTATATGATTAATCGTTTATTCGGTAATTATCTGGTTAAAGCCGGTAAATTATCCAGCACTCAGCTTGAGTCTGCTTTTGAAGAGCAGAAGAAAGCAAGAGTTAAACTTGGTTTAATCGCTGTTTCGGAGAAATTAATGACACCTGAACAGGCTAAAAAGGTTAACCGCAAGCAGGCAATGCTTGATAAGAGATTTGGTGATATCGCAGTTGATATGGGATATCTTACAGAAGAACAGGTTACAAGACTTCTTGGTCTTCAGGGTAATCCTTATCTTACATTCGCTCAGGCAATTTCAGATCTTGGTTTCATGAGCATTTCCGAGATTGAAAAAGCACTTGGTGATTACCAGAAAGAAAATGGTTTCACACTTACAGATATGGAAGCGCTTAAGAGTGGTGACAGTGACAGAATCGTGCCTCTGTTTATGACTCCTGATGCTGACGATCTTATGATTGAGCATATTTCAATAGCTGTCAGAACAATGATAAGACTTGTTGATTCTGACATCTATATTGGCAATGCAACTAATCTTTCAACTGTTAAGGCTTTTGGTTATGCACTTCAGACACTTGATGGAGATACCAAGGCTTCCTTGGGATTCACAGGTATTGAGGATTCACTTTTGGAGATTGCCAATCCTTTCGCAGGTGAGGAATTCACAACAGTTGACGCAGATGCCCTTGATTCAGTAGCAGAATTTATTAACTGTGTAAATGGTATGTTTGCTACAAAGGTTGCTTCAAGAGTAAATATTGACATGCTTCCACCACAGTATAAGGCTGAAGATGTAATATTTAATGCTAACAATATATGTGTTTTACCAATATATATCAAAGGTAAGAAGGTTAATTTACTTGCTACTTTTGGTGAAGCTTTAGAGGTTTAGGAGGAAAACAACCAATGGCTAAGATTTTAATTGTAGATGATTCAAGAACATCTCGTAAGATTTTAAGAAATATTCTGGAAGAAGCTGGAAACGAAGTTGTAGCCGAAGGTGTTGATGGTGCAGATGGTGTAGAAAAGTTCAAAGAATTTAAGCCAGACATCACAACTCTTGATATTACAATGCCGGTTATGGACGGACTTGAAGCGCTTAAGAACATAAAGGCTATCGATTCTAATGCGAAGATTATTATGATTACCGCCGCCGGTCAGCAGAATAAAATGCTTGATGCCATCAAGCATGGTGCATCAGAATTTGTAACCAAGCCATTTGAGGCTGATGCGGTTATTAAGCTTATAGAGAAGTTATCATAAACAATAAATGGTAACAAATGCAGTAAGTTGTGGCGGCGTAGTTATTTTCAGAGGTAAAATTCTTCTTTTATACAAAGATTATTTTAAGAAAAATTGTGGTTGGGTTCTTCCCAAAGGAACAGTAGAAGAGAATGAAACACATGAAGAAACTGCGTTAAGGGAAGTATATGAGGAGGCCGGAAGTTCTCCGAAGATTGTATGTTATGTCGGCAAGAGCGAATATAATTATAATCTTTTTGAGGATGTGGTACATAAGGAAGTTCACTGGTATCTTATGAAGGCCGAGAATTATTATTCAACCCCGCAGAAATCTGAACACTTCTTTGATTCAGGTTTTTACAAATACCACGAAGCATATCATCTTCTTAAATATTCTAACGAGAAAGAGATTTTAGAAAAAGCATATAATGAATATCTGAGACTTAAAGATAATAAGGATTGGGTTTAATTTAAAGCGCCACTTAAGATTTTAAGTGGCGTTTATTATTGTAAGGATTTGGCATGTTTACTAATAAAATGTACGTAGATGAAACTTTGGAGAAAAAGATTCCGAAGATCTTAAGAAAAATCAAAAGAAGACAGAAGTGCGGTCATACCTATGTCATTGTATTTAATAAAGACTTTAATCGTCTTGAATATACTGATGCGGATATTTTTGCCCATAAGTTTTATCCAAAGAAAGAACAACTTGTTCTTGGAATTGCCGAGAATTCAGAAAATGCCAAATCTCTTATTGTTGCCATATATAATGATATGATTAAAATAAGCGAAGATATTGATGTTAAGAATTTCATCCAGTCTTCACTTATAACAAAAAAGTATAAAAAAAGAGAATATGTAATAGTTGATAATATTAAGGACGAGGATTAATGACAGTACTTAAAGTAATAGGCATTATTCTTCTTTGTATATTGGCTCTTATTGTTATATTGGCGCTTGTTTTCCTTTTCTGGCCCATATTCTATAAGATTAAAGGCAGCTACAAAGAGAATGAGCCTCATGCCGATTTGAATATACATTATCTGCTATGGTTGTTTAATATTCATATTAAATATGATTATGGCACAGATCCAATGCTGATAGTTAAACTGTTTTTCATTCCGGTATATAAGAAAAGCATAATTGAATTAATAGAAAAATATATGAATTCCGAAGAGACTCCTGCGGAAGGCGAAGAAAGCGAAGAGGGCAAAGAGAGTGAATCAGAAACCTCTTTGGATGAAACATCTTCAGAAGATGTAGCTAAAGAAGATGAAACAGAAGAAGGCATTCAGGAGATTACTGAAAATGAAGGTTCTTTGGAAGATGATGAAAGTTTCCATGAATACACCGAGGAAGAACTTGAAGATATCTTAAATGAAGATGATTATATTGAACATTTATCGCTTATTGGTAAATTCAGAGTCTATTTATCCAAAATACACTTAGCTATTTCAAATTTAATCAAAAAGTGTTATAATATTAAGGATTCTTTTGTTCAATTTAAGAAGAAAGTCAGAAGATATTATAAGTTAATAAAACATTATTACAAAATACTTAAGATGCCTTGCGTTAAAGGCACGCTTAAGAGGCTAAAGGATGCATTCTTTAAGCTACTTAAGTTATTAAAACCATCCAAAGCAAGACTTAATCTGCATATGGGATTTGATGATCCATCAACTACAGCCAAGGTTTACAGTTATTACTGTATGCTTATTCCATTTATAGGAAGATATGTAACCTATAATGCGGATTTTGATAATGTAATATATGAAGGCGATGGTTATGTAAAAGGCAAAGTGGTTGTATTTCCATATTTGTGGCTAACATTTAGATTATTTTTATATAAAGACGTAAGACAGTTTATACGTATTATAATACGGGAGGTCAGAAGAAATGGCAGAAAATAGTTTTAACGGGGTAGTTGAATCTTTAATTAAAGGTATGGATGGATTCTTATCAACCAAGACAGTTGTAGGAGATGCAACAAAGGTTGGTGATACCATTATCGTTCCTTTGGTTGATGTTTCTTTTGGTGTAGGTGCCGGTTCTGCCAATGGTAAAGACAGCAATGGTGGCATGGGTGCTCTTAGTGGTAAGGTTACACCAAGCGCTGTACTTGTTATTCATGACGGTCATACAAGGCTTGTTAATATTAAGAACCAGGATAGCATGACAAAGATTCTTGATCTTATTCCAGATATTGTAGACAGAATATCTCAGAAGAATAAGCCTATTCCTGTTAATGATGAAGATGCAACAAAGTTAGCATTTCCTGAAGAAGACGAAGAGTAAGAGATTTAACATACAGGGTAACCTTTATGAATAATTTTATCAGTATATTAAGGGATGCCAATTCTCCAGAAGAATTAGAAGAACTTAAGGTAATGCTTTTTAAAGAGAATGTCAATCTTAAGACAGAAAGAGCTGACATTGAAGATGAATGGGCAAGACTTAAAGAAAGAGAAGAAGAATTGGATAAGAAAATCCTGAATGCTCAGAAAGAATTAGAAGATCTTGAGAAGAAAAAAGATATAATTCTTAAAGAAATAGAAGAAAAGCAAAACAAACTGGAAAAAGACAATGCTTTCCTTCAAAAGAAGCAGTCCATTATTGAAAGCAGCTATAATCAGCTTGACAAAGACAGGCTGCAGGTAAAAAAAGAAAGAGAACTTCTTAACAGAAGGCTTGCAGAACTTGCTACTAATTATAATTTCGATAATGATACTTCTTTCTTTAAGGGTGTAAGTTCTGATAAAGATATTAAGAAAAGATATAAAGAACTTATTAAGGTGTTTCATCCTGATAACGGGGTGGGAGACAGCGATACCTTGGATAAGATAAATAAAGAATATGAATCTTTGAAAAGCGGAAATTAAAAAATAGTGCAAAAAAATAAGCTACCGATTAACGGTAGCTTTAATTTTTGTTTTTATAATAAGAATTAAGCTCTTTCTACAGCGTTAGAACGTAAGCATCTTGTACAAACATGCATAGTCTTTGTACCACCATTAACTTTACATCTAACCTTTCTGATATTGGCATTCCAAGCATGGTTAGAACGTCTGTGTGAGTGTGATACATTGTTACCGAAATGAACATTCTTACCGCAACATTCACATTTAGCCATTTTAAGTCACCTCCTAGTCCGATTATCTATTAGTATACGAATCACCTAACCTTAAGGTGAAATCTCTATATACACGCAACATTAAGATATTAACATAAGACCAAGGCAAATTGCAAGAACTTTTTATTATTTCTATAGATTTATGCTCCTTGTAATTTCAGCCAAAAAGGAATATAATGATAAAGATTATGGGTTTTACCAATTTTGTAATAGGGGCATATAAATATATTTTAATGGAGGTGTAAGTTATGAAGAGCTCTGTTGACACACATATGGGCAGTATAATGATCGACAATAATGTTATTGCACAATTTGCTGGCAATGTTGCATTAGAATGCTATGGTGTCCTTGGCATGGCATCAGTTAATGCCAAAGAAGGAATCGCTTCTTTACTTAAGAAAGACAGTATGTCTAAAGGAATCACAGTTTCCCTGGACAATAACAAATTAACCATTAATATGCATATTATTGTTGCTTTTGGTGTAAGTATTTCGGCTGTTGCCAATAATCTTATGAGCGAAGTAAAATATAAAGTCGAACAATTCACAGGACTTACTGTTGAAACAGTTAATGTCTATGTTGAAGGCGTTCGCGTGGCAGAATAGACTTTAGGAGGAAAATCATGTCTAACGTTATAAACGCTGAGCTCTTAAGAAAGATGTTTCTTTATGGAGCCAAGAACTTAGAGAATAATAAAGAAAAGATTAATGAATTAAATGTATTCCCTGTTCCGGATGGCGATACAGGTACAAATATGACACTTACAATCCTTTCAGCAGCTAAGGAGTTAACATCTTTAACAGATACATCACTTCCTGCTGTATGTAAGGCAGCATCTTCCGGATCACTCAGAGGTGCAAGAGGTAACTCAGGTGTTATTTTAAGCCAGCTTATCAGAGGCTTTACAAAAGTTATATCCAAACTTGAAAAAGAAGAACTTACAGTTGCAGATTTAACACTTGCTGCCGAAAACGGTGTTAAGACAGCATATAAGGCAGTTATGGCTCCTAAGGAAGGAACTATTCTTACAGTTGCCAACGGTATTTATAAGAAGGCCGCTGAACTTAATGAAGCAGGCGTTACTGATATGGATAAATTCTTACAGGAAGTTATTGCATATGGTAACAAAGTTCTTGATGAAACACCTGAACTTCTTCCTGTTCTTAAGCAGGCAGGCGTTGTTGATTCCGGCGGTGCAGGTCTTATGGCATTAATGGAAGGTGCTTATGATGCTTTCATCGGCAAGAAGATTGATCTTAACTTTGGTCAGTCATCACCAAAGAAGGAAGAAGAGCCTAAGGAAGTAGAAGTTAAATTTGCTTATGAAGTAGATTTTACAATTAATCTTACTCATAACTTCAATATTAAGAATGAAATTGATTTCAAGGCATACATGGAATCAATCGGCGATACAATCAGCGTAGTTGTTAATGATGAGAAGGCTGATATTCATGTTAATACCAACGATCCGGGTCTTGTAATGCAAAAAGCTCTTAAGTATGGCGAGCTTAATAATATTAAGATCGTTAACCTTAAGGTTCCTGACAGCAAGGAAGAGGCAAAGACAGAAGAGAAGCCTAAGGATTTAGGTCCTAAGAAGACATATGGTTTCATTACAGTTTCAACCGGTAAGGGAATTAATGAAATCTTTGAATCTCTTGGCGTAGACTATATTATTGAAGGTGGTCAGACAATGAATCCTTCAACTGATGATATGCTTAAAGCCATAGATAATGTTAATGCTGAGAATATCTTCATTCTTCCAAATAACAAGAATATTATTCTTGCAGCTAACCAGGCAAGAGACCTTACAAAGGATAAGAATATTATCGTAATCCCTACAAAGACCATTCCACAGGGTATTACAGCTGTTATTAACTTCATCGAGGACATTGCTCCGCTTGATAATGAAACAGCAATGACTGAAGGTGTTCAGGGAGTTAAGACAGGTCAGGTTACTTATGCTGTAAGAGATACAGTAATTGATGAAAAAGAAATTCATAAAGACGACTTTATGGGTATTGGCGATAAGGGCATTCTTTCCGTTGGTAAGGAAATGAATGATGTAACTGCTGAACTTATCGATAATCTTGTTGATGATGATTCAGAGCTTATTACCATCTATTATGGTGAGGATGTATCCAATGAAGATGCAGATGCATTCAAGGAAACCATTGCAAAGAAGTATTCAAGTCTTGATATAGAATTACAATATGGCGGACAGCCTATCTATTATTACATTATTTCTGTAGAATAATATGTCAGATATTAAAGAAGTATCAATTAAAAAATTAAAAGGGATTGGGGATAAAACCTCAGTCCCTTTAAGTCGTCTTAATATAAATTCTGTTTATGATTTATTAAACTATTATCCTAGAGATTATTCCACTTATAATCCAATAAAAGAGGTTAAGGATGCTAAAGACGGGGAGAAAATCGCCCTTTATTTAACTATTTTTCAGCCTGCATCCTTAATTAAAACATCCAAAATGAATATTATTAAAGCCGTGGGCTTTGATAATACGGGTAAAGTTGATATTACATTTTTCAGACAGGATTACTTAACAAGAGTTTTAAAGAAGAATACCATGAAGGTATTCTACGGAAAAGTAACCGTTAAGGGTACCAGTGTCAAAATGGACGCCCCTGAAATCTATGATTATAACGATTATATTAACCTGACCAAAAATCTTAATCCTATATATTCATTAACAAAGTCTGTAACAAACAAGGCTTTGATTAAATATGTCCATGAAGCATTAAATGAATTTATTCCGCTTGATGAAACACTTGATGAAGGTATTCTTAATAAGACAAAGCTTATATCATATAATGATGCCATTAAACTTATTCATTTTCCTAAAGACTACAGCGATGTAAGAATGGCCAGAAACAGGCTGGCCTTTGAGGAATTTCTTGAATTTTTCAGGGAAATTAATGAAAAAAAGAAAGAACTTCTTGATAAAAAATCTGATTATACGATTATAGAGACTGCAGATGTAACAAGATTTATTGAGAAACTTCCTTTTGAACTTACCTCTGGTCAGAAAAGTGCCATTAATGATATAACTACTGATCTTACAAGTGGAATTGTGATGAATCGCCTTATTCAGGGTGACGTAGGCTCAGGTAAAACGCTGGTTTCATTAATTGCAATACTTACTGTAGCGTCAAACGGGCTTTCATCAGCGCTGATGGCTCCTACGGAAGTGCTTGCAAATCAGCATTATAAAACAATAGAAGAATATAATGAAAGATACAATTTAGGACTTAAAATTGCACTTCTTACCGGTTCGTTAAGCGCTAAAAACAAAAGAGAAATCAAGGAAAAAGCCGCAATTGGTGAATATAATCTTATTATTGGAACTCATGCGCTTATAGAAGATGATGTAATAATAAAAGATCTTGCGCTTACAGTTACTGATGAAATGCATCGATTTGGTGTAAATCAAAGAGAAAAACTAAGTGATAAGGGTAATAATATCCATAATCTTATTATGAGTGCAACGCCTATTCCAAGAAGCCTTGCACAGGCTCTGTATGCAAATCTTAATGTAAGTATAATTCCTGATAAACCTGCAAACAGGCTGGCTATTAAAAATGCTGTATTATTAAAAGAAGACAGGGCAAAAGCATATAGCGTAATAAACAAGGAATTATCATCAGGACATCAGGCATATGTAATATGTCCGATGGCGCTTGAAAATGAAGATGAAACATCGTTAAAGGATGTTGTTACATATTCAAAAGAATTACAGGAAATATTTGGTAATAAATATAATATTCAATATCTCCACGGTCAGTTATCTGCTAAGGATAAAGACAAAATAATGAATGATTTCAAGGACGGAAACATTGATATACTTGTTTCCACCACAGTTATTGAAGTTGGTATTGATGTTCCAAATGCAACCGTTATTATGATTGAAAATGCCGAAAGATTCGGTTTATCACAGCTTCATCAGATAAGAGGAAGGGTCGGAAGAGGTGATGCTCAGTCATACTGTATGTTTATTAACTGTAATCCAACCGATGAATCAATAGAAAGACTTGACGTTGTATATCACTCTAATGACGGCTTTCATATAGCAAATGAGGACTTAAGGTTAAGAGGTCCCGGTGATGTGCTTGGCGTAAGACAAAGCGGAGTGATGCTTTTCAAAATCGCCGATATTTATACAGACAGCAAAATGCTGTTTTTGGCAAAACAGATTGCAGATGAAGAGATGAATTAAATTTTAAGCCTGTGGCAATATGCTACAGGCTTTGATTTTGCCATTGCTCGTATACATAATGTATTTATTATGTAATCAAACCACAATATCGTGTATTTTCTTCTTTAATTTTTGAGTTATATGTGATAAAATGATTTAGTATTTTGGGCTAAAAGGCTTATTGGAATATTTAGCCTTATTTAGGAGGATTAAATTGAGTAAGAAAGATGAAGAAGTAGTATATGATTCCTCTGCCATTACCGTCCTCGAAGGACTTGAAGCAGTAAGGGAAAGACCTGGTATGTATATAGGTTCTGTATCTACCAAAGGTCTTAATCATTTAGTATATGAAATAGTTGATAACTCAGTCGATGAACATATGGCAGGATTTTGCTCAGAAATCCATGTAACACTGGAAAAAGACGGTTCTGCTACTGTATCAGATAACGGCCGTGGTGTTCCTGTTGATATGCATGAAAAAGGCGTCAGCGCAGCAAGACTTGTATTTACCACGCTTCATGCCGGAGGTAAGTTCGGTAACAGCATTTACAAGAATGCCGGTGGTCTTCATGGTGTAGGTTCATCTGTTGTTAATGCCCTTTCAAAGAAGATGACAGTTACCATCAAGAGAGATGGTTTTGTTTATAAAGATGAATATGAATGCGGTATTCCTACAATAGAACTTGATAAGGGACTGCTTCCTATTATCGGTAAGAGCCGTCAGACCGGTACAACCATTAATTTTATGCCGGATGATACCATATTTGAGAAGACCAGATTTAAGTCAGAAGATATCAAAAACAGGCTTCATGAAACTGCTTATCTCAATCCGGAATTAACCATTTTCTTTGAAGATAAGAGAGAAGAGAGTCCTGAGAAAATCACTTATCATGAACCGGGCGGTCTGTCAGGATTTATAAGTGATATCAATAAGGATAAGGATACAGCCAGCGATATCGTATATTTCAAAGGCACATCTGATGACATAATTGTGGAATGCGCATTTCAGTATGTAAATGAATTCCATGAAGAAGTGCTGGGATTTTGTAATAATATCTACAACGCTGAAGGCGGTACACACATTACCGGTTTTAAGACTACCTTAACTACGGTAATTAATAACTATGCTAGAATGCTGGGTACTCTTAAGGATAAGGATGCCAACTTCACAGGTTCTGAGGTCAGATCAGGTCTTGTATGTGTTATTAGCGTTAAGCATCCGTCTCCAAGATTTGAAGGTCAGACCAAGACCAAACTTGATAACCAGGATGCAGCCAAGGCAGTATCCAAGGTTGCAGGTGATGAGCTTGTTTTATTCTTTGACAGGAACTTAGAGACTCTTAAGAATATTATTTCTTCAGCTGAGAAGGCAGCAAAGATTCGTAAGGCAGAAGAGAAGGCTAAAACAAATATGCTTACTAAGCCTAAATTCTCTTTTGATTCCAATGGTAAACTTGCCAACTGCGAATCCAAGGATGCTTCAATGTGCGAGATTTTCATAGTCGAAGGTGATTCTGCCGGCGGCAGTGCAAAGACAGCAAGAGACAGAAAATATCAGGCTATTTTGCCTATAAGAGGTAAGATTCTTAATGTTGAAAAAGCCAGCATTGATAAAATCCTCGCCAATGCAGAAATCAAAACCATGATTAATGCTTTTGGCTGCGGTTTCTCAGAAGGATACGGCAATGATTTTGACATAAGTAAGCTTAGATATGACAAGATTATTATTATGGCGGATGCGGACGTGGATGGTGCGCATATCTGTACACTGCTTCTTACGCTTTTCTATCGCTTTATGCCGGAACTTATTATGGAAGGCCATGTTTATATAGCTATGCCGCCTTTATATAAGGCAATTCCGTCAAAGGGCAAAGAAGAGTATCTTTATGATGATTATGCCTTAAGTCAGTACAGAAAGAAGCATAAGGGACCTTTTACGCTTCAAAGATATAAAGGTCTTGGTGAGATGGATGCACAGCAGTTATGGGAGACAACACTTGATCCGGAGAATAGAAATCTCAAGAGAGTCAGAATAGAAGATGCATCTCTTGCAAGTAAAACTACAGGACTTTTAATGGGCTCAGATGTTCAGCCTAGAAAAGATTTCATTTATGAACATGCCAAAGATGCTGTTCTTGACGTATAAAAAATAAAAGAGGTTTAAGTAATGCCTGAAACAATTCTTAAAACAGAATATAGTGAAGTAATGGAGAAATCCTATATTGATTACGCCATGAGCGTTATCATATCAAGAGCCGTTCCAGATGTCAGAGACGGCCTTAAGCCGGTTCAGAGACGTACACTTTATGATATGCATGAACTTGGTATTAAATATGATAAGCCGTATCGTAAAAGTGCCAGAATCGTGGGTGATACCATGGGTAAATATCATCCCCACGGCGACAGTTCCATATATGAAGCCCTGGTTGTTATGACTCAGGATTTCAAGAAGGAACTTCCGCTTGTAGACGGTCATGGTAACTTTGGCAATATTGAAGGCGATGGCGCTGCAGCAATGCGTTATACTGAGGCCAGACTTCAGAAAGTTACCCAGGAAGGATTTCTTGCTGACCTTGATAAAGACGTAGTTAATTTCATTCCTAACTTTGATGAAACTGAGAAAGAGCCTGAGGTTCTGCCTTGTAAGATACCTAATTTCCTTATTAACGGTTCTGAAGGTATTGCGGTTGGTATGGTTACCAGTACGCCGCCTCATAACTTAAGTGAAGTTATTGATGCGACAAAAGCTTATCTTAATAATCCAGAAATCACAACCAAGGAATTAATGAAATATGTTAAAGGGCCGGATTTTCCAACAGGTGGAATAGTTATAAATAAAGATGACCTTTTAGATATTTATGAAACCGGCGTTGGAAAGATAAAGATAAGAGGTAAGGTTGATATCGAAAAGGGTAAGAACGGTAAAACCAATGTGGTTATTACTGAGATTCCTTATACCATGATTGGTATGAATATATCCAAGTTCTTATCTGATGTGGCAGCTTTATATGATTCCAAGAAGGCTCCTGAAATTGTGGATATTACCAATCAGTCTTCCAAAGAAGGGATCAAAATCGTTATCGAACTTAAGAAGGATGCTGACGCCGAGAATTTTGTAAATCTTTTATATAAAAAGACAAAACTTGAAGATACATTCGGCGTAAATATGCTGGCAATTGCTGATAATAAGCCGGAAATCCTGGGCCTTAAGGGCGTAATTAAGAACTGTGTTGATTTTTATTACGAAGTTAACAAGAGAAAATATACAACTCTTTTAGAGAAGGAAAATGAGAGAAAAGAAATACAGGAAGGTCTTATAAGAGCCTGCAATGTAATTGATCTGATTATTGAGATTTTAAGAGGCTCAAAAGACAGACAGATGGCCAAAAACTGCCTTGTTAACGGCGAGACTTTGGGCATTAATTTTAAATCCAAGGAATCCAAGGTTATGGCATCCCTTCTTAACTTTACCGAGAAGCAGGCCAATGCCATCCTTGAAATGAGATTATATAAGTTAATCGGTCTTGAAATCGACGCCCTTATTAAAGAACATGACGAGACCATGGCCAATATCTACATGTATGAGGATATCCTGGACAGACATGATTCCATGACTCAGGTTATCATCAATGACCTTGATTATTACAAGAAAAACTTCGGACGCCCGAGAAGAACAGTTATCGAGAATGCCGAAGAAGCCGTATATGAAGAAAAGGCTGTAGAAGAGACAGATATTTATGTGCTTATGGACAGATTCGGTTATATCAAGTGCGTAGATAAGGCAACTTATGAGCGTAACATTGAAACAATCAACGAAGAGAATAAGTATATTGTCTTAACTAAGAATACTGGCAAAATCTGCGCCTTCACAGATATGGGTAATATGTATACCATCAAGAACTTCGATATTCCAATGGGAAGAGCGAAAGACAAGGGCGTAGCCATTGATAATATAAGTCTTTATAATTCAAAGGATGAGGCGATCATATGCCTTTGCTCATTATCAGATATTAATCTTTACAGATTCTTATTTATTACAAAGATGGGTATGTGTAAGGTGGTAAGCGGTGATGAATTTGATGTAAGCCGTCGTCAGATTGCAGCAACCAAGCTTATGGATGATGATAAGGTGGCTTATATATCCGTGCTTAATACCAAGGGGTATGTGGTATTCAAGTCAACAGACGGATATTTCTTAAGATTCAGCATTGATGATATTCCTGAAAAGAAGAAGAATGCTGTTGGTGTAAGAGGCATGAAATTAAATGCCGGCGCTTATCTTGAAGACATTTATTATATAAATGAAGGCGAGAGCAAAGTAATTAATTATCACGATAAAGATGTTGATTTAAGCAAGCTTAAATTATTAAGCAGGGATTCAAAGGGTAGCAAGTTAAGATAATGAGAGTAATCGCAGGTACAGCAAGAAGCCTTCCGCTCAAATCACCGAAAGGCGATAATACAAGGCCGACAATAGATAAACATAAAGAAACTTTGTTTAACTGCCTTAATAATTATTTGTATGACTGTGTTTTCGTTGATTTGTTCAGCGGAAGCGGAGCCATAGCAATAGAGGCTTTAAGCAGGGGTGCCAAAAAGGCTTATCTGGTTGAAAGAAACAAGGAAGCCCTTAAATGTATTAAGGAAAACCTTAGTTTCACGCACCTTGATTCAAAGGCCAGTGTTGTAAGCGGCGATGTAATTGCTTTTTTAAGAGGTCAGGCAAAAGAAAAGGCTGATATAATTTTTCTTGATCCTCCTTTTAAGGAATCAAGTTATAAAGATATAATTGAAGAAATAGTAAAATCCGATGTTTGTTGCCAAAGCACCAAAATTATTGTAGAATCAACATTGGATGAGAACTTTGATTATATAGAAGGCTTAAACCTTGAAATATATAAAGTCAAAGAATATAAGACATGTAAACATACATTTATGCAGTTTAGGAGCAGCTAATGAGTACAGCTATTTATCCGGGCAGTTTTGATCCGGTAACTTATGGTCATATTGATATAATAAAAAGAGCGAGCACGATTTTTGACAAAGTAATCGTTGCAGTTCTTGATAATCCACGCAAAAAAGCATTGTTTTTAGTGCCAGAGCGTGTTAAAATGCTAGAAGAAGTAACTAAAGATATTCCTAATGTGGAAATTGATTCTTTTAGTGGACTTTTAATAGACTACGCCCGTAGTAAGGATGTAAATATCGCAGTCAGGGGCTTAAGAGCCATGACTGATTTCGATTATGAATTACATATGGCACAGACCAATTTCCTTATTTCAGGTGGCAAATTAGAAACCGTATTTTTGACAACAGATTTAGCTTATTCTTACCTTTGTTCATCAACAGTAAGAGAAATCGCAAGCTTTAACGGAGATGTTTCACAGAGTGTTCCGGAAAGCGTCGCTAAATTATTGAAATCGAAATACGGCTATTAGTGTGGGAGGAACAATAAATTGGCCAACAAAGAGTTAAACAAAATTGAAAGTGAGATTAAGCAGTTAGAGCAGTATCTTGATTCATGTAAGCCAAAGGCTTTTTCAAATGACATTATTCTTGTTGAGAAAAGCGAAATCGAGATGTATATTGCCAACCTTCGTTCAAGTATTCCTGATGAAGTTGAATATGCTCGTAAAGTCTTAGCTAACAGAGAAGCAATTATTATCGATGCTAAGGATAAGGCTTCAGCTCATATCCAGAAGGCTCAGGATAAGGCTAAAGATATTGAAAATCAGGCAGTACAGAAAGCAAACGAAATCGTAAGCGAAGATGTAACTACCAAGAATGCTATTAATGAAGCTAATCAGATTATTCAGGAAGCATATAATGAAGCTAATAATGTTTTAAATGATGCTCAGAATAATGCCAATGACCTTCAGCAGATGATTAATGATTATGTTACTGATCAGCTTATTTCCCTTCAGGATCTGGTTGGCAGAACTCTTAACGAATATGAATACAGAAACCAGGAAGTTATTGGTACATTAAATGCTTATTATGATACAATTACCAGCAACCTGGCAGAACTTACACAGGTTCCTGAAGAAGAACAGCAAGAAGATGGAGTAATGGTAGAGTCAGACGAACTGCCGGATGAAGTAGACAGCTTAATTGATGAAGAGTAATAAAAGAAACAAGAGATACAAACAATATTGGCAATTAGCACCTTTGATGCTAATTGCCTTATTTATGTTTATGAGCCTTTTTACATTAAAGGTTAAAGCGGCAGACCCTAGACCTGTAATTATTGTTATAGATCCGGGCCACGGCGGCGATAATCTGGGCGCCGAGTGGAATAATGTCATCGAAAAAGATATGACTTTATTTGTTGCCAAATGTATGAGATATGAACTCGAAAAATATGATAATGTAGAGGTTTATTTAACAAGAGAAAGCGATATCAACTTAGAGCTTAATGAAAGAGCAGATATTGCCAAGAAGTATAATGCTGATATTCTTATAAGCCTTCACTTTAATATGTCTGAAAATCATGATGGAACCGGAGCTGAAATGTGGGCTCCAATGGACAGTATATTAAATGCCAAGTCTTCGTATTTTGGAAATATCGAATTATCACTTTTAGAGAATATCGGAATTCATCCTAAAGGAATATTTACAAGAACGAGTGAACTTACATCAGGTGAATATTATGGAATTTTAAGATATTCAACCAATCACAAGATTCCAAGCATAATCCTGGAACACTGTTATCTGGATTCCCCTGAGAATGAGAAATATTATGCTACAGACAGGGATTTAAATGTATTAGGCAGACTTGATGCCACAGCGGTTGCGATGGCATACAGACTAAAATCTGATGAACTTGGAAGAGATTATACAGAATTTAAGTATAAAAAAGGAGATGATCTTACACTTCCTTTAGATATTTTAACCAGCGACAATACAGCTCCTAACTATGTTGAAGTTAAAATCTACGAAGATAATGATGATGAATCCCTGGTAAATATTAACTTTTATGCCTATGATACCCAAAGCGGAATCGATTATTATTCTTATTCGCTGGACGGAGGCGAGACTTTTTACCCGGCAAATTACCTTTATGGCTGTCCAAGCGGAAGATTTACTTTACCTAAATCTGTGCTTACCGGAACCAGTTTGGTGGTCAGGGCAACCAACTTCTACAATTTATCAACTGACAGCGATGTTTTTGACATGAATAAAGAACTGTATGGCATTCAGAAGGCTCCGGAAGAGTTTGAAGATCCGGAAGACCTGATTAATGAGATTCCATTATATGTTTTAAATGAGGAAATGAATCCTTACGATGTACCTGCTAATGGCAAATATGCATTTGTGCTTATTTTAGGTCTGATTACTGGTATCAGTACAGCTTTGGTATTATTTGTTGCGAATAAATACAGATATAATCCTGGAACTTAGAAAGGTTTGTAATGTTTAAGAATAAAAAAGGCAATTATCAATATTTAAAAAAAGAACCCACAAGAGTGGGAATTATCACAATATTACTGTTTTTGCTGGCTGCAGGTGTGTGGTATATAGGCTATGCAATGACAAAGGATATTAAAAATATTCTTACTGTGGTAAGTATGCTTGGAATGCTTCCTGCATGCAGAAGCCTCGTTAATATGATTATGCTCTTTAAGGCTGAAAAGCACAGCTGCAAGCCGGAGGATTTTCTGGAAATCGAAAAGGCAATAGGTGATCATGAAATAATTCACGGTTATGATTTATATCTGACATCCGAGAAAAAATTTTTCCCAATTAATGCCTTATTTGTAGATGATAATAATCTTTACTGCTATATTCCTGATAAAAATGTAAGTAAGGAAGATTTAAAGAAACATATTGAACTTTATATGAATAAAAACGGCATCAAGGATGCTGATATAAAGTTAATTGACACCCTGGATAAATATGTGGCAAGAGTTAAGAAATGTTCGGATGATGGCTGCAAATCTACAGACATGGCTTATAGCATATATAATTTAATGCTTAACCTGTCCTTATAGGAAAAGAATGAAAGAATATATTGTTGAAAATAATGATAAAGGTCAGAGACTGGATAAATATTTGTTAAAAATCCTTAACGAGGCTACATCTTCCTTTGTCTACAAGATGCTTAGAAAGAAAAACATTGTTCTGAATGATAAAAAGGCATCCGGTAATGAAATTCTAAATATGGGAGATAATATAAAGATTTATTTATCTGACGAAACCTTTAATAAGTTTCATAAAGATGCATCATCAAATATATATATGACTGCTTTTAAATCCTTAAAAGGCATAAAAGTTATTGATGAAAGCCCTGATTATGTCATATATTACAAGCCATCGGGAATTCTTAGTCAAAGAGACAACGGTAACAGTTTATCCTTAAATGAATATCATGTGGGATATCTTCTTGATAAAAAAATAATCACCGAAGAAAGTTTAAATAAATTCAAACCATCTGTCTGTAACAGACTGGACAGAAATACAGACGGTCTGGTGATTTGTGCCAATAATTATGAAAGTGCTAGAATTCTTACAGGCATAATAAAAGACAGAACTGTAAAGAAATATTATAAATGTACAGTTGAAGGAAAATGTGAGTTAGAAGGCACCTTTAAGGCTTATCTTGTTAAAGATAATAAAACTAATAAAGTAACAGTTTCTGATAAGCCATTTGATAACTCAAAAGAGATTATAACGGCTTTTAAGCCTCTTGAATATAAAGATGATAAAACTGTAATGGAAGTTGATTTAATAACCGGTAAAAGCCATCAGATAAGGGCACATTTAAGTTATCTTGGTTTCCCTATAGTGGGAGATGGCAAATATGGCTTAAAAGGGTTAAATAACGGACAGCGCCTTACATGTTATAAACTTGTATTTGATAAAGCCTGTCAGATAGATAATTTAAGCGGTAGAACCATAACCCTTTGATAAAACTTGACTTTAATCAAAAAACCTAATATAATCTATTTATCTTGCTAACGAATTAGCAAATTAGCACTTTACCACAATAAAGCATTTTGGAGGAATCATGATATCACAGATTTTACATACTCCTGATGGTGTAAGAGACATCTACGGAGATGAATTAGTATTAAAAAATGAAATAATAAACAAAGTTTATGATACATTCCATCTTAATGGATTCAAGGATATAGAAACACCGACTTTTGAATTTTTTGATGTATTTTCCAAGGATATTGGTACAATCCCATCCAAGGAATTATATAAATTCTTTGATAAGGAAGGCAACACTCTGGTTTTAAGACCGGACTTCACACCTTCAGTTGCAAGAGCCCTTGCCAAGTATTTCAAAGAAGAGAAGGGACCTCTTAAGTTCTGCTACAAAGGAAATACTTTTATCAATACCAGTGAATATCAGGGCAAGTTAAAAGAGACTACACAGATCGGCGTTGAAATGGTTAATGAGAACAGCATTTATGCTGATGCCCAGATGATATGCCTTGTAATTGATACACTTCTTGCAACCGGTCTTGAAGAATTCGTGGTCAGCATTGGAGACACAGAATTCTTTAAAGGACTCTGCTCTGAAGCCAATATCACAGAAGAAATTGAGATCAATTTAAGAGAATATATTTCATCCAAGAACTTTTATATGATGAAAGAATATCTGGCAAATAATGATATTAATTCAGACATAATTGATCAGTTCGGGTATTTTTCAAAAACTTATTTAGAGATTGAAGATCTTAAGAATCTTAAAGATTTGGTTAAGAATGAGAATGCCATTAAGGCTCTTGACAGACTTTTGTTACTTAAAGACATCCTTTCAAAGAAGGGGTACGACAAGTATATCGCTTTTGACTTAAGTATGCTCAGCAAGTACCATTACTATACAGGTATTATTTTCAAGGCTTACACCTATGGAGTAGGCGATGCGATAATTAAGGGTGGCCGCTACGATAATCTGCTTGAAAAATTTGGCAAAAGCGCCTCCGCCATCGGCTTCGTGGTTTTGGCTGATGAGCTTCTTACATCGATTATGAGAACAGGCCATAGGGATGTGGAACTTAAGAAAAAAGTTCTGATTACCTTTAATGAAGATTATCTCAAGGCTGATGAGAAGGCTTTGGAATTAAGAAAAAGCGGCATTATTGCTGATGTTATAAAAGAGCCTTCAATGAATAAGGAAGATTTTGAAACATACGTAGAAAAAGGTGGCTATTCAGAAGTGATTGCCATCTAAAAGGAGATAAAATGGACGACAATAAATATATTGTTTTTGCTCTGGCCAAGGGAAGACTTGCCAAAAAAGCAATGGAATTACTGGAAAAGACCGGTATTACATGTGAAGAGATGAAAGACAAGGATACCAGAAAACTTGTATTTGTCAACGAAGAATTGAAACTTAAATTCTTCCTTGCCAAAGCTACTGATGTTCCAACATATGTGGAACTTGGTGCGGCAGACATTGGTATTGTTGGTCTCGATACGATTTTGGAAGAAAACAGAAGGGTTTATGAAGTACTTGATCTTAAAATGGGCAAGTGCAGAATGTGCGTATGCGGACCTGAAAGTGCGGGAGAGTTACTTAAGCACCGTGAGAGAATCAGAGTTGCTACAAAGTATCCTGTAATTGCCAAAGATTACTTCTTTAATACCAAGCATCAGACTGTTGACATTATTAAACTTAACGGTTCTGTTGAACTTGGACCTATTGTAGGTTTAAGTGACTGTATCGTCGATATAGTCGAGACCGGAAGCACTTTAAGAGAAAACGGTCTTAAGGTATTGGAAGAAATCAGGGATTTATCTGCAAGAGTTATCGTCAATCAGGTAAGCATGAGAATGCAGAATAAGCGTATTACAGAAATTATTGACAAAATGAAAACGGAGATTGACCAATGAAAAAGTTATATTTAACTGAAGAAAACAAGAAAAACGTACTTGATGAACTTATCAAAAGAAGCCCTAATCACTATGGCGAATTCGAGGCTAAAGTTGCCGAAATTGTTAACAATGTAAGAGAGAATGGCGATGCGGCGATTTTTGAATATACTAAGAATTTCGATAAGTTTGACTTAAATAAAGACAATATTTTAGTGACAAAAGAAGAAATCGACGAAGCATATAATTCCATGGACCCTGTTTATATCAAGGTTATGGAAGAAGCATATGCAAATATTGTAAAATTCCATGAAAAACAGGTAAGAAACAGCTTCTTTACCACAGATGAGAATGGTTCAATATTAGGTCAGAGAATTACACCGATTGATAAGGTGGGCGTATATGTACCGGGCGGTAAGGCTGCTTATCCGTCGTCAACACTTATGAATATCGGACCTGCCAAATGCGCGGGATGTAAGAATATTTATATGATTACACCTCCAAATGCTGAAGGCAAGGTTAATCCGGGAACTCTTGCAGCTGCAAAGATTGCAGGAGTTGATACCATATATAAAGTAGGCGGCGCTCAGGCTATTGCGGCTTTTGCATTTGGTACCGAGAGTGTTCCAAAGGTTGACAAAATCGTCGGCCCTGGAAATATCTTTGTTGCCCTTGCAAAGAAGGCTGTATATGGCTATGTAAGTATCGATTCAGTTGCAGGACCATCCGAGATCTTGGTACTTGCTGACGAGACCGCCAAGCCTGAATATGTGGCAAGAGACCTGTTATCACAGGCTGAACATGATGAAATGGCATCATGCATTTTAGTTACAACATCGGAAGAACTTGCCAATAAGGTTGAAAGTCTTGTTGAGAAATATGTTGCTGTAGCCAAGAGAAAATCAATTCTCGAAAAATCAGTAGAGAATTTTGGATTTATTCTTATTGCAAAGGATATGGACAGTGCATTTGATGCAGTTAATGATATTGCATCTGAGCACCTTGAGATTGTAACAAAGAATCCTTGGGCAGACATGACAAAGGTAAGAAATGCCGGAGCCATATTCCTTGGAGAATATTCTTCAGAGCCTCTGGGCGATTATTTTGCAGGTCCTAATCATGTGCTTCCAACCAATGGAACATCCAGATTCTTCTCGCCATTATCAGTTGATGATTTCATTAAGAAATCCAGCGTAATCTGCTATTCTGAAGAAGGACTTCGAAGAATTCATGAGAAGATTGAGATTTTTGCTGAGAATGAAGGACTTGAAGCTCATGCTAATTCCATCAGGGAAAGATTTGGCAAAAATACTTTATAATGATATTTTGAATATTTTATTGTATAATTGTATTTGAGATTTTGGGAGGTAGGTATGGCAGTTAAAAAACCTGAAACTAAAACAGAAGTAAAGAAAGAGACTCCTTTGGTTAGTGGAAGAGTCGCTGAAATCAAGAGAAAAACCAAGGAAACTGATATAACCTGCAAGATTAATATAGACGGAAATGGCAAATATGACATTTCAACAGGAATCGGATTCTTTGATCACATGCTTGAAAGCTTCACCAAGCACTCAGGTATTGATTTATCACTTGTTGCAAATGGCGATTTAAGAGTTGATAATCATCATACCGTTGAAGATACAGGCATTGTTTTAGGACAGGCCATTGCAAAGGCTTTAGGCGAGAAGAAGGGCATAAACAGATATGCTTCTTTCGTAATGCCTATGGATGATGCTCTGGTTTTGTGTGCCATCGATATCTCAGGAAGACCATATCTTAATTTTGATTATGATTTCAAAGTTGAAAGGGTCGGGTATTTTGAAACCGAGACATTAAAAGAGTTTTTCTATGCATTAAGCTACAGCGCAGGCATGAATATACATTTTAAGATTATGGATGGAGATAACACACATCACATAATTGAAGCCATGTTCAAGGCTTTTGCCAACGCGCTGAAAATTGCCGCAACAGTAGGCAGAGATGCATCTGAGGTTCTTTCAACCAAAGGAAGCTTATAAATCTTAAGGAGGGCCATATGAAAAAGAATTTCATAGCCAGAATATATATTAAAGAGGGCATTGTTTATACAACTGCCAAAATGGATGAAACCATCATTGATTTAGAAGGTTACATTCGTAAATTATGCGATATCAATATTGACGAAATACTCATGATTGTAATGGATGAGGACTTCGACAATAAGGAACTTGCAATTAAGAGAATTAAGGAAATTGCGGCTTATGCTGAGACAGATTTATCAGTTTCCTTTAATATTGAAAGAGCCGAGGATGTTAAAAAGTTAGTTTATGCCGGATGTAAGAAGGTTATTCTTAATCTTTCAAAGCAGTCTAACTGGGAAATGCTTGAGGATGTTTCAAACAGATTCGGCAAGGACAGAATCTCAGTAACTGTGGATGATATTAATTCTCTTGGCGTATACCGTGTTAATGCTGAGAAATATTCCACAGATTTATATGTTTTTACAGAAGAAAATACAGAAAGTATCGCAGCACTTACTTCACTTGCAGTTAATGCATATCTTCCTGATGTAAGTTTGGAGAAATTCCTGATTGTTGCTCAAAATGACAATGTTTGCGGTATATTCGGCGAAGTAATTGATTTAAGTCTGACTGAAGTAAATCAGATCAAGAATGTATGCAAGGAAAAAGGCATCGAAGTTAATTCATTTGAAGCCAAAATCAGCTGGGATGAACTTAAAGTCGGTGGTTCAGGACTTATTCCTGTTATTACTCAGGATTACAGAACCGGTGATGTTCTTATGCTTGCTTACATGAATAAAGAGGCTTTTGAGAAGACTTTGGTAACCGGCAAAATGAATTATTATTCAAGAAGCCGTAAAGGTCAGTGGGAGAAAGGCGAAAGCAGCGGTCATTTTCAGTATGTTAAGGCTCTTTATGCTGACTGCGATTATGATACAATTCTTGCCAAGGTCAGCCAGGTTGGCGTTGCCTGCCATACAGGCAGCTACAGCTGTTTCTTTAATGAAATTACATCCAAGAGTTATATAGAGAAGAATCCGCTTAAAGTCTTTAATGATGTTTATGATGTAATTAAAGACAGAAAAGTAAATCCTAAGGAAGGTTCTTATACCAATTATCTTTTCGAGAAAGGAATTGATAAGATTCTTAAGAAGGTTGGCGAAGAAGCATCTGAGATTATTATCGCATCAAAGAATCCTGACAGCGGTGAGATTAAGTACGAAATATCTGATTTCCTCTATCATATGATGGTTCTTATGGTAGATAAGGGTATTACCTGGGATGAAATAACAAACGAACTTGCATCCAGAGAATAAGGAGCTTATTTTGAGAGAACTTGCATTATCTGATGATATTTTAATGCAAATTGAAAAACCGGCCAGATATATAGGCTTAGAGATTAATTCAATAATGAAGGATATCACACCTGATACCCTTCGTTTTTGTATGTGCTTTCCTGATGTCTATGAGATTGGTATGAGCCATTTAGGAATACAGATTCTTTATGATATGTTTAATTCTTTTGAAGATACATATTGTGAAAGAGTTTATTCTCCGTGGCCTGATCTTGATAAAATCATGAGAGAAAAGGATATTCCTTTATTTGCTCTTGAAAGCCAGGATCCGGTTAAAGATTTTGATTTTCTTGGCATTACTTTGCAATATGAGATGTGTTATACCAATATATTGCAGATTCTTGATCTTGCCAAAATTCCAATTTTTTCCAAAGACAGAACTGAAGATGATCCGATTGTAATTGGCGGCGGACCATGTTCGTATAATCCTGAACCTATAGCCGAATTTTTTGATATGTTTTATATAGGAGAGGGTGAAACAAGATACAGAGAACTTCTGGATTTATATAAAGAAGATAAGAAAAACGGAGTTTCCAGGGCTGATTTTCTCCATCATGCAGCTAAAGTTCCGGGTATATATGTGCCTTCTTTATATGATGTTGAATATAACGAGGACGGGACAATTAAAAGATTCTTCCCGCTTTTTGACGATATTCCTGCAACAATCAGAAAAGAAGTGGAAGAGGATTTATCCCATACATATTATCCGACCAAGCCTGTAATTCCGTTTATTAAGGCAACCCAGGACAGATTAACCTTAGAGATTATGCGTGGCTGCACCAGAGGATGCAGATTCTGTCAGGCAGGCCAGCTGTACAGACCAATCAGGGAGAGAGATATCGAGGTATTAAAGAAATATGCCATCGAGCTTATGGACAACACGGGTCATGAGGAAATCTGCCTGAGTTCATTGAGCTCCAGTGACTATACCGGTCTATATGACTTACTTGGTTTTTTGATTGATGAATGTACCAAAAGGAAGGTTAATATATCCCTTCCAAGCCTTAGAATTGACTCATTTTCCCTGGATGTTATGAATAAAGTGCAGGATGTAAAAAAGACATCCTTAACCTTTGCGGCAGAGGCCGGATCCCAGAGACTTCGTAATGTAATTAACAAAGGATTGACCGAGGAAGTTATTCTTGACGGTGCCAAACTTGCCTTCGAGGGCGGCTGGAATAAGGTTAAATTTTATTTCATGCTGGGACTTCCTACCGAGACTAACGAGGATATTGAAGGCATAGGCGAACTTTGTAATAAAGTTGCTGCGGTTTATTATGAAACAGTGCCTAAATCACAGAGAAATGGGCGCGTATCAATTACAGCCAGCACATCATTCTTTATTCCAAAGCCTTTTACGGCTTTTCAGTGGAGCAGAATGTGCTCACTCGAAGAATTCAGGGACAAGGCTTTTACCACAAGACAGGGCATAATTAAAACTCTTAACCAAAAGAGCATTAAATACATATGGCACGATACAGATGTTTCCGTTTTGGAAGGAATATTCGCAAGAGGCGACAGAAAAGTCTCCAAGGCCATATATAAAGCATATCAAAAAGGCAGTTTCTTCGATGCCTGGAATGAATTCTTCATATTCCAGAACTGGCTCGATTCTTTTGAGGAATGCGGAATTGATTATAAATTCTACATTGACAGAGAAAGAGATCTGGCGGAGATTTTGCCATGGGATTTCATTGATATAGGTGTTACCAAGAATTTCCTTAAGAAAGAATATCTTAAGGCCCAGAGAGGCGAAACTACTGTTAACTGCAAGGAAAAATGCCAGATGTGCGGCGCCAGCGTATATGGCTCCGGTAAATTCTGCTTTTATAAATAGGTATTTTTATGAAATTAAGAATCAAATTTAGCAAAATCGGCCCCCTTAAATTCATAGGCCACCTGGATATCCTCAGATATTTCCAGAAAGCCGTTAAGAGAGCTGACATAGACATTAAATATACAGAAGGCTTTAGTCCACACCAGATTATGTCTTTTGCTTTTCCTATGGGAATCGGTTTGGAAGGTCTGGCTGAATATTTCGACATTGAGGCTAATTCCTATGATTCTCTTGAAAAGATGAAAGAAGACTTAGATGCTCAGATGGCTTACGGAATGCATATCGAGGATATCATTTTGCTTCCTGATGATGCAGAAAATGCCATGGCTTCAGTTCAGGCTGCAGGCTATGTTATCAGATTTAAAGACACTTTGCCTTTTGATATTGATAAGGCAATTTCTGATTATAATACAAAAGATGAGATTCTCTTTACAAAGAAGACCAAGAAGTCTGAGAAAACCAGTGATATAAAGCCTTTCATTTATGAAATCTGTAAAGCGACGGAACTTCCGACGGGGATTTTGGATGATATTAAAGATAAAGGTCTGACATTATCAGATGATGATTTATATGTTCTGGTTAATGCATCAAGCAGTGGAAATCTTAATCCTAAAGAGGCCGTAAAATGTCTTTATGAGCTTGAAAATGCTGAGTATAGCGAGAATTTCAATCTTCTTCGTACGGATTTATATACAATAGAAGATGATGATTTTATATCTCTCGGAGCAAAAAGATGATTAAACCAATTCCAAAAGGCCAGGATGGCAAAAATATAAATAATGGCGCCTTCGCCAGGACTCTGCTTTTTTTGAATTATAAAGGAAGCATTCTGTCGATGCTGATTAAGGATGACAGACTTATAAGGATTGTTTCGAAGGCCGATAAGGTTTTGGCTGAAAAATCTGTCGTTATTGCCAAAGTCGACAGTATAAGCCCGGGAACTGATGCACTTTTCCTGCTGGCGAAGGATAAGCAGAAGCTTTTTATGCGTAAGACCGATTATCTCCCGGAATGCAATTTATCAAGAGATGGCGGTGCATTAAGAGTTGGTGATAATGTTCTTGTTCAGATCAAAAGGCTTCCTTCAAAGAACAAATTATCATCTGCAACCTGTAAAATTAAAGATGACAATATAAATGAACTGATTGCCAGGGCAAAAACACTCACTGACTTTTATGTTCTTAAAGATGGTCAGTCCAATATCTTAAGTCTTATTGATTATCTTGATGAAAATGACCGTATTATCTGCGAAACAAAAGAACTTTTTGAAATGGTAAACGCTGTAGCATCAGTTAAAGGTTTACATAATATTTCAGTCTACGATGATAATCTTGTTCCATTAAATGTTGTATTTTCAGTTGAAAAACACTTAAATAATGTATTTTCATCAAAAATAAACTTAAAGAGCGGTGCATCAATATACATAGAGAACACTGAGAGCATGTGTGTTATTGATGTAAATGGTGCTAAATCCACTGATAAATTATCGGCACTTGATATTAATTTGGAAGCAGCCAAAGAGATTATGCTGCAGCTTACCTTAAGAAATATATCAGGAATAATAATCGTGGATTTTATCAATATGCCTGAGAAAGAAGACAGAATTACACTCTTTGATGCTTTAAAAACCATGGCGATGGAGGATGATTTTGTGCATATTCACGATTTTACAGCCCTCGGTTTGGTAGAAATAACAAGAAAAAAATCAGGCTTAATGTTGTCTGAACAGTTTATAGAGATTTAATAAAAAAAACTTGAAAAATAGGTCATTTATTGGTATTATATTGATAAGTGATTTTGAACAAATATATGTTTAAAACGCAAAATTCTTTGTGAATTTTGTTTTGTTTTTTTGACTAAAGGCATAAAAAGTTCATTATCCATATAGCGTGAATGAAAGGGAGGTTATTTTAATGGCAGCTCAAGTTTTTACTTGTAATTACAGCGGTAGCATTAAAAATAAGCTATTGAAAGGCGGAGACAAGCTTTTCTTAAAAATTGATGGGGACAGAATCTCAGGAAAGGCTTTTATCTGTAACGAAGAGGGAAGAAACGGTTACATAGACAATTTCGATTATCCCCTTACTGATGTTCGTGAAGTTTTGAAAGGTGAATATATGGGTAACCAGGCCTTGATCATGAACACAAGAATTACCAGTTTATATGGTACAAAGAAAGCACAGACTATTTTCCCTTCTATTAAGGATATAGATATAGTTATCGAGAAATTAGGTCAGTTGAAAGAGAGTTCAGGCGGAAGCAACGCAGCAGCTCCGGTTAAGCAGGCTACAACACAGAGCCAGCCAATCCAGAGACCTACAGGTACTCCTGTAGTTAAACCTGTACAGGCTCCTGAACCACAGCCGGTTAAGAAACCGGAAGCTCCGGCTCCTAAGCCAGCTCCAGTTAAGGCTGAGGCTCCAGCTCCAGCACCTGCTAAAGCACCTAAGGCTGAGGCACCTGCAGAAGAGATTGGATCATCATTACTCAAGAGAGCAGAAGCAGTTCCAACTCCGGCACCTGCTCCAGCAGCTGCACCAATTTCAAGTACACCAGTACTTAGCAGAAGAACAGCTCCTACACCTCCACCTGCTCCAGCTCCGGCTCCAGCAAAGAAGGAAGAGGATAACTCAGAAGATTTCCAGAAGAGATTAGAGAAGTTATATATCTTAAAAGACTGCGGTATGTTATCTGAGAAAGAATTCGATGCCAAGAAGTTAGAACTTGTTAGCGAATTATGTGGAATGTCAGATTTCAATACCAAGGTTGAGAAACTTGTTGTTCTTAAAGATATGGGTATGCTTGATGATTCAGAATTCAACGCTCGTAAGGCTGATATCATCAAAGAGTGCTGCAATACAGATGTTAAGGATCTTAACGAATACAAGAGCAACATCGAGAAGTTACCATACCTCAAGATTGGTGGCATGATTAACGATGCTGAATTTGAAGAGAAGAAGAAATCAATTCTTGATGAAGTTGAATTTGATTACAATGATACAAATACAGTTCTTCTTCACAAGTTAGAGAGATGGCCAATCCTTAAAGAAGTTGGAATGCTTTCAGATGATGAATTCAAACTTAAGATTCAGTCATTAGTTGATATCATCGATGTAGGATTTGAAGATCCAATTCCTACACTTAAAGATAAGCTTAATAAGTGGCCAGTTCTTGTTGATGCAAAGGTTATCACAGAGAACGACTTCAGAGCAAAACAGCAGCAGGTTATCAATGATTTCGTTAATAACGCTCCATGGAGCAATGTAGATGAATTCAAGGTTGTTGTTGAAAGACTTATCGCTCTTAAAGAGTGCAACTGGTTATCAGACAGCGACTTCCATGCTAAGAAGGTTGATCTTCTTCGTAAGGTTAGCGCAATTGATGATTATGTTACAAAGGTTGAGATTTATATCGCTTCTCCTAAGATGGGACTTATCTCTGAAGAAGATTACAACCTTAAGAAAGAAGAGTTTATCGCAGACATCTTCAAACCACACGAATCAACTGAAGAGTTCCAGGTTAGCGTTAAGAAGCTTATGGATCTTGAGAAGGTTGGAATGCTCACATCTGATGAATTTACAAATTACAAGATGAAACTTATGAGCGAATTATAATTCATTCACAGCTAAATTTAAGCAGCGTCACTTCGGTGGCGCTGTTTTGCGCGATAAGCCTGTCAAGTACAAATCATGCTTGCATGAATTTGTATTTGACAGGCAACACGGCATCGAGCTTTAGTGCGAAGCAGTTTAACTCGATGAGTGCGATTTTTGCATAAATTACTTGACATTATCATGCTTATGATGATAATATATCAAGGTATGCCGCTTAGTTAGGTATAAGTATGTCTTTTGACATCACCAAAACTAGCGAGTAAAGTTAATAAGGAGGTGCCTTATGTACGCAATTATAGCAACCGGTGGCAAGCAGTATAAAGTTGCCGAGGGAGATGTAATTAATGTAGAGAAGTTAGACGTTGAAGAAGGTAAGGAAGTTACTTTTGATAACGTATTAGCTATCGGTGGTGACGGCTTAAAAGTTGGCAGCGATGTTTCTAATTCTACTGTATCAGCAACTGTTCTTAAGCAGGCTAGAGCTAAGAAGGTTCTTGTATATAAGTATAAGAGAAAATCAGGCTATCATAAGAAAAATGGTCACAGACAAGCATACACAAGCGTAAAAATCAATTCAATCAACGCTTAAGGTTTTGTTATGGTTAAGATAACATTTAACAGACATAATGGTGATATCAAGGCAATTTATGCTTCAGGTCATGCCGGTTTTAAGAAAAATAAAAATGGTCATGATCTTGTATGTTGCGCAGTTTCAACATTATTAATTAATACTGTTAATTCCATTGAAAGTTTGACTGATGATTTAATTTCATCCGAAGAATCTGATGGATTACTTATAGCAGTATTAAAAGATAATACTAAAGACGGAACTAAATTATTAATTGATTCACTTGAATTAGGTCTTAAGAACATCGCCAAAGAATATGGTGATAAGTATTTAACAGTAGATTATAAGGAGGTGTAAGTCATGTTACAAATGAACCTTCAATTATTCGCTCATAAAAAGGGTGTCGGTTCTACAAAGAACGGTAGAGACTCTGAATCCAAGAGACTTGGTGCTAAGAGAGCTGACGGACAGTTCGTTAAAGCCGGCAATATTATATACAGACAAAGAGGAACTAAGATTCATCCAGGTACTAATGTAGGTATCGGTGGAGATGATACATTGTTCGCTTTAGTTGATGGAACTCTTCGTTTTGAGCGTAAGGGAAGAGACAAGAAGCAGGCTAGTGTTTATCCTGTAGAGAAATAAGAAGTTATTTTAAGCCTCAATTATTAATTGAGGCTTTTTCTTTAAGGTGTTAATATGTTTTGTGATTTTGCTAAAATATATATAAGAAGCGGTAAAGGTGGCGATGGCCATGTATCTTTCAGAAGAGAGAAATATGTCCCTGACGGAGGACCGGATGGTGGCGACGGTGGAGACGGCGGAAGTGTTATCTTTAAAATAGATAAAGGACTTAATACATTAAGCCCTTTTAGAGCTGTGCGCAAATATAAAGCTGAAAATGGCGAAGATGGCAAGAAAAGAAACTGTCGCGGCAAAAACGGCAGTGATATTATCATTAATGTTCCTGCCGGCACAGTTATCAGAGAAGAGAATTCAGGCAAAGTTATATATGATATGTCTGATACTGAAGATGAATATGTTATTCTCAAAGGTGGAAAGGGTGGAAACGGCAACCAGCATTATGCCACATCCACAATGCAGGCTCCTAAATATGCGCAGCCTGGTCAGCCGGGAAGAGAATTAAATCTTATACTTGAACTTAAATTAATTGCTGATGTAGGTTTGATCGGTTATCCTAATGTTGGTAAGTCTACTTTGCTTGCACATGTAACCAATGCAAAACCTGAAATAGCAAACTACCATTTTACAACAATTACTCCTCATTTAGGCGTTGTAAATCTTGGCGAAAACAGTTTTGTAATGGCTGATATTCCGGGTCTTATAGAAGGCGCAGCTGACGGAGCAGGTCTTGGACATAAGTTCTTAAGACATATAGAAAGAACAAGAGTATTTATTCATGTTCTTGACGCCGCATCAACTGAGGGAAGAAATCCTATAGAAGATTTCTATACCATCAATGATGAACTTAAGAAATATAATTCAGATCTTGAGAATAAACCGCAGATAATTGCTGCCAATAAAATCGATTCAATCAGCACAGAAAAAGAAGCAATAGACATTGACGATAATGGCGAGCTTATTTATGATGATTCAAAAGATATAATTACATCACTTAAAGAAGAATTCGAGCCTAAGGGAATAAAAGTATTCCCTATAAGTGCCGTAACCGGCGAAGGCTTAAATGAGATGTTATATTATGTGGCAGACATCCTTAAGAATATCGAAGAAGAGCCACTGGTATTTGAAAGTGAATTCTTCCCGGAATATGAATTATCCTTTACTAACGAACCATTTGAAGTTACATATGATTCAGAAAATAAGGAATATGTGGTTGAAGGCCCTAGAATTGAAAAAATGCTTGGCTACACAAATCTTGAGTCAGAAAAGGGCTTCATGTTCTTCCAGAATTTCCTTAAGGAGAACGAAATCCTTGATAAATTAAAAGAATTAGGCATAAACGAAGGAGATACAGTCAGAATGTATGGCTTGTCCTTCCAGTATTACGAATAAGGAGACAATATGAACAGCAAACAAAGAGCATACCTTAAATCATTGGCATCAAACTTAGACTCTTTATTTCAAATTGGCAAAAATGCATTAACTCCTGATGTTACCAATGCTGTATCAGAAAGTTTTAATACACATGAACTTGTCAAAATCACCGTCTTAAAAAACTGTGATGATAATATAAACGAAATGGCCAATGCACTGGCTGACAGAACATCATCAACATTAGTGCAGGTTATAGGCCGCAAAATTGTTTTATATAAGCCTTTTAAGGATGATCCGCAGATTGTTTTACCTAAATAAGATTAGGGAGATATGATATGGGAAAAATCGGACTTTTTGGCGGGACTTATGATCCAATCCATGTAGGTCATATTGAAATAGCCAATAAAGCCATGGATGAACTTAATCTTGATACCATATATTTTATTCCAACTGGTAAATCTTATTTTAAAGAAAATGTATTAAGTTCTGACATAAGGCTAAATATGGTTAAATCAGCCATAGATTCAAATGATAAATTCAAACTTTCAGACTGTGAAATAAAAAGAACGGGCAATACTTATTCGATTGACACCGTTAAGTTTTTCAGGAAACAGTTTCCTGATGACGAATTATTCTTTATTATGGGAATGGATTCTTTCAGATTATTTCATAAATGGAAGAGTTATAAGGATATTCTTGAACTGGCAACCCTGGTAGTTGCGCCAAGAACCAAAACCAGATCTGATAACACTCAAGAAGGCATTATAGATAATGAAGATGTTGAAGATGATACATATTTCGAAGAAATGTGCCTGAATAATCCAGATGCAGCGATATTAAGGCTTCATATGGATAAAATCGATATTTCTTCCACAGATTTAAGAAATATGCTTAAAAATAAGGAATATGATAAAGCCAGAAATTATATTCCTTCAAAAACATTAGAATATATCATTAAAGAAGGTATATATAATGAAAGATAAGAAAAGATTTGAAATATTATGCAAAAATCTTAAACCTAAAAGAATCACGCATACTGAAGGCGTTATGGAATACGCCGTAATGCTGGCTGAAATCTATGGTGTTGATGAGAAAAGAGCCAGGAGAGCCGCCATGCTTCATGACTGCGCTAAGTATGTAAGTACAGAAGATAAGATAAAGCTTTGCAATGAGCATAATATTGAAGTAACAAATATTGAAAAAAATAATCCTGAATTACTTCACGCCAAAGTAGGAGCCATTCTTGCCAAGGAAATATATGAAGTAGATGATGAAGAGATACTTTCAGCAATAACATATCATACAACCGGAAAACCTGATATGACTATGTTAGAGAAAATCATATTTGTTTCTGATTATCTTGAGAAGGGCAGAACTCACAGCCCAAGACTGGATGAATACAGAGAAGTATCCAAAGTTAATCTGGATAAATGCGTTGCATTAATCTTAGAAGAAACCTGTATTTATTTAAAAGAAAGAGAAAATAATCAGTTAAAAGCAATTGATCCAATGACAAAGATGTCATATGAATATTATAAAATACATTTAAATGACTAAAAAAAGAGCCGACTTATAATCGGCTCTTTCCTGTCTTACTCTTTACTCCTAATTATCTGCAAAGTCTGAATACACCAAATACTTTACCCAAAATAGTTACATTATCTACAATAATAGGGTCCATAGAATCATTCTCAGGCTGAAGTCTGTAATGACCATTCTCTTTATAGAAAGTCTTAACAGTAGCACTGTCATCAACCAAAGCAACGACCATATCGCCATTGGAAGCAGTATTTCTCTTTTCTACAAAAACACTGTCTCCGCTAAAAATCCCCGCATTAATCATGCTGTCGCCCTTTACTTTAAGCACAAAACTTTCTCCATTTGGAACCATGCTTGCAGGCATTGGGAAAAATCCATCAATATTCTCTGTAGCAAGAATAGGAGAGCCGGCAGCAACAGTACCTACAATAGGAATATTGGCAATTTCTGTTCTGGTACTGTAAAAAGTATCATCAATAATTTCAATTGCACGAGGCTTGGTCGGGTCTCTTCTAATATAACCATTCTTTTCAAGTGTCTCTAAATGAGCATGAACAGAAGAGGTTGACTTAAGATGAACCGCTTCGCAGATCTCACGAACAGCAGGCGGATAGCCTTTCTTAAGAATCTCTCCTTTAATAAATTCTAATATTTCTCTTTGTTTATTACTTATCTTTCCCTGAGCCATATAAATACCTCCTTAGATGCGAAATTGTATCTAAATGTATAATACCATATTGTTTCAAAAAAAGCAAACATATATTTGGAAAATATGTTCGATTTTCTCTTGACTTTTGAAACATATGTTCGTATAATGTGAAATATAAAGAACACTCGTTCTGTTTTACGGGAGGTAGAAATATGTTTAAGAATATTCTCAAAGTAGCAGCAGCAATTGCATTATTGTTAATTCTTATTATTGCAACTTCAGTCATTATAAGTAATAAAGCTTCAGCCAAGGAATCTGAGACTCTTACCAAATATTATACAAGTTATACCATTGGATATAATGATACTTTATGGGATATTGCCAACGAACATTTACTGGGATATGAGAGTACAAAGGCATATATTAAAGAAGTTAAATATATAAATAATATTGACGACGTTAATGATATCCATTCAGGTGATACAATATTAATTCCTTATTATAATTAAGCTTATACCTTCAAAATACACATATTTATCTATGGGGCAGATTGTTCCACCACATGCAAAAGAAGATGACCGGCAGATAATGCCGGTCATTCTTCGTCTTCACGTAATTTAAATCCTCTGATGGCTTTACGCCTGCTGTCATCCGATATGGATGCATAATGTTTTCTTGTAGTATTAACATCCTTATGTCCAAGGAAATCAGCAACCATATAAATATCACCGGTTTCCCTGTACAGATTGGTACCAAAGGTACTTCTTAATTTATGAGGAGTAATTCTTTTAAGTGTTCCCAATTTGGAAGTATATTTGGTAACCATATTTTCAACAGCCCTAACGGACATTCTTTTATTCTGCATGGAAAGAAAGAGAGCATCTTCATGACCTTCAAGAGGATGCATGTCTTCACGTATCAGTACATAATCCTCCAAGGCTGCAAGTACTTCGTCGCCAAAGTAAATTATGCTTTCATTACCGCCTTTTCTTCTAACCTTAAGCCTGTTTTCCTTTAAATCAAGATCAGATAAATCAATTCCAACGCATTCCGAAACTCTTATTCCGGTACCAAGCATCAGGGTTAATATGCATAAATCCCTGGTAGCATTTTTATTATAAAATCTTTCTTCGCCCTTGGTAAGATTATTGCCTTTTTCAACCATATCCAGAAGTTCGGCAACTTCATTAAAATCAAGCCTTACAATTTCCTTTTCATGAATCTTTGGCATCTCAACCAGGGAAGCCGGATTGGATTTAATCATTTCATTACGGAAATAATAATTATAAAAACTGCGAAGAGATGCGAGTTTCCTGGCTTTTCCCCTTTCATCATTACGGACTTCCTTCTCATCCTTATTATTGTAAAATGATAAGTCCTCCATATATCTTAAAATATCATTTCGGGTAATATCATCAAGAAGTGAGAGAGGATAGTCAGTTATATCCATATCCTTATATCCTTTTTTATTCTCATGAATAAACTTAAAGAATACTCCCAAATCATAAGCATATGCGATTTTGGTACGAGAGGATATAAGCTGATCCCTTCCTAAGAAAAAATCATTACAGAACTCCGGAAGCTCAGCGATTAACTCCCTTAATTTAACAATATTATCTTTTATGAGTTTGTCATGGTATGTGCTCAATTTTTAGCCCATCCTTTTATATTCGAACCAAGAACTGCAGCAAAGAGCCTGTCTTTAACATCAGGAGAATCTTTCTGCATTTCTTTAATTATTGTCTTAACATATTCTCTTTTGGTATAGCCGTCAGCTGGGCATGGACTCTTAACAACCGGAAGAGAATTAGCCTTAACATAGCCAATAACATCAATTTCATTCATATATATAAGCGGCCTGATAACCGTAATTTCAGTCCTGTCAAGAAAAGTAACCGGACTAAAAGTATTAATCCTGCCTTCATACATAAGGCTCATCAAAAGAGTATCAATAACATCATCCTTATGATGCGCATATGCAACCTTATTGCAGCCATTAGCCTTAATTAAATCATTTAATGCGCCCTTCCTCATCTTAGCACATAAAGAGCACGGATTGGCCTCTTTACGAACATCAAATACAATTTCCTTAATGTCGGTTTTGGCAACATAATAAGGTACTTCAAGCTTATCGCACATTTCTTTTATTTTATCAAGATTAAGATTATCAAAGCCCAGATCTACGGTAACCGCGCATAATTCGTACTTTTTTGGGTAAAATCTCCGCATCCCGGCCAATGCATCCAAAAGAGTAAGAGAGTCCTTACCACCTGAAATTCCGACGGCAATTCGGTCGCCGTCTTCAATCATATTATAATCATCAATCGCTTTTCTTGTTTTAGACATTACCTGCTGAAGTGTCATAATCATAATCCTTGTTTTTTATTCAAATTATAGCACAATAATCCATTGAATTTACATACAAATTGTTTGTTTTAGGAATATTTAGTGATATAATTATAATGTATACGAATATGTATAACTATCGGAGGAAAATTCAAGTGAAGTTTAAATGGGATAAAAAATATTTGCACTGGGGCGTAACTGCATTTATAGTTATTGTCTGTTCAATTCTTTTTATATATGCGTTATTTAACCCGCAGAGTATCAGCAATATTGTAGATAAGATATTTTCTGTATTTTTCCCATTTATCATAGGTCTTGTCCTGGCATTTTTATTAAATCCGGTCATTAATATATTGGATGGTATTTTATTCAAAATTTTCCTAAGAAAACAGGTGCTGGAAGACAGAGCCAACGCAGCACAATATTCTTCATCTGATGAAATCAGTGCAATTGAAAAACTCCCTCTTAAAGTACAGGGACACAGATATAATGTATGGATCAGAGTGGCATCAATTGTTATCACTTATGTGGCAATAATCTGTCTGATTTCAATTTTCATCAACTCAATCACACCACAGATTAGAGACAGCGTTGACAGTATTATAGAAAACTTTGACACTTATAAAGAGAATTTTAACGAATGGGTTAATGATGTTGTAATAGCAAATATCAAGAAATATCCGGAAGTTACAGATTTTGTCCAGGATAAGATAGGAGATTACGAATCGGTATTTGATAACGTGACCACCAAATATATTCTTCCAAAGGCTAAAGACTTCTTATCCGGCGCTTCAACAACAATTGTGAGCGTAGTATCAATTCTTATAAACAGCATCATCGGTATCATTATTTCCGTTTATGTAATGATGCAAAAAGAGAAATTCTCAGGACAGTTTAAGAAAATCATATATGGAATGTTTGAAGTTAAGACAGCCAATTCTTTTATTAAGAACTTAAGAATAATCAACAATAAGTTCTCAGGATTTATTGTGGGCAAAATTATCGACTCCATCATTATCGGCGTAATCTGTTTTATATGCTGCCTTATATTTAAATTCGAATATCCTTTGTTACTTAGTGTAGTAATCGGTATTACAAATATTATTCCATGTTTCGGACCTATTATCGGTGCTATACCATGTTTAATTCTTTTATTACTGGTTAATCCGATTCATGCTTTGTTCTTCCTGATCTATGTAATTGTATTACAGCAGTTTGACGCCAATATATTAGGTCCAAAACTTCTTGGTGTTTCTACAGGAATCTCAAGTTTCTGGGTATTATTTGCAGTAATTGTTGCCGGCGGATTCTTCAAGTTCCCGGGCATGATTATCGGAGTTCCGGCTTTCGCAGTTATTTATGCTGCATTTAAAACATATATTGAAAACAGGCTCGAAAAGAAGCAGCTTGAGTTACCGTCAGATAATTATATAAATGTGGATTATATAAAAGAGGAAAATAATGAAAATAATATAAATTATGAGTATATTCAATTGCCTTATGCTATTAAAAATGATAGAATAGACAAGATGCCTAAAGATAAAAAATCGAGCAAATCTGATAAGGATAAAAAATAAATTTTAAATGCATGGAAGCATATGAAATTTAATGGACTAATAAATGGGAAAGAAAAACAACAATCAACAGGAAACTTTAATAAATATATTTAACGAGAAGAAAAACCCGACAAGTGTTTTTGTTTTTCTTATTGTGCTTTATTTTGTTTCCAACTTTATTGTTATATTCACATCAAGAAATGCAGAAGTAGTTAATATAATGGGAAGAGTAGTTCCTTCTGCAATTATTACCGGTGTATTTTCCTCAGTTTCTAATATTGCTATCATTAGTATGGTTGCTGTATATCGTCATAAAGGATTCGCAGCAGCCCTTACTTTGTTACTTGTTCAGTTCCCATCAGTTGTTTTCACTATATTTGTAGCCAAAACTTATTCAAGTATTCCTGGCTTATTCACAAATCTTATGGCAATGATCGCCATAATTTTAATTTATTCCAATAACCTTGCGAAAGAAAAATATCAGGAAACCCTTAATGCGCAGGCTATTACTGACAGACTTACAGGTATTCCAAACAGATTTGCCTGTACAGAATATATTTCAACTCTTATTAAAAGAGAAAATCCATTTGTAGTTGTTTCGATTGATATCAACAATTTTAAGAGCATTAATGATTCTCTTGGACACAGCAATGGTAATAAAGTTCTTATTGAAATTGCAAACAGATGGAAGATTGTTGCTGAATCCGGTGCTTCCGGAACTCAGGATCTGGTAGCAAGACTCAGTGGAGATGAGTTCTGTTTGATTATCAGAGGATATGCAACAGAAGAAGATATTATAAAAACAATCAATCATTATGAAAATGTTTTGGAAAATAAATTCACAATAAATGGTAATGATTATTACATAAATGCAAGTTTCGGTTATGCTATGTATCCGGAAGATGCCAATGAAACCGATATGATTCTGTCATACAGTGACGTAGCAATGTATGATGTTAAGAAAAAGAACAGCAGTAATCATATCTGTCACTTCACACAGGAACTTCTTAAGGATGAGAATAATCTTGAAATAGAAAGAATTATAAGATATTCAATTGATAATGACGGAGTATTTTACATGCTTCAGCCACAGTTTGATATTAATCATCATTTAAGAGGCTTTGAAGCACTTGCAAGAATGAAAGAAGCTGAAGGCAATTTAATCAGTCCTGCAACATTTATTCCGGTTGCTGAAAAAGTTGGTTTAATTGATAAGATTGACAGTTGTGTATTTGATAAATCAACCAAATTCTTTGGTGAAATCCTTTCTTATCATCCGGCTGATTTTACATTAAGTATTAATGTATCTGTAAGACATTTGATGAAGGCAGATTTTGTAGATGAAATTATTTCAACCTTGGGACGTAATAATTTCCCTGCAGATCATCTTGAAATCGAAATTACAGAATCAATTATGATTGAGTCGGCTGAAAAAGCACTTGAATGTATTAATGAACTTAAGAATTATGGAATCAAAATCGCCATCGATGATTTTGGAACCGGTTATTCATCATTAAGTTATTTGAATAAGCTGCCGGCAGACTTACTTAAGATTGATAAATCCTTTATTGATAAGATGAATCTTAATGAATCTTCCAAACAGTATGTTGCAGCAATTATTTCAATCGGTCATATAATGAACTTCGAAGTAATCTCAGAAGGTGTTGAAGATGTCGAACAGATCGAAACCCTAAAGAAAATCAACTGCGATTTTATCCAGGGATTCATATGGGGCAAACCTTTGCCTGAGAATGAAGCAAAAGAATTATTATTGAATTCATAAAATATATTAAATCCTCGTCTAAAACGGGGATTTATATTTAATCGGGGAAATTTAATGCGTAAATGTAATACAATAGTTACAGCAGGTATGATTGTTTTATTTATATTACATGTCATACTGGGCTCTCTTGCAATGATAAAAGCTATTAATGTAGCCGTATATATGTATATTATCGCTACACTGATGGCTCTTTTAATATTGATTCATTCCATTATCGGAATTATCCTTACTATCAAAACAATATTTGCAATCAAAAAGGCCGGAAAGCATTATTTTAAGGAAAATATGTTATTCTGGATAAGAAGAATCAGTGGTTTTGCGGTATTTATATTTATGTTTAATCACATAATTAATTTTGTAATTGCTTTTAACCACGGAACCTTTAGTATTCCAATTATGTTGATCCAAATACTAATGGTTCTTTCACTGATAATTCATCTAGTTGGCAACATTAAGCCTTTAACAATTGCAATGGGTCTGACTGATAAGGAATCCATAAATACGGGTATAGTTTTTGTTCTGTCCGTGATACTTTTAATATCAGCAGTTGCTTTTTTAGTTTTCTTTTTATCACTACTATAGGAGTTTAAATGGCTGTTTACGTTAATATTCTTGGCGCAGGTCTGGCAGGTATGACTGCCGCCAGAACACTGGCAAAAAATAATATACATGTGCGTCTGTTCTCGGTTCAGGTGTCTCAGAGGGCTCAGTCCAACTTAGCTGAAGGCGGACTTAATGCTGCCTTAAATATGATGGGAGAGGACAATGACATTAATCAGCACTTTGAAGATACAATGAAAGGTGGCTGCTATATTGCAGATCCGGATATGGTCAAAGGTCTTTGCGAAGGCGCCCCTTCAATTGTTGATGAGATGAAAAGAATCGGCGTTCCATGGCATATGGAGGACGGTCATATTATTCAGAGACCATTTGGCGGCCAGAAGAAAAGAAGAACCTGCTTTTGCATGAGCAGCACGGGTAAAATCCTCACCACCGCATCCATTGACGATACCAGAAAATATGAGGATTCAGGACTTATTGAAAGATATACACATCATAAGTTTGCGGGAATCCTTGTAAAGAATAATAAATGCATCGGAATAAAAATCTACGATAATCACGAAGGAACATATAACAATTATTCAGGACCTGTAATTATCTGTTCAGGGGGCATGAATGGAATGTTTCCATCCATTACAACAGGTACAACATCAAATACAGGTTCAGTTACTGCGATGCTTTATAACAGCGGTGTTAAACTTTCTAATCTGGAATTTATTCAGTATCATCCAACTACAGTAAAGATAACAGATAAAAGAATGCTGATATCTGAAGCAGCCAGGGGAGAGGGCGGAAGATTATGTTATTTAGACGGTGAAACTAAAGTCTATTTTATGGAAGACAAGTTTGGCGAAAGAGGCAATTTAATGCCAAGAGATGTTGTATCCAAAGAAATGGCCATGCTTAATAAAAAAACGTATCTTGATATGACCGGACTTTCAAATGATGTATGGAATAACCGTTTAAAAGATTTAAGGGATGAAATTATTGATTATCTGAATATAGATCCTGCTAATGAATTAATTGAAGTTGCTCCCGGTATTCATTATTTTATGGGTGGAATTAAGGTAGATATTAACCACGAAACCAATATTGAAGGTTTATATGCGGCTGGAGAATGTGCTGCAGCTTACCATGGAGCAAACAGGCTTGGAGGCAACAGCCTTCTTGGCGCAATATATGGGGGCAAAATAGCCGCCGAGTCAATAATTAAAGCACTTGATAAGTATGATGATAACTCGGGCTTAAATGAGTTTTCTGATGATTTAAACGAGAATATCTTTATTAATGAAGAAGAAAAATCAAAAGATAAGGTCCTGACGGGGATTTTGATAAAGTCTATGGGAATTATAAGGGATGAAACCTCGTTGAATCTTGGATTATGTGAATTAGAGAATATTGAATCTAGTAATGCTTCATTTGAATTTAAATCAAGACTGAATCTTGCCAAGGCAATGATTGAATGTGCAATTAACAGAAGAGAATCAAGAGGAGCGCATAACAGGACAGATTATCCTGAAAGTAATGATTCATATAAAAAGCCTACAACAGTTTCTTTGGTAAATAATGAGATAATAATAGAGTAATTATGAAGAAAATACTGCATATAAAAAGACAACTTAATAGTAATTCAGAAAGTTATTATGAAGATTTCGTATATGAGTCTGATAATGAGAATGCCACAGTTGCAACAGCACTTTTAACAACGCCTGTAATATGGGAACACAGCTGCCTTCAAAAGAAATGCGGCGCATGTGCAATGGTTATTAATGGAAAGCCGGCACTGGCATGTAACACAAGACTTGCAGATATAGATTGTGAAATAATTAACATAGAACCGCTTCAGAAATTTCCTGTTATTCAGGACCTTCGTGTTGACCGTCAGATTATGATGGATAAACTTAAAGAATTAAAAGTCTGGCTGGAATCCGATTCCAATAAAGGCAACGAAAATATCTCTTATGAAGCATCCAGATGCCTGGAATGCGGTTTATGTTTAGAGGTTTGTCCAAATTATTATATGGATGGTAAATTCGGCGGAATGGCCGCAATGACGCCACTTGCACGTATAATTGACAAGGCATCCAAAGATCAGCGAAAAGAATTAAAGAAAAATTATAAAAAAGGCGTATATAATTCCTGTGGTAAATCACTTGCTTGCATAGATATTTGCCCGGCTAAAATTGATATAGATAAGTTGCTGGTTAAATCTAATGCAGCTGCAATATGGAATCGTTGGAATAAAGAATAAAACAAATTCAGTTTACGAAAATCTTTCTCTATATAAATATATTTCATTGATTGGCTTTATTCTGTGAAGCAATAGTTTAACGAAGAATTGAGATGGTTCAAAGCAAAACGCCTGCCATCTTATTCTATTCCATCTCAACTCTTCGTTAAACTAGACTTTTGCGAATAGTTGGATATAGCATTTAACACTATCCCCACTACATTTTCATCTTAATTTTCGCTTATTCCAGCGCCAGTTTATTAAGCAATTCATTAAAATAATCCGGAATCGGCGCTTCAAATTCCATATATTCATTTGTTCTTGGGTGAATAAAACCAAGACTTAATGCATGAAGAACCTGACCATTAGTATGATATGGATCTTTATTGCCATAAACCATATCACCTAATAATGGATGATTCAAAGATGCCATATGAACCCTGATCTGATGTGTACGACCGGTTTCAAGCTGACACGAAATATAAGTCATATTATTTTTAAGTCTCTTTAGGACCTTATAATGCGTTACTGCTCTCTTGCCGCCTCCCGTAACAACAGCCATCTTCTTACGGTCATTTACAGACCTGCCAATATTCTTATCTACTGTGCCGTCAGATGTTATATTTCCAAGTACAATGGCTCTGTATTCTCTTTTTATGCTGTGTGTAGACAGCTGCTCAGCAATTGCATTATGGGTAAAATCATTCTTGCAGACAATAAGTGAGCCCGATGTATCCTTATCGATTCTGTGAACTATACCAGGCCTTAAAACGCCGTTAATGCCCGACAAATTGCCCTTACAGTGAAACATAAGCGCATTAACCAAAGTATCATTATAATGACCTGCAGCCGGATGAACTACCATTCCCTTTGGCTTATTGACAATTAAAAGATCATCATCTTCATAAATTATATCCAAAGGAATATCTGAAGGCTCAATCTCAGGCACAATATTCTCAGGAATATTAACTGTTACTTCCTCTCCTGCCTTTAATGAATAACTGCTTTTACATGATTTTCCATTAACAGTTATATCTCCGGATTTAATTAATTTTTGAATATAAGACCTTGATAAATCCTCGATCTGCTCTGACAGATAAACATCCAGTCTTAAGTCTTCATCTTCTGAATTTATTGGCAGTATTACCGTCCTGGATTCCATTTTTATTCCTTCATATCTTCTTCAGTAAAACATATATTATCAAAAGCCCTGGTCAAAAGTGCTTCATCAATCTTCATTTCAGCTTCGCCAAGGGTAATTCTCTTTGCAACTTTGGTTGTTATATATAAATCATCTTTAAGTAACTTCGATAAACTCTTAGCCATATCAGATGCCTTAAGAACATCCTGACTTATTCCCATATTAAGAAGTACAAACATGTCCCTGATTTCATAGCATTCCTCAGTATTCATTATCTGAAGTTCCTTGCCGATGCAGGCTGAAACAACCATTGATAATGATATACGGTTAAATTCATGCTCATTTTCATCAAGTACATTCATAATAACATCGCTAAGATATGTATAATCCATATTTTCTTCAACTATTTTTTTATTAACCTTACATATCATAACAATTAATTCATATAAATAATCTTCATCAATTTCAAATAATTCATATGGATTAAGTATTAATTTCTTATACAGATTAAGATTATATTCGATACCTTTTTTAAGGCATTTGGCAACCCCTAAAAGATATTCTTTCGGATCAGCGGTTACATTTTCAATTGTAATGACATAATCCTTATTTTCGTCATTTAAAAGAGTTTTAGACATATCTGCCACATCTCCAAGGTTTTTAACCATCTCACCTGATGGAATATCATCCCCTTTTTGAGCGATAAATACATTATTGCCATTTATTATAATCTTATCCATAAATCCTCCATATACAAAAGGGAGGAATTATTGGTTCCTCCCTCTTTAAAGTATTATTTAATCTTTAAATTAGATACCTGGTCTGCTTAAGATATCTGAATTGGATAAATCATCAAAATCGTCTGGTCCAGGTCCTACGCCTGATGTAGAAACATTAGCAGGAGCGATTAAGAAAATATACTGTGAAATCTTCTTAAGTTCGCCATCGATAGCATAAGAAACGCCGCATGTATAATCGATAATACGCTGTGCAAGAGCAACATCAACACCTTCAATATTAAGAATTACAGGTTTATGTGAAAGTAAATTATCTGCAATTACTCTTGTGTCTTCCCATGAAGTTACTTTAATATTAACTATTTCTACAGCCATATCGTCCTCCTCATTATCTGAACTTGATTTGCCAAATCTTCTTTTTTTAGGTTTAGTGGTTTCTTTTTCATCGTCGTAGCTTCTGCTATCAACATAATCTTCGTCTTCATCGCCCTCATCTGAGCCAAAAAGGATATTCTTCATCTTATCCATAGCTTAATTCTGACCTCCTAACTGTTCAGGGACTAAATATTGTAATTTCTTTCTCCAAAAATACCCGTCCCAACTCTGACATATGTTGCACCTTCTGAAAGAGCGACAAGATAATCTCCCGTCATTCCCATTGACAAGGCTCCCACTCTTATATTATAGTCTTTATTCTTCATTATATCAACCATTAATTCCCTTAAAATAACAAAATATGGTCTGTTTTCTTCAGAATCTTCTACATATGGTGCAATTGTCATTAATCCGCAGATTTCAATATTTGGTAAATCCTTAATACTTTCGATAAGTTCCACGCAGCCTTTTGTATCTGTTCCAAACTTGCTTTCTTCTCCGGCCACATTAACCTCGATGAGAATTTTGACAGTTACATTCTTCTTAACTGCTTCTTTACTGATCTCAGCCGCCAGCTTATAGCTGTCAACGGAATGAATCATATATACCTTATCAACGATATATTTAACCTTATTTGTCTGAAGATGACCTATCATATGCCATCTTATATCAGAAGGAAGATTAGGATACTTATCCATTATCTCCTGCACCTTATTTTCGCCAAAATCCCTGCATCCGGCATCATAAACATCTTTAAGCATTTCGATTGGCTTGGTCTTACTAACTGCAATAAGTGTGGCATCATCTTCTTTTCTTCCTGCGTCAGCCAAAGCCTTCTTACATTTATTCAATACATCAATATAATTCTGACCTGCATTACTCATAAATCAAATCATTCTCCTTAACATTAGATGCATCTGATGCAATTCTGTCATAAGGTCTTAAACCGTAAGTCGTATTGGAACGCACAATCGCATATTCCTCATTCTGCGCAAGGATTGTAATTGGCTTAAATTCCGCATAACCCTTATTAATATTATAAACACCAATCATGGTCTGAGTCTTGGATATAACTGCCTTAGCATCAGAATTCTCCATAATCAGATAATTACCGATTTCAAGTGAAGGATCTTCAATCAGAACCTCAGTCTCATCAAGTGAACAGATATTTACATTCACGACTTTAACGGTCTGATTGCCTTCTTCATCATATTTTTCAACATATACATCACAGGTACCGCTGGTATCTGAAATATTGTAGCAGTATTCTACCGGAACCACAAAAAGTTCTCTCTCAATAATCGCGCTGTTCGGAATCTTAAGCCCTGTCTCATTCTCCTTAACAACTTCAAGTTCAAGGAATCTGTCAGTAATATAATTTACCATGGATGATTTAAAGGTAAACTTAACGAAATCTCCCTCTCCATTATTAATTATCTCGGCCTTACCCTTAAGTCTCTCATTACTCTTCAAAAGACGAATGTCAAAATTCCCGCCCTCAGCAAACTCAGCCAGCTTGGCCTTATCTTTAACCTCTATAATAATTGACCACTCTTCAGATGAAATTCTTTTATATACATCATCCCCAGGGGAAACCAAAGAGTTATTGGTAAACTGTACCTTCTCGTAATTATCCTTATCAAAAAGGCTTTCATTTATGTCTGATTCTTTAATATCTTCATATCCGTCAGTGCTGTATACAATATATCCACTCTTAGGCGCATAATTAACATTAACAGCTGAAGAACTGATACCGCTCTGCAGCGTTCCAATATTATCAAGAATATTTAAATTGCTAATTCTAAGCGTTGTACCTTCAAGGTCATATTTAAAATTATATACACTGTCGAAGAAGGAATTATCATAATCTTTAAGGAACTGAGATATATCGCTTTTAACTATATTTAAATCCTGTTCAGAAAGTTCTACATCTCCGGCATTAGCACCAGCCAGGTATTCACTTAATTTACCACTACCGTCAACAGAATAGATAAGGTCACCTACTGCAACCCACTCTCCTTCTCTTTGATAATAGTTAACATTACCGGCACTCTCAGCCTTCACAATCTCTTCATTTCTAAGTACAAGCCCATTATAAATATTGGATTCACTTATTGAACCAACATTTACCTGGAAAGCAACAATAGGCTTGGATCTTAAGTAATTAAAGAACACAAAAAAGACATAGAATGTGAATATAACCAAGATTACAATACTTAATCCTACGCCGAAACTTAATCCTCCGCCCAAAGTCTTGGAAGATTTAATATTCTGAATTTTCTGAGTGTCTTTTCTAGCCATTTATACCTTAACAGAAGAAAAAGCCTCGAAAAGATCGAGGCTTATACTTATTATTCTCTTAATTTACAGAGCCTCAATTACTCTGTCTGCAAATTCTGATGGAAGTTCACCATCTGATGTAGATACTGAAAGTACCATATCAATACCAAACTTGTTGCTAAGTTCATCAAGTAAAGGAATAACTGTTCCCAAATCATTAATTGTACAATTAGCAATGGTCAAAAAATTATCGAAATATAACTGCTGTAAGTCATGATCCTGTGAAACAATACCTGCAATAAAACCTACAAACATATCACTGGATTTCAGCATATATTCCGATGTGTTAATAAGACGAATCTTATTGTTTAATTCATACATATGTTTAGTTGTTGTATCAAGAAATACAATGTTACCAAGTATTTCTTTTACTTCTGCATTAACCATCTCCAGAAGTACCTTTGATTTGCCTTTGCCGTTGCCCCCTGTAATAAAACGAACCATAAAAATATACCTCCAATATTTTGATAGGAAAATCTACTAATATTATATGAAATATTGACGAAAAAGACAACACTTTTAGTCTTATTTGGAACTTAATTCCAAAAGAGTTGTCATATCGTTATATAAATCATCTCTGGTGGACGAATTAAGGATAACTGAAATATATGGATTACCCTGTTCATCCTTTGCATAAAGAATTAAACAGTTGCCTGCAGCCGCTGTTGTACCGGTCTTTCCACCTACTACAGTAATGCCATCCGGCATACCTGTACTGCCATTAACAAATCTGTTGGTACTGTTAACTGTAATAGTCTGAGTATTGCCTGCAGCATCAATATAATCTGATGAATAATTGGTCTTGGCAATTATTTCCCTGAAAGCATCATATTTAATAACCTGATTGAAAATAAGATATAAATCATAACAACAGGTATAGTGGTCTTCTGCTGTAAGTCCATGAGGATTCACAAAATGAGAATGTGTACATCCAAGAGCCTTTGCCTCATCATTCATCATCTGAATGAAGGTATCATAATCACCTCCAATTGATTCAGCTATTGCTACTGCAACATCATTGGCTGAATAAAGTAAAAGCACATTGAGCGCCTGCTCCAAGGAAATTGTATCACCGGTTTTAAAGCCATAGAGCTGAGCTCCGGGCTCGGTGATTTTGCACCTGTCAGAGATTGTCACCATGGAACTTAAATCGCCATACTTAAGCGCTACCAAAGCAGTTAATACCTTGGTAAGTGATGCCGGTGGAAGTTCCTCATACATATTTTCGCCTGTTAAAACGGATTTATTATTAAGATCAAAAAGACCATAAGCGTGACTTGTTTCAAAGCCTTCAGAACTTACATATAATGTATTGTCATCAATACATAATGAATAGGCAAATGGTTTGATTGTGCCATCCGATGTTAAACTGCTATTCATATTATATGCTGCTGTAGGCATATTTCTTTCATATGGCATGTCATATGAAGAACCTGAACAAGCCGCCAATAATGAACTAATAATACTTAAACATAAAGCAATTGATAATATCTTACTTGTACGCTTCACGCCACTCCAAATCTCCTCTGTCCAAAGATTTTATCATAAGCTCAGCAGATGCTAAATTGGTTGCAAGCGGAATATTATGAATATCACATAATCTCACAACATTATTAACATCAGGCTCATGCATTTTTTGTGTAAGAGGGTCTCTTAAAAATATAACCAAATCAATCTGATTTTGTTCTATCTGAGAACCAATCTGCTGTTCCCCACCAAGATGCCCTGCCAGAGATTTATGAACAGTAAGATTGGTAGCTTCTTCTACCAGTCTTCCCGTTGTACCTGTGGCATACAGTTCATTCTTGCATAGTATACCCCTATATGCTATACAGAAATTCTGCATCAGTTTTTTCTTTGCATCATGTGCAATAAGTGCAATGTTCATTTTTTGCTACCCCTAATTTGCGTATTTTTTAGGTCTCTGTAAGCCTACATTTAGCACGAACCCCATTCCGGCATATAGGCTAAGTAGTGAGGTCAGGCCATAACTTACGAAAGGAAGCGGCAACCCGGTATTAGGAAGAAGTCCAACATTAACTGATATGTTAATAAGACTCTGGAAACCTATTAAAGCTGCCATTCCCGAAGCAATAACCTTACCCTGAATATCTTTGGCTTTATAAGCTATATAAATGCATCTTAAGCATATGCATAAAAGCAGCAAAATCACCGCCGATGCACCAATAAAGCCAAGCTCCTCTCCTACAATCGTATAGATAAAGTCTGTCTGCGGCTGCGAAATGAAATTACCGTTCTTAACCGAATTAACAACGTTATTGTTAAGTCCTTTACCGGTTAACATTCCAGAGCCTATAGCCATAATCGAATTAAGCTGCTGATATGCTTCTTCCGTTGCATAATCTTCCGGATGAAGCCAGGCTAAGATACGTGTTCTCTGGTACTCTTTTATAAAATTCATTATAAAAGGATGACCATTTAGAATCATGGCAAAAACAATTATAAAAGAAGGAACACTTATCCCCAGGAAGGATAAGACATATTTATACGAGATATTGCCTACAAAAAGCATTGTCAAAAAGATTAAAAATATAACAATGGTCGTAGACAGATCAGGCTGTTTAATAATAAGTAAAAGCGGCAGTCCTATAAGCATTACAGCAAGAACGACCACATAAAACTTATTAATTCGCTCCTTAAAAAACATTATAAACTGTGCAAAAAACAATATCAATAAAATTTTTGCCGATTCAGAAGGCTGAAATCTTATTCCCGCAATGGTAATCCACCTCTGCGCACCAAAGGTTTCCTCACCCATAAAATTAACCAGTGCAAGAAGCACAATATTTAAGGCATATATCAGATACCAGAATTTAAGCACAAATGTATAATCCATAAGGGAAATCACAACCATAACCACCATTCCGGCAACAAATCCGTAGATCTGCTTGGTCTGGTCAGCCTGATCAACACTTCCGAGACTTAGTATTCCAATTATGGTAATAGCCATAAGCAGAAATATAAGCACAAAATCATAGTCTTTAATTTTACATTTCTTAATATAACTAAACATTAGTCACCACCTGTTGTAACATTAAGAGGTTCATCAGCAGTACCTGTAATAATCTCTTCCTTGTCAGCAAGGTCAAAGTAATAAACTGCAATATCCTTGCCCACCTGAGCTGCATAATCCGATGAATAACCATTCATGATTTTGATTGAGAATGCAATCTCAGGACTCTGATATGGAGCGAAGCCAACAAACAGACCATGGTTAGGTTTTGATGTACTTTCCTGAGCAGTACCTGTTTTACCTGCCACTTCCACTCCGATATCATAATAAACTTTATTCTGAACCACTTCTCTCATACCCTGATGAACTGCATTCCATACTGATGGATCAAGAGTTATGGTATTATATACATCTGCATTATTATCAAGATATAAATTACCATTTGAATTATATATTTTATCTACCAAAGTAAGGTCATAAACTGTTCCCTTATTGGCAACTGCCGTAACATATCTCGCAAGTCCAGCAGTGGTAAAAGCATGATTACCCTGACCAATTGCAGAAGGTACCGGGAACTCATCCGAAATCATCGGCTCAACTTCATTTATCTCCATTCCGCTCTTGTCCCCAAGACCAAACATTCTGGCGGTTTCGGCGATTTTGTCAATACCGACGTTGGCATTATAACCATCTTCATCCTGTGATAATCTGTAACCGACTTCGTAGAAGAAACAGTTACACGAATTGGCAATACCTTCCGTAAGATTAAGGTTTCCATGTCTTCCCGGATATATCCAGCAGTGGTGAACCGTACCTGTCAGTTTGTCAAAAGTACCGGTACATTCAATAGTAGAATTTAAATCTATTACTCCATTTTCCACACCACAGATGGATGAAACCATTTTAAATGTAGAACCCGGTGCACTTCGGTACTGTGTTGCATAATTCCAAAGCGGATTGGACTTATCCTGATTAAGTTTAACAAGATATGCCGATGTGGATGAATTGGCAAGTTTATCATTGTTATAACTTGGATATGAAACGCAGGCTAAAACATCACCCGTATTGACATCAACAATTACACATGAACCTGAACAAGGCTCTAATGCAAGCATTGCAGGCGTAATCTCAAGATTTGAAATACACTTAAGCATAAAATCATAGCTTGTAACTGTGCCACTCTTAAGTGCTACTATTCTGTCCTCATCAACATTGATGATATCCTGTTCCCAGAGAATAATGCAGACATCCTTGCCGGTGATTTTGTTATCCCTGATCATATATTTGTAAATCTTCTTACCAAACTCGCGGTTACCATCTAATTTATCAATAATAACATCAACCAGCACATTATAGATTTCTTCAGAATCTGAATATTTCTGATTTAAATCAAGTTTTGAAGTGTCAATCCAGTTCTGTGATATCGCATAAGTCAGGAACTCTTTTAATGAGATATTCTCATCAATTGTCCATGCCACATAAATCGGATCTTCCGTATTAATTACGGACTTATTTAAAATACCATTATTGTCACTCTTAAGCATTGTGACAATGTAACTTTCATAATTCTGATATTCTTTAGGTAATTCATTATAAGGGGTGCCTGTTGTAAGAAGTTCAGTACGAAGTTCCGAAAGCACCTCTTCCTTACTTGCATTAAAGGCATCCAACACTTTTGCCTCTGTATCCGAAGCATAGGACTGTTCAAATCTTGAAACATCAATAACATTATTATCAAATAATGCAAAATAAACGTCATCAATCGGAATAATAATATCACTTGAAGATGCATGTTCAGAAGGAACATATTCCTTTACGTTTCTGATTTTATTAACCAGAATACCCGCAATCTTCTGCTCAAGGATGTTATATACCGCAATCTGAAGATCTTTATCAATCGTAAGATAAATATCTTTACCGGCTACCGGTTCGACGTAGTTGGTGGACTCGAGGATTTTACCCATATTATCTACGTAAATGGTTTCAGAGCCCTTAATACCCTGCAGATACTCTTCCATCGAATATTCAATGCCGGTTTTACCCACATAATCACTTAATGAATAATTATCATTATTTGCTGAATATGTATCATATTCTTCCTGGGAAATTTTTCCGGTATATCCAATAATCTGGGAAAAATACACGCCGTCGTTATATCTTCTTACAGTATCCTTAATAACATTTACACCTCTTAAAGTATCCATGTTTTCAAGGATAACTATCATGGTTTCATCAGAAATATCCTTGGCAACAATTGTATAAATGTACTTTTTATAACTGTTAACCGCTACGGCATAACGCATGTTGATTATCTTGATAATCTGCTCTTTGGTATAGCCGCCGCCCGGAACAAATGTGGATTTATCACCAGGAACTTCATAATATCCGATGCCATAAACCTTTCTCTGGCACAGATATTCAACCACATCATCCGGAGTTGCAGTTCTTTCTTCAAATTTCAGATCGTCTGTATATTTTCTGCCATATATGTCAGCTAAAAATCTCAAAAGCTGGGTATCGCTCAAACTGAAACAGTATTCATCATCTTCATTAACGTAGATAGGAAAATCAGATACTATTTCATCGCCATTTTTCTCAATAAGTTCGATTAACTTTACGATTGTCTCGTTAAACTCGGCATTTTTATTTGAAGAATCATCATAAACATCTTCCAGAGTTACACTGTATGCCAGTTCATTATATGCAAGAAGATATCCGTTTCTGTCATAGATATTTCCTCTTGTGGAACTTATATTACGTTCTCTGACGATTTTGAGCTGATAGTTCTCCAGATATTCCTCGCCGTGAACAATCTGCAAGTCAAAAAGCCTGTATAAAATCAAACAGGTTGCCACAATAAACAAAACCATTAATACAAACAGTCTTGATTTGATTATTTTAAGTAAATTGTCCCTAAATTCCTGTAACATCAGCTTGTCTTTCTTTCTTGTTCTGCTTTATGAGTATCCACAAAAACAGCGGATAAAACAGAATCGAAATCAGTATGGTATAAAAGAATTCCGGCATGATAATTGTGAAGAAATAATTGCCGAATTCCAGTTTATTGCTCAACAAAAACAAAAATACATAATAAACGAAAGAATATAAAAGATCACTTAATGAAATCAAAAGCAGTGGTAATTTAACATCTTCCGAATAAAATGTATTTACAAAATACCCGTTCAGATAACCTATTATCATCAATAACAAAGCATTGAATCCTATGACATTAAAAGAGAAAATATCAAACAAAAGGCCGCATATAAAACCTACAAAAAGACCTTCTGTTTTACCATACATAAAACCAGTGGTTGCAATAAGAATAATACAGATATTTGGCACTATTCCCGTTCTTGAGAACATGGAAAAAAATGTTGTCTGCAAAACAAAACATATAAGTATTAATATTGCATTGATTATTATTCTCTTCATCTATATTTATTCAGTAATATCCTTGGTTTTAAGTATAATCAGTACATCATTAATATGGCGAAAATCAACGCTTGGTGTAATATAGCCTGACTTGGTTAGGTTATTGGAATCAGTCTCAATATAAGAAATATATCCAACCGGAATTCCCGGCATAAATTTATCGCTTATATTCGAAGTTACAACCTTATCTCCTACTGCCACATCATTATCATCATCTATAAGATTTGAAAAAGTTATATATCCATTTTCAAGTTTTAATACATCACCAGATACAATAAGATTATCGGATGAACTAAGTACAGTACATGAAACATTGGAATTATCATCAACTATTGTAAGTACTCTTGACCAGTTAGGACCTACGTCCGTAACCCTGCCAACAAGACCACTTCCGGATAAAACATTCATGTCTGTTGTAATTCCGTCATTACTTCCCTTATCGATAATAAAAGTATTAAACCAGTTACTGTCACTTGAACTGATAACCTTGGCTCCGGTCATCTCATATTCGGTATAGCCCTGATTCATATTATATAAATCTCTTAAGGAAGCCAGTTCAAACATATCCTGCTGATATTTGGCATTTTCCAAAGTAAGAGCATCTATTTCTTTTTTTAATTCTTCATTCTCTGCCGATAATGCTTTAATTTCCTTAAGCAGTTCCTTCTTATCATAGAAAAAAGTACCGACTGCAGATATACCTTTTTGACATGGAACTATGGTATAACCTACAACTACATTGGCACCACTTAAATGAAAATCCGTAAAAAATGTAAGCAGCATTAAAAGAATACAGATAATGGAAAATATAAGTAAATAATATCTTGAAGGAAGACTAAATTTTTCTTTTGATTTTTTAACTATCGGACTCATCTGATACCTTTAAAAAACATGTATAACCTGTCTGTATTTCTTAGGATTATTAATAACATCCCTAAGACCTTTGATTACAATATCCTGAGCATTCTCATAGGCATTAACCTTAAGACCGGTACCATTGGCAAGATTAACCGGAAGGTCATAAACCAAAGAAGCACCACCTGCCAAAAACAGACCATTTCTGTAAATATCTGCTGCAAGTTCCGGTGGAGTACGCTCTAATATATTCTTAACATTATCAACGATTGTATCAATATCAGGCTTTATGGCTGCAAGAATAGCCTTGGAAGAAATTTCTCTTTCCACAGGAAGACCATTAACAACATCTCTTCCGTAGCAAAGATAATTTGTATTATTCTTCATGATTTCATTAAGTGAAATCTTAACATTTTCAGCTGTTTTAGCACCAATATGAAGATTATAATCCTTTCTGATCATATTCTTGATTGAATTATCAAATTCAAGACCACCTGTCTTAATAAGTTTGCTAAGCACAATACCACCTAAGGAAAGTACAGAAATCTCTGTGGTATTATAACCAATATCAACTACCATTACGCCTTCGGAACTTCTTACATCAACGCCCATTCCTACGCCGCATGCAATAGCCTTCTCAATTGTATATATTCTTCTTGCCTTAAGATCAGCTTCCTTAATGAGATCAAAGAATGCTCTTCTTTCTACATCAGTTAAGTCTGTAGGCGTGCAAATAAAGAAATCCGAACCCTTGTAATTACCATCTGAAATATCATTAACAAAATGCTTTAAAAGCACTTTCATATTGTTAATATCAGCAATAACACCGGAATTAAGCGGAAAAGAAATCTTAATATTATCCGGAGCCTTCTCATACATCTCATACGCAGAATCGCCATAGGCGAATAAAGTATTCTTATTCTCTATGGCTATCATATTAATCTCTTTTAAGAAGTTTTTCTTGGAACTGTTATACAGATTAATTGTATATGTTCCCAAATCTATTCCAAACGCGTTTGCCATTAAATATTGGTCCTCTCAAACTAATTTTTACATAAAAATACATTTAACATTATACCATTGTTATGGTAAACTAACAAGATTAGATTCATATAACTTATTAAGTGATGATACAATTCCAAATTTACCGTGAGGGAAAGTGATTCCTCCCTGGAAATATACATTATAAGGCTCTTTTATTGGTCCATCTGCACTAAGTTCTATTGAAGACCCTGAGACAAAAGCCCCGGCCGCCATTATTACATCACTGTCATATCCCGGCATTGCCCAAGGTTCAGGGCTTACATGGCTGTCAACCGGAGATGCACTCTGAATGCCCTCACAGAAGGCTACAATCTTCTCCTTAGATCCAAGCGTAATGGCCTGAATTATATCATGTCTTTCCTCACTTGCCGAAGGAATTACCTTAAATCCAAGTTTCTCATAAACATTTGCTGCAAAAACGGCGGTTTTTAAAGCAGACGCCGTTACTGTAGGCGATAAAAAGATTCCCTGATAAAAACTTCTTAATACCTCGAGCGATGCTCCGACTTCCTTTCCAAGTCCCGGACTGGTAAGTCTGTAAGCGCAGTTTTCAATTAAGTCTTTTCTGCCTGCAATATATCCGCCAATAGGAGCAAGTCCACCGCCAGGATTCTTAATTAAAGAACCAACAACCAGGTCTGCTCCCACATCTGACGGCTCTTTATCTTCAACAAATTCACCATAACAGTTATCTACCTGGCATATAATATCAGGCTTAATATTCTTAATAAATGAAATTAATTCACCGATTTCCTTTACGCCATAGGAAGGTCTTGATAAATAGCCTTTAGAGCGCTGTATTGTAACCATTTTTGTCTTATCTGAAATTGCATTTTTAATAGCATCATAGTCGAAATAACCATTTGGAAGTAATTCAACCTGCTTATATGACACTCCATACTCCTTTAAAGACCCCTTGGATTCTCTAATTCCTATAACCTCTTCTAAAGTATCATATGGCTTTCCAACCGGAGATATAAGTTCATCTCCCGGTCTTAAATTGGCAGCAAGTGACAATGCAAGTGCATGTGTTCCACAGGTAATCTGAGGCCTGACAAGCGCATCCTCAGTATGGAATATATCGCTGTATACTTTTTCTAAAGTATCTCTTCCGATGTCATTATAACCATATCCGGTTGTGCCCATTAAACAAGCTTCACTAACCTGATTTTTTCTAAGAGCATCAAGCACCTTAAGCTGATTAAGTTCGGCCATTTGATCAATTTCATCGAATCTTTCTTTAAGTGAATCAAGAATCTTCTCGCAGTAATCATAAACTTCCGACTTAATTCCCATGGATAAATAAATATCTTTTAACATATCAAACCTTCCCAAAAAAGGGCGAGGACATACATCCCCGCCCAAAATTTCAATTTATCATTAATTATTCAGTAGTATAGTTATCGAAATAACCCTGAATATAAACAATAGGTGTTCCCTTATCACCTGAACCGGATGTAAGGTCGCAAAGTGAACCAATCAGATCAGTAAGTCTTCTAGGAGTTGTTCCTTCAGATGCCATCTGACCAACAAGATTGCTGTCCTTCTTTGAAATCTCACCTTTAATTGCTTCCTTAAGTGCATCACCAGTAAGGTTTGCAAAATCATTGTCCGCCAAATATTTTAACTTAAGTTCATTAGGAGTACCCTCTAATCCCTTGGTATATGCAGGAGAAACTACAGGGTCTGCAAGTTCCCAGATCTTACCAACAGGATCCTTGAAAGCGCCGTCGCCATATACCATAACTTCAACATTCTTACCAGTTGCTTCAAGAAGTCTGTCATGAATCTCCTCCACAATAGGCTGGCAGTTTCTCGGGAATAATTTAACCTTATCTTCTGTTGCCTTATTAGAACCAAGAAGACCATATTTCTCATTGCAGCCACTGCCGTTAACCGGAGCATTTAAAATCTCATCAAGACCATAAATCTTGTTTACGCCTGCGGCTCTTAATAACTTCTTGGTACGCATTCTTGTATGAATATCGCAGTGAATAACATCCTTTGTATAAGAAAGGATTGCTCTAGGATCATTGGCAAAAATAATCTCGCACTCTGCACCTGCTTCTTCAATCAACTGCTGATAATATTCAACATAATCAACACCTGTGAAAGGATGCTTCTGATAACCGAATAATTCACGATATTTTTCAAGTGTAAGCACATCCTTATAAGGATCAACGCCCTTTTCATCTACAGCATCAATTGAAATAAGATGATTACCAACCTCATCTGATGGATATGAAAGCATAAGAATAATCTTCTTTGCTCCCATTGCAATACCTCTTAAGCAGATTGCGAATCTGTTACGTGAAAGAATTGGAAATATTACACCAATTGTATCTGAACCTAATTTATTCTTAACATCTGTAGCAATATCATCAACAGTTGCATAATTGCCCTGTGCTCTTGCAACAATAGCTTCAGTCATAGCAACAATATCTCTATCTTTAACTTCGAAGTCTCCGTCCTTAACTGCTTCCATAACGCAGTTTGTAACGATATCAGCAATATTATCACCCGATCTGATAATAGGTGCTCTCAGGCCTCTTGAAACTGTACCTACCATTCTACTCATAAACATATCTCCTTAAAGTATAATAAACAATATTCATCAGTCGTAAAAACTACTAAATATTATTATAATACAATTATTTTATCATTGTAAACCCATGCTGTTCTACCTGTTTCAACAGTTATCACTATTGATATATTTTTATAACTCCTATCATTCGTTGATAGTTGATAATCATTTAATAAAACTGACATATAATATGTTCTCTTAAATAACTCAAAACTTAATTATTGTGGATCACAGATAGCAATTTAATGTTTATTTTTCATAAACTAACATATCATACAAATAATTATATGCCTCACTTTCCTTACTAAAGTGCCTGTAATCGTTTTTTGATTACCTTGTTCGTCTACATAGAGAAATTCCCAATAATCATAAACTTTCCTTAATATATATATCTGAAGACAAATCACCATTAATTGAATACCAGTCTGATTCCACCTACTCCATTCCCGAATATGGATTATTTACTGTCTTTCCATATTCTTTTTCTGATAAACGCACTTCATGTAATACGTCTAAGTTTTGAATAAAACTTTTATTATTAACAATGTAACTAAAAAGTTCTTCCATACCTAGGCATGGAATAATTCTAAGAATATAATGCATTATCTTTTTATCATCAAAGTCCATTACTGTTTTTAAATAGTTAGTTAACTGTTTTTTTATTTCATTATCTAGTAATTCATAAGTATGCCACTGTCTATCTGCTAGTTCAAGCAATTCCTCTAACGCACAATACACATTATCACTAGATGTATTGTTGGTATACATTATCAGATAATCAATAAAGCATTGGCTTAGTTCATTATAATCCATATAATCAGGAAGATTGCTAAAATGCGTCATTTCAAAAACCTCCTTTCAATGGAATATGTGTATAATTATTCGGTTTAATGACAAACCCACCACCCTGAGTCAATAAATAATCATCCACTTTAATTTGTGCTGTCCATCCACATCCCGAATTGCATCCTGGATATTTTGATGCCGCTCTAAAATCTGGCGAATGCCATTTGATTTCTAGATTAATATCATTAATACTAAACTTATATTTATATCCCTCAGTAATAGTACTCGAAGGAACAAAAGTATTAGGAACATTATTTGGAATAATGCTTTTCAATGAATATTCGGAAACTGTTCCACTTTCAAGCAGTTGTTTAGTAGCAAATTTGGGGTCATAAACAACAAGTTCTGTACTGCTATATTCAGCAATCATAGCCGAACTACTATTCCTTACCTCAATCATCACATCATCAGCCTTGGATGCAACATCATCAAATGCTTCTGTGTTTACCCATGTGGCTTTCTCTGTGATGTTTGTGCTTTGAGAAGCATTATTTAATGCCTTCTGGTATTCAGACATTGTAAGATGAACTGATAATGCAGATACTCCTATTGTGAAGGTATTTATTCCTATTGACAGTAGTTTACTGCCTAGATTTAATTCTTCAGGACTTGTCTCATGGAATACGTAGCAGTCCATGATATCCGATAACTCATTACCTATATCATATCCTGCTTTTGCCGTTACCATAGTGGCTGATGTTACGCTGCATACCGTGCATACTGTCTTTGCCATAAGACCGGTCTTCGCCGCTGATGCAAATCCGCATGTTGCGGCACCTAACAGGCTTAATGTACACGCAAAATAATCATGATCCACAAAGGCATACAGTACTGCATCTGCAAGATTTGCTGCTACACCTACAGGTCCCGGAACAAATCCAAGCACTCCAAAGAATATATGACTAAGGCCAAGACCTAAGTTATATCCATCTTCTACATTGCTTGGTGATAATCCGAACGGATCTACATAGCTTACCGGATTACCCTGTACATATGCATACCTATTAAGGCTCTTAGGATTAGTTATACTTCCGGTTATTATATCCTGATTAATAAATCTCTTAATTTCAGGATTATAATACCTCTGGCGCATGTAGTATAAACCGTTATCTTCAGTTATTACTCCGGCTATACCGTTATACAGATAATCGGTATATGACTTATCTCCGCTTAGAAGTTCTCCATATGGACCATAACTATAAGTCTGAATAACTTTACCTGTTTTATCTGTAAGTTTTGTGGTACTTCCCAGATGATTATAATGATGATAGATTGTGTTGTTATCTTCTACTTCACTGACAAGTCCGTTGCCATAGATATACAATCTCTCATTATAATTAGAAGATATCTTATTTCCTATGGTTTTATATGTGGTTTTAACCACAACTCGGTTAAGTTCTGATACCCTCTCTGTTACATATATATCAAGAGAATCAGCGTGCTTTGTGCTTATTCTGATATTCTCAGCATCATATGTATAAGTATCTCTTCCAGCCTTGATGAGCCTGTTACGGCAGTCATATGTAAGACTCATCATCTTACCGTCAACTGGACCATAGGTCATGTTGCCGTTATTATCATATTTAATTGTCTCACCATTGTATGTAATTAAGCGATTATCCGCATCATATGTACATACTGCAGATACTAGATTACTTAAGCCTTCTTCATCCGTTTCTTCTCCGGTTATCTTGGTTATGTTGCCTGCAAGATCGTATGTATAATGATAATCATTAATGACAGATATCTCTTGTCCATTAACGTCAGTTAGAACGTCCCTAATCGCTACAAGATTGCCATTCTCGTAAGTTCTTATCTCTTTGGTATTATTTGGTCTTACAGTCTCTGCAAGGCGTCCGTTTTCGTCATATGAATATTCGGTTCTGTCACCATTTACATCAATAACAGCTTTAATCTTACCGTTACGATAATACTGGTATCTTACGATTTCTCCGCCGGGATATGTAAGGGATACCAGGTGTCCAAGCTCATCATATGCATATTTAACAGTCTTACCGTTATAATCCGTAACCGATGTCACTCTATTAAGAGCATCATATGTTCTGGTTATGGTTCCATTTTCATCTGACGCCTTAAGAACATTACCATTATTATCATATGTATATCTAACTGTTCCTATTTCATCAGTAAATGAGGCTATCCTTCCGCATTTATCATATGTATATGTTGTCTTTTGACCGTTAGCATTAGTAAATGTATCAAGAAGTCCTGCAGCATTATAACTATATGAAGTTGCAAATCCAAGTGGACTCTTAACACTAAGGACTCTGTCCATAGAATCATATGTGTACTTAGTCACACCGCCGTTCGGATCCGTAATGTCGTTAATATTCCCTCTGTTATCATAAGATACCGATGAGGTAATACCACCGTTTTCTATGGTCTTAATTAAATTGCCTCGTTCGTCATATGTATAAGCAGACGTTCTTGTCTTATTACCTAAAACTGTAACAGCCTTAGTCAATCTGCCCATATTGTCATAAGCATAGGTGGTCTTCGTATTACTTATGTCAGTAGATTCGGACAGTCTGCCCATACTGTCGTATTTAAGTGAAGAAGTCGTATTACTGCTATTATCACCGGTACTGCAGATATTGCCGTTGACATCATATGATATATATGACTTTATTCCTTCTTCATCTATTGTATATATTACTCTTCCAAGAGCATCATAGCCGTATCTAGTCTCATATTTCTCTCCGGACTTATCATATGCGTACGCAGATACACATCTGCCAAGTGCATCATAGTCCAAATATATACTATTACCAAGAGCATCTGTTTTCTTAACAGGATTATCATTATCATCGTATGAATATGATGTCTTATTACCATTTGGATCTGTTTCACTTATAAGTCTGCCGTATTCATCATATTCATATAAGCTCTTGTGGCCTTCCTGATCCGTCATTGAAGTCATATTGCCTTTAACATCATATCCATAGCTTATTCCGTCACCATTATTATCCGTTATGCTTATAAGCTGCCATCTGTTATTGTAAGTATTTAAAATATAACTTCCATCCGAATATTCGGTTTTATACAAATTACCATTAGGATAGTACTCATATCTTTCGTATATACCACTGGAATCTCTCTTCTCGATAAGTTGCCCGATAAGGTCATAATTAAAGCATACATAACTTCCGTCAGATTGTTCTTTTTTTACAAGATTACCGGCAACGTCATAGACTCTCCTTTCATATGTTCCATCCGGATATGATATTTGGGTCAGACGATTATCAATGTCATAATCATAGATTATCTTTGTATTATCAGGATATGTAATCTTAGTATTGTTTCCTGAAACATCATATGCATACTTCGTCTCATTTCCGGCTGCGTCTACATATGAGACAATATTGCCGTTCAGGTCATAACTGTACGTCACCTTGTTTCCACATGCGTCGGTTACGGATTTAAGGCGATTCATATTGTCATATGTATAAGATGTAACATTACCTAATGCATCTGTTACGCTCTCTAAGTTACCGTAAATATCATATGTACTGCGGCTTACGTTGCCAAGACTGTCTGTAGCTAAAGTTAATAATCCATTTGTATAGGCATAAGTTACGCCTTTTTTATTGCCGGTACTCTGAACTACAAGATTACCGTTTGAATCATAAGTATTAGTAGTTACAACACCACCCAGATCAGTCATAGACGTGATATTACCATTATTATCATAAGAATAATGCGCTGAAGATCCATCTGCTCCGGTAACAGACAATATATTACCACATTCATCATATGTCATCGTTGTTGTATTATAATTACGGTCTGTGTAGCTTAAAATGTTACCATTATCATCATATGATTTTTCTATGACATTACCGTTAGGATCTCTGTCAAATATTTCATTGCCATTGGAATCATATATATATTCATATATTCCTCCGTTTTGGGATATAAATTTTATCAGGTTATTATTGTTATCATATATATAAGATTCTTCATATCCGGATGCTCCTGTATATCTGACTTCTCTATATGTATCATATGTCATATATGACATACCTATTGTATTATTTAGGCCGTCTGTCTGAGACACAACTCTGTCATTAACGTCGTACACATTGGTAACATATGTTCCCTGAGCATTCCTTTCAGATACAATCCTGTGCTCTTCATCATATTGTATTATGGCTGCATTATCATCCGGCAAAACATATGTAATGAGATTATCATTATCATCGTACATTAGATAAGTGGTTCTGCCGCCTATATCTGTCACTTTGTCTATAAGCCCACGTTCATTTTGATGGTAAGTTATATATAATCCTGTCGCACTGTCAGTAACTTTGACATTATCATTATCATAAGTAAAGACAACACTCCTTCCCTTACTGTCCGCCACTGTAATCAAATTGCCGCCAAAATCAAAATTATATATCTTATCATCCCTTAAATACAGGGTATATCCCTTCTCATCTTTGATTAGATTGCAGTCAGTCAGTGAATCTCCCATAGGAATATAACTTCCGTATGTTGTTCTTATATCATCGGATAATACTAAGGTATTATCTATTACTGCGCCATATATAACGTCTTGCGACATGTTTTCATTTATGAACATTGCATTATGAGTATCACCAAGGGATACTCTTATTATTCCGCTTGTTTCACTTAAATGAGCATCATACACATATCTCCATCCATATCCCAAAAGGCCACATATGTCGGTTTCGTCAGACGAATATGTTGCTTTAAAATTAATATCCGCTGCGCTGTTTACAGAAGGAACATATAGTTCGTCAGTAAATGCTCCGCTTCTTACATCTATCGGATCTCCCACAGTTAAGCTGTTGTATGCATATGCTCCGCCTATTATCTGTCTTCCAATATGACTTGCTATCGGTTCAACGGTTATTTTGATTCCGAGATTCTCTGAATAATCCACAATAGAATCTACCAGTTCATAATAATGAACCGTTATGTCATCGTCAGGATTTGCAAAAGGGAATGAAGTCTTGTATGTGCCATAGATCACCTCTCCCGGCTCGATACATGAATATGTTACGTAACCGCCCTCTGAAAGTGTATAACTTTTGGCATTGGGATTTCTCTTAACCGTGCCACTGTAGGAAGTAGTAGTTCCGTCATCTATATTTGCTACTATATATTCCGGAGTAGCTGCTTCATAGGCACCTATTGATGTTTTGAAATTGTAGATTGGGTATGATGATTCGTTAATGATCTTATATTGAACATAATAATTATGTCCCATATAACCTGTTGATTCCGGCATCAAAACAATATGTATGCCTTCTCCTGCTCTTACATAGACTTCCGATTCGCAATCAAAGTGGACATTCACATCACATTCAAAAGGCATCAAAATTCCATGAAAATCAGCCCCGATGGTATATGTTCCATTCTCATCGCCTCTGACTATCCATGAAGCATCTTTTTCTTCCTGCCCACCTATAGTTCCCATTTGAATATCTGCATCTTGCTCATTTATTAAAGCAGCAAGAGATAAACCCTGCGGCAACGAAATTGTTGCAACAGAATTATCAATGTAATAATTATTATCTGCATTATTATATATGCTTAAAGACACATTAAACATATCCTTAAGCCATTCCATGTCTTCAGTGTTACTGATATGTGCGCATGCCAATATCGGAGCAGGCATAGTTTCATCATAATAAATAGGTTCAATATATACCGAATTTCCTGCCGGTGTACTTCCGGTTATTCCGTTACCGGTTCCGGCGCCGCCTCTTATATTTATGCTCTTTCCGCCTCTTCCCGGAATGCCGCTTACAATAGGCGCATTATGAATAGTTATGGTTCTTCTTTCAAATACAAAATCATATGAAAAAACAAAGTAGTTATAATTGGCACTATTTGATAAATCAACTCCCGCTTCTTTCATCTCAGAGAGTGTCATTCTTCTTACCTGCATATTTCCGATAATTAAATCATCTTTTTTTAGTGCCAAATTATACTCATATGTCTTGTATTCACTTATTGTTATATCCATCTGGGACGGAAGATATCCATCAAGATATGCCGCAACTTTGGCTATACCGCTTCTTTGTACGATTACCACCTTGCCGGTGCTATCCGTTTTGAGATGATATGCATCATTACCGTATTTGAGATACACGCTGGCGAAAGGCAATACATTACCGTTTTCATCGGTAACGTTAAGAATACTCATTCCATAGCCACTATTATCATGAACTTTGATTACAAAACTTGTCTTACCTGAATTGCCACTTGCATCATATACCGTCAGAGTGACATTATACTCCCCGGACTTCTCGTATGTGTATTTTGCTCTTACTCCTTCTACAACATCTCCATTACCCATATCCCATTTATATGATACTATCCTTACATTGTCGTAAGATTCATATGCGTCAAGGGATATTTCATAACCGGTTATGGCCATTATATTCTCGCCAATAACTGCTACAGGTGCTATCTCGTCCACATCATCAGCATAACCGGTAGTTTGTACTTCTTCACTTGCATTTCCTGCTTTATCAACAGCAATTACCTTATATATGTACGGAACCCCTGGTTTAACATCAGCATCATGGTATGTAGTTCCTTCAATGGTTGCAATTTTATCAAATGCATATTTACCACTCTCACGCCTGTAGATATCATAATATTGTACATCGTCGTCATCCGAATCTATGATTACGTCAATACTGTAATGACCTGTAATCGCCTCTAAATTGTTGATTACAGGGGCATTGGTATCTATATTGTATTCAAAAACATATTTGCTACTTTCATTTCCATTTATATCAACAGCATATGCATAGAAATTGTATACACCGTCACTTAAATATGCAGTATCAATATTAAATTTTGCATTGATATAACTTTCGTTAATATTGCCAAAGAATTCTTTTTCATATTGGACAGAACCTTCTTTTTTGTACATAAGCACTACTTCTGATAATTTATTATTATCAGATGCAGATACATATATTTCGCTATTTTGTCCAATATAACCACCATTATCAGGGTATACATCCAATATTTGTGGTTTTTGATCATCTCTTTTTACATACGTAGCAGCAATATTACTGTATTCGCTTTTATTTCCGGCGTAATCAACAGCTTTAACTTTATAGTAGTAGCTCTTATCCGGTATGACATCTGTATCTGTATATCCATCAATACTGTCCGTACTATCTATGTATGCATATATACCGTTTATGCTTTCAGCTCTGTATATTTCGTAATAGTATATATCATTATCATCAGGTTTTCCCGAAAAAATAACAACACCGTCTGATGATACGATATCCGGATTAACTTTTCCAGGAGCCGTTTTGTCTATCGATATAACGTTTACAATACTTTCTTCATCTGAAGAAATATTGCCATATATATCTTCTGCCTTGTATTTTATATAAAGGTTCCCTTCATCGAAAGGTTTAACATCTAAAATTGCACTTATCTCACATTGTTTCTTGCCGCCGACGGCCTTTTCTTCTATCGTTACATATTCTTTGCCGTCTGTGGAATATTCAAATATTCCTTTGGCAATCCCGGATACATCTTCTGCATATATTTTAAGTTCTATCTCATTATTGTAACCATGCTCGTTGGACGGATAAATACCGCTGATATATGGTGCTTTTTCATCATTTAGTGTATTAACCGTAATAGAATCCGATGATTCCCCTCTGTTTCCGTAAACATCTACACCTGTTACTCTGAATTCATATTCACTTCCCGGCTCAAGTCCTTCTATATAAGCATAGGTTTTATCATCAACATGGCGTACACTTACAAATCGGTCGTGTACATATTTTTCTACATCAAAATACGCAAAATCCTCATCTGTAACATCTTCCCAATATAAGCAGACATTATTAACTCCGCACTCGGCCTCTAGACCCGTTATTTTCTGAATCCCGGTATTGTCATATATATATCTTCTTATATATTCATCACTTCTGTTTCCGGATGCGTCTATGGCATACGCATTATAATAATATATTCCATCATCATATAATGCTGTATCTATATTGAAACTAATATTATTATTTGGCGCATAAAGTTCTTTGATTAAAGTATAATCACTATCTCCCTCTTTCCTATATTCAAGACCTATTCTGTCAATTTTTTTATTATCTTCTGCTTTGATATCAATTCTGATATTTCCACCGTATGTACCGCCTGACGGAGACATTTCGGTTATTGATGGAACGTCTTCATCTGCGCTTGTATTAATGCTTTCAGTTGATAACATCTCACTTTTTTGCCCATAAATACCACATGTAATTACTGCATATGTATATACCATATCCTCAACAGTTTCTCTGTCGATATATGTATTTACAAACCTGTCATCTATAGTTGTGATTAGTTCAGGCACAGATTCTTCCCCATTAATCTGTCTGTAAATCTCATATCCTATAGCATCCCCGTCTTCGGAGGGATTGAAAGAAATATAATTGACTCCGTTTACAGATTCTGCCTTCAAATCTGTAACATTGGCTAACGGTGTATTATCAATAAAATAACTAACCGTTTCTCTTTCCTTGTTACCATCCTCATCTTCCAATGTGAAACGAAGTGTAATTTTATCTTCATCCGAATACCTTGTTGTATCTAATGAGTAGAGATAGTGATATTTATTATCTCTGTCTCTTACTGCTGTAAGATTATCTGCAATTATTTCATAGTCATCATCTGTTTCATTGTCAGTGTCGTTATCTGTGTTATTGAGTATTTCAATTGTTCCCTTAAGATTGCCTGTTGTATTATTATCAAATCCAATTCTTAATTCAATATTTCCCGAAGGAAGCTCATTACCGGGAACAGGACTAATATCGGTAAAAACAGACTTTAAAACATATCCCTCGATTTCTTCCGATTTTGGTGATACGTTACCTGCTTCGTCTACTGCGCATACAGATATCCCATATGTCATTCCGACAGTTAATTCTTCAGCCTTATATGTTCTGTTATCTGCCTGAACTCTGGCTTTCTCAACACCATCAATATATATGATATATTGCTCCACACCAATATTATCTGTTGCATCATCCCATGCTATCGTCAATGCTGACGCACTTCTGGATGCAATATATAATCCCTCAGGTACAGTCGGAGGAGTGGTATCCCCACCTGTTGACACTTTAACTTCAGGTGAAGATATTGCTTTATTTCTATCAATATCAAATGCATAAACCTTGTAAGAATATATTGTACTAGGGAGCACCGTTGTATCCACATAACTATCCTTACTGCTGATTCCAATCAGTACACCATCTCTGTATATTTCGTATCCTAAAATGCCTTTGTCATCTTCCGCACCTGTATATCTGATGGAGATACTGTTTTCTTTCACATCATAACTTTCAATATACTTAACGGCAGTTGGTGCGGATGTATCTGTATCTTCATATATAACTTCTTTCGCAATTAAATCCAAAGATACATTACTGCTATAGTCATCACTGTCTTTTTTTACAACCAACTTATTAAGATCAACTTTATTCGAATCATTGATGTTGATAATCTGTCTGTATACTCTCCCTGAAGAAGTATACTTATTGGATAATATCACAACATGATCAGATGTCGACTCTAGTTTGCCATTACCTGTCTTATTTACATTCCCCCTGACTTCAATTACTCCGGTAGTCAGATAATTATCATAATCAATATCACTTCTGTCGTTGATATTTCCTTCGCATAAAATATATCCACCAGAATTATCCATAACAATATATCCATCTGATTCTATGTTCAGCATATTTGATATAGAGAGATTTCCGGTACCTATATATAATTTATCTTCTATACATAGACTGCCTGCATTAAGAAAAACATTATCAATTGATAATGGTGCTTTAAGGCACAACTCGCCTCCGACACTTAGATTATCTGCAAGAACATCTTCACTTGTAAGAATAACATTTCCGCTGATTTTGTTACCTGTAATCGCATCCGCAGAGTCAATATATATATACCCGCTGCCTCCGAAAGTTCCCTCATCCTTTACCTGCCCGGAAACATATATGGAAGAAGAAAGTGTAACATTCGTTTTATTAATTATGTTGGCAAATTCAGACTTAGTATTATTGTAAATAGATTTTGTCTTGTCACCGTCAAAAATAACTGTATGCTTATCTGTTGTTACAAATGGATTGGAACCGAATTGTTTGAAAGTTCCCCTTAAAACAATGGTTCCATCACTTAATTCATTGGTTACTCCATTTCCTTGTTGTACATACATGTCACCGTTTACTTCAATACAGCCTTTATTATCATTCATAACAATATAACCTTTTGTATCAGTATAGGTTACCTGCATGTAATTATTGTATGATATTCCCTGTATTCTCAAATTTCCGTTGACTGTCAAATGACCGGAACCAATATCAAGTTTTCCCCCTGCAATATTCAAGTCACCGGTAACTACCAATTCATATCCGTTTAATTCGATATTGCCGCCTATCAAGTTATAATTCCCGTCATATATGGTATCTCCGGTTAGACTCATACCTCCTTGGTAATCCATGTCGGATATACGTACTCTGCATCCATTCATCAACATCAAATTATAAGTAGGCATACTAACAAAACAGGTGCCCTCTTCACTCGCATTCTCAACACTGATTATTCCATAGGAACCACCGCATATTCTTTGCTCTTTATCTCCTGCAATAATAAACTTATGCTCGCCGGTGAAACGCATACTTGTATTAGTCAAATTGCCTTTCAAGATTAACGTGCCACAATCTCCGATGAAATATGATTTTGCAGCCATGTTAATATTACCGTCACAAATAATTTGTGATTCATTGTTGCAGAATCTTATTTCAAAATAAGTATTGGCATATTGTGTAACAGAATTAATATTACCACTAACATACAATTGACCATTTTCTATATAATTATAGTTAGATCGAATATATAAATTACCATAAATATTAACATCGCTTTGTACATGAGTTATACCTGTCAAATGAACATCACCATAAATAGTTAATTCATTATCCAAAGTAGACGATTCATAAATATCAATATTTCCATAATATGTATTTCCTGTAATCTGTGTACCATTACCGATACGAATCACACCTTCATTATTATTGCCCTCATCAGTAATACATCCGGCAACACATGGTTCATTATCTTTAGGATAAGTAATGCATCTGTTTTCATTTGTTATTTTAAGATTATTTAAATGTGAACTTGTGAAATAAGAATAATCGATTGAAACAGTCTGATTATCTGTTCCTGACAGAATAATTGTATTATTTCCTTCACACACAAAATTCATATAATATCCATTTATACTGTTATTAGAATAAATAATATTGGATTTTGAATATATATCTCCCTTTACTTCAATTACTCCATCCGTAATTTTTCCGGTTGTGTCTGCAATAGAATTATTATATAAATCACCATTAATAAGAAGATAATCCTCAGGATTATCAAGAATAAAATATCCTGTTGATATTCTGTCGGCACCGTTGTCTTTTTCAAGACGATAACTTCCTTCTACCGTCATAGAACCTCTATTAATGTCCACAGCTCCGGCATATTGAATAACATCTCCTTTAACAGTTATTGAATAACCATTTAAATCAAGGGTATCTCCTAATATGATAAGGTCACCGTCTACTATGGTGTCTTCGTTCAATGTATACCCAAATATACCCTCAATATTATCATATGTAAATCTATTACCATTACATATAAGTTGATTCACTTTGTATACATATTTGCACATAACTCCTTCACTGCTGCTGTTTTGAATGTCCAGAATTCCAAACATACTATTGTCCAAAACATCTACCACTTGAAGTTTATTGCCATTTAATATACATCTGTTTTGATTTTCAAGAAATATTGAATCCTTAGATGTTATATTGCCGCCACATATAAGGGTCCCAACTTTTCCTTTTATGGAACCGGACAATATATCAATATCATTATTTATAATCATTTCTCCTGTTGTATAATTCTCATTGAATGTCAAATTCCCCTGATAAATATTAAGATTATTGGCGCTTATTGTTTCATAATATATTTCAAGATTTCCACTGGTTTGGTCTTTTACTCCAATATTAATATCTCCATCTATACTTATATCTCCATAAGATATTACTTTCCCTGATACTATATTAAAATCCCCATATACATTCACCACGCCGTTTATATGTGCATCATCAATATCACTGATTAAATCTCCATATATTGTGACAAAGCTTGAAAAATAAGTAGCCAATCTCACATCACCATGATAAATATTATTATCAAAAGTTGTTTTATATGCGTAAAAACTTCCAACAATAGTACATCCTCCATCCGAAATCATACCACTAACATAAGGTGAATATCCTTCCTCAAAAAATACAGTTTTTCCCTCATGATTTATCATAGTCAGGTTACGTATACAGCGTTGTGCGTTACTACCTTCAAATGAAATATGTTGATCATTTTCTCCTGATAAAACAATTGTGTGATTTCCAGTACAATTAAAGGATTTGTCTGCAGTGCTGTAAACTTTAAAATTCCCTGTTATATCGAGTAATCCTGCTGAAAGATTATTTGCCACACTGCATGAAGAATGGTTGACGAAATCACCTTTCACATAAATCTTATCCTCACCAGACCTCATAATTATATATCCGGTGGAAGGCTGTATATCGCCATCATTCTCTATCTCAAGTTTGTAATCACCATTAATTATCAAAGTGCCTCCATTGAGATTGACTACTCCGGCATATTGCAGCATATTGCCATTAACAGTCATTGTATATCCATTAAGGTCAAGCATATCTCCTAAAAGAATATAATCACTGTCTATTACAATATCTTTTTCTAATTTTTCGCCAAAAAATCCATTAAACTCAGCGAACTTAACATCATTACCATTTCTATTAAATTCATTAATCGAATAGTAATCATTAAAAACAATCCCTTTGTCATTAAGTAAATTTATTATTGCAAATTTACTTTCTTTTAACACATCAACTATTTGCGTTTCACTACCAATAAAATTTAAAGCACTTGATCCGGAACATGCGAACTTACCACCATCAATGTTGCCGTGTACATTAATTATTCCTTTCGTGCATGTGAAGCAACAAGTACTATCATTCATTGTTATATCGCCGATGATGTTTAACTCTGACGTGTTGCTATTTGTATTGGTATATTCAATTTGATTGTAATTACTTGTTTTTCTGCTTCCATCACTTTCTAAAACAATATTTCCATTAACATTTACAATACCTTGCTTATGCAGGATTTTCGCATAGTCATTTTGTGCAACAATTACAATATCACCTCCAATATTGTAATCAGAATTAATAACAAAACAAGAATTCTCAATTTGTAAATCACCGTCAACATTAACTATTGGCGCATCCAGACTACAATCCACCCACGGTGAACGAACAATAACATTACCACCTATATGCAATTCATCATCAAAACTAAAATCTCTATCAACTAAAACATCACCATTAAAAGAATTACCGTTAAACACGGTCATTATATATAATTTAATATATCCGCTGGATTTATTACCATTATCTGTTATCACACCTTTAATAAAAGGTACATCCAAAAAAACAATTCCATTTTCATTAGTAATTGTAAGATTGTTAATATTTGTTTTTGTATTATCTTGTCCCCATCTTACATTTTGAACATCTCTACCGGAAAGCACTATAGTATGATTGTCAACACAAGGTACTTTTCCTTTATCAAAAGTGTACAAATCAATATTCCCTTTTATTTCAAGAATTCCTGCTGACAACATATCAGAATTATCTACAGATGATTTACAAACAAACGATCCTTCAATCAAAATATAATCATTATCAGTATGCATATAAAGCTTAGAAGGCCCACCTACATATGTATTGTAATCATACAAGTCATCGCTTGGTTTTCCTCCAATATAGTCGCCTTTTACTAAAAGTTTTCCACCATTTATATTTATGCAGCCTGCGATATTAATCAAGCTACCATTAATTGTAAGACTATATCCATTAAGATTAACAGTTCCATATCCTAACAGATAATCTCCCTCTATCACAGTATCTTCCTTTAAATCAAATCCATGTGATAATAGATTATCTTTATAATATATTTTTGCAGAATCGGCTATATATGAACCAATATTAAGAATACTGTCGCAAACCACTCCTTCATTGGATTCATTTTTGTTTTCAATACATGCAAAACACGTATTGTCTGATGTTATTATCTTTTGGATTGCTGACCCGCTAAAAATAATATGATTATCGTCATAAAAAGACATATCTCTTACTGTGAGATTTCCTTTTAGTTCAATTACACCATTGTTAATATCTTTAGTATACATTGTTGTAATAATCGCATCGCCATAAACTACAAGAGTATCGTTGGTATTATTCATTTTATTTCGGCAATGGTTACCTTCACATACATAATCACCGTAGCATAAAATCATTCCGTTATTATAAAGAACAATTCCGAAACCTGATAATGTAAATGAATCATATACAATTAACGTATATCCATTTAAGTTCAACGTTCCGGATGTAATATTAACTGAATTAACCGCCATATTAGACGACAGTGTATAATCGCTTCTTATTTCGAGAACATCAATATCAACATTTTGCTCCGCATCCAATATATCTTCTTCGGTTTCATTGACGGCATTTGTAGCATTCCCCACGTTTGACAGGTTTGTTTCCACGGTATCATTAATATCGCTACCGGTAGCAGGATTATTCTCGTAAACAGCATTTTCATCTGTTATTTTCTCGGCACCATCAGTATTGTCATCATCTTCCATTTCCGGCACATAGTTCTCTTCTGTATTATTATCATTTTCCCCTGTTAAATTTAACTGACTGGAATCAGTTAATTCTTCGTCAGAATTATTATTCTCGTCAATTACAGCAGGGTTAGGATTATTATTAACACTACTTGTATTGTCTGAATTATCCACACTATCTGTTACATTACAATCAGCATCGCCTTCGACTTCAGCTGCATAAACATGTACAGAACCAATAAACGCAAAATCATTTATAGGTAGCATTACAATAATCATTATTAAAGATATAATCCTGTATATTTTACTGATCGTTTTTTTTGACATATATTTCTCCTAAAATAGACTAACTACCCATGCAAATACTTTCTTAATGAAATTCCATATGGACATTAATATCTTTTTAATCAACGCCCAAAAGCCGCCTGAGTCTGTATTATTACCTGAGTCTTCATAATTTGTCATAGATAAATCTTCTTCTGATATGTCATCAGAACTATCAATTTTAGAATTATCATATACCGAACTATCAGACGAATCGTCCCCGTTGTCTTCATCTATTGTATTGTTAACATTGGAATCGTTCCCACTATCGGGATTGATAACAGAATCGATACTGTTTTCAGAATCATTTGAAATAGAGTTATAGTCGTTATTGGAAATTGTGTCTACAGTATCATTAATTGTATTATTACTACTATTATCTACAGAATTATTTAAGTCATCGGGATTTGAGTTACTATTCTCATATTTATGGACACTAAGAATATTGCCACCTGAATCGTAGGTATATTCAATATAGTCCCCATTTTCATATGTTACTTTAATTAATCTGTCGTATGAATCATATTCATATGATGCTGAATGTATTGTTATAAAAGGAATAAAAACTGATATAACAAATAGCAAAGAATACAATATTATTTTTTTCATCAACTAATCCCCTTTATCAACAAACTTTGACATACCCCCATATATGATGTTGGAGTCAAAAGCACTATAACATTTTAAGTTTTTTGTAATCTTTTGAACCTTGAACGATTCGTGCAAACAGCATAAAATCAAGATATTTTGGCACTTTTTTGGTATGATAATAGATGCGTCACCATATATTATAATATATAAATTCAAAAAAAATAACAATAATATCATCTTTTATGTAATTATTTTATTTTAGCCATTTTCACAAGACTTGCAAAGGATAATTTAATAGGTGTATAATGGGAAAGATTTTTAATAAATGAAAGGAGGAACTTAAAATGAGTTCTAAGAACATTGATTGGGCCAACTTAGGATTTGGCTATATTGAATGTGATTATCGTTATGTATCTAAGTTCAAAGACGGAAAGTGGGATGACGGCGCTATTATTAGCGACTCAAATATCGTGCTAAACGAGTGTGCATGTGTATTCCAGTATTCACAGTCCTGCTTTGAAGGATTAAAAGCATATTATACCAAGGATGGCAACATTGTCTGCTTCAGACCTGATATGAATGCAAAGAGAATGTATGATTCAGCTATCAGACTTGAGATGCCACCATTCCCGGAAGACAGATTTATTGATGCTGTAGAGAAAGTTATCGCAGCAAATAAGGATTTCGTTCCACCATTCGGAACAGGTGCTTCTCTTTACTTAAGACCATTCATGATTGGTACTAACCCTGTTATCGGTGTTAAGCCTGCTGATGAATATGAGTTCAGAATTTTAGTTACACCTGTTGGACCATACTTCAAGGGTGGCGCTAAGCCTATCTCAATTAAGGTATCTGATTTCGACAGAGCCGCTCCTAACGGTACAGGACATATCAAAGCTGGTCTTAACTATGCAATGAGCCTCTATCCTATCCAGCTTGCTCACAGAGAAGGTTATGCTGAGAATATGTATCTTGATGCCAAGACAAGAACAAAGGTCGAAGAAACAGGTGGAGCTAACTTCATCTTCGTTACAAAAGATGGTACACTTGTTACTCCTAAGTCAGATTCAATCTTACCTTCAATCACAAGAAGAAGCATCATGTATGTTGCTGAGCACTATCTTAACATGAAGGTTGAATGCAGAGAAGTTTACTTCGATGAAGTTAAGGACTTTGCAGAATGTGGTCTTTGCGGTACAGCTGCAGTTGTTTCTCCAGTAGGCAGAATCAACGATCACGGTACAGATATTCTCTTCCCAAGCGGAATGGAAGAAATGGGACCATGGACCAAGAAGATTTATGATACTCTTACAGGAATCCAGAGATGCGAAATCGAAGCTCCTGAAGGATGGATCAAAGTTATTAAATAATTAATTTAATAATATATAAAACTAATGGCAGAGACACAAATCTCTGCCATTTTTATTTTAATACTCTTTCGCTCTTTCCCTTAACTCTTTCGCACTCTCCATTTGAAGTTTTGACGAAGCACCTCCACCACTGAGTCTCGCTATTTCTTCAACAATTCCTTCTTCATCAAGCACATTTATATGAGTAACCGTCTTACCCTTTTCCTCTTCTTTAAGAATATAGAAATGCTTATCAGACATAGCCGCAATCTGAGGAAGATGCGTAATACATAAAACCTGATGATTAGAAGCTATTTCCTTAAGTTTCTTACCTACACTCCATGCTGCATTACCACTTATACCTGCATCAATCTCATCAAAAATAAGCGTTCCGGTATGATCATTATCTGCAGTAACACTCTTAATTGCCAGCATAATTCTTGATAATTCACCACCACTTGCCACAAAGGATACTTCCTTTAAATCTTCACCTTTATTTGTAGCCACAAGGAAAACAACATCATCTATTCCATCCTGAGAATAATCATCCAAAGGACTGATACTAATCTGGAATCTTGAATCATTAAAGTTTAATTCTTTTAATACTTTAATAATCTCTTTTTCAAGCAAAACAGCTTTCTTTTTCCTGAGTTCAGTAAGTTTATTTCCTTTGGTCTGAAGTTTCTCAAAAGCCTTTTTAAGTTTAAGATTAGTCTCATTGTAAAGATTCTCAACGTCAGTGAACTTATCATAATCTGCTTTTATTTTATTTAAATATAAAAGCACATCATCTATGGTATTTCCATATTTTCTTTCAAGTTCATCAATAAGATTATATCTCTCTCTTGCTTCTTCCAATGAAGCCGGATCTAAATCAAGAGACTCAGCAACTATATCACATTTTCTTCCGATATCTGAGAGAATTGCATCAGCATCAGAAAGCCCTTTGTATATTTCATTTAAGTCTTTTGAAATATCGCTTATCATTGATACTTCTTTTAATGAATCATTCATAAGAGATGATACTGAAACATTATTGTCTTTTAAATTGAAATTAACTTTATTTAAAACATCAAGAATCTTCTTGGAATTCTCTGCCACATCAAGAAAAGCCTTTATCTCTTCTTCTTCGCCTTTATGAAGATTAGCCTTTTCTATCTCATCTATCTGATATTCAAGTAAGGACATTTCCTTATCTTTATTCTTAAGCATTGCTTCCAAATCAGCCAAAGCACTTTTAACTTTAAGATAGTCTTCATAAGCATTCTTGTAATCAGATAAAGTACTGTTTAAATCAGAGCCAATATAATCATCAAGAATGGAAATATGCATTTCATTTCTTAAAAGTACCTGATAATCCCTCTGTCCATAGACATCAAGAAAAATGGACGAAATAAGTTTAAGATTATGATTACTTACAGCTTCACCACAAACTCTTGCAATAGACTTATTCTCCATGATTTTACGTGAGATTACTATTAAGTTGTCATCCGGATAAATATCTAGACTTTGAAGCACTTCTTTCTGCTTTTCATTATCAATTGAAAATACCATTTCAATATAAGCATAATCAGCGCCTTTGCGAATGTAATTCTTGTCAGCCTTGGCACCCAAAGCCAGATTAATAGAACCAAGAATAATAGATTTACCGGCACCGGTCTCACCCGTTAATATGTTGAGACCCGGGCCGAAATCAATATCAATATCGTCTATTAAGACAAAATTAACAATATGAACATGTTCTAACATAACTCCTCCTAATCTCTCATTTCAAGGCATTATGTTATTATTCTTCTTCAGTTTTCTTCTTTCCTATACCATAGCTCTTCTTTGCAACATATCCATCATCTTCCTCATCCTGACGCTTTGGAGGAATATATGTTGAACCCATTGCTGAATTGAATAAGCTTTGTCCGTAAATATCGTTGGAAACTCCGGTATTCTTGGACTTATTATATAAACTACTGCCAATATTATCATTAGAAGGTGTGGCAGGTTTATTCTTAAGACCGGCAGGTTTAACACCTGGTTTAAATGCTGAGAATCCTTTGATTGATGAACCATATGAATTAGTTCCATATGTTCCACCACCGGTAGCTGTAGTGGATGCATTATTCTCAGAAACTGTAAATGAATTACTATATGAATCACTATTTGCACTGAAGCCTGAAGGCGGAATTGAACTTGCCGCACTAAAGGTTTCCTGACCACTGTATGAACCAAAAGGAACGCCTTCTCCTGAAGGATATGTTGGCGTTGAAGATGCAAACAATGGTTTTCCATCTTTCTTAAGTAAAGCACTACCATAATTAGACTTCTCATCTGAAGAAAAACCTGAATTATGTACAAGATACGGATTATCTGCTTCTATTTCAGCAAGACTTACAGGAGTATCAATAAATGTGCTTTCTATTGATGAATCATCATCGTCATAATTTGCAAGTTTTCTTGCTGGAACCGGTTCATCATCATCATAGTTTGCAAGTCTCTTAGGTGCAGCGCCAAGTAATGCGCTTCCATAAGTTTCCTTCTTTGTTGATGTCTTGGTATTACCAAAGCCATAATTATTACTTGTAGCAGAACCGGAACCTGTTGAGAAAGATCCGGCTGATGAGAATGAACCAGCTGATGTAAATGAACCGGCTGATGTAAATGAACCGGCCGATGAGAATGATCCCATAGAGCTAAATGAGGTCGTACTGCCTGTAGATGTGCTGGCTGTAGATGTGCTGGCTGAAGATGTACCAGCTGCAGAAGCTGCAGATGCACCTATTACAGCAGTACCAAATAATGCTGTCTCATCAACAGTTGTTTCATATGGAGACTTGGCAGCCTCATTCTGAGCCTGTTTAAATATATTGGCTCCAATTGTTTCACCGCCAATTTCCTTATATTCTTTAGCATATTCCTCTAATGAAGGAACAACATATGTATCTTCTTCTTCCTCTGTATCGATAACAACTCCGCCGTCATTACCTACAAGATATCTTGCAAGTTCTTCCTCTTTAGCCTGCTCCAAAGCAGCCTCTTTTTCTTCTTTTTCTTCTTCAATTATAGACTTCATAACTGGAGAACGAGGTACAACAATAGGGTCCACCTTTTGTTTTGGTTCTTCTGCTTTAGGCGCACTCTTCTTGGCAAAGGTCGGCGCAGATGGTTTAGGACTGCTCTTCTTCGCAAATGAAGGAGCCGGAGTTCTAAAGATATCGTCAGTATCTTTAATATCAAAATCATCTTTATATGCAGGAGCTTTCTCGCCCGGAAGTGTAATACCGTTTTCAACAACTTTCTTACGAATAACAAGAAGAAGTGTTGCTGCTATAGCACACAATAAGGCTATTCCTAAAAATGTTGCAGGAATCCAGATTTTAACCTGCTTAATCTTATAAGGAACAATAGCCTTCTCTGCATCGTAAGTAGCCATTCCGGCAAGATTAAGATAACTGATTGCAGATTCTTTTTCCTTACCTGAAATCTTTACCAAATATCCATCAACATGGAATGTTGTTGTTAAGAAACCTTCATAAGAAACAGGTTCAATACCTGATTCTTTCTCCCATTCTCTCATTTCTGCTGTCATGGCATCTAAAGTCTTATAATATTTCTTAGGAGATGTATATGTTAAATACTGATTAATTTCATACTGTGTATCATCTTGGGTGAAATTACCATTTGTAATAAAATAACCTCTTACGGAATCCTTGTCCTGAGCTTCAATGGTACCTGCAACATAGTTACCTGCAGTTTTTCTGAAATAGCAGTCATAAACTATGGTTATATCACCTTTAACTCTGGTACCGCTCTTAAATGTAGACCAGTCAGATACAGTATTGATATCTACAGGAGTTTTGAGCATATTTGCAAATGGCTTTAAGCAGAATATGCATATAATAAGCGCTACGCTGTACAAAGATACAATGGTTATAAACTTTTTAAGTGTCATAACAATAATCCCCTTAAATTAATTATTCAACATTTCATAAACATAATTAGCATCTTCAGAAGTTTTACAGGCAATCATAATTGTATCATCACCTGCTATGGAACCGATAATCTTTTCTACATTAAGATTATCTATGGCTGCAGCAACAGCCATTGCCATTCCGGATCTGGTCTTAATAACCAGAATATTCTGGGCTGTATCCATCGAAACAACCCCGTCATATATTATTCTTTGATACTTAATATTACTCTCATCAGGAGCAATATTAACAGAATATTTTTGTCTCTTATTATCTGAACTTTTTTTAACAAGATTTAAGGCTCTTATATCTCTTGATACAGTCGCCTGAGTAACATTATACCCCTCTTCAGACAATTTTGTACATAATTCTTCCTGAGTTTCTATATCAAATTTATTAATTAATTCAATTATTTTTTCCTGTCTTGAATTTTTCATGCCTAATTTTCTTTCATTTTGGTATAAAGAACATCCAGGAAGCTTTGCTCTTTTATTAAAACAAGTTTAACTTTTTCAGCAGAACTAGATGCATATATCTCATCGCCTGTCTTAAGAATAACATCCTCTCCACCATCGAAACTTACAGATACGCTCTGTCCTTCTTTAATGTCATGAGGTGCTCCAATCTTAATAACAACCTCGTCAGATGCATTAAATATAATGCTTCTGTTCATCAGTGTATGAGGTGAAACCGGAGTTACAATTATTAATTTCCCTTCAGGGAATGCAATAGGTCCTCCTGCTGAAAGATTATAAGCTGTTGAACCTGTCGGCGTTGAAAGAATTACACCATCAGCGCTGTAACTCTTAAGCATTCTGCCATTAACAATAATATCATAATTGAGCGTGGATAATGTACCACTTCTTGATATAACAATATCATTAAGTGAATCCACGGTTTTAATTACTTCGCCATCTCTTTTGATAAAGCCTCTTATAAGCATACGCTCGCTGATATCGTAATCATCATCAATAAGCTTATCAATGGCAAGTCTGTATTCTTTTTTATCTACGGAAGTTAAATAGCCTAAATGGCCCAAATTTATACCCAGAATAGGTATCTGACGATCCCCAAGGAATCTGACCGTTCTAAGAATGGTACCATCACCTCCAAGAACTATTGCTCCTTCTGCGTCAAAATCCCTGTCCAGAGATTCCTCAGAGGCGAATCTGTTTGTATATGTAATTTTGCAATATTCGCAATCTTTTTCTTCAAGATAATCGCAGACCTGATCGCACAGGCCTCCGTTAATATCTTTTTCAATATTGCATATAACCGCAAATTTCCTCATAACTTCCCCTAATTCTCCAGTTCTTCATGAGATAATCTTACCTTTTCTTCAATTAATTCCGAAAGATTATCCACACTTTCTCCATTTTTCTTTAAATATAAAAGATATTCTATATTGCCTTCCGGCCCTCTTATTGGCGAATAATCAAGATTAAGAATTCCAAACCCTGTTTCAAGACTTATATCCATAACCTTTTTGATTACTTCTTTGTGAACTTCTTTATCTCTGACTACTCCCTTTTTACCAACCTTATCCTTGGTTGTCTCAAACTGAGGCTTTATTAAGCATACCATTTCAGCCCCGTCTTCAAGTATATCATAGGCAGGTGGCAGGATTTTATCAAGTGAAATGAAAGATACGTCACAGGATGCAAAATCAATTTTATCAGGAATATCTGCTTTGGTGAGATATCTGAAATTTGTTTTTTCCATGCAGACTACTCTCTCGTCATTTCTTAAACGCCAGTCAAGCTGTCCGTGTCCCACATCTATTGAATATACTTTAGCTGCACCATTTTGCAGCATACAGTCTGTAAAACCGCCGGTGGAAGCACCTATATCCATGCATATCATATTGTCAAAGTTAAGATTATAAACCTCTATGGCCTTTTCAAGTTTAAGACCGCCACGGCTTACGTATTTTAAAGTCTTTCCCCTGACTTCAACTTTAGATGTCTCATCATCAAAAGTATCGCCGCATTTATCTTCCTTTTGTCCGTTAACATAGACAATACCGGACATTATTATTGCTTTGGCTTTTTCTCTTGAAGGTGCAAGACCAAGATTAACCAAAAGCACATCCAATCTGACTTTCATATATTACCTATTTATTCTTAAGCTTATTCTTTATTTTATCAATAACACTTGCTGTATCAATACCTACAACTTCATATAATTTATCAACACTGCCATGTTCAACATAAGTGTCATCAATACCTATATTGAGCACATTGGCATTAAGAGAATTATCTTTAATATAAGCGTCAACTTTCTCACCGAAACCGCCATTTAAAACATTCTCTTCCATTGTAACAATAAGCTCATATTTCTTTGCTAACTTTTCAATGGTTTTGGTATCTATAGGCTTAACAAATCTTGCATTTACCAAACCTGCATTAATGCCTTCTTCTTTTAACTTATCTCTTACGATAACAGCTTCCTTAACCATGCTTCCAACTGCATATAAGCATACAGTATCTTCTTCATAAATGGTCTCGCTCTTACCATATGTAAGTCTTAATCTGTTTTCTTCAAGACCATCATATGCTTCGCCTCTGGGATATCTGATGGCAACAGGACCATCATATCTAATAGCATATTTAAGCATATCTGCAAGTTCCCATTTATTCTTAGGAGCCATAACTGTAAGATTAGGAATGCTTGAAAGGTAAGACAAATCAAAAATACCCTGGTGCGTCTCACCATCACTTCCTACCATACCGGCTCTGTCTATTGCAAATACCACATGAAGCTTCTGCATACAGACATCATGAATTATCTGATCATATCCTCTTTGTAAGAATGAAGAATAAACCGCAAAAATCGGAATATATCCACCCATTGCAAGACCTGCTGCAAAAGTAACCGCATGTTCTTCAGCAATACCTACATCAAAGAATCTGTCAGGATACATATTCTTAAATCTCTTAAGACCGGTACCATCAGGCATCGCTGCAGTAATGGCGACGATTTTGTCATTAATGCCACCCATCTTGCACATAACAGTTGAGAATATATCCTGATAATTTGGCTTTGTCTTCGGATGTGAAGGAAGTCCATTCTCAATTAAGAAAGGTTCAGCACCGTGGAATCTTGCCGGATGTTTTTCAGCAGGCTCGAAGCCTTTTCCCTTCTTTGTAAGAACATGTACAACAACAGGTGTTTTACATCTCTTGGCATTCTTTAATACCTTAACAATGGCATTAATATCATGGCCATCAACCGGTCCTAAATATGTAATCCCCATACTTTCAAAAATAGTGCCCGGAATTACAAGATTCTTAAATTTGGATTTGGCCTTGGAGATGCCATGAATCATCATTTCACCTCTTGGAACATTTGATAATCTTTCCTTAACCTCATCCTTTAAATCAATATATGCTTCAGTTGTTCTTATGCTGTTAAGATAAGTACTTACACCACCCACATTCTCAGATATGGACATATTATTATCATTAAGAATAATAATAAATGGTGTATTCATCTTTGCTGCATTATTAAAAGCTTCATAAGCCATGCCGCCTGTTAAGGAGCCATCACCTATTACAGAAACAACCATGTTATTCTTTCCATCAAGTGTTCTTGCCATAGCCATGCCAAGACCTGCTGAAATGGATGTGGAACTGTGACCAGTATTAAAAGCATCGCAGTCGCTCTCTGATGTTTTAGGAAAGCCTGCCATACCTCCAAACTTACGAAGATTTGCAAAGCCGTCTTTTCTGCCGGTAAGGATTTTATGAGTATAGCACTGATGACCTACATCCCATATAAGCTTATCTTCCGGGAAATCCATAACAAGATGAAGAGCCATTGTAAGTTCCACAACACCAAGGTTTGCAGCAAGGTGTCCGCCTGTTATGCTGATGGAATTAATCAGAAATTCCCTGATTTCCTGGGCAAGATCAGGCAAAGCATTCTTAGGAATCTTCTTTATATCATTCGGTTTTTTAATTTTTTCAAGATACATAAGTTTTTGTCCTAGTTACGTCTGTCAGTAAGACTGATAATCAAATCTTTCAAGAAGGAATCTCCTTCTTTAATCTCATTAAGTAAATCAATGGCTTTATTGGACATATCTTTCTGGTCTTTAATTGCCTTATCAAGACCAACTAAAGTGATATAGGTAATCTTTTCATTCTTCTCATCGGAACCCACTAATTTACCAAGTTCTTCTGTAGTACTTGTAACATCAAGTATATCATCCTGAATCTGAAATGCAATTCCAACCAGGGATGCAATTTCTTTCATTTTATCAATAATCTCATCTGAAGCACCTGCAAGCGCTGCGCCTATACATAATGCCGACTCAATCAGGCAGGCTGTTTTATGTTCATGGATGAACATTATTTCATCAAGTGTAATATCTTTATTACTCTCTCCGATTATATCTGCCATCTGTCCACCAATCATGCCATATATGCCGGCTTTGTTAGAAAGAATTCTGTTAGCCTTAATCATATTGATACGGTCTTCATCATTATCACAGTTATACATTGCATCTGCTGCTGTTTCAAAAGCAAGATTAAGAAGTCCGTCACCTGCCAGAATCGCTGTAGCCTCATCAAACATTTTATGATTAGTTGGCTTGCCTCTTCTTAAATCATCATTATCCATTGCCGGAAGATCGTCATGAATAAGTGAATAAGTATGAATCATTTCAAGAGCAGCCATAAATGGATAACAGATGCTTTCATCCTTTCCGCCAAGAAGCCTGAAACTTTCAAGTATGAGCATTGGTCTTAATCTCTTACCACCTGCCTTATATGAGTAATTCATGGCTTCCATTACTCTTTTCTGATCGCCCTTTTCTTCAGGGCAGAACTTATAAATTATATTTTGTACTTCATCAATATGTTTAACAAGAGTTTCCTTATCCATCATAACTCCTATTCAAAATCCTTTAATTCCAAAGACTCTGTAAGAACCTGAACCTTCTTTTCGATTGTATCGATTTTCTCATTACAGTTTTTAAGAAGTTTAAGTCCCTGCTCATATTTGGCAAAAGCCTCTTCTATATTCACATCATCTTTGGATAATTCCTTAATAAGATTCTCTAATGTTTCAAAATCTTCTTCCAGAGTTGTTTCATTTTCTATATCTTTTTTTGCTGCCATATTATTCCTCTTTTGTTTCCAAATCTCTAAGCGTCACATCATTAATTGTTGCACCGGCTTCTCCGCCTTTAAGCACGATTTTTACATTATCATTTTCTTTAATTCCCGATATGTCCTTAATCTTATTTCCATCCTTATCAAGGACATAACATATTCCGTCAGAAAACTGTTTTTCAGGATTAAGACTTTGAAGCTGCATGGAAAGCATCTTCAGTTTATTTTTCTTTCTCTCAATTAAGAGTTTAAAATTCCTGTCCAGTGCTTCTTCTTTGGTACCCAGCAAAAGTCTTTTCTGAACTGCCTTATTTTCAGGAGATACAGCCTTAAGTCTGGCAGATAAATACTGTAACTTCCTTTTTCCTTTATCATCTATATAGCTGTATATATAATCATCCAGTTGCTCATATATACGATTATATCTTTCTGCAATCTGTGCAAAATCAGGCACCGCAAGTTCAGCTCCCTTTGTCGGTGTCTCGGCCCTTACATCTGCCACCATGTCAGCAATAGTATAATCTGTCTCATGTCCGACTGCCGAAATAATAGGCACTGTGGAATCAAAAATCACATGAGCCAGGGCTTCTTCATTGAAAGTCCATAAATCTTCAAGGGAGCCACCACCTCTTCCGACTATCATCACATCCACACCCAAATCTTCAAGAGCATGAATACCATTAATTACACTATCAAGTGCATTATCGCCCTGAACAATTGCCGGATATAAAATAAGCTGCACATAAGGATTCTTCTTTTTGGCAATACTGATTATATCCCTTACTGCAGCGCCCCCCGGAGCTGTAACAATACCAACTGTTTTTGGATATTTAGGAAGTGGTCTTTTATATTCCTTGTCAAAAAATCCTTCCTTCTCAAGTTTATTCTTAAGTTTCTGGAAGGCCGCAGCCAAATCACCTTCACCCTGAACCTTTATGTCATCAACAACCAGGCTGTAGGTTCCTTTGACTTCATAGACATTAATATGGCCATGCAGAATTACCTTCAAGCCATTACCCAAATCAGCAACCATATTGCCCTTATAAGAGCGCGTAAAAAGAATACAGGATAACTCTGATCCGGCATCCTTTAAGGTAAAATATGTATTTCCATTTTTATAAGGGGAATAATTGCTAATTTCGCCTGCAACATAAACATCACTTAGAACCAAATCATTGTTAAGGATTCTGGCGACTTGATTATTTAATTTAGAAACGGTAAAAATATTATTACTATCCAATATATCAGTCTCCAATTTTGGAGAGAATACCATTTATAAATGATGCCGACTTATCAGGTCCGAATTTATGAGCAAGTTCTACTGCTTCATTAATTGCAACTGATTTATCGATATCATCATCATAGATAATTTCATAAACCGCAACACGAAGAAGAGCCAGTTCCACCTTACCAATTCTTGATATGGTCCAGCCCTCCATGGAATTATCTAATTTTTTGTCTATATCCCCCAAATTTTCAATAATCTTTTCATACCTGTCGCTTACATATGACAATTCTTCGTCATCAAGCTTAACGGAATTAAATTTAAAGAATATATCTTCAGTAAATTTAGCATCTTCCTCAGGATTGAAATCATATTGAAATACTAATTTAAAAACCTGTTCTCTGCAGTCTCGTCTTCTCATAACCTAAATTATTCTCCTTTAGGAAGTAAGACAGATGCAATTCTGATATTAACATCAACAACTTCAAGACCAATCATTTCCTCAATGGCCTCTTTAACCTTTTCCTGAACCTTACGGCTTGTCTCAGGAACATTGATTCCTGCATCAATGCCAAGTGCCATATCAACAGCAACCTTCTTATTCTCAATAGATACTTTAACGCCCTTAGGAGCTTTACGCATACCCATCTTGGAAAGGATTTCACTTGTCATATTATCAGCAACACTGACAACACCTTCTACTTCTGATGCAGCAATGGAAGCAATAACCGGCACTACATCATCAGCAAGTCTGACTCTTCCAATTCTTTTTTCGCTCATAGTTCTATCCTCCGTTATATATCTAAACTACTCTTTCGAGCCCATATTCTTTATAATTATATCAAAAACTACCCATTAAAACAACAAATATATACTTATTCTTCAATTTAGAAAATAAATGTAATTATATACAAATCCTCATTCACATAATAACTCATATTTGATGTCCCGCTCTCAAGATAATCAAATATTTTATTACCATCTATAAGTTCACCAAGCATAAGATTATAAACCGAAGAATTAGCGCATTTAACAGTTACGCTTGACTGACCTGTGGCATATGCCGAATTAAACAATCCCTTTAACTTAGGTCCATCAAGACTGTCAAAATAAGCCCCCTCTTTATAATAATAATTATCTTTAGTCGCTGTGCAAACCGGCATTGTGGTTGTATTATCCGGCACATGTGTCCTTAAAATCTCATCTGTAGTAACTCCAAAGAAAGAATAATCAATATCGGATAAAGAAGCATTCTCACCACTAAGGTTCGAATCTCCCCAGGTACAGTCAATATAATACCATTCACCATCCATCTTAACTATATTCCAGGCATGAGGTACATTATCTTTCTTTGTATAACCTGTTACTAAGAATGAATCAACACCTATCTGAGAAAGCAAATACTGAAATGTCTTGGCATATCCCTGGCATACGGACTGCTGATTAACTATTACTGAAAGGATATTCTGTCCCTGATCAGATGTCTCCAGATATTCGGTATTAACAATTATAAAACCATAGGTATATTTAACTTTGTCATAATCAGTTGAAGACGTTAAATTAATGCCCGATTTAAATACATCAACATACTGCTTAATGTACTCTGAAGCCTTTGCAATCTCATCTTCCGACATCGTAAGCGCCGGAGATACTTCTATCTTTGTAATAACATTTCCTGTTGAATACTTAACATATTCAAAACCATCAATGTAAAAAATCTCCGGATGGTCTGCCATCACAACCTTATATACTTTGGCAAGGTCCATCTCGCTGACAGAGCAGACTACCACGTCAGAAGTCTTATTTGTAAAGATAATATATAATTCAAGATATAACTGTTTTAAATCATCTGAAAGTGAAGTAAAACCATAGAGATTAGAGCACTCCTTATATGCAGCATTTATTCCATCAACGCTAAGACCGCACTCTTCCCTTTTTTCAATATCTTCTTTTTTCAATTTGGCATCTACAACCAGTTCGCCAAAATCAAGCGGCACACTTGCAATGGTTTCAGAATCTGAGCTGCTGCTCTGCACTTCTTTAACTGAAACCACATCCTCATCCTGAGATGTTGTTGTCACCTGGCTTATTTTCTTCTGATTATTGATTAAATCCTTACCTTCAACTGCAAAGATAAAAATACCAAATATCAGTAAAGCTGCCACAATTGTAATTACATATTTCTTCATATATCGCCTTTACATTCTGCCAAACTCAGATAATTTCAGACCTTCATTACGTTCTAAGACCATATTAACGCTCCAAGGATTAATAAATAAAAGAAGCGGATTATCCTTAAGGTCTGTAACCTTCTTCATATCTGAGGTACCGATAAGTTTATTTACATCAACCTCATCCTTATTCTCAATCCATCTTATATGCTCATAAGCAAGGGGCTCAAGCCTTATATCAACATTATATTCATTCTCAAGTCTGTATTTTAAAACCTCAAACTGAAGCACGCCGACAACGCCCACAATAATCTCTTCCATACCGGTATTTAATTCCTTAAATATCTGAATGGCACCTTCCTGGGCTATCTGACTTACACCCTTCATAAACTGTTTTCTCTTCATGGTATCAACCTGTCTGACCTTTGCAAAATGCTCAGGCGCGAAAGTCGGAATACCCTCATAAGAGAACTTATTCTTACCACCTGTCAAAGTATCACCAATGGAAAAAATCCCCGGGTCGAACACACCGATTATATCCCCTGCATATGCAGTATCAAGTATCTTTCTTTCTGAAGCCATTATCTGCTGAGGCTGTGAGAGTCTCATTGATTTACCACCCTGAACATGATAAACTTCCCTGTCAGCCTCAAACTTGCCTGAACATATACGCATAAAAGCAATTCTGTCCCTGTGAGCCTTATTCATATTAGCCTGAATCTTAAATACAAATGCTGAGAATTCATCATCTGTTGGCTCAATAAGCCCTTTATCTGATTTACGAGGAAGCGGCGTGGTGGACATTTTTAAAAAGTCTTTCAGGAAGATTTCCACACCAAAGTTTGTCAAAGCAGAACCAAAGAATACCGGTGTTAGTTTTCCATCCCTGATTCTGTCCAAATCATATTCTGAACTTGCTCCATCAAGAAGTTCTATCTCATCATTTAATGTATCAAGAGCATCCTGACCTACTACTGAAACAAGGTTGGGATTGCTTAAATCAATTCTTTCAGCCTTGCCTTCCTTGGTACCCTTTTCAGTATCCGAATAAGTAATTACCTGCTTATTTGCCCTGTCAAATATGCCCTTAAATTCTTTACCACTGCCCATTGGCCAGTTTATCGGACAGGTTTCAATTCCAAGTTCCTTTTCAATCTGATCAAGGAGTTCAAAAGTATCCTTAGCTTCTCTATCAAGCTTATTTATAAATGTAAAAATAGGAATACCTCTCATACCGCAGACTTTAAAGAGTTTTCTGGTCTGAGCCTCCACACCTTTTGATGCATCAATAACCATGACTGCACTGTCTGCCGCCATAAGTGTACGATATGTATCTTCCGAGAAATCCTGGTGTCCCGGAGTATCAAGAATATTTATACAATATCCGTCATACTCAAACTGTAATACTGAAGATGTAACAGAAATACCTCTTTCCTTCTCGATTTCCATCCAGTCAGATACAGCATGTCTTGCTGTAGCTTTACCTTTAACGCTCCCTGCCAGATTAATGGCTCCACCGTATAATAAAAACTTCTCTGTTAATGTTGTTTTACCTGCATCTGGGTGAGATATAATGGCAAATGTCCTTCTTCTGTTTATCTCCTTGTCAAAACTTCCCATTTTAATGTAATTCCTCCGGTACTATATTGTTTTCTAATACTACTATTCTTTCATTCTGCATTTTATCCACCATTTCAGGTGATGTACGCATAATATAAGCTATTTCATCTTTAATGACATCCGGTCTGAAAGATCTTCTGTCTTTCTTGGCAAACCTTATACGATTATATTCTTTCCAGAAGATTAATACAACAATTTCCACCAACAAAACAATCAGCGAAATAAATGCCAGATGTCCGCTCTCTCTTACCATTTCCTCATTATAGATGAAGAAGGCAAAAGGTGTTCTGCCATATATGATACATATGGTTCCATATAAAATATATCCAAGATAAACCAGGATAAAAGCCCAGGCGAATATTGTTACAAATATCTCTATTATCTTCTTCCACCAGGTCTGTTTATTCTGAATTATATCCTTCTTATTATCCTCATATTCCCTGTAATACATTCCATTAAAATGACTGTCCATGCTGTTTTTCTCTCTGTCAGTCCTGATGGATGCAATACCTTCGTACTTTTTAACGCCTTCCGGAATAACCACTTCTTTCTCATCGCCCTCGCTCACCTCATTTTTTCCCGCAAGGAGTTCCTCATTCATTTCATCCGCTGCTGTATCTATGCCGCGGTCGGGGCTTTTCCAGGTGGCAAATTTAGAACGCTTGATAATGCCCGCAATTGTGGACGGAAAGGCAAGAAGCGCCACCATTCCATTAATAATCCAGTAAACAATCGGATACCAGGCTGCCGACACAATATACTTAAAAATCGACTTATCGTACTTCTTTTCAAGATTCAAGGCAACCACAAACTGAATCATACATATTACAGACAAAAACTGGGATTTCCACAGATATGGAATATAAGATTCTTTTGTATATAAAAGATAAAAAATCTCCGTCAAAGTAAGAAGCAGCCAGCATAAAACCCACAAAAGCGACATGGCCTGTTCAAGAAGAATCGGATATAATCTTCTTCTTTTCCAGCTTGAGAATATATTAAGGTGCCTGAACATTACTTCCTGTCCGCCCTGGGCCCAGCGTTTTCTCTGACGGTATAAACCCTTAACGGTTTCAGGAACAAGCATCCAGCAAAGCGCATTAGGCTCATATCTGACGTCCCAGAAATTCTTCTCAATCTTCCATGTAACACCTATATCTTCAGTAATTAAATCTCTGTCCCATAATTCGCAGTCAAGAAGCGCTCTTTTTCTATATGCAACAACAACGCCTGATACAGTCATAACCTTACCCCAGATACGCTGCGTTCTTTTAATCATGGAAATAATACTTGCATATTCGCAAAGCTGAATACTTGCAAGCAGAGAGCTTCTGTTTCTTACACGAGGATTACCCGTTACAGCTCCAACTCTTTCACCATTTCTTTTATTAAGAAAATGAGACATTAAATATCTGATACAGTTTTCATCAAGATAGGAATCGCCGTCAACGCAGATAAGATATTCAGATTTTGCAGCCATAAAACCAAGATCAAGGGCATTGGCCTTACCGCAGTTTTCTTTTAAATCTATAAGTCTGACCTTTGGATTCGTCTTAACTATCTCATGTTCAATTTCAGAGGTATTATCTGAACTTCCATCATTAATTAAAATTATTTCATATTCAGGATAATTAAGATGGCTCAGCCTCTCAACAGTTTCAGCTACCTGTGCGGATTCGTTATATGTAGGCACCAAAATAGAAACCATTGGTGCATAAGGTAGCGGCAATGGTTCTTTACGCTCTATACGCCAGTAATAAATAATGCTTCCAACAATCCACATTAAACTCATTCCTACCGGATACCAGAAAACAATGAGTTCAAATATTTTTAAATGGGAGGCTACAAACCTGAATATAACTTCCAAATAAATCTCCTAAATTAAACAAATATATCCATAGGTCTTCCATCGAGTGATTCATTTATGCCAAGGTAATTAAGCACAGTGGCTCCCATGTCTGCGAAAGTCTTTCTTGTACCGTAATTACCAGGTTTTACATTCTTACCAAAAACAACATATGGCACATATTCCCTGGTATGGTCTGTTGTCTTGGTAAATCCCGGATCACATCCGTGATCTGCTGTAATCATAAATATATCATCTTCTTTTAATTTCGACATAAACTCAGGAAGTCTTGAGTCAAATTCAGCCAAAGCCTTTGCATATCCGTCTATATCTCTTCTGTGGCCATATATCATGTCGAAATCCACAAGATTTACAAAACACAAACCTTCAAAATCCCTGTCCATCCAGTTACTTAACTTATCCATACCATCTGTATTTGATGTTGTAAATACATGGTCTGTAGTTCCTCTGTGGGCAAAGATATCATAAATCTTTCCAACAGATAATACTGACATACCATTATTCTTTATTACATCAAGTATGGTATCCCTTGGTGGCTCTAGGGAAAAATCATGCCTGTTGGTTGTTCTTGTATAATTACCGGATGTACCTGTAAAAGGTCTTGCAATAACTCTTCCAACTCCATGTTCACCCTGAAGTATTTCTCTTGCTTTTCTGCATGCATCATATAATTCTTCAAGGGGAACAACATCCTCATGAGCTGCAATCTGAAATACGCTGTCAGCAGATGTATATACAATCCACTTTCCGGTTTTAACGTGTTCATCACCATAATCATTTATAACTACAGTTCCTGAATATGGTTTATTGCATAATATGCCCCTTCCTGTCTGCCTTTCAAATTCATCCAGTATTTCTTTAGGAAAACCGTCAGGATAGGTAGGAAAAGCCTTAGGTGAGATTATACCGCCTATTTCCCAGTGACCTGTGGTTGTATCCTTACCGTTTGATGCTTCCTGCATTCTTGCCACAGCACCTTTAGGATTTGGATTCTTCTCTCCAACTTCAATACCATCTATATTAAAGAATCCAAGATTAGCCATATTCTTAAAATCAAAGAACCTGCTTCCATATACGGATTTTAATGTATTTGACCCTACATCACCAAAAGCATCGGCATCCGGTTCTTCACCAATTCCAAAACTGTCCAGAACAACAAAAAATACTCTTCTCATATTTGTAACTCCTTAACTAAAGTCGCTACTAACATTATAACATAAATATACTGTTAACATAAATAAAAATGCTACAGGAATTGAATCCTGTAGCATTATTTTTAAATTTAAGATTTAATTACTGAGCATCCTTAATTGAGAAACTCATTCTGCCCATCTTATCTTTACCCATGCACTTAACAGTAACTGTGTCACCTAAAGTAAGTACATCTTCAACTCTGTTAATTCTTTCCTTGGCAATCTTGGAAATATGAACCATTCCTTCCTTACCAGGAGCGAATTCAACGAAAGCACCAAAGTCTTTGATTGAAACAACCTTACCTGTGAAGATCTGTCCTTCTTCATAATCAGTAACGATTGTCTGGATCATCTTGATTGCTTCATCAATCTTAGACTGATCGCAGCCACATACGCTGATCATACCGTCATCAGCAGTATCAATCTTAACGCCTGTTCTTGCGATAATCTCGTTGATAACCTTACCGCTCTTACCGATAACATCACCAATCTTCTCAGGATCAATTGAAATCTGAGAAATCTTTGGAGCATATTCATTAACTGATTCTCTTGGAGCTGCAATTGCCTTGCTCATGCAGTTATCCATAATGAAGAATCTTGCTTCTCTACATCTTGCGATAGCGCCTTCAACGATAGGTCTTGTAAGACCATGAATCTTAATATCCATCTGAATAGCTGTGATACCATCTTTTGTACCTGTAACCTTGAAGTCCATGTCGCCGAAGAAATCTTCAAGACCCTGGATATCTGTAAGAAGAATGAAATCATCATCTGTCTCACCTGTTACAAGACCACATGAGATACCTGCAACCATCTTCTTAATTGGAACACCTGCAGCCATAAGTGACATACATGATGCACATGTTGAAGCCATTGATGTTGAACCATTTGATTCAAATGTCTCAGATACGCATCTGATTGCATATGGAAATTCTTCCTCTGAAGGAAGTACCGGGATAAGTGCTCTCTCAGCAAGTGCACCATGACCGATTTCTCTTCTTCCTGGTCCTCTTGAAACCTTTGTCTCACCTACAGAATATGCAGGGAAGTTATAGTGATGCATATATCTCTTAACTTTTTCATTGTCATCAAGACCATCAATCTTCTGAACTTCTGAAAGTGGAGCCAAAGTACATACATCACAGATCTGTGTCTGTCCTCTGGTGAACATGGATGAACCATGAACTCTAGGAATAATATCAACTTCAGCAGCAAGTGGTCTGATTTCTGTGATTGCACGACCATCAGGACGCTTCTGATCCTTAAGAATCATCTTACGTACTGTCTTCTTCTCATACTGGTAAATAGCCTCACCTAAGATAGCAAGCCATTCTTCATTCTCAGCAAAAGCCTCTTCTAACTTTTCTGTGATTACTCTGATGTTTTCTTCTCTAACCTGCTTCTCATCTGTGAATACAGCCTTTTCCATTTCTTCAGGTGTTACTAATTCTTTCATCTTAGCAAACATCTCTTCAGGAATAGCACAGCTTGTATATTCATGTTTTGGCTTACCAACTTCAGCAACGATTGAATTAATCCATGCAATAATTGTCTGGTTAATGTCATGTGCTTTATAAATAGCATCAATCATAACATCTTCAGGAATTTCATTAGCACCAGCTTCAATCATAATAACCTTCTCTGATGTAGATGCTACTGTTAACTGAAGGTCACCATTCTTCCACTGTTCCTGAGTTGGGTTAATAATAAGTTCACCATTAATCATACCAACCTGAGTTGTTGCACATGGTCCACAGAATGGAATATCTGAAATAGATGTTGCGATTGCTGAACCAAGCATAGCTACAAGTTCTGGACGACAGGTTGGATCAACACTCATAACAAGGTTATTAAGTGTTACATCATTTCTATAATCCTTTGGGAATAAAGGACGCATAGGTCTGTCAATTACACGGCTTGTAAGAATAGCATTCTCTGAAGCCTTACCTTCTCTTTTGTTGAAACCACCCGGAATCTTACCAACCGAATACAGTTTCTCTTCATATTCAACAGATAATGGGAAGAAATCGATTCCATCCCTAGGCTTCTCAGAAGCTGTAGCTGTTGAAAGCACTGTTGTATCACCATAATGCATAAAAGCAGCGCCGTTAGCCTGCTTTGACACTCTGCCGATATCAACGCTAAGTGTACGACCAGCAAGTTCCATACTAAAAGTTTTAAACATAATACTCTCCTTTTTCTTCTCTTCACGTCTTCATACGTGAATTACTTCTACCATTTACCCGTTTGATACTGTTAAAGTATTCAAACATGTTAAAAAGGCGAACATAAATGTCCGCCTTATAAAACACTTACTTTCTAAGACCAAGTCTTTCGATTAATGAACGATATCTCTCGATATCTTTCTTCTTAAGGTACTCAAGTAAACCTCTTCTCTGACCTACTAACATAAGTAAGCCTCTTCCTGAATGGTAATCCTTTGGATTAGCCTTCATATGCTCTGTAATCTCTTTTATACGAGCTGTAAGAATAGCTACCTGTACTTCTGGTGAACCTGTATCACCTTCGCATCTTGCGTACTCTTTGATAATTGCCTGTTTCTTCTCTTTAGAAATCATTTTTGTTTCCTCCTGTAATTATATATTTCTATCCGGCTTTCACAAAGTAAAGGATTGGAGTATTCGCAATACTTTGAAAAAGTCAACAGCATTAACTAATATATCACTAAATAAAGTATTTGTCAAACAAATCAGTTATTTATATAACTTCTTGCACATACAGGGGTTCTGTAGTACATGTCGGAAATTTTGATACCGGTTCTCTTCGATGACGCATGAACAACCTGACCGTTACCAATATAAATAACAACATGGCTGATTCTCTTGGATGAACCGTAGAAAATAAGATCACCCGGTCTGACATCTGATAATGAAACCTTGGTTCCTGTTCTTGCCTGTTCAGCTGCAGTTCTAGGAAGTGATATACCAAATTTCTGGAATATTCTCATTGTAAATCCTGAACAGTCAGTACCCTTTGTAAGTGATGTACCACCATATACGTAAGGATTACCGATATATTTCTGTGCTTCTGCAACGAGAGCAACTCTTACATCAGATACACCAGAACCATAAAGAAGTTCAGACATGGTAATTGCTGTATCAAGTCTTTCCTGAATATCAACATATTCCGCATTTAAGAATACATCTTCACCATCAAGGTCAATACATACCCATCCGTCTTCTGTAATATACTTAAATTCAAGCATCTGCCCATGTGGAATCGAGCTGACTACATCGCAATCCAGACTTGGCTCTTCACGAACATTAAGGGCATCTGCAGTAACCAGGGCAAGGGGAGTTGCAATTGTCTCAGCATAAAGCACCGCATCTGCACCGGTTAAAAGATAATCCATACTTACATAACCATCAACCTTACCTGATGTAATATAAGCCCAGCCATCTTTTACATATCTTACCTCACACGCAGCATTGTTGGACATTTTACCAACAAGCTTACCATCTGTGGAAGGAATTGATCTTACATTAAGATGATTATCTACTCTTGCAATACCAAGATTTCTGTATCCCCAGAAAGTCATTCCTTCAATTTCTTCTCTTGGAATTGAGTCCGGATCAACAAAGGCTTCGATTGTTGAATCAACGCCTGCTGACAAAGTCATACTATCTCTGTACTCAGGTGTTAAATCTATCACCTGACTGCTTTGTGCTTCTGCATCCCCGGTTTCGGCATCAACAGCATCAGTCACATCCTGAGTTTCTGTTATATCACTTAAAGCCTGTTCTGAAGTCTCCTGAACCTCAGAACTGACAGTATCTGCATCGGTATTCATAGTAAAAGAATATCCTAAGGATATTCCTCCAACTACTGTTAAGCAAGCGGCCAATGCAATTGCCAAACCATGCTTCATACGTACTCTCCTAAAATAAACAATATTACAGAAATATTACAACATTTATCGTATTATGTCAACCCAAACAACAAGAGAGCCCTTAAATAAGGACTCTCTTTAAATATAATTAAACTTTTAAGTTTTAACTTATGCCTTAGGACCAGCTGCAACTAAAGCCTTACCAGCTTCATTGCCTGTGTACTTAACAAAGTTCTTTGTGAATCTCTCAGCAAGATCCTTAGCCTTTGCATCCCATTCAGAAGCATCAGCGTATGTATCTCTAGGATCAAGAATCTTAGAATCAACACCTGGAAGCTCTGTAGGAACTTCGAAATCGAATACAGGAATCTTCTTTGTAGGAGCATTCTTGATATCGCCATTAAGGATTGCATCGATGATACCACGTGTATCCTTAATTGTGATTCTCTTACCTGTTCCGTTCCAACCTGTATTTACAAGATAAGCCTTAGCGCCGCTCTTCTGCATCTTCTTAACAAGTTCTTCAGCATACTTTGTAGGATGTAACTCTAAGAATGCCTGACCGAAGCAAGCTGAGAATGTAGGTGTAGGCTCTGTGATACCTCTTTCTGTACCTGCAAGCTTAGCTGTGAAACCACTTAAGAAGTAGTACTGTGTCTGCTCTGGAGTAAGAATTGATACTGGAGGTAATACACCAAATGCATCAGCTGAAAGGAAGATAACATTCTGTGCATCAGGACCAGAAGAAACCTTGTTTACATTCTTAGCGATCTTCTCGATGTGCTCGATTGGATAAGAAACTCTTGTATTCTCTGTAACTGACTTATCAGCAAAATCAATCTTGCCGTTAGCATCAACAGTAACGTTCTCTAAAAGAGCATTTCTCTTGATTGCATTGTAGATATCTGGCTCTGATTCTTTATCAAGACCGATAACCTTAGCGTAGCATCCACCCTCTAAGTTGAATACGCCGTTGTCATCCCAGCCGTGCTCATCATCACCGATAAGAAGTCTCTTAGGATCTGTTGAAAGTGTTGTCTTACCTGTACCTGAAAGACCGAAGAAGATAGCTGTATTCTTACCTTCCATATCTGTGTTAGCTGAGCAGTGCATTGAAGCCATACCATTAAGTGGTAAGAAGTAGTTCTGCATTGAGAACATACCTTTCTTCATTTCTCCGCCGTACCATGTATTTAAGATAACCTGTTCTCTTGAAGATACGTTGAAGAGAACTGCTGTCTCTGAGTTAAGACCTAATTCCTTATAGTTCTCAACTTTAGCCTTTGATGCTGTGTAAACGATGAAGTTTGGCTCGAAAGCAGCTTCTTCTTCAGCAGTTGGCTTGATGAACATATTTGTTACGAAATGTGCCTGCCAAGCTACTTCCATGATGAATCTAACTGACATTCTTGTATCTTTGTTAGCACCGCAGAAAGCATCAACTACATATAATTTCTTTCCTGACAACTGATCAACAGCAAGCTTCTTACAAGCTGCCCATGTTGCCTCACTTGCTGGATGGTTATCGTTTGGATACTCAGGTGTTGTCCACCATACTGTATCATGCGACTTAGCGTCATCAACGATAAATTTGTCTTTAGGTGAACGACCTGTATAAATACCTGTCATTACGTTAACAGCACCAAGTTCTGTAACCTGACCTTTGTCATAGCCTTCAAGACTTGGATCCATTTCATCTTCAAATAACTTCTCGTAAGAAGGATTGTAGATGATTTCTTTTACATCAGTAATTCCATACTTGCTTAAATCAACTGTTGCCATTTAAATTACCTCTTTTCTTTTATTTTTTACGACTTCCGTGATTGGAAGTCAGTTAACACAGTAAACAGTTAGCATACCAAAACTCATTATTGCAAAAAATCCCTTAAAAGTCAATATACATAAAATCTATTTTTAAGCCTTTATGTAGTCTTTTAACCAACTTATTTCTCCAGCATCCAGATATGGACTTAATGCATCAAATACCAATTGCTGATATTCATCATAATATTTAACATCATCACTGTTCATATATTTCTTATCTATAAGTGAGCCATCAAGTGGAACAAGTGTTAAAGGTTCAAATTTATAGAAAGTATCACCCATATTCTTCTGCTTCAATGCGCAAAGCAAAATATTCTCAATTCTTATTCCATATTCGCCTTCAAGATACACTCCGGGTTCATCTGAAACTATCATTCCAGGAACTATTGCGCTTACCTGACTTGTATTTCTTAATTTTTGTGATATATAATGCGGTCCTTCATGAACATTTAACATATATCCAATGCCATGACCTGTTCCGCATTTATAATCAATTCCTTCTTCCCAAAGTGGCATTCTACTAAGAATATCAAGATTAACCCCAAGTGAATCTTTCATAAAAACAGCATTTTGAAGTCTCAGCATACCCATGGCAGTTTTGGTATAATGCCTTATCATATCATCTGTACAGTCACCAAGACGAATTGTCCTTGTTACATCAGTTGTGCCGCCATTATACTGACCGCCGCTGTCAACTAAATACATGCCTTTTCTTTGAAGCCCGGCCTTATTATCCTTAGTGCATTCATAATGCATCATTGCCGCATTAGCGCCATATGCAGATATGGTATTAAAAGACAAATCATAACACTCTTCATCTTCTAATCTCATTTCATCAAGCATAACCATGGCATCATATTCATCCAATGTTTCTATATCACTGTGAAGCAGTTTATATATAAACTTAGTCAGAATAACGCTGTCCTTAAGATAAATTCTCTTCATATGCCCGGTTTCTTTTTCACCTTTAATAGCCTTAAAGGTTTCAAGTTCATTATCTTCATGTATGTATTTGGCATCTGCATTTTTAACAAGACTCTCCCAAAGTCCAAAAGATATAGAATCCAGGGATGCAATCACTTTCTTACCATTACATATAATGGAAATCTCATCCTTAAAATTATTCATATTAAGAAGCTTGATTCCATTATCAGCCAAATATTTAATTATCTCATCCCTGTTATCTTTAAAACTTTCCGGATACAAATAAAGGAAAGCATCATCCGTGGTTATAACCACATATGAAAAAGCAACAGGATTAAACTTAATATCACATCCCCTTAAGTTGGTTAAGAACATATTCATATCAAGTTTGGCAGAAAGATATATATCACCATTTTTCTTTTTTATATATTCTCTTACCCTTTCAACTTTCTCCTTTGCAGGCAAATCCACAAGGCCATTATCAAGAATTCTAACCTCTTTAGGACTCAGTAAAACCTTTTCTTCTTTATCCACAATCTCTCTGGCGTATTTTAAACCTGAGAAAACAGTTATATTAACACCCTTGGCTCCGGCCTTATCCATAATGGAAGCAATCAATTTGGAATTGATATTATCTTCATCAAAACCAAGACTGCCACCCATATCCACAATAAATTCCTGAAGAGTCGGCACGCCTTCCCTTCCCATCTCCATTAGTTTTGCATTACTTTTAAGTTCAATTTTCGCCTGTGTAAAATACCTGCCGTCAGTCCACAGATATGCCCCATCCTTCGTTATAAGAAGCTTACCATTTGAACCTGTAAAACCGGATATATATGTCCTTAATTTAAAATATTCATCCACATATTCACTGCAGTAAGGGTCAGCATCATCAATAAGATACATATCTATCTCATCTTCAGCCATTCTCCTCTGAATCTCTTTAATTCTTAAACCAAATTTATCCATAGTTTCTCCTTCGCAGCCCTGGCAAGGCTGCCAAAAACCGTCTAATTACAGCACGCCCTTACGCTTATGCTGCTCAATTTAAGAAAGCGCCCATAAAGGCGCATTTCTTATTTATCTTTTATCAATTGCTACATATTTAAGGTCATCATGAATTGGCATATATGCAGGTCTGATAATCTTACCGTTATTGGCAAGTTCTTCCATTCTGTGTGCACTCCATCCAACAATTCTTGCAATTGCAAACATTGGTGTATAAAGTTCAGCAGGAAGTCCCAGCATGCTGTATACAAAGCCTGAATAGAAGTCCACATTGATGCAGACACCCTTATACATCTTACGCTCTTCAGCGATAATCTTAGGAGCAAGTCTCTCAACCAGCGAATATAACTGATATTCAGAATCCAGACCTTTTTCATGCGAAAGTTTTCCAACGAAATCTTTAAAAATCTCCGCCCTCGGATCTGAACTTGAATAAATAGCATGACCACAGCCATAGATTAATCCTGCATGGTCAAATGCATCTTTATGAAGAAGTCTTCTAAGATATGCACCAACTTCGTCCTCATCCTTCCAGTCCTTAACATTGGCCTTCATGTCTTCAAACATTTTAACAACCTTGATATTTGCGCCGCCATGTCTTGGTCCCTTTAATGAACCAATGGCTGCAGCAATGGTTGAATATGTATCAGTAAGTGTAGATGTAACAACATGTGTTGTAAATGTGGAGTTATTACCACCACCATGTTCCATATGAAGTACAAGAGCAATATCAAGAAGTGTTGCCTCTAACTTGGTATATGAACTGTCCGGTCTTAAAAGACTTAAAATGTTTTCTGCAGTAGATAATTCCGGATTAGGTGTATGAATAAACAAGCTGTTGCCATCATGATAATGGTTATATGCCTGATATCCATATATTGCAAGTTCAGGAAATAAACTGATAAGCTGCATGCACTGTCTTAAAACATTAGGAAGTGATGTATCATCTGCCCTGTCATCATATGCATATAAAGTAAGTACTGATCTTGCAAGGGTATTCATCATATCCTTACTTGGAGCCTTCATGATTATATCTCTTACGAAAGATGTAGGAAGACTTCTGTATCCGCCAATGATTTTCTTAAAAGTATTTAATTCATCATTATCCGGCAGTTTATCAAAAAGCAGCAGAAATGCTACCTCCTCAAAACCATATCTGTTATCTTCAGTAAATCCTTTAACTAAATCTTCAACATTATAACCACGGTAGAAAAGTTTTCCAGGGATTGGAATCTGTTCACCATCTACAATTTTATTGGCTCTTACATCTGATATTCGGGTAAGGCCTGTACGAACACCTCGTCCGTTTAAATCTCTAAGTCCTCTTTTAACATCATATTTGGTAAAAAGTTCATTATCAATTATGCTGTGCTGCTCAGAAATTTTTGCAAGTCTTAATATTTCAGGCGAAACCTCTTCCTGAAAAATATCAAAATTGTAATTAGTCATTCATTTATCCTTTCATTCTCTTTTTTTCGCTTCTACATTACCAATCACATATTGAACGATAATGTTATCTTTATCTTTTATTTCATTAAAAGTATCGCAAATTCTCATTGCAACCTTCTTGGCATCATCTTCCTCAAGTCCCGGAAGCATTACCACATACTGGAAAGAACTGTATCTGGTTGTAACATCACCAAGTCTTAATGATACAACTATGGTCCTTTCAAGGTCGCTCATAATTCCGTCTAATTCTTCAGGAGCAATCTTATATCCATTAATGGCATTAATGGTCAAAAGAATTAGTTTAACACTCTGTCCTGAACGGTCCAGACCTCTTGATACAAACTGATATATATGTTTAAAAGCCTCATATTCTACTTTATATGCACCCACAAGACCACTTTGCTCGGATATCATCTTCTCTAACTTATGCATATCTGCCATGGCATCAGACTGTTCAGGCGCTGGAACATCAAATTCCTTTTCCCTGTAAAAATGATAATTATCCTTACCATTCTCTTTAACGTAATATAAAGCCTTATCAGCCTTGGAATAAAGTGAATTATAATCCTTACCATCAACAGGGCAAATAGCAACACCTATGGATGTTGAGAGTCTGCATTTCGGATCAACGCACTTCGGTAATTTGGTTCTTACCTTTTCAAGTATTTCCTCGCAGATTTTCTTAATCTCATCCATTTGATACTTGCCTTTAAGGAAGATGACAAATTCATCTCCTCCAAGTCTTGCTACTGCATCTCTTGGTCCGATAATGGATTCCATTATCTTGGCAAACTCAGACAGGATTACATCTCCAGCCATATGGCCATAGGTATCATTGCACACTTTGAAATTATCCAGATCAAGTAAGAGAAAAACGGCTTCCCTGTCATCACCTTCATCTAAATATCTTTCAACATAATCCTCTATATATCTTCTGTTCCAGACTTCTGTTAAATAATCTTTTCTTGCTGATATAGTTAAGTCTTTTCTTAAATCCTCAATCTGAAGAATCTTATTAATGCGGCTAAGCATTACATCAGGTTCAAAAGGCTTAAGAATAAAATCCATAGCTCCAAGTTTAAGTCCCTGAATCTCTGCCTCTCTTCTGTCATCAACTGTCAGGAAAACAACAGGAATGGACGCCGTCTCAGGATTTGATTTAATAATCTGCAAAGTATCATAGCCATCCATCTCAGGCATCTTTACATCAAGTAAAATCAGATCAGGCTTGGCCTTTTCCAGAAACTCAATAGCCTGTTTACCTGACTTGGCCATGGATAATTTATAATCATTTTTAAGTACATCAGCGGCGATTTTGATATTAGCCGATACATCATCAACTATAAGAATGTGTTTCTTTTCTTCTTCCATAAGCTCCCCCTATACATACACAACCTATAAGAACTGAAGAACCTCATCTTTCATTTTATCTGTGTCACAAACTATATCAAATCTGACAGGTGAATTAATTACATCCGTTACAGCCTTAGGAACAGCAACATGGCTTACATTATTTAAAATATCAATTAATTCAAAATCACTGTCTTCCCTGTCCTTACCTTCAATAGCCTTAAGTACCGCTCTTGGGAACTTGTAAGGGCTTGCTGTTGAAATAATAAGACTTACTGTCTCATCTTTCGTATTCTCTCTGTATGCCTTATATACACTTGATGCAACAGCTGTATGAGTATCAATTACATAGCTGTCATTTGTATATAATTCCCTGATTCTTTCGCTAACCTCATCTTCTGATGCGAATCCGCCAACAAAAGCATCAAGCTTAGCCTTCATACTATCATCAATTGTATATGAACCTTTGGTTTTAAGTTCATTCATAAGTTCAAGGCACTTATCGCTGTCATTGCCGGCGATATAATAAATAAGCCTCTCCAAGTTACTTGAAATAAGAATATCCATTGATGGTGATGTTGTTAATATGAATTCTCTGTTTCTGTCATATGTACCATTTTGGAAGAAATCATATAATACTTTATTTTCATTTGATGCGCAGATTAATTTATTAACAGGAATACCAATTTCCTTAGCATAGAAGCCTGCCAAAATATTACCAAAGTTACCTGTTGGAACAACAAAATTAACCTTGTCTCCTGCATTGATTCTGCCTTCTTTAATTAATGTCACATAAGAAAATACATAATATGCAATCTGCGGAACAAGTCTGCCTATATTAATTGAATTGGCTGATGAGAATACTGTTCCCTTATCCTTGGCAAGTTTTGCCATCTCATCGCTTCCAAATATATTCTTAACACCTGTCTGGGCATCATCGAAATTACCTTTAATTCCAACAACCTTAACATTGTCGCCCTTTTGTGTTACCATCTGTCTTTCCTGGATGGCACTTACACCATTCTTTGGATAAAAGACAACTATCTTTGTTCCATCCACTCCTGCAAAACCAGCCAGCGCAGCCTTACCTGTATCACCGGATGTTGCAGTAAGAATACAAATCTTATCATTAATATTATTCTTCTTTGCAGCAACCATCATTAAATGAGGAAGAATGCTGAGTGCCATATCCTTAAAAGCTATGGTTGCACCATGGAATAATTCCACATAATAAGCATTATCTACTTCTGACAACGGAACAATCTCATCAGTATCGAACTTTTCATCATATGCTTTTTCTATGCAGCCTCTTAATTCACTTTCTGTAAAATCAGTAAGGAATAATTTCATTACTTCATAAGCCACATTCCTGTAATCCATTTTTGATAATTCATCCAAAGACTTATCAAGTTTTGGAAAACTTGTAGGCACGAATAAACCACCTTCATGTGAAAGGCCTGTAACAATTGCCTTTGAAGGTGAAACAATTACATTTTTATCTCTTGTGCTGGTATACTTAATTTCCATTTTCTTAATCTCCAAATTATTGTATAATTAATCTGTTGATAACGCATAAATTCAACAAATAGTCCATAATATTTTAGCATAAATCTTACTATATTGGCAAGTTAAAGGATTAACAATCTAAATGGCAAAGAATACGGGTATTTTTAAAGCTAAATATGCAAATGGTAAGGAATACTACAGGGTTTCCGTAACTTACCACGGCAAACACATAAGTCTTGGCTCTTTCAACGCTAAAAGGCAGGCTGCTTCATGCTATAAAGAAGCAAAGGATATCCTTAGTGGTTCATATACTCCCGATGACTACCCTGCATTCAAAGCCATATCTTTTGATAAATTTATAATCTTAATCAATTTCAGGGATAATAATGTTTATTTTAAAAATCCAATTTATATCAAGCCGGGATTCTTTTTATATTATTTATCCTATGATTATGCGCTGAAATTTTCCAAAGATGATCTGTTCTTCTATTCTGCTCACAAAATCATGAAGCGCGGCAATCATCTTTTTGTCAACGATTACGGCAGCCAGGAAAGCCTTGGCTTAAGATATGGAATTATGTCCTACGCTGTTGAGAACAGGGATTATGAATTCATTAACAAGGACAGAACTGATTATCGTTATGAAAATATAAGGATAATTAACCGCTATACAGGCGTAAGAAAAATCGAAAAAGACTTAAATACCGTATATGAAGCGCGAATTCATATTAATAATTATATTCGTATCGGGATTTATGATAACGAAATTAAAGCCGCCATTGCATATAACAAGGCGGCAGATATTCTGATTCGTAATGGAATTGGCAAGAATTATCATCATAATTTTATAAGCGGTTTATCAGATGATGAATACCAGGCAATTTATGATGAATTACCGTTAAGTTCCAAAATATATAAGTTTTAATTATTTCAAATTATAATCTATTAAGCTTATGCTTAAATCCACTTTTCCGGATATACCGTCAACCACTCCGGTTTTGGAATATTTCCACATATGGAATCTGTATGGGAAATTCGGCATGTCAGAAAGATTCTCATAATATAAATCATATGACCACAGACTTAAATAATTAATCGATGTAAAAGCCCATTCCTTATCGGCATAAAGCATTGGAATATATCTTCCTGTCGCACCCTCCGCCTTGCTTCTTTCATTTATTCTGTTAAGGAAAGCCGCAGCGATTTTGGTTTTATTCTCCACAGTTAATTTATCTATTCTGGATACATCATTAGGAACATAATCCATCTGATATACAACAGGATATTTAACATCTACGCCATTTAAAGTATTATAGACAAAATCCGCCTCCTCTATCGCTTCTGCTTCCGATATGGCCTGGGAGAAGAAAATAACACCTATATCCAGTCCGGCCTGTCCTGCTCTCTGTGCATTGTCATAGAAATTCTCATCTATCGATATAACACCTGATGAATATCCACGGCTTCCAACCCTCAGCATTACATAATCAATTCCGTCTTTTTTTACTTTATTAAAATCCACATAGTCATTATTCTGTGATATATCAACGCCTGTATAGGAAACGACTTTGCCATCTTCATAGTAAGCCATTCTTCCATTACTTGTGCTGAACATCTCATCTTTATATGGACATTCAGGAATATATGGACTGATTGGATACCATTTTACAGTTCCATCTGATAACTTAACTTCAGTCTTTGTTCCACCTTCAGAAGGATCTTCTTCCTTATCCTCTTCATATGTGGCACTTCCCGGAATAACCGTTTCTTCTTCTGCCGGTTCTTCCTTTGGATAATCTTCCCAAATATCAAGATCATCAGATGTCAAAGTAGAACCTGACACAAGTCCATCTAAATCATCCGGCTCTTTTACCTCCTGAACTTCAGGTGCCGGCTTTTTATTAAGCAGATTAAGAGCGTCCCTGTTTACAAAAAGAATAACGCCAACAATTGTCAACACAAAAAGAGCAATCATAATTGCTCCTGCAAAACCAACATTGACCTTGTTGTCAAATTCCTCCATATTCTCTTTGTCATTTTCCAAACGCATACTAATAACCTCTTAAAGGTATTATATCATAGAAATATTTATATGACAAAAATAAAAGCCGGTCATATGACCGGCTATGTTTTTAAGCTTCTTCTAATTTAACTACTTCCTTCTTGTTGTAATGACCACAAGCCTTACAAACTCTATGAGGTACTGTTAAAGCGCCACAATTGCTGCACTTAACTAATGTGCTAGCGCTCATTTTCCAATTAGCTCTTCTTTTATCTCTTCTTCCCTTGGAAGATTTATTCTTAGGACAAATAGACATCTTTACACCTCCTATCTGCTTACTTTTATTCAAACGTACTTTACGATTATATAATGATAATTAGTCTTTGTCAAATACTTTTTATCATTTTGATACGGTAAAAATCACCGAATCCTTCTTTTTGTGGTCTTTATAGAAATCTTTGGCTATACAACCGGCTCTTCCGCCACCTGCACAGGCACACGCACAGGCGCAGGCACAGGCACATCCGCCGCCGTGTCCACCTCTTCTTCCACTGGACTTTGCAGCATTGGCAGCCCTGAAATTCTTAAAGGAAGTTTTATGAGGAACGGTCACCGAACTTACATGCATAACAGTATTTGGAAGAGTTGATATTCTGTAATTACCATCCTTTTTGGCATTAAGTATTTCCTTCTTATATTCTTCATATTTCTTAGGAATCTTAGTTTCTTCAATAACCTCTTTTGATTTGATGAAGTTTCTTCCACAATATGGACATATTTCTGCGCCCTTCGGTCTTACACCGCCACAGCCCTGACATTTATCGTAGTATTCAATAATAGTTCTTACTTTCTTGATTCCCGGTTTAAATCCTGCACTCGATACCCATGATATATAATCAACCAGTAAAACAAACAGATAAACTAAAACAAAAAAACCACCATACATAAAGAATATAAAGATTGTTCCCAAAATGGCAGATCCGGTATCATCTGTGGCTCCGCTTCCCTTCTGTTCATCTATATATTTTTTATTGGCACTAAACTCATATGCATCAGAAGGATATACAACCGATACTGTATATTTACTGCCCTTACCAAGGAATGTATGCCATACATAACGTCCATCCATTTCCGTATAGCCGGATTTAGCATATAACGACTTATCTTCATTCCATGTAATTATTAATTCATCAACATAAATCTCATCAAACCAGCCCGGAGTAAAGGTATACTGAGTCTGACCTTTTTCAGGATATTCCATCTGATACATATAATCCTGAACAAGAGCAAATTCTATTATAACAAGGTCACCTGCATAATAATCCTTATCGAGGTCAATCCTGAATCCGGAACCTGAGTCAGTGGTATACTTCATCTTTTTAATGGAATCGGATAATGGTTTATAATCGACATAATGCTTATTAGGCGTACCAATTATTACCCATGAAAGCGGGCCTTCCGAAGTTGAATCCAGCACTCTCCACTCAATATGATAAACAAGAGTAAGAGTTCCATCTTCATTAACATCTACATTAATTACATATTTTTCAATTTCATCCAGATCTTTGGCATTAACCTTAACAGGAAGAATGACAAAAGCAAATAATGTGGAAATTATAACTACTGCCAATAATCCAAATAATCTTTTAAAAGAATTCTTATTCATTATTTGTCACCTCCTTCTTTTGTAATTCGAAGGGGACATTTGCCTTCCATGGAAGCTGAATAATCACGTCTTTTAACGCATTCATCACTATTCCATATATCCTTCCAGTCATCTGTCAGCATACACCCTAGTGGCTTATCTGAAAGCCAGCTCTGGCATGGAACAACCTTGCCTGATGGCGTAATTGCCATATTAGAAAGGCAGGCACCGCAGGTAGGCGGATTAATACCAAGTTCTTCACAATACTCCGTTTCTATCCATCCTGGTGATGTGAAACTGATCTCTATCTTGTTTTCATTACAATACTCTACTGATTCCTTTAAAATCTTCTTTAATTCTTCTACTTCAAGCTGAAGCTTAACTGAAGGGTCTTTGGTCGCATTACCTGTTGTAATAAGCGCTGAACAGGTAACATATGTAACTCCAAGAGAGTTAAGGAATTTAAGTGTATTAAGATAGTCCTTGTTATCAGTGCAAAGCGGTGTATTAACGCTGACACTTAAGCCGGCAGCAAGTGCATTCTTAATTCCATCTACTGTCTTCTCATAAGCATTTGCGCCTACTAATTTATTATGAATTTCTTCATCAGATGAATAAAATGTAATCTGAACGCTGTCAAGCGAAGCCTTTTTTAGTTTCTCACAGAACTCAGGGCTTAAATTAATACCATTTGTATTAAGTCTTGTAACAAACCATCTTGCACTGTCTATAAGTTCAAATAAATCTTCTCTTACTGTAGGTTCGCCACCTGTAAATGTAAGCTGAGGAATACCGATTTCCCTGCATTTATTAATGATTTTCTTCCAGTCATCAGTAGATAACTCTTCCTCTTTACCATGTTCCTGACCTGCGGCATAGCAGTGAATACATTTCTGATTACAGTTCCATTTACCATTTTTCTCCATGGCAGAAACAAGTAAATCCATTCTGTGCGGAGCCTTCATAAATGGAGCATACTCACCAATATTCATATATCCTATTTCTTCAGTAACATCTTCTCTGTACGCAACAGCTGTAAAGGTATCAAGAATACGATTCAAATCATTTTTAATAACTCTCTTTGGAAGAAAAGTATAAATCTTCTTAACCTTCTTACAGATGTTATTAACGATGATTTTATAATCATCTTCTGTAACTTCCTTACCATCATACTTATTAATCTCATCAATAAATTCGCAAAGCAGAATTGTCCATGAAGGATTAACAGGAATAATATCCTGACCATTGATAATGACAACACTTGGTCCTACATTATCATCCTCTAAAGCCGGTGGAACCAGATGTATTCTTACTACTCCGGGTCCTTCAGGATTAAGAGTTGTATGATGTACTTCATTAAAATGCTCTTTTGCATATTTTAAGACTTTTTTAGAATTATTCATCAATATCCCTCATACATTTATATATAAAAATACACCGAAAGCCCTGTTAAGGACCTTCGGTGTTTAATTATAAAGCAATAATTAGTTAAGTGCTGCCTGAACAACAGTAATGGCAATTACACCAACGATATCTTCAGCTGAACAGCCTCTTGAAAGGTCATTAACAGGCTTTGCAATACCCTGTAAGATAGGTCCATAAGCATCTGCCTTAGCAAGTCTCTGAACAATCTTGTATGAGATATTACCAGCATCAAGGTTAGGGAAGATAAGTACATTAGCCTTACCTGCAACATCTGAGTTAGGAGCTTTGGACTTGGCAACTGAAGGAACAATAGCTGCGTCAAGCTGGAACTCACCATCAACAACGATGTCAGGATACTGCTCTTTGGCAATTCTTGTAGCCTCTACCATCTTATCAACTAATGCATGCTTAGCGCTGCCTACTGTTGAATGTGAAAGCATTGCACATACAGCCTTCTCACCAACAAGACTCTCAAAACTTTCTGCTGATGATGCAGCAATTGCAGCGAGTTCTTCCGGATTAGGATCCTGATTAAGACCACTGTCTGCAAAGATGAATGTACCATTAGCACCATATTCGCAATTAGGAACATCCATGATGAAGAATGCAGATACTAACTTGCATCCAGCCTTTGTCTTAAGAATCTGAAGTGATGGACGAAGTGTATCAGCTGTTGAGTGACAAGCACCTGCAACAAGTCCGTCAGCATCTCCTGCCTTAAGCATTACAATACCATAAGTAATTGTATCTTTAAGTAATATATCCTTAGCCTGCTCTTCTGTCATACCTTTAGCCTTACGTGTCTCATATAACAGATTAATATAACTTTCTGTCTTGTCATATGTAGCCGGCTCAATAATCTCAGCCTTGGAAATATCTACGCCTGTAGATTTAACATGAGCATCGATTTCAGCCTTATCACCAATGAGAACGATCTTTGCAATACCTTCCTGGATTGCCTTCTCAGCGGCATAATATGTTCTGTCATCCATAGTCTCTGGAAGTAAAATTGTTTTGTTAAAGCCTTTAGCTTTCTCTTTAATCTTGTCAACAAAAGCCATTTTAAAATATCTCCTTTATATAAAAAATTAGGTTTAAAACCAAAAAATATTATACTTTATTTTTAATTCATATACAAGTTTTAACTTGTAAGATAGGAAATAAAATGTTAGATTAGTAAAGGTGTATTAAATAAATTGAGGTGATGTAATGACAGTTGCAGGCATAGTAGCAGAATATAATCCATTTCATAACGGACATAAAACACAGATTGAATATATTAAATCTAATCTGGGTGTTGATTATGTTGTTATTGTTATGAGCGGGAATTTTACCCAGAGGGGTACTCCTGCCATGATGGATAAATATGCCCGTACTGAAATTGCCTTAAATTCAGGTGCAGATCTCGTTTTGGAGCTGCCTCTTTATTACAGTGTATCTTCTGCCGAATACTTCGGTTCAGGCGCTGTTGCTCTCCTTGATAAACTTGGAGTTGTAAATTATCTTTGCTTTGGCTCAGAATCCGGAAATATCGACATCATCTCCGATGTTGCCAAAATCCTTAATACCAAATCAGGACAACTTGATTCCTTAATTAAGACCAAGATTAAACAGGGCTTATCCTATCCTGTTGCCCGTTCACAGGCCATCGGCGAAATCATTCCTAATTCATACGAGCATGTTGATGCCATGAATTATCCTAATAATATTCTTGGCATTGAATATATCAAGGCAATAAATAAGAGAAAAAGTTCCATGATTCCATATACCAATAAAAGGGTGGGCTCAGGCTATCACGACAGAATGGTTTCCAATACCTTAAGTTCTGCCCTTGCAATCAGACAGTCTGTGGAATCCAATAAGAGTATTAAAATGATATCCGAACTTGTTCCGGAATACTGCTATAAATATATGGATGAAAACTATAACAAGACCTTCCCTGTATGGTCTAATGATATTTCTTCCATGCTTAAATACAAGCTCTTACTTGATGCAGGTAAGGGTTATACCGAATATGTTGATGTAAACAAAGATCTTTCAGACAAGATTAAGAAAAACCTTAATAAATATGTATCTTTTGAACAATTCTGCGATTTACTTAAATCCAAGGACGTTACCTATGCAAGAGTAAGTCGTTGTCTTATTCATATTCTTCTTAATATCAAGAAGGATAATCTTAAGAAATTTGTGGCTAACGATTATGCAATGTATGCAAGAATTCTTGGATTAAAAAAAGAGGCATCTCCTCTTCTTAATGCTATTAAGAAAGAATCAAAAATACCTCTTATTTCCAAACTGGCTGATGCCAGAAATATTTTAGATGAAGATGCAATGAAGATGCTTGAGAGCGATATTGAAGCAGCTCACATCTACGATACAATCATTACAGATAAGTTTGAATTTGCAACTACCAGTGAGTTCCAGAGAAAAATCATAACTATCTGATTATTCGAATAATGCATCCACGAAGGCATTGGCATCAAATCTCTGCAAATCTTCTATGCCTTCTCCAACTCCTATATATTTAACAGGAATCTTAAGCTCAGACTGTATTGCTACAACAATACCGCCTTTTGCTGTGCCATCAAGTTTTGTAATTATTATACCCGTAAGGTCTGCAACATTGGCAAATTCTCTAGCCTGAATAAGTGCATTCTGACCTGTGGTTCCATCAAGGACAATGAAATTCTCTCTCTTGGCATTCGGGAATTCCCTGTCTATGATTCTGTTCATTTTCTTAAGTTCTTCCATAAGATTCTTCTTATTGTGAAGTCTTCCTGCTGTATCACAAATAAGAGTATCTATGTTTTTCTTCTTGGCAGACTGAACTGCGTCAAAAACAACGCCCGACGGATCAGCACCTTCCTGTGCTGAAATAATATCAACATCTGCTCTTTTAGCCCATTCTTCAAGTTGTTCTGTTGCTGCAGCCCTGAATGTATCAGCTGCAACTATCATAACCTTACGTCCATTATCCTTAAGATTATGTGCTAACTTTCCTACTGTTGTTGTTTTACCAACGCCGTTAACACCAATAACAAGCACTACAGACTGTGTATTCTCAAAATCATATGCGTCCTTTTCAAGACTCATCTGCTCTTTAATACTGTCAAGCAGCAGTTTCTTACATTCTCTTGCATCATAAATATGGCGTTCTTTTACCTTTTGCTGTAATCTTTCAATTATGCCTTCAGTAGCATCAATACCAACATCCGCCATAACAAGGGCTTCTTCAAGATCTTCATAAAACTCATCATCAATCTGTCTTGATTCATCAAAAGCCACATCGATTCTGTTTTTGATATTATCTCTTGTCTTGGTTAATCCCTGTTTTAATTTGGCAAAGAAACCTTTTTTCTTAACTTCTTCATTTGTGTCAACAAGGTCTGAGTCTCCAGATTCCTCAATTACCGGAGCCGCATCTGCTTCCGGAGCAGTTTCATTCGCGTTTGGAGTTTCAGTTTCTGTATTGGTCTCTTCCACTGAAGAATTCAACTCTGCTGAGTCATTCTCTTCCAGGACAACCTGTTCATTTTCAGTTATGTTCTTTTTCTTAAATCCAAACATAATAACCTTTCTTAGTCATCAAGATCCTTATCAATAAGATTTACGCTGACTAATGCTGATACACCCTTCTCCTGCATGGTAATACCATATAATCTGTCTGCCTTGTTCATGGTACCACGTCTGTGAGTAATAACGATAAACTGTGTCTTCTTACTCATCTTGATTAAGTACTTGGCAAATCTCTCAACGTTATTCTCATCAAGAGCAGCCTCAATCTCGTCAAGGAGACAGAATGGTGAAGGCTTAAGATTCTGAATTGCAAATAAAAGAGCAATTGCTGTAAATGCCTTCTCACCACCGGATAACTGCATCATATTCTGTAATTTCTTTCCAGGTGGCTGTGCTTCAATCTTAATACCTGCTTCAAGAATATCTTCATCTTCCAGAAGTTCTAACTTGGCATCACCACCACCAAATAATTCCTTAAATACTGCATTGAACTCGCTGCTTATTAAAGTGAACTGTTCCTTGAACTGTTTTCTCATGGCTTCATCAAGTTCATCTATAATACGGATAAGTTCATCTCTTGCTTCAACCAGATCATCATGCTGAGTCTGCAGGAATGTAAGTTTTTCCATAACTTCCTGATATTCCTCAATTGCATTAACATTAATTGAACCAAGACCTTTAATCTCTTCCTTGATTGAATTGATTTCTTTTCTCATCTTTGGAAGATCGGTTAATTCCTCATCCCTTAAAGGACCTGCATCTGCTAAAGTAAGATTATATTCCTGCCAGATATAACTTGCATAAGAAGCAATCTGTTCCTCAATTCTCTCTTTTTGTGAATTAAGTCTGAATATTTCCTTATCAAGATTTGCAACTTCCTTGGTAAGATTATCTCTTTGATTGAAGAAATCTTTCTGCTTGGCCTGGAACTCTTCCTTCTTGGCATTCATTTCCTTTAACTTAATTTCACTGTCAGACTGGCTTGATACAGATTCCTTAAGTGTAAGTTTAATCTCTTCAATATTCTTTGTTCTTTCTTCGATATCAGCCTTAAGTTTTTCAGATTCTTCAGTTACTTCTTTCATTTCTGCATTAAATCTGTTTTCTTCTTCAAGTACTCTGTCAAGATTCTGCTTCTCGAATTCCTGACTCTGCAATAACTTTTGAGCCTCAATCTCAATATCTGAAACTACTGCAAGTTTTCTGGATTCTTCTTCTCTTAATGTTTCAAGTTTAAGTCCTTTTTCCTTAATTGCAGCATTCTCTTTATCTTCAACTTCATTGGAATTATTAAGATTATTCTTAAGTTCTTCCTTCTTTACCTCAATATCATTAAGATCCTGCTTTAGGATAGCCTTCTCGTCTCTTAATGAATCAAAGCCCGAAAGCACATCGCCCTTTTTCTCCTTGGCCTGCATAACCTTAATTCTTGCAGTATTCTGTCTGATATAGGCATCCTGTACTGCGTCTTTGGTCTTCTCCAGGTTCTGTCTTAATTCATTACGCTCTTTCTTGCAGTCTTCAATTTCCTGTAAAGATGCATTAACCTTATCTTCTAATTCCTTAACATGCTTGGTTAATTCATCTGTTTCTCTTCTTCTGCTAAGTAAATTACTGCTGTTTTTGAAAGCACCACCTGTGATTACACCGCCCGGAGCCAAAAGTTCTCCATCAACAGTAACCATTCTTATTGCGTAATTGTTCTTTCTCGCTATGGCAAAAGCATTGTCCATATTATCAACAATTACGATTCTTCCAAGCATTGACTTCGCAACATTCTTATATTTAGGCTCAACATCAACAAGGTCTGATGCCAGGCCGATTACGCCTTTTTCATTAAGCACATGTGGTGTCTTGAATTCCTGTGGATTCTCAATTGAATCAAGAGGAAGGAAAGATGCTTTACCATACTTATTTTCCTTTAAGAATTCAATCATCTTCTTTGCATCTTTTTCAGTTGATGTAACGATATTCTGAATATTATTGCCAAGAGCAACTTCGATGGCATTTTCATATTCCTTAGATACCTTAATGATATCAGCAACAACGCCGTGAATGTCCTTATTATTCTCTTTTTGCTCCATTACCTTCTTGATGGAATTACTGTATCCTTCATATCTTTCGGTAATGTTATTAATAGCCTCTAACTTGGATTTTTCCTGATGGAACAGCATCTGATTCTTACGAAGTTCCTCATCAATCTTGCCGAGTTTATCTCTGTAAGTAAGGCTCTTTGCTTCCATTTCCTTTAACTGATTGCTAAGAGTCTCGATTTCTTCAGTAACTTTGTTAAAATCATCCTCCAAAAGTTTAATGGCACTGTTCTGTTCTGCCTCCTTGCTCTTTGCCTGAAGGAGTGAAGCATCAAGTTCAGATAATCTGATATTCTTCTGCTCTGCCATTGTATCTAATTTACCAAGTTCAACTTTGATATTTGCCCTTGATGTAAGAAGTTCAATAATGGCATTCTTGGAACTTTCCACTGCAGTATTTAAATCTTCGATATTAGCCTGACAATCCTCTAACTCTTTTACAGCAGCAGCTTTCTTGTTATTAATGTCATCACATTTTTTATCTATTTCAGATTTTCTTGAAAGAATCTCTTCTTTCTCTTTATTCTTAATATCAAGATTATTATTGATATTGTTAATTCTAACCTTAAGATGTTCAAGATTACTTGTGGATGACTCAATACTCTGCTTATTAAGTACAATCTGTCCTTCTAGTTTTTCTCTCATTACATCTGAAGATGCCATTGTGTCCTTGATATTGTTAATTTCAGTATCAAGTTCACTTATAAGACCTTCAATTCTTTCATAATCAGTCTTAAGGGCTTCATTCTTGGCATTTGCAACCTCTAAATCAGAAGATGCAATATCAAATTTACTCTTAACATTCTCAAGATTTGTATTTAATCTGTCATTATCAAGAAGAAATGCATTAACATCAAGTCTCTTCAGTTCTTCTCTTTTTGTTAAATATGTTTTGGCTTTTTCAGACTGGGTTTTAAGAGGCCCTGCCTGATCTTTAAGCACGTTAAGAACGTCAGTAACTCTTAATAAGTTCTGACTTTCTGATTCTAACTTTTTGCCTGCTTCGTATTTTCTTCTTTTGAATTTAACGATACCTGCGGCTTCATCAAATAATTCTCTTCTGTCCTCAGGCTTACTTGAAATAATCTTGTCAATCTGACCCTGACCGATAATAGAATAGCCTTCCTTACCAATACCGGTATCATAGAATAATTCATTAACATCCTTAAGTCTGCAAAGGGTGCCATTAATAGAATATTCACTTTCACCGGAACGGTAAATACGTCTGGCAACTGTAACTTCTTTATAATCAATTGGAAGCGAATGGTCGCTGTTATCAAGGGTTATTGCAACATATGCAGAACCAACGCTCTTACGAAGAGCAGTTCCCGAGAAAATAACATCCTGCATTGAAGAACCACGAAGCTGTTTAATTCTCTGCTCACCCAAAACCCATCTTACAGCATCGGCAACATTACTCTTACCACTACCATTAGGTCCAACGATACCTGTAATACCATGTTCAAAATTAAAAACTATTTTATTTGCAAAGGATTTAAATCCCTGTACTTCGATACTTTTAAGTAACATCTTTTACACCTTAATCTATATAAATCCACACAGGATTATTCTTTTTTATCATCTTTATCCTGATTCTCAGGCTTTTCCTCCTTGGATGATTCTTCCGTTTCTTCACCATCCAGAAGGCCATATTCATTAATCATTTTAATTGCTTCAAAAGCCGCCCTTTGCTCAGCTTTCTTCTTATTTTTACCCTGAGCAATGACAATCTGCTTGCCATTGATAACCAGCGCAACCTCAAATACTTTCTTGTGTTCCGGTCCTTTTTCAGAAATTACACTATATTCAATCTTACCAATATGCTTGGACTGCATAATTTCCTGAAGCATACTCTTGTTGTCAACATATACCATGGTATCACCAATCTCATTAACAACATGAGCATAAATATGATCTTTGGCCTTATCATAGCCGCCATCAAGATAAATGGCGCCAATAATGGATTCAAATACGTCTGACAAAATAGAATCCCTGTCAGCTCCACCTGCAGCAGCCTCGCCAATACCAAGCAGAATATATTCACTTAAATTGATTTTTCTCGCACAATAAGAAAGCGCCGTTTCACAAACAATCGAGGAACGGGTTTTACTCATTACACCTTCAGACATATCAGGATTATTCCTGTAAAGGTAATCACTAATAACCAGCTCAAGGACAGCATCACCCAAGTATTCCATTCTCTGGTAACTTTCCCACTTATAAACCCTTAGTTCATTAACATAGGATGTGTGACTTACTGCAACCTTAAGAAGATCAAGATCATTAAAATGATAACCTATTACATCCTCCAGTTTATGAAGTTTGCTTTTTAATTGATCATTCATTCTCTTTAACAGCCTTCTTTATAAGTTCCAAAGCCTGGCCAACAGTTTTAACTTCATATATATCTTCTTCTTTAAGCTCAATATTAAGCTTGTCTTCTACTATCAATACAATCTGATATACATCAAGAGAATCGGCACTAAGGTCGCCTGTGAATGTCATATCATCTTCAATTTCATTAATGTAGACACCGAGGACTTCTACAATCGCCTCTTTTAATATCTCTTCTTCCATTTTATAACATCAATCTCCCTAATTTTATGAAACTATATCAGTATGTGATAAAGCTTCCTGTATTTTGCCTGTTACATCCTTTTCTACAAAATTAACGCAGGATAAAACAGCGTGTTTAAATGCATAAGCATCTGAACTTCCATGAGCCTTCATTACCAGCGCTTTAAGACCAAGCATAGGTGCTCCACCCTGTTCATCTGATGAAAAAGTTTTTAACTTCTCTTTAAGAGGCTTCTTCACCAAAGCACCGCCAATCTTTCCGGTAAAAGAACTCATCATTCCTTCTTTAATTGCATGAACCAGTGTTGATGCCACGCCTTCATAAGTCTTTATAATAACATTACCTACAAAAGCATCGCACACGATTACATCAACCACACCCTTAGGAATATCCCTGGCTTCAACTGAGCCAACAAAATTTATATCAGGACAGGCTTTAAGAAGTGGAAATGTATCTTTAACAAGCTGATTACCTTTTTCTTCTTCTGTTCCAATATTAACAATACCAACCTTAGGATTCTCAACACCCATGATATTCTTCATGTATAAGGTACCCATTACGGCAAACTGTACCAGGTTAGATGGCTTTGCATCTACATTTGCGCCGCAGTCTACAATACATGAGAAGCCATGTTCATGAGGAACAAGCGGAACCAATGGTGGTCTTTCAACACCTTTAATTCTTCCAACAATAATCTGACCACCTACTAAAATGGCACCAGTACTTCCTGCTGAAACAAAGGCATCTGCGCCGCCGTCTCTTAATACATGCATACCCTTAACAATTGAAGAATCTTTCTTCTTACGGATAGCGCTTACCGGTGGATCGCCCATTTCTATTTCTTCTGAGCAGTGAAGTATTTCCACTCTTTCCTTTGGATATGTATATTTGGCAAGTTCTGCATTAATCTTCTCTTCATCACCTGCCATGATATATTCAAGTTTTTCACATTCATTTAATGCTTCAACAGCACCCTTAATGATTTCACCAGGTGCATTGTCTCCACCACTGGCATCAATTACAATTTTAATTTTGTCTTTCATAATACCATTCCTTTAGTAAAAATCATGCCATTTCTATTTTTAGGCATAGTTACAGATATTAAACATACCTTATAACTATACTAAAAATACGCGTAAAAATCAAGAAAAAAGACTGCATACATAAGTATGCAGCCTTTATTGACAATTATTGAGTTTTACTTATTCAGCAGCATTTTCAGCAACTTTATCTGCTCTTGCCTTAACTTCAGCATCCTGAATATCTGATGGAGCCTGTTCATAGCGGGCAAATTCATATTCAAAATCGCCTCTACCACCTGTCATGGAACGAAGATCTGTGCAATATCCGTATAAGCTCATCATAGGAATATCAGCTTCGATACAGGTCTTGCCGCCGCCAACAGGATTCATTCCAAGTACACGGCCTCTCTTCTTATTAAGGTCACCCATTACATCACCTGTGCACTTATCAGGAACTGTAACCTTAAGTGACATGATTGGCTCATAAAGTACAGGGCCTGCTTCCATGAAGCCTTTCTTGAATGCCTGAATTGTAGCCATCTTAAATGCCATTTCAGAAGAGTCAACCGGATGATAAGAACCATCATATAATACAGCCTTAACACCAACTACAGGATATGCTGCAAGAGGTCCCTTAACAACGCTTTCCTGTAAGCCCTTCTCAACAGCCGGGAAGAAGTTCTTAGGAACTGCTCCACCAACTACTTCTTCTTCGAATACATATGGTTTCTCCAAATCATATGAAGGCTCGAAACGCATCTTTACATGACCATACTGACCATGTCCACCTGACTGTTTCTTATACTTATATTCAACATCACTCTTCTTCTTGATTGTCTCTCTGAATGCAACCTTAGGTTTTGTAAGTTCAATTGCAACCTTATATTCATTAAGAAGTCTGCTAACAACAACATCAAGCTGCATATCGCCAATACCGTAAAGAAGCATCTGCTTATTCTCTGAATCATTAACAGCCTTAACTGTTAAATCTTCATGCATAATCTTCTGAAGTGCCTGGGATGCTTTATCAACATCAGCCTTATTAACAACATGATATCTCTTATATGTATAAGGCTTTGAAATCTCATTCTTACCATATCTGATGATATGACCTTTTGTTGAAAGAGTATTGCCTGTTCTCGCAGCAGTAATCTTGGCAAGTGCTCCGATATCACCGGCATGAAGTTCTTTTACTTCAACAGGCTTATTTCCCTGAAGCACATAAATCTTACCAATCTTCTCTTCAACCTGCTTCTCATCATTATACATAAGGTCGTCTGTCTTAAGAACACCTGAATTAACCTTAATAAGTGAATACTTACCAATGAACGGGTCAACGATTGTTTTGAAGATATAAGCTGATTTAGCTTTGGAGAAATCATAATCAGCCTGGAATACTTCATTTGTCTTAAGATCAACACCGGCAACCTTGCAGCTGTCCGGGCCAGGGAAGTATTTAATAATATCATCAAGAAGTGTATAAATACCACGGCAAAGTGTATTTGAACCCATGGAAATTGGAACTATTGAATTATCTGCGAAAGATGTACGAAGAGCTGCTCTGATTTCATTTTCTGAGAATGTCTCACCGCCAAAATATCTTTCCATCAGATCCTCTGATGTTTCAGCAACTGCTTCATTAAGAATATCCTTATACTTATTAAGATATTCTACGTTGGCTGCAGGAATCTCGCATTCAACAGCATCCTTGCCATCCCACTTATAACCCTTCTCACCAACTACATTAACATATCCAACGAACTGCTCATTCTCTCTGATAGGAAGATGGAAAGGAGCAATCTTGTTGCCATATAATTCTGTAAGTTTTTCAACTACTTCTCTGTATGAAGCATTATCAATATCCATGTCTGTTACAAAGAACATTCTAGGTAATTTATACTTTTCGCATATATCCCATGCTCTTTCGGTACCAACTTCAACACCAGCCTTACCTGAAACAACGATAATGGCTGCATCAGCTGCGCCTGCTGCTTCTTCAACTTCACCAACGAAATCAAAGAAACCAGGAGTATCAAGAATATTAATCTTGCAATCATTCCATTCAATAGGAATTAAAGAAGTAGATATTGAAATCTGTCTCTTAATCTCTTCTTTACCATAGTCACTGATTGTGTTGCCGTCTGCGATCTTGCCCATACGAGATGTAAGGCCACCAAGATAAGCCATGGCTTCTGCAAGTGATGTCTTACCAGCTCCACCATGTCCCAAAAGAACCACATTACGAATCTTGTCTGTAGTATAAATATTCATATAAAACCTCCCCAATTATTATTGGCCGATAAATTGTAACCCATAGTCGACCACCCATAGTCTATTTTACTAAAAAAACCTTGATTTTACAATAGATTTTGGACACTTTTACTAAATAAATAAAGCTTAATCACAATAGAAAAAGCCCTGATATAAATCAGGGCTTAAATACCTAATCATAAACTATTTATTGGTTTCTTCCATAACGGTTTCATATGTTTCAATTCTGTGCATATCCATCTCTGGCATACCAATGAATACACCACCGTAATTAAAGGAATTATCATCTTTAAATATTCTTACTATTTCAATAAAAGCATGAATTACTTCCTTGGTCCAGATGGTTAAGGATGCTTCATATACAGCGCCGATGGTTAATGCCTTCTCGCACTTAAAGCCAATACCTGTCTTGGATAAATCGAAAACTTCGATTGCTATCTCTTCAGGTTCCGGAGCATCAAGTCTCTTAACCATAATCTTTGCTTCTAATTCAATTCTTCTGCTTTTTCTTCTATCTTCCATAATTGCCCCCATAAAATTACAGATATATGTAATTATAACATTAAATAGTCCATATAAACAAGTAAAATTATGGTATTTGTAATATTAAGCATCCCGTCAAACAAGAACCCCGGATTCATGTAATCTTAAATAAACAAAACCAATAAAGAAATTATGTGAAAAAAGATTCGGTTTAGGTTCAAGTATTAATCCCGGGTTCTTGATTTTCAGGATATTATGAAAGGTTTTGTTTTTATAAAATTACATATGTCCTGATTAAATATTACTTTATGAAAGTTTTATCATCAATAACCCGGGCGGTACTACTTTATGCTACTTTATCCCACTTTTTCCTACTTCTTCCTACTTTTCCATTGATTATCCAAAGAACATCGAGTAGGGGGACCCTACTCGATGTCCGTTAGGTGCAAACAGCAAATTATACCTTAGCACACAAGTGTGCACGGTCTATTTTGCTGTTACATATACTTGCAAGCAAGTCTGCACTTGCACCCTCTTCGCACAAAAAAGAGCCTGTTTAAAGCAGGCCCTTTTGCCAAAATTACTTATAACTTGATACCTTTGGTTGGTTCAATTGTTTTCTGATTCTTTCTTGCCTTAACAGCATCAAGCATCTTCTTTGCACTGTCAGTCAATTTCTCACCTTTGATTTCAGCAGACTTGATAACATTATTTACGCCATCAATATCATTGGTAATTTTTAAAGCTTTAGAAACCTTTAAATCATAATCAATTGACTTAATAAGGTTTTCTCCCTTTGCCTTATCATATTTCTGCGCACCGGAAACCATGGCATCAAAATCTTTAATGTTTTTCCTCATTCCATCCTTAAGGGCTGGAGCCATAATAAGTTTATTAAAGTTTTCAAGATCCTTGATTATAACCTTTTGGCCATTTGAACGATTTTGTATATATTCCATTTCATCACGCATATCCCCATTTTTTTCGCTAAGGTCAAAATATCTGGCAACCTGAGAAGCCAGGTTATTTGAAAGTGAAGACTTCTTTATTGCGCTTATAAACTTAATTCTCTGCTGCTCAACTGCCTCAAAATCAAATGGTGCATTAATGCCATGAGCCTTATTATTCTTGTCTAATTCATTTAAGAAAATAGCTGACAAAGCATTTTCAAGCAATGCCTTTCTTTCAAGAGAAGTAATAATAGCATCAGGATTGTAAATATTATTTTTATTAATTATACGATCTCTATAAGCTATTAAGTGCTTAAAACTAGCCATATCAACCATAGCCTGATAATTCTTCTCAAACTGCTTCGCATAATCCTCTAAAGTATTACACTTATTTATTTTAATTTCGGCCTCATATGATTCCGGAATAAGAGTAATACCATATTTTTTAGAGTAATCAACAGGCTTGAGAATATCCTTGTTATCATGCATCATTTCAATTTTAAAATCATAGAACTTGTCCGGTTTATCTTTCGAAAGTTCTGTTAAATATTCATCTCCAAGTTTCTGGAAACCAAGTAAAACAGATTTATAATATCTTGATGTTTCAGAGAAAGGAATTCTATCCTTACCATTTTCATCATCCTTAAGTCTGAATGGATAACCATTCTCGCCTTTATAAATCTCGTAGTATTTATCAATGAATGCTTTCATCTTCCTTAAAGCATCGGCCTTATTATTATTTTCAAGATCTGAAATAATTGCATTGATATCATCATTATTTTCACGTGTAAGTTCTTTAATAACAGTCAAATCTGCAAGAAGGTTTTCAGCTGCAGTATATTTAACACCGGCTTTTTTCTCCATCGCGATAATGGCACTTCTCATATTTGTTCTTGCCGCAGTTATATTTTCTCTTCTTATTCGTGCATTATCTGACTCTCTGCCATTATTGTTATCTTTTGCATCATTCTTTCTGTCAATATAATGATTCATTCTGGCTAAAATTAATCTGGCCTTAGGAAGATAATATGCATTAGACAACTGAGAATTATCAGTTTTAATAATATCATCGTGAAGCTGTTTTAAATCATTATTAATTCTGTCATATTCAGCTGTTCCGAAAAGTACCTTTGGTTTAATATTGGCATACATCCATGCAGCATAAATATATGGCTCAGAAAGTGAATACTGATCCGGAATTGGAGGCAATGGTTCAGGTTCCTTGAATTTTGTAACAGTTCTGTCAATTTTTACATCATCAAGTTCAATAAGCCCTGTTACTTCTGCTTGCTGAGGTTTAAAATAATTAATCTTATTACCGCTTCTGTCAGGCTTATTTATTTCAATTTTTTTAGTATATGATTTTTCTGTATTATCATAATCTAAAATAGAGTTGTTGAATGCATCATCATAATCTTGAATCTCTTGATTGGATAAAATCCACTTCTTCTTATAATCTGCATAATCTTTAACCATCAGGTCTTTTGCTTCAACTGATGATCTTGATATATATCCTGTTCCGTTTTTAGTATTTACAGTTTTGTAAAGCTGAGGATAGGATGACTTTTCATCCATATCTCTTTGAGCTCTTTTTTGCTTAATTTCATTTAATTTTTCAATATTGTTTGCTTCTTTGCTTTGCTTATATTCCAAAGCTTCCTGCTTAAGTCTTAGTGGCTCCTGAGCTTTAATTGCGTTTTCTTCATCAACCTGTTTATTAACTTCCTCTGTAACTTCACGTTCAACCCTCTTATAAGTTTCAGGACTACCTTTAAGCGGTTTTATCTGATTTGCATATATATCATATGCTTCATCAAAAACTTTATAATCGTACCTGTTTAAAATAGCCTCTTTGATTTTAGTTTTTTTATCAAGCTCAATTTCTCGTCTAATATACAAATAAAGAACAGGATCCGACATCATTTCAGCTTCATTCTTTTCTTCATCGGATTTTTTCATGTACTCTTCATATTTTTTTAAATTTTCTGCTCGGTTACCAGCTTTCTCTAAATTAGCAAGATTCTCGATGCACTCTAAATATTTTGTATCTGCTTCAATTATCTCATCAATTGCCTGAATTAAATCTTCTTTACCGGCAAATTGTTTCATTAATTGATAAACTGTATTTCTATTCTTATTATGTCTCTCTTGAGATGCAACAAAAATACGTTTTTCAATCTTCTTAGTTTCTTTTCTCTGATTTATAAGATCACCGACAACATTATTTTGTCTTCCGTAAAGATTCGCTTTTTTCTTAATAAACATTGTATCGAAACAAGGTTCATTAAATGTTTTATCTTCACCTTCATTGCTAATTACAGGACTGTATATAGCCTTAATCTTTTCAATTTCTTCTACAGTTTTTAATACATCCTGCTTTTCATTTTCATCCTGCACACCAATGGCAAAAGTATAATAAATATCATTATACTTCTCTTCAGCAGCTTCTATTGCAGTTTCAGATAAAACCTCTCTGGCGCTGTTTGCAGAATATACGCTCTCTTTTTTGAATTTGGTAAGTGCTTTTTTAAAGAAATCTGAATTCTTAGCCTGCTGAATCTTATTTTCATAAGAATCTGATAATAATTCATTAAGAATCTCTTCCTTCCAGGCTTTTATCTCTTCATCAGTACCATGAACATTATCAAATTCATACTTTAATCCACACAAATAGATATATTTAGCCAGATTATTCTGGAATTTAACATCATTTTCTTCAATTGTTCTCTGATAAGAGTTGTCATGAACATCAAAGAAAGCCTTTTCAATAAGTTTATCAAGAATATTACCACCACAATTGGCAATAGCCTTGGCACAAACTTCTGAGTTAAGTGAATATGCATTATTGATTGTTGCTACCTGATCAAGTGAATTAAATGAATCAGGATTTATATTCCAGTGTTCAGTTAAAAATCTGTTTAATCCCTGATGATATTCCAAAGTAAACAAAGCCCATGCAATTTTCTGCTCATCAGTTGCATTATCTGCATATGCCTCGTTATACATCTTTAAATAATCATCTTTACTGATACCGAGATTAACAAATGTATCAAGATGATCGAAAACTTTCTGTTTCTGAAGATAATCATATACTTTCTCATGAGATGGAGTATTATTCTCATATTCCATTTCTTCCTGAACTCTTCTTAAATTTTCGTTATCAATCTCTTCTCCTGCTTCCCCTACTCTGTTAACGAATCCGGGATCATTTATATTGATATTCTCAAAATTAATCTCATGTTCCTGATTATTATCTTCTTCATTAATGACACCATAACCGCCACGAAGATATTCATCATCAACTTCAGTATATTGGCTTTGATTATCCTCATTATCAATGTTTTGATTGTTTTCATTGTCTTCAACTACATTTGGATCATTAACATCTCTCATAAAAGACCTCCTTAATTCCCCTTAAATTCAGGAAATAACATTATTTTTAACATCTATACCCCATTTTATGCATCTAATGTATACAAAAGTGCAACAAACCTCTATATTTACTCATTAATAATTTCTGTCATATACTTTAATATCTCATCAGTCCCGCCAAACTTCGACTTATCTATATATATGACATTTTTTTCTTTTCTAAACCATGTAAGCTGTCTTTTGGCAAAATGTCTTGTATCTCTTTTAAGCACATATATGGCTTCATCCAAAGTACATTCACCCTTGAAATAAGGAATAAACTCTTTATATCCCAAACCTTTCATGGACACATTATCTTCTGTTAGCCCCTTATCTAGCAGGGCCTTAACCTCTGAAAGGAGCCCTAAAGATATCATTTTATCGACTCTTTTATCAATATTATCATATATTGTCTGCCTGTCATTTGTTATGCAAAACAGAGCCTCATTATAAGCATAATCAGTATTCTTAAGTCTCTCATTATGAGCACTTATTGGCTCATTATGAAAATGATAATATTCAAGAGCCCTGATAACTCTTTTTGAATTATTCACCGGAATTTCATTAAAGCTTACTTCATCAATGTCCTTTAATAAATCATGGACATACTCAGCACCCTTATCTTCAAGTTCTTTATAAAGCATTTCCCTGTATGACGAATCTTCTTCATCTTCAAATTCAACGTCCTTAAGGAGTGCCTGAATATAGAATCCCGTTCCGCCAACTATAATCGGCATCTTTCCTCTTGACCTTATGTCAGCGATTGCTTCCTTGGCAAGCTTCACAAACATCGCTATGTTAAAATCCTCGCCCGGATCCAGTATATCAATCAGATGGTGCTTAACCCCCATCATCTCTCCGGCGGTAATTTTGCCCGTGCCTATGTCCATGCCTTTGTAAACCTGCATGGAATCAGCCGAAATAATCTCGCCATCAATCTGCTTGGCAAGGAAGATGGAAAGGTCTGTCTTTCCAACCGCAGTTGGCCCTGCAATTATTACAATATCTTTCATTTAAACAATTCTCTTAAATTTCTTATCTATTTCTGCTTTGGTCATGGCAATTAATGTTGGTCTGCCATGTGGACAGAAGTATGGATTATCAAGGGTGAATAATTCCCTGAAAAGTGCTTCCACTTCAGCCCTTGGTATTATTGTATTACCTTTTATGGCAGCCTTACAACCCATAGTTGCGACTTTTTCTTCAAGAAGCCTCGAATCTTTTACATAACCAAGACTTTCCAAATCACTTAAAATTTCCTCAAATAAAAGTTTAGGGTCATTGCCATATAAAACCGCCGGAATTCCGTTAAGCTTAATATCCAGGTCGCCGAATGTATCAACCTCGAATCCCAGTTTATTAAAGATATCCATATTGTTCATGCATATCTCATACTTTGACGGAGTAAGACTCATAACAATTCCCGGATTAAGCATCTGCGTCATTACTTCATCATTTCTGATTTTCTTGATAAACTGCTCATATTTAACCTTCTCATGAGCCGCATGCTGGTCCATAAGATACATCTTGTCCTTAAAGGCAATAATCCAGTACGTTCCGAAGACCTGTCCGATGATCTCATAATCCTTGAAATTATCTTTATTTAGGAATCTCTCATCATCAAAAACAGTCATCTGTTTTACTTTATCAACGATTACATCTTTTGGTTTATTATCAGGCGGCGCAACCTCTTTAGGCTTATATAATTCCTCGTGAGCCAAAGTCTTATCATCCGCCTCATTTTTAGGATTTATCGCATCATATAAAACCTTGGACTCTGAGAATCTTTCATTAGCCTTTGCAAAAATATCCGCCTCTTCACTATCTTCCTTTACTGACTCTTCTTCATCCTCGAAAGTAATATCAATATCCTGACTTATCACTTCTTTTTCTTTTTGAAGCCTGTTTACTTCGAAAGGCTCAGGCGTACGAATCGCTTCTAATTTGTCATTTGTTTCATCTCCAACCGGAACGTCAGTTATATAATCCTGCCTTGTCAGTGCTTCTTCCACCATCTTCATTACAAGATTGGCAAGTGCCTCTTCATTGGCAACTCTAAGCATCATCTTGCTTGGATGAATATTTACATCCACGTTTGCGCTGTCTACTGAAAGATGAAGCACGCAAAACGGAAATCTGTGCTGCATTAAATATTTGTTATAGCCCTCTTCGAGACCTTTTTGCAGCGCATTACATTTAACATATCTGTTATTAACAAAATAATTCTCATAACTTCTTGAACCCTTGGAAATATAAGGCTTTCCAAGATATCCCTTTATCTCATATCCAAGTTCATTACATTCCACATTTATAAGATTATCAGTAACTTCCTGACCGTAAATATTATAAATTACATCCTTAAGCCTGCCATTTCCCGTGGTTGAAAACTTAACGCTTCCGTTAATTATCATCTTAAATGCAATATCTGGTCTTGACAGGGCAAGTTCCTGCATAAGTTCAAAGATATATGAGCCTTCTGTCGAAGGAGCTTTAAGGAATTTCTTTCTTGCCGGCACATTGTAGAATAAATCTTCCACAATTAACGTGGTTCCATCCGGCGCTCCAACTTCCTCTATGCCAAAATCCTCGCCCCCTTCTGTATATGCCTTAATTCCTGATAATTCATTAACCGTTTTTGTTACCATTGTAAGTCTTGATACCGAGCATATACTTGCCAAAGCTTCACCCCTGAATCCAAGTGTATGTAAGTAGTTAAGATCTTCAGATGAAACTATCTTACTTGTAGCATGTCTTTGAAATGCAAGTTTAATATCTGAATATTCAATGCCGCAGCCATTATCTGTTACTCTGATATAATCAATTCCGCCATTTTTAATTTCTACGCTTATATTTGTGGAACCTGCATCAATTGAATTTTCTACAAGTTCTTTAACTACATTAAGGGGTTTTTCAATAACTTCACCGGCGGCGATTTTGTCAATTGTTAAGTCATCAAGTACTCTTATCATATATTCTCCTACAAAACAACATGCCGATTTAGTGGTAAATCGGCATAGTTAATCAAATTAATTTCTTTTTTAAATCATTAAGTATATTTAAGGCCTCAACAGGAGTCAGTGAATCCACGTTAAGATCTTTTAGTGTATCAATAATTTCATCATTGTTAATCATGGAATAAATTGACATCTGGGTCATATTCTTGTCTTCAATCGGCATAAGGTTCTTAAGGTTCGCAGAAAGAATGCCTTCATCGTCAAGCAGCACTTTCTCAGCCACATCATAAGAAGACAGGCTCTTTGCAATTTCCTTGGCCCTTGTAATTACGCTCTCCGGCACGCCCGCAAGAGAGGCAACATAGATACCGTAGCTCTTATCAGCAGGCCCTTCGATGATTTTACGAAGGAATACCACATCATCTCCGGATTCCTTGACTGCCACGCAGTAATTCTTCACATTTTTCATATTCTCGGAAATTGACGTAAGTTCATGATAATGGGTTGCAAAAAGTGTTTTGGCTCCCACGCTCTTACTTATATATTCCACAACAGCCCATGCAATACTAAGGCCGTCAAAAGTCGAAGTTCCGCGGCCTATCTCATCAAGAATAAGAAGGCTGTCCTTTGTGGCATTTTTAAGGATATTTGAAACCTCATTCATTTCCACCATAAAGGTACTCTGTCCGCTTGCAAGGTCATCCGATGCACCAACTCTGGTGAAGATTCTGTCCACAAGTCCTATGTGAGCGCTGTTTGCAGGCACATAGCAGCCTATCTGAGCCATCAGCACAATTAATGCAGTCTGTCTCATATAAGTGGATTTACCTGACATATTAGGACCTGTAATGATTGATATCTGATGCTCATCATTATTAAGGAATGTATCATTGTTAATAAAGGAATCATCCCTTATCATCTTTTCAACTACCGGATGTCTTCCACCCTTTATATTGATTATTCCATCTTCTTCAATCGAAGGCTTAATATAATTATTCTTCTCTGATACATATGCAAAAGACAAAAGCATATCAAGATAAGCCAGTGCCTTGGCTGTATGCTGTATTCTGTCCACTCTGTCCATAATAAATGAACGTACATCCACAAAGACATCATATTCAAGGGAATATAATTTATCTTCCGCGTTTAAAATATTGTCCTCAAGTTCCTTTAACTTAGGGATTGTATATCTTTCGCAGTTTGTCAGTGTCTGTCTTCTGATATAATATGCCGGCACCTGTTCCTTGAATGAATTGGTAACCTCGATGCAGTAACCAAATACTTTATTAAACTTAATTCTTAAGTTCTTTATTCCCGTATTTTCTCTTTCTTCTGATTCAATCTCAGAAAGCAGTTCCTTACTGTTTTGTTTGATTCCTCTTAAATAATCAATGTCAGATGAATAACCTTCTTTGACAAAACCACCTTCTTTGGATGATAAAGGAGGCTCCATTATAAAAGCATTGTCTAAAAGGTTATATATATCTTCTAATCCGTCAATCTGTGAATTAATATCGTTAAGAAGCGCAGCCGGAAACTCATTTAAGTCATCCTTGATATGAGGAATAAGTTCCAGCGAATTCTTAAGTGCAATCATGTCTCTAGGATTAACAGAGCCGTAACTTACCTTCGCCATAAGTCTTTCAAGATCATATACACCCTGAAGATATTCTCTAATCTCATCTCTTTCCATGATATTCTCATTAAAAGATGTAATGGAATCAAGTCTTAAATCAATATCTTCTTTTTTAAGAAGCGGCTGTTCTATGGAACTACGAAGGAATCTCGCACCCATGGCAGTCTTGGTTCTGTCAAGCACACCAAAAAGAGAACCTTTTTTCTGCTTCTCTCTAAGTGTAAGTGTAAGTTCCAGATTCCTTCTTGTTGAGAAATCCAGAATCATATATTTGCCATTGGAATAAGGAAGCAGATGAGTTATATGATCAAGCGATATCTTCTGTGTATCATAAAGATATCTAAGGAGCGCGCCTGATGCGCAGATTCCTTCAGTAAACTCATCTATACCAAGACCAATTAAAGAACTGATTTTAAAATGCTTTAAAAGGATGCTTTCAGCATTGCTTTTTTCAAAATACTTATCCGGCAGTTCATTATAAACAATACCAAGTCTGTCTTTAATATCATCAATGTCAATTCCACTTAATTTAAGCATGGAATTGCAGACAATCTCAGAAGGCATATATTTATTTATCTCATCATAAAGTTTGGATATGTCCTCAACTTCACAAAGATAATAATCGCCGGTAGATACGTCACATATGGATATTCCAATATTACCCGAAATAAAGCATATGCTCATGAGATAATTATTCTCATCTTCCTTTAAGGAAACCGGATCAATATTGGTACCCGGAGTAACTATTCTTACGACCTCTCTTTTAACCAGGCCTTTGGCAAGCTTCGGATCTTCAACCTGCTCGCAGATAGCTACCTTGTATCCATTTTCAACTAATTTATTAATATAGGATGCCGCGCTGTGAAAAGGAACGCCGCACATTGGAACTTTCTCAGGAAGTCCGCAGTTCTTTCCGGTAAGGGTAATCTCCAATACCCTTGATGCCGTCAAAGCATCATCCAAAAACATTTCATAAAAATCCCCGAGCCTGTAAAAAAGTATCGCGTCTTCATACTCTTCCTTAGTCTCAAGGTATTTTTGCATCATTGGCGATAAATTAGGTGTATCTTTAGTTACTGTCATCTTTCTACCATCTCTCCGTAGTAATAAAAGCCCCTGCATTCATCTAATCTAACGTCGACTATATTTCCAATCAGAGAACTGTCACCCTTAAAATGAACCAGCATATTACTTGATAATCTGCCTGTCACATAGGATGAATCTTTCTCATTAATCTCTTCAACTAAAACCGGCAGAGTCTGTCCTTTGAATCTTGCCGCTCTTTTCTTTGCATTCTCCTGAACTGCACTCAAAACTCTGTCAAACTCATATTTAATCTCTTCTTCTGTCATGCTCATTGGCATTCTTGCAGCAGGAGTTCCGGTACGAGGAGAATAAATAAATGTAAATGCATTGTCAAATCCGACTTTATTTATTACATCAATTGTATCATCCACATCTTTATGAGTTTCAGTCGGGAAGCCCACAATAATATCTGTTGTCAAAGATATATCAGGTATTTCTCTTTTTATTTTATCAACAAGCTCTAAGTATTCTTCCTTGGTATGTCTTCTGTTCATCTTCTTTAATACTTCAGTACTTCCTGACTGAAGCGGAAGGTGAAGATGTCTGCATATCTTTTTGGAATCCCTGATTACTTCGATTAATTCATCAGGTAAATCATATGGATTAGAGGTCATGAATCTGATTCTTTCAAGACCTTCAACCTTTTCAACTTCCCTTAAAAGCTCAGCAAAAGTTGTTTTATCTTCAAGATTCTTGCCATATGAATTAACATTCTGACCAAGAAGCATTACTTCTTTAACGCCGTCTTTTACCAAAGACTTAATCTCTTCGATAATTTCATCTTTATCCCTGCTTCTCTCCCTGCCCCTTACATAAGGAACGATGCAGTAGGTACATACATTATCGCAGCCAAACATTATATTAACGCCTGACTTATAGCTGTATTTACGATTAACCGGAAGAGCCTCAGCTATGGTAACTGTACTGCTTACTACTTCCACTACCATATCAGATGCTTCCATCATTTTTACATATAATTCCGGGAACTTATAAAGATTATGTGTTCCAAAAATCAGATCCACGAACTTGTAGGAATGCTCTATTTTATCAATAACACTTCTCTCCTGCATCATACATCCGCAAAGTGCTATCTTCATATCGGGATTACGTCTTTTATATCCGTTTAATACACCAAGCTTGCCATATACCTTCTGATTGGCATTATCCCTTACTGTACATGTATTATAGATAACCAGATCAGCATCTTCAGATTCAGTTTCCACATATCCAATATCTCTAAGAATACCCGAGAGTTTCTCACTGTCCCTGGCATTCATCTGACAACCAAAGGTGGTTACATTACAGGTTAAGTCTCTTCCCAAAAGAGCCTTCTGCTTATTATATATTTCTTTTCCACGCTCTATATATTCAAGCTGTTTTTGAATTTCTGCAGTATCATTCTTTGTTTCAAATTTCAAAATCTTATCCTCTTACCTGTCCATTACCCCTGATAGTATATTTATAGGAGCATAATTCCTTAAGTCCCATAGGTCCTCTGGCATGTAACTTCTGTGTTGATATGCCTATTTCAGCACCAAGTCCAAATTCGAATCCGTCTGTAAATCTTGTTGAGCAGTTAGCATAAACACAGGCACTGTCAACTCCCTTAAGGAACTTATCAATATTCTCAGGGATCTCACTTATAATGGCCTCTGAATGACCTGTACTGTGTTCATTAATAAAATCAATTGCTTCATCCGTGGTTTTAACCACTTTTACAGACATAATATAATCAAGATATTCTTTATAGAAATCTTCCTCTGTTGCCTCATTTATGTCCTTAAGAATGGCTCTTGATGCATCATCGCCTCTTAATTCCACATTCTTTTCTTTTAATTTTGCATAAATTGCAGGAAGTGCCTTGTCGGCTATTTTTTCATTAACAACTAAAGATTCAGCTGCATTACATACACCGATTCTCTGTGTCTTTGCATTGAATACAATATTTGCTGCCATTTCAATATCAGCCTTTTCATCCACATAAATATGGCAGTTACCTGTACCTGTTTCAATTACCGGAATATTGCTGTTTTCAACAACGGCCTTAATAAGTCCGGCGCCGCCTCTTGGAACAATAACATTAACATATTCATTCATGGTCATGAAATCAGTTGTAACCTGTCTGTCAGTCTTCTCAATTAAAGATGTGGCATCTTCGGTTACTCCTGCTTCCCTGAGGCCTCTCTTAATTGCATTAACAATGGCAATATTGGAATTAATACAGTCCTTGCCGCCCTTTAATATGCTTACATTACCTGACTTAAAACAAAGAGCAAAAGCATCCGGTGTTACATTTGGTCTTGATTCATAAATAATGCCAACAACGCCCATTGGAACAGCAACCTTGGAAATATGAAGACCGTTATATAAATCTCTTTCCTCAAGTACTCTGCCAACCGGATCATCAAGCTTTGCTACCTGTCTTATGCCTTCAATTATGCCATCAATTCTTTCAGGTGTAAGTTTTAATCTGTCCTTAAGTCCATCAGACATATTATTCTTAACGGCATTTTCATAATCAGTCTCATTACCTTTAAGAATCAGTTCCTGATCTTCCTTGATACACTTAGCCACATTAAGTAAAGCCTTATTCTTTGTATCAGTATCAAGCATGGCCATTACATAGCTGGCCTTTTTGGAACGCTTTCCTATATCACTTAAATATTCATAATTAGCGCAGTCTTTATTCATATAAATTATCTCCTGTTAAAACATAATCCATTAAAACGTCATGTTCATCATAAGGAATTTCGGGGAATATACACATATCATATGATATTCCAACTTTTATAATACCTGTCTTCTCCGCCATTTCAGAAAGAAAACTGTCGTAAAATCCCCGCCCGTATCCCATTCTGTGCTTAACTTTGTCAAAAGCCACGCCGGGCACAAGGCATAAATAATTCTTTCCGGCCTTTGGTCTGAACTTATGAACGGTATCGGGCATCGGGTCCATAATTCCATATTTGTTCTTTCTAAGTTTCTGTTTTAAAGCAGCCTCTGTTTTAACTCTGTCAAAACCATAAAACTGAATGTCCTTAAAACCGGTTCTTGGGAGATATAATTTATATCCCATCTTCATTATCTCCACATTAACTTTCCAGGTATCAACTTCCGTTTTATATGAGGCATATGACAAAACTCCGTCTATTTCTTTATCTTTAAGAAACTCCAGAATTCTGGCACATATCTTCTCATTTTGTTTATCCTTATATTCAACACTTAAAGATTTTCTGAGTGCAAGATATTCTTTTCGTGCGGTGATTTTGTCCATTAGTCTTCATTCAATCCTTTGGCAATTTCTACCAGGTTAAAATTCTCGTCCTTATTTGCTTTGAAGAAAGTTCCGAATTCCCTTCCATCCATAAGTCTGTGTATTACATGGATATCTGAGGCATTGGCAATAATCATATCAAGTCCTGATGCTGTGGCGATGCGGCCAGCATTAAGTTTTGTATGCATTCCGCCTGTTCCTACGGAAGAACCTGTATGATTGGAACCCATATTCATGATTTTCTCATCGATTTTATCAACTGTACTGATAAATTTGGCATTCTTATCTTCCCTTGGATTGGCTGTATAAAGTCCGTCAATGTCAGATAATAACATCAAAAGGTCTGCTCCGATTAAGGAAGCAACAATTGCTGAAAGTGTATCATTATCACCAAATTTAATTTCGTAAGTTGAAATGGTATCATTTTCATTAACAACAGGAACAACTCCCATTTTAAGAAGTTCTTCAAAGGTATTCTTTGCATTCTTTCTGTTGGTATCATTGGTGATGGTATCCTTTGTCATAAGGATCTGTGCACAAACCTGATTATATTCGGCAAATATCTTCTGATATACGCTCATGAGTCTTGCCTGACCAACAGCAGCCAGAGCCTGCTTCATTGGAATATGCTCATCATCCCCGCTGTTTATAAATGCTTTCTTACCTAAGGAAATGGAACCTGATGTAACAAGTACCACATCTTTTCCGCTGTTTCTTATATTACAGATTTCTCTGACCAAAACCTCGATTTTGTTATAATCCATATCATTGGTTTCGGGGTGAGTTAAGGATGAAGAACCAATTTTAATAACTACCCTTTTCTTCTTAGGGATGTCCGGTCTTGTGATTTCATAGAATTCATCCGCGTTTGTCATAACAAATCTCCTTTAACAATCATTTCCCCGATTTTCATACCGTCAATGGCGGCTGAAACTATTCCCCCTGCATGTCCGGCGCCTTCTCCTGCCGGATATAAACCTTTTACATTCATATACATCTTCTCGTTACGAAGCATTGTAATCGGAGAAGATGTTCTTGATTCAACACCGCAAAGCAGTGGATCAGAACCAGTATAGCCTTTAATAATATTATCAAAATGCTCCATTCCTTCAATAAAGGCTTTATTAATCCTGTCTGAATATACTTTTGATAAATCACCATTGGTATATAAACCCAATATAGCTTTATCTTCTTCTATGTCAAGCCTGTCATAATCTCTTTTATACCCAAAAGCATCAGCATAATCACTGAATCTCGAGATAAGGATTTTACCCTGGCCTAAGTTATAAATCTTATTTTCTATCATCTCCTGATAATTAATTCCATCAAGAGGACTGCCCGTAATATTATAATCATCAGGGCCTATACTTACTACAATGGCACTGTTGGCATAACCGCTGTTTCTGTCCACATTGCTCATGCCATTAACGCATATGCCATTATCGGTACTTGATGCATTAACCACATAGCCACCCGGGCACATACAAAATGAATATACTCCGCCGCCTTCTTTAAGATTATGAGTAAGTTTATAAGGCGACACCGGAAGCATTCCGTTATATATGCTGTCGAAATCCTGGCCATACTGTGATTTATCTATAAAAGACTGCTTATGTATTACCCTGAAACCTACTGCGAAATTCTTACTAACAATGCTGTCCTTCAAATAATCTTTATTATAAAGCATTCTGAAGGTATCTCTGGAACTGTGACCTAAAGCAAGAATTACAGTATCTGTATCAATATGCTCATCGCGGCCATCCTTACTTATTACAACACCCTTTACAGCGCCATCTGATACCTCTAAATCCTTAAATAAAGTATCATAGTATATTTCGCCGCCAAGTTCTGTAATTCTCTCCCTGAGGCCTTTTATAACGCCTCTGAGCACATCAGAACCCACATGAGGTTTGGAATCATATTTAATGTTTTCTTTTGCGCCATACTTTATGAAAGTATCTAAAAGGAATTCTTTTCTGCCAGACTTATCTTTAATTCCGGTAGATAACTTTCCGTCTGAGAAAGTACCGGCTCCGCCTTCACCAAACTGAACATTTGAATTAAGGTTTAATTTACCATTATTCCAGTAATCTTCAACATCCTTAACCCTGTCTTCAACAGCTTTGCCTCTTTCAATGATTATAGGCTTAAATCCATTTAAGGCCAGGATGTAGGCCGCAAATAATCCCGCAGGTCCCATACCAACAACCACCGGCTGGTATTTTACGTTATTTGAAACATTAATATCACATACAGGATTATATGTATTAATATTGTCTATAGGTTTTATATTTTTCTTTTTTAATAACTGTTTTGTGTACTTTTTATCTGCAAGTTCAAAACGTATTCTGTATACAAAGTAAATATCCGGTTTTTTTCTTGCATCAATTGATTTTTGAATTATCTCTAAATTGGATATTTCTCTCTCATTTATTAAAAGATATTCAGCTAAATACTTTTTTATGTCCTTATCATCTATGGGCTTAAGTTTTAAATTATCAATTTCAAACATCTGTTAATCCTTTATAATTCCTTCATAAGCCCCATGAGCACTGCTGAAAGCCCACTGCAGATTATATCCGCCGCATGGACCGTCCACATTTATCATTTCTCCAATTACATATAGTCCCGGACAGTTAAGGCTTTCCAAATTATCACTTAATTCCTGAAGTCTTACTCCGCCTCTGGTACACTGGGCATGTTCATATCCCATATGTCCAATAATTTTAACCCTGTAATTTCTAACATATTCATAGAATTCCTTAATATAATCCTTATTAAGGTCCATCATGGTAAGTTTGGATAATAATCCATATTCTTCCTTAACCTTGGAATTTGTTACTATAAAGGCTTTAAGCAGGTAAATTAAAAGCTTTTTATTAATGCTTCCGCCAAACAGATTCTCAAGTGTAAAATCAGAATGCTTCTGAGAAAGTTCAAGATAATAATCCAAAGTCAAATCATCATCAGCAAGGAAATCTATGGATACTTCACATTTCTTTCCTTCTTCCAAGGCCTTTGTTAAATATCTGCTGACCTGGAAAGTAACAATTCCTGATAAGCCATATTCAGTAAACTGAAGATTACCCTTATCTTTATATACTTCCTCTCCATCCACAAATGCAGTTAATGCCGAGTTAACTCTAAGTCCCATAAGTATTGAGATAAAGTTCTCGCACTTTAAAGGAACTAATACAGGATATGTAAATGTTGGATTAATACCGAAGGACCTGGCGATTTTGAAAATGCTTCCATCGCTTCCCGTCTTCGGATAAGCCTTTCCGCCACCTGCCAAAACCAGGTAATCAAAGGACAATTCAAGTCCTTCATGGGTTTCAACAATAAACTTATCATCTTCTTTTACTGCTTTAACCACATTGGAATTCAGCACATAATCCACATCATGTTTCTTTATTAAAAGTTCAAAAAGATTATAGATATCCCTGGCACTTTCCGTGTAAGGATAAACATAATCTCCTTTTGATATAGTCGGTATTCCATTATTCTTAAGAAAAGTCTTCAGATCCTCAGGAGAAAAAGCATTAATTATTCTCTTTAACTTCTCGGGATCATCAGAATAATACTCATTTATATCCAGGTTGTCATTGGTAATATTACATTTACCATTTCCTGTCATAAGGAATTTGCCTGCCACTGTATTTCTGTGTTCAAAGATGGTTATCTGAACATCTTCGTCCATCAGCATAATGGCAAGCATCAGTCCTGCTGAACCGCCTCCTATTATTCCAATTCTTTTACTCATATTTTAGAATATCCTCAGTTTTCGTAAGAAATATACTACAGATTTACCCATTGGCATTGAAGCAATATCATTTTCAGTAATACCCTTTAATAAAAGCATTGAAACAAGATATGCCACAACTGCTACGCATATGCTTATGATTGTAGCAACTGAAACCGGAGTAAATAACTTAAACAGGAAGTATGTGGCAATTGTAAATGCTGCCATAATTAAAGAAGCAATCAAAGGAATGATAAATGTCTTCTTAATCTCCTGCTTATATCCAATGGTTTTACGAATTGAAAGACTGTTAAGTACACACATCAAAATGGCAAATAACAGATTTGCAATTACAACTGAATAGATGCCCCAGTGGAAAAGTCTTAGCATAATAACAAGAGCTACCAGATGGATAACCAGTGAAATTGCACTGTGAAGTATTGGTACTAAAAGTTTGTTAATACCCTGCAAAATACCATTACTTAAAGTTGATATTCCATAGAATATAATTGAAAAAGCACCAATATATAACATATGGGCAGCCATATCAATCTCACCACTAAAAAGCATATCCACGATAGGTCTGCCAAGTACAGCAAGGCCAATGGCTGAAGGAATTGTAATCATCATGGTGAATCTCATGACGGTGGCCATTTTGCTTCTTGCACTTATATGATCATGCTGTGAAATACTTACTGTAAGTGAAGGAATAATTGCTGAACACATTGCATTGGCAAGGGCAATTGGAAGATTGATAAGCACCTTATACTTACCGGAATATACACCCCAGATTGCAGACTTAACTTCACCTTCTCCCACGCTTTCCATAAAGTGATTGAATATACCCTGATCAAGTACATTTGTAAGATTATACATAACTGTACTTAGAAGGAAAGGAAGGATTGTAATAAGAAGACCCTGAACTAAAATAACGTAGGATTCTTCTTTTTTTGTATTATCGTTAAGAAGCTTTCTTCTGGTACTTCTTCTGTGAATCTGATATACAACAGCCAGGAATAAAAGACCGACTAAAGCTCCGGCACCGCAGCCGATTGTTGCACCGGTTGCACCAAGAGAAGCTGCATAATTCTCATTAAACATGATATTGCCATATTTACTGCCAATACCAAAAAGTATATAAGCACCTGTAAGTGAAACAATTACAAGTACAATCTGTTCAAGTATCTGTGAGATTCCTGTAGGCTGCATATTGCCAAAACCCTGGAAATAACCTCTGTAAACACCCATTAAAGCAACTAATAAAAGTGTTGGTGATAATACTCTTAATGCCATAATACTCATTGGCTCAGCCATTACAGTACCTGCAAGGAAATCTGCGCCAAAGAATACCAGCAAAAATGCAAGGCCACCTGAACATAATGCAAATATAAATGCTGCATTAAATGTTCTTCTGGCATTTTTATATTGTCCCTTACCTACTCTCCTTGCAATTTCCTTGGAAACTGCAGCAGGTAAACTATAAGAAGATACAAGTAAAATAATCGAATAAACTTCATATGCTGCTGCATAATAACCGTTACCTGTATCACCAATTATATTCTGAAGAGGTATACGTCTAACTAAACCGATAATTCTTACGATTATACCAGCCACTGCAAGAAAAGTTCCCTGTTTTATCAGCGCTCTGGTTGTCTTATCTTTACTTCCCATTTCTTACCTCGTAATTCCCATTTCCTCTAAGTATATATTTTGTTTATCAAACATGATTTTTTCTTCTTCTTTAACCATATGGTCATATCCAAGTAAGTGTAACATACTGTGAGTGATTAAAAAAGCAAATTCCCTTCTTTCACTATGACCATATTCAGCAGCCTGAGCCCTTAAAGTAGGCACAGAAATAATGATATCACCAAGAATCAGATTTGAGTTCTCCGGATCAAAATACATCGGATCTCCCTCTTGAATATGACTCATATCAGAAGGAGTCTCATAATCAATATTTGGAAAAGACAGCACATCCGTTTTTCTGTCTATATTTCTCTGGGATGAATTAATCTCTTTTATCTCATCATCATCAACTAAATAAAGATTAATCTCAGCCTCATATTTGCAGCCTTCTTTAGAAAGTACATATGAAGTTACTTCCTTTGCCAGAGTTTCATAATCAAAATCAAATTCATATTCATTTAGATTTTCAATATATAGCATTTCTCACCTATTTGATAATATCTAATATTACATTTCTCTTTATCTCTTTGTTTCCAAAAGTATAAGCATTAAGTAATCTCTTAGATACAGGAGAAATATTATTCTCATCATTGCTGTGAATAAGGGCAATTACATCACCTTTTTTCACATAATCCCCAACTTTGGCCTTAAGAACAAGTCCAACAGACAAATCAATCTCACTGTCCTTATTCTCTCTGCCGCCGCCTAAGTTAAGCGAGCACATACCAACCTCAGCACAGTTAATATGCTCAATATATCCCTCTTCCTCAGAAAGAACTTCTTTTACAATCTTTGCCTTTGGAAGAAGATCTGTATTATATACTTCTTCTCCGGTTCCGCCCTGAGCCTTAACAAACATCTCAAGTCTCTTAAGACCTTCACCGGATTCAATAGCCCATTTAATCTTCTCACGGGCTTCTTCTTCTGTTTCACAAATCTTTGAAACAATTAACATCTTTGATGCAAGTTCATAAATTAAAGTTGTAAAATCTTCAGGTCCCTCGCCTCTTAAGGTATCAATTGCTTCCTTAACTTCCAGGGCATTACCTACAGCATAGCCAAGTGGCTGATCCATATCAGATAATACAGCCATGGTATTTCTACCCGCTCCCTTACCTATCTGAACCATCAGTCTGGCAAGCGCTCTTGCATCTTCCTCATCCTGCATAAAAGCCCCGCTTCCCGTCTTTACATCAAGCACAATAGCCTGTGCTCCGGAAGCAATCTTTTTGGACATAATTGATGATGCAATAAGTGATATATTATCAACAGTTGCAGTTACATCACGAAGTGCATATAATTTCTTATCTGCAGGCGCCAGGTCATGAGTCTGGGCAATAATTGAAAGCCCTATATCATTAACCTGATTTATGAATTCTTCATTGCTTAAATCTAACCTAAATCCCTTAAAAGAGCATAATTTATCAGTAGTTCCACCTGTATGACCTAAAGCTCTGCCGCTCATTTTGGCAATTTTACCACCACATGCTGCAACCAAAGGAACAAGTGTGATTGAAGTCTTATCTCCAACACCACCTGTTGAATGCTTATCACAGGTAATACCGTTAATGCCTGATAAATCCAGAGTATCTCCACTATTTACCATGGACTTGGTAAGATTAATGGTTTCCTCAACATTCATGCCCTTAAAATAGATTGCCATTGTAAGGGCTGACATCTGATAATCAGGAATTTCACCTTTAGTATACCCCTGAATAATAAAATCAATTTCTTCTTTACTAAGAGCTTCGCCACTACGTTTTTTAAGTATCAGATCATACATTCTCATAAATATACCCCCTTATTTATGATATGGCTCATTATTATTTATCTTATATGCTCTGTATATCTGCTCTAAAAGTATTACTCTCATTAACTGATGAGGAAAAGTCATGGGCGAAAATGATATCTTCATATTGCACCTTTTTTCTATCTCATCACTTATACCTAAAGAACCTCCAATAACAAAGCAGATATGACTTATGCCTTTAACCCCCAGGTCATCAATAATATGAGCAAATTCTTCAGAAGAATATTCTTTGGAATTAATGAAGAGTCCGCATACATATGCTTTATCATCAATATATTCCATTAATCTTCTACCTTCTTTATTTTTGACTTCCTCTATTTCGCTTTGCGAAGGACTTTGTTTTGTTTCCTCATCCTTAACTTCCACAATATTTAATTTGCAGAATTTGCCAAGTCTTTTGGAATATTCATCTATGGCATCCCTAAGATATTTCTCTTTGATTTTGCCAACTGTAAGTAAAGTAATTTTCATAATTAATCAAAGATTTTATCGAAATTCTCATCAATAAAATTATCTATAAAACCATCGCTTAAATCAGGGAACATTTCCTTTAAATCCCTTCTTAAATAAGCAGTTCTTACAAAGAATTTCTGTCCCTCATCAATATCGCCGATGTGATCATCCACTGCCTTGGCATCGAAATTATTCTCAATATAGAAGATTAATTTCTTCATACTCTCTTCTTCGTCATCCACCGCAGTACTTAATTTCTTCTTGCTTGCTATTGAGGTAAAACCACCAACTATAAAGGCAAGGAACATAACACCCATAACGCCACAGATAACATATAATCTGACACCGTGAATAGGAAGCGGAATAACTCCTGTTAAAGCAAGAATTACTGCAACAAGGCCGATGCCGCCACAGATAAAAAGCGTAACAATACTTGATGATAATTCAGATATCTTTTCCTTACTTGGCACATAAACATCTGCTGAAGATAAGGCTTTCTGTCTTCTAAGAACTCCCTGAATCTGTGGAGCAATCCTTCTGAGCATATTGTCATCAATATCACCAAGTTCCGTAAATTCACCTGTATTAATAGCTTCAATCAAAGCTGTTTCGTCAACTCTTTTAATTCCGTCTTCATCTTCAATGACATATTTTTCCATACTTTCAGGAATATCATTATCATCTTCATCTTCTACGAAATCGCCTACAAAGAGATTGCTTTCATCTATTGCTTCAAACTTAGGCATTTCCTCTAATTTATCAACCAAAGGAACCTTACAGTCTGCGCAGACTTTAAAGCCTTCCCTGTATTCCATTTTACAATTAGGACAAAATGGCATTTTATTCTCCTTTATATCCTATTTATTGGATAAATACTCATGAATACCCTTGGCACCGGCTCTTCCTGCACCCATTGCAAGAATAACTGTTGCTGCACCAGTTACGGCATCACCACCTGCATAAACACCTTCTTTAGTGGTCTTTCCTGTCTCTTCTTCTGCAACAATACATTTTCTCTTATTTATTTCAAGACCCTTTGTTGTTGAAGAAATAAGAGGATTTGGAGATGTACCAAGTGACATGATAACCACATCAACATCAATAACAAACTCGCTGCCAGGAATTTCAACAGGGCTTCTTCTTCCTGATGCATCAGGCTCACCAAGTTCCATCTTAATACACTTGATACCATTTACATATCCATTTTCATCTGAAAGGATTTCAACAGGATTTGTAAGCATATCAAAGATTATTCCTTCTTCTTTAGCATGATGAACTTCTTCTGCTCTTGCCGGAAGTTCTGCTTCAGAACGTCTGTAAATAACATGTACATCTGAACCAAGTCTTAATGCAGTTCTTGCAGCATCCATTGCAACATTACCACCACCAACAACGGCTGTTTTCTTACCAACCATAATAGGTGTTGTGCTGTCTTCTTTGAAAGCCTTCATAAGATTGCTTCTTGTAAGATATTCATTGGCTGAGAATACACCGTTGGCATTTTCACCAGGAATACCCATAAACTTAGGAAGACCTGCACCTGATCCAATAAATACAGCTTCAAAGCCTTCATTTTCAATAAGTTCATCAAGAGTAACTGTCTTACCAATAATTACATTATTTTCAAACTTAACGCCTAAAGCCTTAACGTTTTCTATTTCTTTTTTAACAACTCTTTCCTTTGGAAGACGGAATTCAGGAATACCATAAACAAGTACGCCACCAAATTCATGAAGAGCTTCAAATATAGTTACATCATAACCAAGTTTTGCAAGGTCACCTGCACAGCTGAGTCCGGAAGGACCGGAACCGATAACAGCAACCTTCTTTCCATTAGGAGCTGCACTGACTGTCGGCTTAAATCCTTCTTCAAAGGCTCTGTCTGCAACGAATCTTTCAAGCTTACCGATTGAAATAGCTTCACCCTTTAAGCCTCTGATACACTTGCTTTCACACTGTCTCTCCTGTGGACATACACGGCCACATACTGCCGGAAGAGAACTTGATAATGAAATAACATCGTAAGCGCCCTTAAAATCTTTTTCCTTAACCTTAGCAATAAAGCCGGGAATATTAATTGATACAGGACATCCTTCCACACAAAGTGGCTTCTTACAGTTAAGACATCTTGTAGCCTCTAAAACAGCTTCTTCCTCATTATATCCAAGACAAACTTCTTCAAAGTTTGTAGCTCTAACCTTTGGATCCTGCTCTCTTACAGGAATTTTCTTCATCATATCCATTAGTTGTTACCTCCCTGCTCGCAGTTTCCTTTATGTGTATCTCCCTCTTTAGCCTCAAGGTAAGCCTTACCTTCTTTGGTCTTATAGAGAGCCTGTCTCTTCATTGCTTCATCAAAGTTAACAAGATGGCCATCGAATTCAGGTCCGTCAACGCATGCGAACTTAACTTCGTCACCTACTGTAAGTCTGCAGGCACCACACATACCTGTACCATCAACCATAAGAGGATTCATGCTGACTACAGTATGAATACCAAGTTTCTTTGTTAAAAGGCATACGAACTTCATCATAATCATTGGACCAATTGTTACGCAGTGATCATATGTCTTGCCTTCAGCATATAAATCTTCAAGAACCTTGGTTACCATACCTGATCTTCCATAAGAACCGTCATCAGTTGTTATATAAAGATTGGTTGCAACAGCCTTCATCTCATCTTCCATAATGAGTAAATCCTTGGTTTTGGCACCAACGATAACATCACAGTCTACACCGATTGAGTGAAGATATTTTACCTGTGGATATACAGGAGCTGTACCAAGACCACCTGCAACAAATACTATTTTCTTCTTTTTAAGTTCTTCTACAGGTTCATCCATTAAATCTGTTGCCTTACCTAAAGGTCCAACAAAATCATGGAAATAATCACCTGTTTTAAGGCTCTGCATCTCATATGTAGATGCACCGATAATCTGAACAACAATAGTAACTGTTCCTGCAACCGGATCATAATCGCTGATTGTAAGAGGAATTCTCTCTGAATTCTCCCCTGTTCTTACAATTACAAACTGACCAGGTTTTGCGCTCTTCGCACATCTTTTAGCTTCAACAACATATTCAAATATGTTATCAGTAAGCTGTGTTGCTTTTTGAATCTTGTACATAATTTCTCCTTTTGACTTCTAAGGTCCTGTTATAGTTATTTCTCCATCCTTCATAAATATTTTGCCAATTGAACTCGGATCAACATATGAAACTACATATACATCTCCGGTCTTACTCTGAACAAAAGTAGTAGGATCTTCATAATACTCATAAACGACATATAATATCTTGGTTTCGCCTTCTTTTTCGCCTTCAACTGCAACAGCGCTGTCGCATTTATATACCAGCCTTCCACCTAACTGAGCCAGGTGTCCGTCAGTATCAAGCATTCCACCTGATGATACTTTATATACAATAATTGCATTAACTGCATCTTCAGGAGTTACAGTGGCATTTTCAAGTATTAACGAATATGTTGCCGTAACCATTTCACTTGGAACATCATTATTGCCATATGTGACAAAGTTAAATGTCGAATCGCCAAGAGGCATGTATATAGGTCCTCTGTACTGCAGGCTGTCCTTGGTTGGCATTGTACCATCTGTAGTATAGTAAGTACTGTATTCATATGCAGAACTGATATCAAGTGTTATTAACTCAGGTGATGTATACTGTCCTGATTCCAGATTAATATAAGGAGCCGGAGGAATAATAACACTTATTTCATATTTAGCCTGATTTACATCACTTACAACGCCGAAACTGTTAACAAATATTGCTCTTATAACATATATTCCTGATTCCAGGAAAATCGGCGAAGTATATAAAGTGCTTTCAGTGGTTGGTTCTTCACCATTAATCGTATAATAAATATTACCTGTTGTATTGGAACTCAACTTCAGATATAAAACATCATTATACTCGCCTTCAGGCTGTGAAAATTCAACCATATCTGCTCTGTACATTGGAAACTGTTCTTTTATCTTTTCATCATTACAGTTATTTAATGTCTGAATTATGGCATCAATATTATTCTCTGATTCATAAATCATAAACAGTTTCTTATATGTATCCACTGATACAGTGGATGAATTGGCTATTATGTCTCTTAATACATATGACGCATTATCATAATCATCAAGATTCATATAACAGTCAACAAGTGCCATTCTGTCATCAAGATTACCTGAATTAATACCTATGGCTTTCTCAAAATAATTAATAGCCTCAGTATATTCTCCGGCATCCATATTCTCATAGCCCTTGTTTACCAGATAACTGTAAGAATGCTGATGGTTGGTATTAATAATTGAAATAGTAAGTACTACTATTGCAGCAAATAATAAAATAACCGCAAGAATACCAATAATCCTGTAAGAAAGATTCTTCTTAAAAAGATCAACTATGCTTTCAACTGAAATATCTGCTCCGTTTAAGATGCCTTCATCATCATCCCAGAATTCTTCACCAGGTAAGTCACCATCGTCGATATCTTCTAAAATATCATCAATGGTCTTATCTCCCTCTCTGTCCATTTCATGCTCTAAGCCATCATCATCAGACAGAGTTTCCTCAACTTCCTTGGCGATATCCTGCTGATTTAAATCCAGTTCAATCTCAAATTCCGGATCAAATTCAGGTACGATATTAATCTCATACCCGCAGTTTTCGCAATACATCAGTCCTTCTTTTATTTCATTGTTACATTTAGGACATATCATACATTAACCCTGTAATAAACTACTTTGATGCTTTGATAATTTCCACACTGTTAACACAGTTTTGCATCAGCATTGCAATAGTCATAGGACCTACTCCACCCGGAACAGGTGTAATAAGTGAACACTTAGGTGCTACATTATCATAATCCACATCACCGCATAATTTACCATTATCCATTCTGTGAATACCAACGTCTATAACAACTGCACCATCTTTAACATATTCAGCGGTAATCATTTTTGGCTTACCGATTGCAACAATAAGAATATCAGCCTTATTGGTAACATTCTTTAAATCAACTGTCTTTGAATGAGTTACAGTAACTGTCGCATTCTCCCTAAGCATAAGCATTGCCATAGGCTTACCCACAATATTGCTTCTGCCGATAATAACCGCATTTTTACCTGTAATTTCCACACCGCTTCTTTTGAGTAATTCAATAATTCCAAATGGTGTGCAGGATACATATCCTTTTTTGCCAATGCTTAAAGCACCAACATTCTGTGGATGGAAACCATCCACATCCTTAAGTGGTGAAATGGCATCAAGAATCTTCTGCTCATCAATTGCCTTAGGAAGTGGCAACTGAACAAGAATACCATTTACTTTATCATCAGCATTTAATTTTTCTATTAAAGCAAGAAGTTCTTCCTCAGTGGTTTCTTCTGGAAGTTCATAAGACAGAGACTTAATACCTGTATATTCGCAGGCCTTTTTCTTATTATTTACATATACAGCTGAAGCCGGATCATTACCAACAAGTACAACTGCAAGTGTAATCTCTATGCCTTCCTTGGCATACTCGGAAACCTTTTCTTTTACTTCATCTTTAATCTGGGCAGAAATCTTCTTACCGTCTATTATCTCGCTCAACTTTATTCCTCCTAAATTAGAATAATCCTGAGATCTTTCCTTCTTCATTTACATCAATTCCGAATGCAGCCGGTTTCTTAGGAAGACCAGGCATTGTCATAATTGTACCTGTAATAACAACTACGAAACCTGCACCTGCACTTACATATACATCTCTTACATCAATATTAAATCCTGAAGGTCTGCCAAGTTTCTTTGGATCATCAGAAAGTGAATACTGAGTCTTTGCAATACATACAGGAAGATTGCCAAAACCTAAATCAGTAATGGTCTTAATCTGCTTCTTTGCATTGTCTGAATAGTTAACACCATCAGCACCGTAGATTGTCTTTGCAACCTTTTCAATCTTCTCTGTAATTGATAATTCATCTGCATAAATTGGCGCAAAATGAGATTCTTTTGTTTCAAGTGTTTTAAGAACTTCCTTAGCAAGTGCGATACCGCCTTCGCCACCTTTTTCCCAAACTTCTGAAAGGGCAAAATCACAGCCTCTCTCAACACAGAAATCTCTTACGAAATCTGTCTCAGCCTTTGTATCTGTAACAAATGAGTTAAGAGTTACAACTACAGGAACATTGTAATTCTGTAAGTTCTCAATATGCTTCTCAAGGTTAACAATACCCTTCTTTAAAGCATCAAGGTTTTCAGCACTTAAATCTTCCTTTGCAACCCCACCATTATACTTTAAGGCTCTGATTGTTGCAACAAGTACAATTGCATCAGGCTTAAGACCTGCCATACGGCACTTGATATCAAGGAACTTCTCAGCACCAAGGTCAGCACCGAAACCTGCCTCAGTAATGATATAATCAGCCATCTTAAGAGCAGCCTTTGTAGCTCTTACTGAGTTACATCCATGAGCAATATTAGCAAATGGTCCACCATGAACAAGTGCTGGTGTATGCTCTAATGTCTGAATCAAGTTAGGCTTAAGAGCATCCTTAAGAAGTGCTGCCATTGAACCTACAGCATTAAGATCAGCTGCTGTAACAGGCTTTCCTTCATAATTGTAAGCAACAACGATTCTTCCAAGTCTCTTCTTTAAATCTTCCATATCATCTGCAAGGCAGAGGATAGCCATGATTTCTGAAGCAACTGTGATTACGAAATGATCTTCTCTTACGAAACCGTCTGCCTTGTTACCAAGACCAACAACGATATTACGAAGAGCTCTGTCATTCATATCAAGACATCTTTTCCATACTACCTGTCTTGTATCTATTCCAAGTTCATTACCCTGATGGATATGATTATCAAGTAAAGCTGCAAGAAGATTGTTTGCAGATGTAATTGCATGGAAGTCGCCAGTGAAGTGAAGATTTAAATCTTCCATAGGAACAACCTGTGCATATCCGCCACCTGCAGCGCCGCCCTTGATACCAAAGCATGGTCCAAGGCTTGGCTCTCTTAATGCGATGATAGCCTTTTTATCAAGTTTTGCAAAAGCCTCGCCAAGACCTACAGTTGTTGTAGTCTTTCCTTCACCTGCCGGTGTAGGGTTAATGGCTGTTACCAAAATAAGCTTACCATTTGGATTATTCTTGATTTTATCTAAGTATTCATCAGAGATTTTAGCCTTATATTTACCATATAATTCCAATTCATCTGCTTCAATTCCCAATTTACCGGCAACCTCTGTAATAGGGGCCATCGTACACTCCTGAGCTATCTCGATATCACTTTTCATTCCATCTCCTCCTAATGATTAATTAAATTTACTTCTTTAACATATATATAAACTGTCATTAAGACAAGTCTACACCAATATTAACTTATAACTGCTCGAATTCTTCAAGTGTCATAAGAATTCGCCTTGGTTTCTTATCTTCTTCAGGTCCCACAACACCTGCTTCTTCAAGCTGATCCATAATTCTGGCAGCTCTGTTGAAACCAACTTTGAAATATCTTTGCAGCATACCTATTGAGCCTTTTTCTTTCTCAATCACGAGTTTAGCCGCTGCTTTAAAATACTCGTCCTTGTCATCATCCCCTCCGGAAATTTCCGGTTCAGGACTGGTTATTGAATTCATCTTAACTGTGGCAGTCTGTCCATCACCTGACTTGGATGTTTCAAGTGAATTAGGGGTATAGCCCTGTGCTCTAATGAAGCCACAAACATCAGCAACTTCTTTGTCAGAAACAAATGCACCCTGTACTCTGAGCGGCTTGTTAAGGCTCTGCGGTGAATAAAGCATATCGCCTTTACCAAGAAGTTTTTCTGCACCAACCTGGTCAAGAATTGTTCTTGAATCAATTGCACTTGATACAGAGAAAGCAATTCGGCTTGGCATATTAGCCTTGATAAGACCTGTAATGACATCAACCGAAGGTCTCTGGGTTGCAATAATAAGATGAATTCCCGCTGCTCTTGCAAGCTGTGCAAGACGACATATTGACTCTTCAACTTCCTTGGAGCATGTCATCATCAAATCAGCAAGCTCATCTACAATAATAACAATATGAGGCATCTTCTGAAGTTCTTCGCCATCAGGACCTGTTTGACCATTTTCAACAGCCTGGTTATATCCTTTAAGATCCCTGACACCCATGTCAGCAAACTTCTTATATCTGTCTGTCATCTCCCTTACACCGTATTTAAGTGCATTGGAAGCTTCCTTCGGATCAGTCACTACCGGACAAAGCAGATGCGGAATACCATTATATACACTAAGTTCAACAACCTTAGGGTCAACCATGATAAGTCTTACATCATCCGGTGAAGACTTAAACAGGATACTCATAATAAGGGTATTGATACAAACAGATTTACCTGAACCTGTAGCACCTGCAATAAGAAGATGTGGCATCTTGGCAATATCTGTTACAACTTTCTGTCCCGCAATATCTTCACCAACTGCAAATGTAAGCGGAGCTTCCATAGCCTTAAATTCAGGGGAAGCAATCATTGAATAGAAACTAACTGCCGAACTTTCTTTATTAGGGACTTCAATACCAACTGCATTCTTGCCCGGAATTGGAGCTTCAATTCTTATATCCTCTGCTGCAAGATTAAGTTTAATATCATCAGCTAAGGATACGATTTTACTAACCTTAACACCCATAGCCGGCTGAAGTTCAAATCTTGTAACTGCAGGACCTTTTGATCTTCCGATTATTGTAGCATCCACGCCAAAAGTCTTTAATGTTTCAGATAACTTGGCTGCAGTCTCATCTAAGGATTTATCATCTGCACCTTTTGATTTACCGGTATTATTAAGAAGATCAACGGTTGGAAGTTTATATTTTTTGGTTCTTGGAATCGGCTTGGCGGTCTGTTCCTTGAAGGCCGCCTTTTCTACCTTTTCTTCCTTAACTTCAATATCAATATATTCTTCTTCCTCTTCTTCAGGTTCTTCTTCTATTACCGGCATAAGATCTACAGGATGAACTTCTTTTTTCTTAAAGTTAAAGCCGGATTCACTTGCACTTTGTTCTTTCTTCGTTTCCTTAATTCCAACCGGTTTAAGCCATTCTTCCTCTTCAGCTGAATTCTGAACATCTTCTGTTACAAATTCCTCATGAATATCCTTGGATTTAATGACTTTCTGAACAGGTGTATTCCCTGATATATCAATTACAAAACCTTCATCTTTCTTCTTTTCAGGCGCTTTATTGCCAAATGTCGGAATCTGAACATCAAATCCTTCATCCTTTTTAACCGGTTCAGGTTTAACTACAGTTTCCTTAACAGGCTCCGGAGCCTTCTTTCCCGGATTTGACAAATCAAAATTCGGGCTTTCTTTTCTGATATCAGCAGCAAGGTCGCTGATTGCCTCTTTACTCTTGTTATAAGCCTTCTTGCTTACCTCAACAGTGGCCTTTGTTGTATCAGCTGCGGTTTCCTTCATCATTCTCATTACAGACAAAGGAACAATTAATACAAAATCAACAACGCAAAGTACAATAATCAAAAAGATACATCCGATTTTTGTAATTAATTTACATATTCCAAAAGTAAGAATACCAAAAATTGCACCACCGCCATTTGCAGCTTTATAGAAATAATCATTTAACTCAAAAAAGCCCATATCAATATCTTCAATATCCGGATAAACCGATAAATGAGATATTAAAAGTGCAATAAGTGCTGATATAACAATTGCTGCCAAAACAAATAACTGTCTGTATGACTTGTCAAAAGGAACAAGTTTTAAAAATACAACAAATAAAATAACGGCAAGTGGAACAAAGAATGCACCATAACCCATTAATCCCATCATAATGGACTTAACAAGTTGTCCAAGACCATTATTAATTATATTTGCGCAGCAAAGGAATGGAAAAATAACAAAAACAGCTGTAGCTATAACTGCAATTATTATTCCAATTACTATATTGTCATCACCCTGTGCCTGTTTTCTTGAATTAGAAGAAGACTTCGATGAAGTACTTCTTTTTGTACCTGACGAAGATCTGCTTCTTGTTCCCTGGGAAGTTGATTTTCTTCCCTGTGAACTTCTTCCTGAACTTGGTTTTCTGCCTGTACTTGCAGCCACGTTCTATCCTCCAAATAATTAATTATTTAATGTCATAATCATCTTTATCTGAAATATCTTTAATATCGTAATCCATCTCTCCTGCCTTAGGAACATAATCATAACTTAATTCCTTGGCAACATGTGGCTTAGGTCCCGGAAGCGGATTCTTAATCATCTTCGGCTTTTCCTTAACTGTCTGAGATAATGGAATCACATCATTAATCTCTACTTTTTCTCTGCCAGGTTCTTTAACCTTATCATCTTTAACCCAGTCATTCTCACCTATATGAACAGGACCAACATGCTCATTTGGTTTATTAACAGGTGGTGCAATATGCAAACTGTCTGCAAGATGAGCATTATCCACAAGATCTGCTTCCGATTTTACCTTATTGTCCATTATCGGTGCAGGCTCTATAATATCAATCTGCGGAATAGGCTGTGTTAATTCAAGCTTGGATGCCGCATTCTCAACAGGAACTCTGGAAAACTTATGAGAATTATTATCCTTCTCATTCTCTTCAGCAGCATCTGTGTTTTTATCAGTATCAGCATTGATAGGCATTGAAGGAGCCTTAACATCTGCTTTGCTCTCTACTTCTGAAGGTTTTTCAACATTAAGTCCTTCTGTTAATATCTGAACATTTTCTTCAATTAATGCAGCATCATCTGTTGTATTCGTAAGGATTTCCGGCATACTTGGAACTGCCGCTACGATTTCCTTAATCTTTTCAACATCCTTAGGTGGTAATTCCTTACCCTGAGCAAGGAGAGAATTCTCATATGCCGTTCTTACAGGAGTAAACATCTTACCCCTTCTTGAACCAATTCTCTGACTCTTAGCCACTGTGCTGACCGGTGTTGTTACAGGTTTAATACTGTCTGAAGAATCATTAACCTTAACAGCATCAACACTGTTTTCAGTATTTTCAGTTTTGTTTTCAGTATTCTCTGCTTTGTTTTCAGTGTTATCAGCATTCTTCGAAGCGTCTTCATTTGAAGATACATCAGACTCTTTAGCATCTGCTGCTTCATTCTTATCTTCTGATATGATTTCCTTAACCGCTGAATCGTAATTAACACCAACAACCGGCTTTGACTCAGGCTCGTTGGCCACAGCCTCTTCTATAATTTCTTCATCATCAGGCTCGCCCATAAGATATCTGGCCATATTTGCTGCAATATCAGCATCATCCATATCTTTAACTCTTTTAACTTTAGTCTTTTGCTCATGAAGTTCTTTTAAGGCCTGAACATCTGATGCATAAGAGCCCTCTGTTTCTTCAACTTCACTATTGCCGGAAACTGCCTCAACCACTTCATTTTTCTTTGGCTCCTCTACAGGCTTCTTGGCAAAAGTAACCTTGTTCTTTTTAGCTGAATTTTCATCTTCCAATACAATGGAATTCTTGGATGGTTTCTTCTCTTTGTATCTTTTTTCTTTCTTCTTCTGTTCTTTATTGTATTCCTTCTCTTCTAATGCCTTAACTTCTTCCTCAGTAAGATAATTCTTTCCAAGAGCATCAAGTGAAGTTAAACCAACGGCGCCCACAATAATATAGAGAAGATCTGCCACGCTGTTATATCCCGTATTTTCCATTCCAAGAAGTTTGAAAATGGTAAGTGCAATAATCGGGAAAACAAAAACAAATGCTTTATCCCTTCTGTTCTTAAGGAATAAGCATACATATAAAAGGCAGAGTCCCAGCACAACAGCACTGTCAATTGTTCCACCAAATACAGTTAATAATGACAGATTAAAACTGCCAATTCTAAAGGCAAGCCCATATTTAATTAATGCATCGATTCCGCTTCCAAAAGGAGCAACCGAAAGCATTGTTATTCCCAGATAAAAGAATATAATATGGCTTGCTATATAAATAATAAGCTGCATCCATATCTTGGATATAACTTTCCACGGATCTCTGTTTCTTCTTGCAATTAATGCAACAATTGCAACAATAAAGAAAATAACTCCGCTTATATCAAGATACATTAATGCTGCCGAGCAAAGACCTAACAGGACAAAATATGCGCCTTCAAATATAGACTCAATCTTACCTTTTGAATTAGCTTCGCATATAAGACTTAATGCCAGATAAAAGATACCGGCAAAAAATGCATATATAAGTCCACCGTCATAATGTGTAAAGCCCATAAAAGAGCCCGGCAAAAACATAAAGAGCAGATACATAAAAATTGCTGCCCATTTGCCTGCCGACTTTCTTATTGCAAAATACATAATGACTGCACAAATGAGACTGATTAAAGCCCCAGCGTAAAGAACAACATAATCCTGAGGCAAAAACTTATATATAAATTTTAATAAATTTGCATAAAGGAAAGATGCATTACTAAGTGCATTAAGACCTGTTCCTGATGCTCCTTTGCAGTAATCAAGATAAACAGACGACACTTCATTTTCTGCTACATAGGCAAAAACCGCAATAAATCTGACAAAAACACCGATAATTGTCGTCACTAAAACGATTGCTGTCTCAAGCAATGTACTAAGCGGTACTGAACTTTGTGAATTATCTTTTTTTAATTTGGCATCAAATAATTTATATGCACCAATTAAAACAAGAGTCAGACCTATGGCAATGGCATATTCAATTATGATTATCATAAGATAATCCACTGCTCCGGTGCTTTGTCCATAGTTAATGGCAGAAACACCAAGGCTGGTGAATATTACAACTGAAAATATAGCCCAGAATATGTAATTAAATACACCTTTTTTTATCTGCATTATCTAACCTACTAATCTAAAAGTTTCTCAATATTGTATCTAGGTCTGTGCTTAACTTCAACATAAATCTTGCCAATATACTGACCAATAAGACCTACTGATATAAGCTGTACACCGCCTAAAAACCAGATTGATACAATAAGTGATGCCCATCCCGGTTCTACTGTGCCAAAGAAATATGAAATAATCGCATAAATAAAAGCACAGATACTAAGTATAACAACTAATGTACCAAGGACAGTAATTAAACTGATTGGCTTAACACTGAAGGATGTAATTCCTTCAAAAGCAAGTGCAAGCATTTTCTTAAGAGGATACTTACTCTCACCTTTTTGCCTTTCAAGTCTTTCATAATATACGCAGTCAGTCTGATAACCAATTAATGGGATAATTCCTCTTAAATAAAGATTAATTTCCTTATAATTGGAAAACTGCTCAACTGCTCTTTTACTCATTAATCTGAAGTCTGCATGATTATATACAGTCTTTGCACCCATTAAGGACATAACTTTATAGAAGCCCTGGGCGGTGGTTCTTTTGAAAAATGAGTCTTTCTTACGGGAATTACGAACACCGTAAACAATATCGCAGCCTTCCTTATATTTAAGAATCATATCTTTAAAAACATTAATATCATCCTGAAGGTCTGCATCAATTGAGATTGTAATGTCTGAAGAATCCTTAGCTGTAATAAGGCCTGCAGTTAATGCAAACTGATGTCCTACATTGCCTGCAAGTTTAAGACCTTTTATTCTGTTGTCATTTGCATGATGTGCTTCAATGACATCCCAGGTTTTATCCTTACTTCCGTCATTGACATATAAAACATAACTGTCATCATCAATTAAGCCTTCTGCCACAAGTTCATCCAGTTTTCCAAGGAGAGCCGGTGTGGTAATTGGAAGCATTTCTTCCTCATTGTAGCAAGGCACAACTATAGCTAATCTGCAGCTCATATTTAATCTCCCAATATTAGTTATTTAAAGCCTGTTCAATATCTGCAATAATATCTTTTGGATCCTCGATACCTACAGAGAATCTGATTAAGTCAGGCTGAACACCTGCAGCAAGTAACTGCTCATCTGTCATCTGTCTGTGTGTATGAGAAGCAGGATGAAGTACGCATGATCTTGCATCAGCAACATGAGTTACAATTGCAATAAGCTTAAGGCTGTCCATAAACTTAATGCTGGCATCTCTTCCACCCTTAATACCAAAGGTTATAACGCCGCATGTACCATTAGGCATGTACTTCTTTGCTCTTTCATAATACTTGTCACCTTCAAGGCCAGGATAATTAACCCACGCAACCTTGTCATTTGATTTAAGATATTTAGCAAGTGCAAGTGCATTATCGCAATGTCTCTTCATTCTTAAATGAAGTGTTTCAAGACCCAGGTTAAGTAAGAATGCATTCTGTGGAGACTGAATTGAACCTAAGTCTCTCATAAGCTGTGCTGTAGCCTTGGTAATATATGCACCCTTTCCAAACTTCTTTGTATATGTAATTCCATGATATGTTTCATCAGGAGTTGTAAGACCCGGGAACTTATCTGCATGAGCATCCCAGTCAAAATTACCTGAATCAACAATTGCACCACCAACTGCTACTGCGTGGCCATCCATATACTTGGTTGTTGAATGAGTAACAATATCAACGCCAAAATCAAAAGGTCTGCAGTTAACAGGTGTAGGGAATGTATTGTCAACAATTACAGGAATACCATTATTGTGTGCTACCTTAACAAACTTATCAAAATCAAGAATAACAAGTGATGGATTGGAAATTGACTCAGCAACGATACACTTGGTATTAGGCTTAATTAAGGAATTAAGCTCATCTTCTGAGATTTCCGGATCAACTACAGTAGTCTCGATTCCCATTCTCTCTACAGTTGCAGTAAGAAGGTTAAAAGTACCGCCGTATAATGCAGAGCTGATAATAATATGATCACCTGCTCCTGCAATATTAAATACTGCGAAGAAGTTAGCTGCCTGACCTGAAGATGTAAGCATTGCTGCTACGCCGCCTTCAAGTTCACAAATCTTCTTTGCTACCCAGTCATTGGTAGGATTCTGAAGTCTTGTGTAAAAGTAACCTGATCTCTCCAAATCGAACAACTTACCCATTTCATCAGAAGTATCATACTTAAAAGTAGTACTCTGATAAATAGGAAGTACTCTTGCTTCTCCATCGTGGCATTCATAACCACCCTGCACACACAGGGTATCCAAACTGTAATCTGACATTTATCTGTCCTCCCGATATTATATAATATTCACGACTTATCTTAATTCGTCTTCTTCTTCCCAGTTAGTATAAACATTCTGAACATCATCATCGTCATCAAGAAGATCAAGAGTTCTGTTTAAGTTCTTAACTGCTGTTTCATCTGTTAATGAAACATAATTCTGAGGAATCATTGTAACTTCAGCTGAAACTGTAGGAATCTTATTCTCTTCAAGAGCCTTAACAACATCCATGAATCCTTCAGGAGAAGTAAGAATTTCATAACTTTCTTCCTCTTCATTGAAGTCTTCTGCTCCTGCATCAAGAGCAACCATCATAAGGTCATCTGCGCTTAATTCACAGTCTTCCTTATCAATAATAATCTGACCTTTATTATCAAACATAAATGATACGCAGCCCTGTGTACCAATATTTCCCTGACCTTTTGTAAAAGCAGATCTTACATTGGCAGCAGTTCTGTTCTTATTATCTGTAAGTGCCTCAACGATAATGGCAATACCATTTGGGCCATATCCTTCGTAAGTAACCTGTTCGTAAACTACTGAACCATCTTCACCTGCAGCCTTCTTGATACCTCTTTCAATTGTATCATTAGGCATATTATTGGCTTTAGCCTTGGCAATAACTGTTGCAAGTTTGTAATTGTTGGCAGGATCCGGTCCTCCCTCCTTAACAGCTACTGCAATTTCTCTTCCGATAATGGTAAAAATCTTACCCTTTGCTGCATCATTTTTCTCTTTCTTATGCTTAATATTAGCAAATTTAGAATGTCCTGACATAGTGCCTCCTTATTTAAAACAAAATCATCTTTAATCATAACATTTTTTTTAATATTTTTCTATATTCTTTTAACTAATACATTCTGAATTATGTGATTTTCTACCTCAAGTATCTTAAAATGATAGCCTTCGTAGTCTAATTCAGCCTTTTCATCATCTGTAGGAATATGCTCTATCTTATTGATTAAGAAGCCGTTTAGGGTATCAACGTCCTCAATATCGAACTTAATATCCAGGAATTTTTCCAAATCTTCAAGTGGTGTAAGCCCGTCTATCTCATATTCATCAAGCCCCTTACCTTTTATAAAATCCTCCTCGATATCATATTCATCCATGATATTTCCGACGATTTCCTCCAGGATATCCTCAAAAGCAATAAGTCCGGAGGTCTGGCCATATTCATCCAAAACTATGGTCATCTGTATCTTTTCAGACTGCATCTTGGCAAACAGCACATCCACGCTTCTGGTTTCGGGTACATATACAGGCTTACGAAGAATGCTGTAATAATTCTTTAAAGCCCCGAGTTTCTTTCTGCCGCTGGCCTGATACATAAGAGCGTCCTTAAGATTCAGTATTCCTATGATATGATCAAGATTCTCATTATAGACAGGAAATCTTGAATACTGCTTACCAAGCATTATCTCAATTGCTTCATCCAGGGTAAGCGTATCTTCAAGCGCAAAAATATTCGACCTGTTTGTCATTATATCCTTGGCTTTCTTATCTCCGAATTCAAGCATATTTGTTATCATTGTAGCCTCGGATGAATCTATCACACCCTTTGCAGAGCCTTCATTAACCATAGATATAATCTCATCTTCAGTTACTTCCTCATCAGCCACAAGATTCTTAAAGCCAAAGAGTCTTAATATTACATTTCCAAGGCGGGAGGAGATTTTGTAAAGAGGCACAAAAATATCAAAAAAGCCGGTGATTTTGACAACTCCAAGTGCTCCTTCTTTCTTACCTGCCACGATTCGTCTTGGAATCAGATATCCAATCGTGAAATTGATTATGAAATAAATAATAATTGCCACTGCAAAAACAAGGGCAACAATAAGATTTACTACTGCATTGCCCCATGGCAGAAAACCATATATTTCTTTTCTAAACTGTACAAATAAAGCGATATACGCTGCTGAGAATATAAGACCAAGGCACATATTAATAAATATCATGCCCATTAAAGCCACGCTCTGATAATTGTGACTGCCGCTTTTTAATTTTTTAAGTCTCAAAAGAGTCTTCTCATCAACTTCTTCCCCAAAGTCCTCTTCTGTAATCATACGGACTTCCTTATGAAATCTTGAGAAGATAACATATGCCACCATGAAAGTCAGGTAAAGCAAAAACAAAAATATATATAAATAATCCATAAAACCTCTTACTTAATATCGTTGTGATAATCCTTGGCATAAACAAGTTCGCCATTTTTGTAATACTCTCTTGGAACACGTCTTCCGATATCACATACAACCTCATAATTAAAACCACCGTAGAAATCACATAAATCTTCCACAGTAATCTTCTCATCACCATCCTGGCCTATAAGCGTTACCTTGTCATATTCCTTAACGCCTTCAATATCAGTTACATCCACCATAAACTGGTCCATGCATACCCTGCCAAGAATCGGAGCCTTCTGTCCTCTTATAAGCACATAGCCTTTTCCTGAAAGTCCTCTTGGATATCCGTCTCCGTAGCCTACAGGAACTGTGGCAAGGCGTGTATCTCTCTTTGTAACATAGGTCTTTCCATAGCTTATGCCCATGCCTTCCGGCAAATCCTTAATATAAACAATATGACTGTATAATGACAAAGCGCCATTAAGTCCCTTTGCAGCCTCTTCCATATCCTTTGAAGGAAGAAGTCCATACATTGTAATGCCCATACGGTTAAATGTATATCTGACTTTACTCAATGACTGAATATCGTTGGCAAGAAGAGTTGCCGCACTGTTATAGCAGTGAATATACTTAAATTCATGATGATATTTCTCACTGATTCTTAAAACCATATCATCAAAAGCATTAATCTGGCTTACAAGATAATCTCTCATATTATTCTCATCTGCAGTTGCGAAATGGGTAAAAATCCCCTCCGCCTCGATATATTCAGAGGCAATGATTTTACCCGCGATTTCAAGTGCTTTATCATCAAGCCCGATACCGATTCTGTGCATACCGGTATCAACTTTAATATGAGCCTTGCATTTCTTTCCTACCTTCTTTGCTGCTTCTTCTATGTCAGCAATCATATCTTCCTTAAATACTGTTAAGGTTACATCATTTTCAATCAGTTCTTCATAAGCATAAGGAAATACATATCCAAGAATAAGAATCTCTTTCTTAATTCCTGCTTTTCTAAGTATAAGAGCCTCTTCAGCTGTAGCTGCAGCAAAGCCCATTACATAATCCTTATTTTCAAGAGTTCTTGCAATAGGCAGCGCGCCATGTCCATAGCCGTCTGTTTTGATAACAGCCATGATAGGCTTCTTATCCATACTCTTTTCATAAACCATTTTTACATTGTCAGCAATTGCATCCAGATCAACTCTGGCGCACACTCTCTCATAATGTTCCAATTTAACATCCCTCTTTAATCTTTTTATAACACTCAGGAATGGTATCAATCACATCCCTGGCCATAATTGAATTAATATCAGTCTTTGAAAGCAGAATATCTGCGCATATGCCATGCATATATACACCAAGGCATGCTGCGTCATAAGCCTTATATCCCATGGCGATAAGTCCCACAATAATTCCTGAAAGCACATCACCGGAACCGGCCTTGGCAAGTCCTGCATTACCTGACATATTTATATATGTCTTATTTCCTGCAACTATGGAATTATGTCCTTTTCCTACAACAATAAATCCTGTTTCGTAAGCATAATCAGTTACAGTTTTATAATAATTATCCTGTATTTCCTTGGAATCAATACCGGTAAGCCTTGATAATTCGCCTGTGTGAGGAGTAATAATTACATCGCCCTTGTTCTTTGCATAATACAGGCATTTATCATATAAATCCTTATTCTTTGACAGAATATTAAGACCGTCAGCATCTATAACCAAAGGTCCATCGCCATCAAGTATTCTGTCCATAAGCGCTTTTGCCTTATCTGATGTTCCAAGTCCCGGACCAATTAAAATTGCATTAATCTTATCTGTTTTTATTTCTTCATCACTGTCACAGATAATTGCTTCAGGAAGATTCATTCTTAAATCTGATATATTGGACGATGCTGTATAAACCTTAACCAGGCCGCAGCCGGTTTTAAGTGCAGAAGCAGCAGCCATATATGTAGAACCGTAATATTCACCTATTCCTGCAACTACCAAAGCATTGCCATAGGAATATTTATTGGAATTATCATCTCTTTTTATGATGGAAACATCAGGTGTTCCATATGTTACGTAACTTTTTGTGCCATCATCAATGAGTCCAATATCTCCCACATAAATAACACCACAGTAATAATTACCTGGTGTAGTAAGAATACCTATTTTGGCATAACCTATGGTAACGGTGATATCAGCATGAATACATACTGGCATTAAAGAGCCATCTGATGCATTGATTCCTGATGGAATATCAACAGAAACAAGAGTACTGCCCTTGTCTTTAAGAGAATTAATATGATTAATTAAATCTATATATTTATCATCAAGATTTCTTGATAATCCAACACCGAATATACCATCGACCACATAATCATAGCCTTCAGTTATCTCATCAGTATATGCAATATCGTAAGAGCCGGTCTTAATAAGTTTATCAGTGATTCCAAGCTGTCCTTCAAGACCTTTGGACTTATGTTCAGACTTTATTACATATATTCTGACTCTGCAGCCTTTAAGCGCAAGCATTCTGCCAAGCGCTACACCGTCAGCACCATTATTACCAGAGCCTGAAACAATAAGATAACCGGCACCTTCTTTATAAATGGCATCAAAAATACATAAAGACGCTCTTTCTATCAGCGCATCTTCTGTAATGCCTATTTCATTTATTGTATAAGCATCTATCGCCTTAACATTGTCCCCTGAATATGCTTTCATTATTCATTCTCCGCTTCATTTTCCTGGGAACTGTTAATTCTGTATGATAATTTCATTAAACTGTCTGAAAGATGTACATTCTCTACCACAACATCCTTAGGAAGTTCCAGATCAACGTGGGCAAAATTCCAGATAGCCTTAATACCGCATGCAGTCAATGTCTTGGATACCTCAAGCGCTCCCTGCTTAGGAAGTGTAAGTACTGCAATATCAATATCATTTTCCTTAATAAACTCTTCAAGTTTATCCATGGAATAAATCTTAAGACCTCTTACTTCCTGACCTTCTATTGATTCATCCTTATCAAATAATCCTTTGGTAAAGAATCCTCTTCTTTCAAAATTCATATAATTGGCAAGAGCCTGTCCTAAGTGACCTGCGCCAATAATTACAAGATTATGTTTCTTATTTAAGCCCAGGATTTTGGCAATTTCATCATAGAGATATTCAACATTATAGCCATATCCCTGCTGACCAAAACCGCCAAACTGATTGAAGTCCTGTCTTATCTGAGATGCGGTAACATTCATTCTGACACTAAGGTCATGAGAAGAAATTCTTTCAATTCCTTCATCCTTCAAATCACCTAAATATCTGTAATATCTTGGTAACCTACTAATGACTGCCTGTGAAATACCATTAGTTTCCACTTTTAAACCTCCAAGTAACAAACATAATCGTTATTTTTTTAACTACTAATAATTATAATTTTTCATAGATAAAGTGTCAACTTTGATGTATCATTATATAAGTGCGTTTTTAAAGGAAGCAGGCAATGATTTTAAATATTAGTAACATAACTAAATCTTTCGGCGACAAAACCATCCTTAAGGATGTGTCTTTTGGCATAAATGAGCATGAAATGGTGGCTCTTATCGGTAATAATGGTACCGGTAAAACTACTCTTCTTAATATCATTATGGGTAAGGAGCATGCCGACAGCGGTGACATATTCCTTAAAAAAGATGCCAAAATCGCCTATCTGCCTCAGGTAATTACCTTCGAGGATGACAGAACCATCTGCGAAGAAGCCCTTGATGTCTTCTCTTCTTTAATTGCTGAAGAAAAGACTCTCCGCGATATGGAGAAGGAAATGAGTTCATTATCAGGTGATGAGCTTGATAAACATATGGATGTCTATCATCAGAAGATGGACAGTTTTGTCAATAATCGTGGATTAACCTATAAAAATGAGATTAATGCTACCCTTTCAGGGCTTAAATTCCTGGGCGGCGATATGGATAGAAAGGTTTCATCACTTAGCGGTGGCGAGAAAACCAGATTACTTCTGGCTCTCATTCTTTTGCAAAAGCCGGACATCATTTTGCTTGATGAGCCTACAAACCATCTTGATATGGACTCCATCGCCTTTTTGGAAAAGGAACTTTTAAGTTTAAACTGCGCAGCACTTATCATCTCCCACGACCGCTATTTCTTAAACAAAGTTGTTAAGAAAGTAGCCTGGATAAATAATACATCCATTTTGTCATACAGCGGCAATTATGATGATTTCATTGTAAAAAGAGATGCCTATGTTCTTGCCAGGATGCGCGAATATAATAAAGAACAGGCTTATATCAAAAAGCAGGAAGAAGTTATTGCTCTTCTTCGCTCTTTCAACAGGGAGAAATCCATCAAAAGAGCCGAAAGCCGCGTTAAGCAGCTGGACAAAAGAGCCGCCGTTGAAAAAGTAAATATAGAGACCACGGAAATGAGCCTTGAGTTTAAGGTTAATAAAGAAAGTGGCATGGATGTTTTAAGCATAGATAATCTCTTCTTTGATTATAACGGCAATAAGATTTTAGAAGGCGTAAGTTTAGAAATCAAAAAAGGTGAAAGAATTGCCTTAATCGGCGCCAACGGTACCGGTAAATCAACTTTCCTTAAGCTTATTAACAGAGAACTTCGTCAGTCTGCCGGTGATATAGAATATGGCACAAATGTGGAAATCTCCTATTTTGATCAGAATGCCAAAGTACTGGATGACAATGATACAATCTTTGAGTCAATTCAGAATTCCTATCCTGACATGACCAATACGGAAATAAGAAATATGCTGGGAAGTTTCTCATTCAGGGATGATGATGTATTTAAAAGAATTTCCACTCTATCAGGTGGCGAGAGAAGCCGCGTTATTCTCTCCAAGCTTATGCTCTCCAAGGGTAACCTGCTCATTCTCGATGAGCCTACCAACCATCTTGATATGACAAGTAAGGAAATTTTGGAAGAAGCCATTAATAACTTTGAAGGCACTGTTTTATATGTAAGCCACGACAGGTATTTTATCAATAAGACGGCTACTAAAGTTGTTGAGTTAAAGGGCGGGCATTTTACCCAGTATATAGGTAATTATGATTATTATCTCCTTAAGAGTTCCGAGCAAAACTCCGCTTCGAAATCGCCTGATGCCCCGTCTTTAGTTAAGGATGAGCCAACAAAGAATAATCTTGATTATCTAAGCCAGAAGAAAGAAAAGGCCGAGAAACAAAAACGAGAAAAAGACATAAAGAAAATCGAGGAAAAAATTGAGGCTTTGGAGAATAAAAAAACTGAAATTGAAGAAAGCATGATTAACCCAGATATTGCTTCTAACTCCGCCAAGTTAAATGAGCTTTGCAGCGAATTAAATGATATTAATTTGGAAATCGATGAATTAATGAATAAATGGGAAGAGCTTGAGTCATAAGCTCCTCCCATTTTTTAAATGATTCCAAGTATAAAGATAACAATAAGAACTATTGGCAGAACAATCTGCATATATAATTTCATCCACGATCTTACCTTCAGACCTTTGCCTTCATTGGCTTCATTAAGGAAATTCTCCCATCCCCAGCCAAACTTGTAAGTACAGAATAATACGAATACTAAGGAGCCCAAAGGTAACAGCCACTGGCTCACAATATAATCTTCCAAATCAAGTATTGTTGTACCCTCTCCTAAAGGCTGAATAAATGACAAAAGATTAAAGCCAATTGCACATGGCATCGAGAGAAGAATCATTACAAATATATTTATAAGGCAGGCTTTTTTACGGGATATGTTAAATAATTCCATACAGCCTGAAACAATGTTTTCAAATACTGCAAGTATCGTGGAGAAGGAAGCAAAATTCATAAATAAGAAAAATAATGTTCCCCATATTCTTCCACCTGCCAGATTGTTGAAAACGTTGGGAAGCGTAATAAACAGAAGGCTCGGACCACTGTCTACACTGACTCCAAAAGCTGAGCATGCAGGAAATATAATAAGTCCCGAGCAGACAGCAACCACTGTATCAAGAATTGCCACACTTACAGCCTCTCCCATCAGGGCTCTTTTTTTATCTATATAACTTCCGAATATTGCCATAGAACCTATGCCAAGGCTTAATGTAAAGAAGGCCTGTTGCATGGCTCCTACCGCCACATTACTAAATCCAACCTGCTTAATTACATTAATATCCGGCTTAAGATAAAATACTATTCCTTCGAGTCCGCCTTTTAACAATACGCTGTGAACTGCCAGTAATCCCATAAGGAAAAGAAGCAAAAGCATAATTACCTTGGTAATGGATTCAAGGCCTTTTTGAAGTCCGAATGAAAGCACCAGAAAACCAAGGATACAGATTATAATAACTCCCGTAATATTTATTTTGGGACTAAGAAGCATATTATTAAAGAAGTTCCCAACTCCTGCCGAATCAAGCCCCTCATATTTACCGGTCAGCGATGCATAAAAGTAATACAGCATCCATCCTGCAACAGATGTATAAAAACTCATCAAAAGATAACATCCGATAATGCAGACATAGCCATGAATATGCCATTTATGTCCCTTTTTCTCCAGTTTCTTAAAACTCAAAACCGGATTTTGCTTTGCTCCTCTTCCAACTGCAAATTCCATTGTCATAACCGGAATTCCCAGTATAAAGAGAAATATCAGATACAAAAGGACAAAAGCCCCGCCCCCGTTAGAACCAACCATATACGGAAACTTCCATACATTGCCTATTCCAATGGCGCAGCCGGCTGATAATAATATAAATCCTAATCTGGAACCTAAGTGTTCCCTTTCCATATAAATCTCCCAAAAAATAAGACGCTCAAAAGAGCGCCTTACTCTTAAATCTATTTAAATCATTGTTTCCAGAGTCTTACGAATCTCTTTAATGAAATTCTCACTATTTAATACAGTTACATTTTCAAGTGATGTGATAAGCGCCAGATCCTTGGTCATTCTTCCACTTTCAATTGTATCAATAGTAGCTTTCTCAAGCTTATCTGCAAAATCCATAAGTTCAGGAATATTATCAAGTTCTCCTCTCTTACGAAGAGCTCCGGTCCAGGCAAATATGGTTGCTACAGAGTTGGTAGATGTTTCTTCGCCCTTAAGGTGCTTGTAATAATGTCTCTGAACTGTACCATGAGCTGCTTCATATTCATAAACACCGCTTGGAGATACAAGTACTGAAGTCATCATTGCAAGTGAACCAAATGCTGAACTGATCATATCTGAGAATACATCGCCATCATAGTTCTTGCATGCCCAGATGAAACCACCTTCAGATTTCATAACTCTTGCTACCGCATCATCAATAAGTGTATAGAAGTATGTAATTCCTGCAGCATCAAATTTCTCTTTATATTCCTTATCAAAGATTTCCTGGAATATATCCTTGAAATTGTGATCATATTTCTTTGAAATGGTATCCTTTGTTGCAAACCATAAATCCTGCTTTGTATCAAGTGCATAATTAAAGCATGACCTTGCAAAACTGTCAATTGACTTGTCGATATTGTGAATACCCTGAATAATACCTGCTGACTTGAAATCATGGATGGTCTCTCTTGTTACTGTACCATCTTCTGCAGTAAATACAAGTTCTGCCTTTCCGGCTCCAGGTATCTTCATTTCAGTATTCTTATATACATCACCATATGCATGACGCGCGATGGTGATAGGCTTTTTCCATTTGCTGACACATGGCTCAATGCCTTTTACAACAATAGGAGCTCTGAATACGGTACCATCCAGGATTGCTCTGATTGTTCCGTTAGGGCTCTTCCACATCTCCTTAAGATTATATTCTTCTACTCTTGCAGCGTTAGGTGTAATGGTTGCACATTTAACTGCTACACCATATTTAATTGTTGCATTGGCGCTGTCTATTGTAATCTGATCATCAGTCTCATTTCTTTTCTCAAGACCTAAATCATAATATTCTGTCTTAAGATCAATATAAGGAATTAATAACTCATCCTTAATAATCTTCCACAGAATTCTGGTCATTTCATCCCCATCCATTTCTACAAGCGGGGTTACCATCTTAATCTTTTCCATATGTCCTCCATATAATTAATTTATTTAGTAGGGACTTTACAAGCTACCTTCTTAACAGTTGAAGGAAGTTTAAAATCCTTATCATCACATTTATATGCTATCAGAATACCATCTCCCACAATCAGATAATCCTCTTCTGAATTATCATAGAAATCCTGAATGAAAGGAGTATGTTCAAAAGCATTTTCTCCAATATCCGTAACTGATGAAGGAATATTAACCTCTTTTAAATCATCACAGTGATAGAAAGCGCCATAACCAATAGTAGTCACACCATCCGGAATATCAACCTTCTGTATGCCTGATCTTGCAAAAGAGAAAGAACCGATTTCCTTAATTCCTTCAGGTATGTTTATGCTCTTTAAATCCTTTTTCATATAATAAAGATTATCGGGTATTTTTCCATCTGTAAGATAATCTTCTAAAATATTTCCATATTCAACAGTACCATTAGATGATATAACCTTAGGCTGGGTAACGTCAAGAAGAACTACAGCTTCAGAATTAACTACCTGTGTACTTGCAAGCACATCCGGACCATCTGGAACTCTTTCCTCTTCCACTTCCGGCTTGATAACCTGTGTTACGCCATTAATTGTTACCGTATTACCTTCAGTTTCCACCTTTGGTTCAGAAGTTTCCTTCTTATCATACTTTGTAGACTCGGCAATATTTAAATCATAAATTGGATTATTAAGAATCGGTATGCCTTTTTCAAGCGCATAATTATAGCCTACGCTAAACTCCGGAGCATAGAAACTGATATTTGTGCAGCCATCAAAAGATGATGGATGAATTGCTGTTACAGAATCAGGAATATGAATCTGTTCCAGTGATGTGCAATTCTCAAAAGCATTGATATCAATTGTATTGGTATTAAAACCAATAGCTACAGATTTAAGACTATCTGCACCGGAAAAAGCATATGGAGAAATATCTGTAAGACTTGATGACAATGCAACATGTTCAAGAGCATCAACACCATAAAATGAATAAGGTGTAATGAAATTAACATTATTATTCATTACATATGATATCTTCTCTCTTCCCGGCATCATGGCATATATTGTTGATTTATCAGCATTATATAAAACGCCATCACTATAGGAAAGATATTTATTATTCTCATTTAAAGATACTTTCTTTAAGGAATTACAGCCTGAGAAAACACCTGAACCCAGTTTCTCTACACCCGTACCAATTTCCACTGATGTAAGATTAGGACAGTTGGCAAAAGCCCCGGTTCCAATAAATGTAACCGAATCAGGAATCTGAATTCTCTTTAAGGAATCCATCTCAGCAAAAGCATTATATTCAATTGTTTCAAGACCACTTGGAAGATAGATTACTTCTATGCTGTCGCAATCTTCAAAAGCCCCTTTGCCAATGGTTTTAACACCTGAAGGCACAGTCACCCTGGTGTCTATGCCCTCATATTTATATAACGTTTCATCGCTTACTGACAAAGTTCCGCTTTCTGCTTTTGATGATATTACAGATGAAGCTAAAACTATGACAGCAATCAGACAAAGAGTTATGGCTGAAATTGTAATTATTTTAATGCTCTTCTTCATAGGTTATCCTCTAACAACTACTTGGCTGTTGCAACTTTTCTTTTATCTTTCTTAATGAATAAGAATCCTGAAAGTGCTAAAAGCGCAACTGCAAGGAAATACTTAGGAGCAATTCCGTCGCCTGTCTTAGGTGTTGCATTATATGACTTGGATGCACTTAAGTTACCTGTATCAACATAAATTGCATATGGTGAGAAGTGACTTGCTGTAAATGTCATACAAGGTACTTTATTAATGGTTGTAAACTTAGGATTTAATTCTTTAATCTCACCATTTACAACATAGCAAATCTTATTATTACCGGCATACTGAACCAGATCATCAGGAATAGGAAGTGTAACATTTACTTTAAGTCCATCCTTATTCTCAATCTTGGTCTTACCTGTTGAATCATATAATGACAAGTCAAATGCAAAATATTTAATATTATCAAGTGTACCGTACTTCTCTTTAAGTGCCTCTTCTACTTCTTCTTTCGCTGTAGCAGAATCAGTAAGTTTTAAGATGTAATTATCTGTTGAACCTGAAACACTTGCTGATGCAACAGATGTATTAGATATACCTGTCTTATTAACATTAAATGTTGTATTTGAAGGTGTTGTAGTCTTGCTGGATGATGAACCCGAACTTGAGCCGGAGCCCGATGAACTCTTATCATCAGCATAATTAGCAGTAACTGTAACATTGGCTGCAGGCATTGTAACAACAGTTGCAGTTATTGATGCACTTGCAAGTTTTGCCTTGTCATTATCAATTGTCCACTTATCAAACTTCTTACCTGTTGCAGGATTATTGGCAACAACTATAGCCTGAGCGCCTGCTGCGTAAGAACCTGATCCTGAACCATTAACTACAGTAAGTGTATAAAGTGTTGGAGCTGCAGGTGTGGTTCCACCTGAGTTACCGCCGCTGTTTCCGCCTGAATTGCCGCCGGAATTTCCACCGCTGTTTCCGCCGGAGTTTCCACCATCTGTGTTGCCGCCGCTGTTTCCGCCGTTTCCACCGGAATTACCACCATTACCTCCGTCCGGATTTGGTGTAGGAGTAGGATTTGGATCAATCTTGCTTTCCTCTTCCTTCTCATACTGAGCATATGTAATGGTATCCTGTGTAATATTGGTTATTGCAGGTCTCCATCCTGCGAATACATATCCTGTTCTTGTAGGACTCTGAGGAACGATACAGTCCTCACCATATTTAACAGTCTGAGTCATAAGTACAGTATCATCATAATCAATAAACTTAACTGTAAATAATGTCTCTTCTTCAATTATCTCTTTGTATGTAGCATAAACCTTTGTATTCTCAGTAATGTTTGTAGGTTCAGGTCTCCATCCTTCAAATGTATATCCCTCTTTTGTAGGAACAACATGTGTAGTTGCATCCTCTCCTTCATTAACAGTTACTGTGTCGAGAATTGTTACAGCATCCTCGTCATAGAAAGTAACCTTATAAGTTACCGGCTTGTCTGCCACAATAATATTTGGATAATGATCAGCATAATATCTTGCAGGTGAATCAGACTCTGCATAGAAAGTAATGGTCTGTGGATCACCGTCAAATGCTGTATTATCAATTACTGATGTTCCATTAGGAATATCAACATATCTTATATTGCTGTCCTTAAAAGCATTAGCACCAATACTTCTGTTGCTTTCAGGAAGATTTACCATGAATAAGTTGTCTGTTCCCTCGAAACATGATTCAGGAACCTGATCAATACCTGATTCAGAAAGGTCAGCACTGATAACACCATCACAGTCATAGAAAGCATATGGATAAATATTCTGAACTTCACCAAGTTCAGCAGTGCTCATGGCACCTGAACCATATGTAAGACCTTTTGCCTTAAGAACTTCAACAAGTGTTGCTTTTCTTTTGTTTGCGTCATATTCATAAATTGCTGCATCAGAACATACGAAGTTATCACTGCCCTTAAAATCAACATCTGATAATGATGTACATGATGCAAATGGAGCTGTTCCAAGATTCTGAAGACTTGGAGTAATATCCACATCTGCTAATTTTTCATCATCCTGGAATGCAAAATCTCCGATTGATGTTGTATCACCATTAATATAAGCACCAATTAAATCTGTACATCCTGCAAATGCATATGGATCAATCTTCTTAAGATTCTCTGTTGTAATAGTCTTAATATCGGTATTAGGTGAGCCAATAACATTACCAGCCTCATCCTTACCCGAGAAAATACCATCCTTGATTGTATCAACACCATTAGGTATATCAATATTAAGTGCAGAATTAATAATATTTCTCTGATCTTCAGTTAATGTCGCACCTGAATCATATGCAGCCTTGGCTGATAATGCTGCTGAAGCCATTTCAGCCGTAATATATGGATAATCATTTGTTGTATATCCGTCAAGTTCCTCTAAATGAGGATAATCGATAAGTTCAGCTGCATTATCTTCAGGATTATACTGAACAGTTAAGTTACTTGGCCATCCTGTGTAGAACTTAATATAAGTTGTCTGCTGTGAACCTCTGTTAATATTGTGACTTGGGTCCATCGCATAATCAAATGGAGCTGAGCCCTTCTCTGCCACACCGGTAAATGTAAGTTCAGGAGTAGCCGGAAGGGTAACAGATGAATCAACAACCTGTGTGTCAAAAGCCCCGTCCCCAATATATGAAAGATTTATTGGCTCTTCATAAATTACATCCTTTAAGTTATAGCAGCCCTTAAAAGCATCCCCTTCAATCTCTGTAATTGAAGAAGGAATTGTTATCTTAGTAAGATTAGGATTATCAGTGAATGAACCTGTACCAATCTTTGTTACATGATAAGGACCAATGGCATCAGGGATATCTACTTCAGATACTGTAGGTTCCATTGAGAAATAAATAAGCTCATTATTATTATCTACCTGATAAACAAGTTTACCATTATTATCAATAACCTTCTCATAGATTTCCTGATCCAAATACTTAAATGAGAATGAATTGTCTCTTGATGTAGTATGAATATTTGATGAGTCAGGTCCTTCAAAATAGAATTCTTCAGGAAGCTGAGCAAGTAAATCATCAAGTCCAAAATCAGCGCTTGGAACAACATTCATAATAGCATTTGGAATTTTAACATATTTAAGTGAAGAATCTCCTTCAAGCCATCCTGCTTCAATATCCTGATTAAATGTATCCGGGAAGCTTAAACTCTCCAAAGCTGTACAACCCTTAAATACATCATCACCAAGAGTATTAAGAAGTACATTCTGTCCACCTGCGCTCATATCAATATCTTTAATTGCAGCACAGTTCTCAAAAGCACTGTCGCCGATTTTTTTAACAGCTACAGGAACAGTAAATGACTCTAAACTTCTGTTATTATAAAATGCATGATCACCAATTGCTGTAATTGCAGAATTGGCAGGAATATCAACTGACTTAAGGTTAACACAGTTTGCAAATGCCGAATTACCGATTGTATTAATACCATCGGCAAGTGTAATATCCTGAAGAGATGCACAGTTATAAAATGCATAATTACCAATACCAAGTAAGTTTCTGCCTACAGACAGATTCTTAATATTACTTGCCTGTGAGAAAATACCCGTATTAGGTGTCGGATCAAGTTCCCATGTAGTCTCATCAGCAGACTTAACAACATGCTGGCTTGAAATATAAGCTACTGTTGCTTCATGAATCCACTGATATGCTTCATCTGTTGTTGGCAGATAATCAGTACCATTATTTGTATAATAGAAATCCTTAACGTCTCTCTTTGCTCCGCCTTTTTCTGAATCGTAATACCATTCATCAAAATCAGAATAAAGACATGGTCTGTAAGAATCTAAAACTCTTTCTGTCTGTTCTATTTCTTCTCCTGAATCCGGGTCAGTAGTGGTTGTTGTTACATCTTTGTATATAGGATAATATAAAACATTTTCGCTCTTTCCTACTGCAGCATAACCGGCTGTAGTACCCTGAGCATGTGTATATTTAACGTAAGCATCAAAAGAGTCTGGAATGGTAAGCTGACCACCATCAAGTGAACGCTCATAGTCATAACCTACAATTACGGCAACCTTATCACCACCACTACCTTTATTTACGTAGGCAAACTGGAACATACCATCACCGGTGGTATATATTTTATCAGAAGCCGTAATAACAGGAATACTGCTGTCTGTATCCAAAACTGTTACTCTTGCCTGATCTGCCGCTGAAGTTTTCTTACTCTGTGGAATAAGAGCAACACCAATTGCAGAAAGCAATAAAATAACCGCAGAAGTAATTCTGATTGTCTTTCTCATTCTTCTGCTGAGTCTCTTTTTAGTTTTTTTCTTATTAGCCATTTCCAAGCCTCCGTAAGATAATCTAAAGTTCTATTCTTTTGGCCACAACCACGAATCGGCCGTTATTCTGCACATAATCACAGGTTGATAAAGTAATGAGCACATCACCGTAATTAGCATCCACACCTGTATCATAAAGGGATGCATCCTTCATCTCCTGCATGTAGGAATCAAATTCCTCCTTGGTATAAGCATTATAAAATTCATAATACTTAAATCCCACATCATCATTTGTTCTTACTCTGTCTCTGAAGACGTAACATATCTGATAAACGCCTTCTTCATAAATTGTATCGAAATAAATATATGGATGATCCTTATAAAAACTTTCATCCTCTAATTTATTCAGCGTACCAAACATCTTTCCGGACTTCATATGATGACCGTAAATAATCAGATTGGTACTTCTTGGATATATATTGCAATTGCAGTCAAGGAAAATACATCCGTTCCTGTCCTGCTCCTGATTAAAGTTATGATTTAAATAATATTCATTATTTACAGTCTGCATAACCGGATAATCAATATTAGTATCGGCAATTTCTATCCATCCTATTAGACTTTTATTGCTATTATATAAATCTTCATACTTTTCAAGCACTGTAGGTTCCACATAAACGAAGTCCTCGTCATTGGCTGCCTCAACTTCCGTAGGCACATACTGAGCCAGCGCCTTGGCTGTATCCGCCTCTTTCTTGGCATTTATGGCCTGCTGCTGTATCTTGTCAGATTTGTTGGAATAATAACTGTATAATCCAAAATAAATTATGGACAAAAAAGCCAGCGTAAAAAGCGCCCACAGAGCAATTCGCCTTTTACTGTTATTCTTTTTTATCTCTTTTTGAACAAGTTTCTCAAATTCCGGATCGTCATAAAGGTCATCATCTTCATTGGCCTTCTTTCCCGCATCCTTCTTACCTGTTCTCTCAGCCCTGCTTACATTCTTACTTTCAACAGACTTACTCTTTCTAACCTTTGAGCCACTTTTATTTTTGTTATATAACTCATAAATATAATCGTCAAAAATCTCCGTCCCCACAGGAGTCTCAAAATCATACTTATGATTAATCAGATTTCTGTATACTTTCTCCACAGACTTAAAGTCATTTTCATCCATGCCGGCCTTGATTCTTTCAATCTTTTTCTCATCTCTCAAAGCCGCCTCATATTCTGCTTTGGTCCTGCATCTGTAACCGTATACTTCTTCCAACGTAAAAATCTCCATTAAAACCCACTTTACTACATTATATTATACAATATATTGTTGATTTTACAAGGTTTTTTACAATATTTAGGTATAATAAAAAGGCTGTCTGAAAGTTCAGACAGCCTGTGTATAATTACTGTTTTTTAGAATATATCTCTGAAATCATCAGGTATTATCAGTTGAAGATCCTTAATATCCTGACTTTGCGAGGTTTCCAGCCTCTTGGCCTGCTTTGTAATCACTTTTTCAAACAGGTTTCTAACCCCTCGGCCATTGCCCATTTTACCGGCATCAGCATTTTCCAAATAAGAAATAATCATATCTTTGGCATCATCAGAAACCGTATACTGGTATTTCTTACACATGCCTTCAAATATATCATACATCTCTTCCGGCTTATAATCATCAAAATGAATAAACCTGTTAAATCTTGATTTAAGGCCCGGATTGGAATTGATAAACTCTTCCATCAAATCATCATAACCTGCCACAATAACCACCAGGTTATCTCTATTATCCTCCATTGCCTTTAAAAGAGTATCAACAGCCTCTATGCCAAAATCCCCTTCCGTCTTATTGGTAAGAGCATAGGCTTCATCAATAAACAAAACGCCGCCAAGAGCACTGTCAATGACCTCTTTTGTTTTAATTGCAGTCTGACCAACATATCCGGCTACAAGACCGCTCCTGTCAGTCTCCACCATTTGTCCTTCACTTAATAAGCCAAGGCACTTGTAAATCTTAGCTACATATCTGGCGACGGTGGTTTTGCCTGTTCCCGGATTACCTGTAAATACAAGATGTAGAGAAATCGGAGGAGTCTTAAGCCCCTGTTTCTCTCTTCTTTGTCTGTTTTGAACAACAAATGTAAGTTCCTTTAGTTCTTTCTTAACATTCTCAAGACCTGTCAGTGAATTAAGTTCATCAAATATGCTTTCAATGGAATCCTCTTTAGTAACAGCCTTAAAGTTCTCCATATTTGCCTGAGACTTCTTAGGGGCATTTGTGGTTTTGGCAACATTTTCTTTATTTTCAAAACGAACAAATCCAGTCTTATCCAAAACAGAATCCTTCACATTACCCATATTCTTTTTGGCTTTTTTATGGAAATCCATTTTCTTTGATCTTTCAATGGCGTCATCCAAAACCCTTTTGATATAGGTATTTTCATCTGCTTTTTTCTCTGTTTCCTCGTAAATCAGGAACTCATCATCCCCCACTTCTTTAAAGAGATAATAGTCACCTAATTTGTTATTAAACTCATCCTGTATCTTTTCAAGATCATCATTAATGCCGCCATTAGCTTTAAAAAGATAAACCAGAAAAGTATCAAGATGCTGACCATCAATAAATCCACATTCAAATCCAAAACTCTTAATTAACTTTGTATATTTCTGAGCCTTGCTGATTATCCTGTCTTTATTCTCTGATTCAATTATATCTTCAATATCAGTCTCTTCCTCTTCTTTATTAATCAGGAAGCATTTCTTATATATATCAATAGTACCATTAATCAGCTCAGCGCATTCAACTACTGAAGACTGAATCTCCAGAGTCATATAAGGTCCGCCGATTTTAAGAGTGCCATAATTACTTATCTTCTTTTTCTTCTCAACCTGGGTATTAACAAAGCTGAAATCCAGAAGATTATAAGTATAAACTTTAAGCTCCCTGTCATTTTTAATGACAATCAGATTCGGAAGCCACAACATGGTACAGGTAAATGAGGAAATCCTCACTGCGTAAGTATTAGCTCTGACTTTCAAACCTGTATTATACTTCGGCTCAATAATATCAACATCCGCATTTTCCCTTGCTTTAAAATCCACTACGCTGACTTCTTTATTTTTCAAAAGAGATGCAAATGCATTTACAACATTATTCCACTCTTTTTTAAAGAGCGGTCCCATATTGTATGTAATATCAAAACTTGAGAACAATAAATTATTCTCAATTTCTCTTTCCACATATTGAGCCAGTGAACTTTCTGCATATACCGAATCGAGCATAATTGAATTATCCGAATTCTCTACCCTGTCGGTATTTTTCACATAATACATGGCCATTTGTACAAGGTTAATATATACCCCCATAACACATTTCCTTTATCTATTTATTTAATCCATCACTATAATGAAGGTTGTAATTATCATCTACATATATGGCCTCTGTCTCATCCATGGAGTTTATAAGATCAAGGCCATCATCAATACCATAAATTAAACATATGGTACTAAGGGCGTCTGCCTTTGTGGCATCTTCACATATTATTGTAACACTGTAAACATTATTATCAACTGAATATCCTGTATTTAAGTCAAGTATATGATGATATATCTGTCCATCTGCTTCAAAATATCTTTCATATATGCCTGAAGTAACAACTGCCCTGTCAGATATACTAATGGTGTCAATTGTCTCATTACTGGTGCTAAATGGCTTTTTTATTCCTACATTATATTCACTGCCATCAGGCTTTGAGCCTATCATATACAGGTTTCCACCTAAATCAATTACGCAGGATTTTACGCCAGACTCAGTTAGATAATCCTTTAGTTTTGATGTAATATATCCCTTGGCTATAAAACCCAAATCAAGACTGCCACTATCCTCACTAAGTTTAACCATTTTATTGTCTTCATCTATTATTATATTATGATAATCAATTCCTGGCAAAAGCGCTTTGATCTCATCATCCGATGGCACAGTGCCATCCCCATCAGTAAAATTCCACAGCATCATGAGGTCGGCAACCGTAATATCTGCCCTGCCTTCAGAAAGCTCACAGTAGAAAATAGCCTCTTTTAAAATATCAATGGTTCTTTCATCAACTTCTACATATTCACCTTTAAAATGATTAATTTTATATATATCAGATCCTTCAATTGTTCTTGAAAAAAGTCTGTCATATTCATTACACATATTCAATGCTTCATCAATATATTCCGAATCAGCCGAATCATAATATGTAAAAGTCACATAAGTATCAAAGAAAAATCCACTTTTTGTTAAAGGTTCAGAACCTGCATAACAGGAAGACAAAAAGATACTTATAAATATCAAAAACAGTTCTATTGGAAGAATTCTCTTCCAAATAGAACTGCAATTTGTATTAAAACTTTTATAAATCTTACTCATTATTAATTAATTCCTAATGTTCCACAATCGACTTCTTAGGACACTTGGATAAACATACACCACAGCCAATACATGTATCGTAATTAATTGATGCATGATTATCAGTTACAGTAATAGACTTATTCTCACAATTCTTATTACATAATCCACAGCCAATACAACCTGCAGAACAGTCTTTCATGGTCTGTTTACCGATGGCCTTTGATGAACATGCTACTGCATATTTAGCATCGTAAGGAATGAGTTCAATAAGATGTCTTGGGCAGATGGCCACACATTTACCACAGGCCTTACATTTATCCTTATCTACTACTGCTACTCCATTTATAACATGAATGGCATCAAAATCGCAAACCTTAACGCAGCTTCCATATCCCTGGCATCCAAAATTACAACTCTTAGGACCCTGGCCAGGTACAAAAGCCATCATCTGGCAGTCTTCTTCGCCGGTATATTCATAATTTGAATTGGTCTTCTCACAGTCACCCTGACATTTAACAAAAGCAACCATCTGCTTTCCATCAGGAGCTTCAACACCCATAATGGCAGCAACTTTCTTACCAACTGCTGCTCCACCTACAGGACATCCGTTAACCGGAGCCTCGCCCTTACAAATAGCTGCTGCAAGTCCTGAGCATCCAGGATATCCACAACCACCACAGTTATTGCCAGGAAGAACTTCTACGATTTTTTCTTCTCTTTCATCAACAAATACTTTAAAAATAATTGATGCGATTCCTAAGAATATTCCTATGAATAAGCCAACTGCAGCAACAACTGCAACGGCAATTATAATTCCCTGTATATTCATATTCTCTCCTTCTTATATAAGTCCTGCAAAACCACAGAAGGCAATAGCCATAAGTCCAGCAGTAACTAATACTATAGGCATACCTCTGAAAGGCTTAGGGATATCATTATATTCCATCTTCTCTCTAATGCCGGCTAAGATAATAATGGAAATTGCAAAACCTGCTGAAGTTGCAAAACCATTAACCACACCGGTTAAAATATCATATCCGTAATTTACATTATTAATTGCAACACCTAAAACTGCACAGTTAGTAGTAATCAAAGGAAGATATACACCAAGTGCCTGATAAAGACCTTTCATGTATTTCTTTAAGAATAACTCAACAAACTGAACTAAAGCCGCAATAATAAGAATAAATACAATAGTCTTAAGATATGTAATATTAAGAGGAGCCAAAACGAACTTATATATTACACCTGCAACCAAAGAAGCCAGAGTAATAACGAAGATTACTGCACCACCCATGCCGGCGGCGGTTTTGACCTTCTTTGAAACACCAAGGAAAGGACAAAGTCCAAGGAACTGACTTAATACTACATTTGATACTAATGAAGAGCCGATTCCTATAACAACCAAATTAAGAAAATAATTATCTGTCATTATTCACTCACCTCCTCATTCTTTGCTTCCTTAACTTCTTCTGTCTTGTTTTCAGCCTTAACAGTTTCAGTCACATCAACAAGCCTTCTAGCACAGCCTTTCTCACCACAGTTCATACAGTCTTCTGAGCAGCCGGAACCGATCTTGGATACATCCTTACCCTTTGCAGCACCCTTCATCTTCATAACATTCTGAATAGCTACCAAAATTGAAAGAATGAAGAATGCACCAGGAGCCATAACAACTATACCTACAGGTGAATAACTGCCAAACTCATATGAGAAGAAATGATTAAGTCCAACAACAAGTCCATTAGTGCTTGCCGGATTAAATACCTTGTCAACAAGACTAACTAAAAGTTCTGGAATTGATGTACCATAAATATCGCTGCCATGGAAACCAAATACTGTTGCATTACCAACAAATTCTCTGACTAAACCAATAATTGTAAGAGCCATGGTAAATCCAAGTCCCATTCCTATACCATCGAAAAGTGAAGGAAATACTTTATTCTTTGAGGCATATGCTTCTGCTCTGCCTAAGATGATACAGTTAACAACGATAAGTGAAATATAGATACCAAGTGATGCATAAAGACTTGGTACATAAGCATGTAATAATAATTCTACAAGTGTAACGAATGAAGCAATAATTACAATGTATGCAGGAATTCTTACCTTCTTAGGAATGATATTACGAAGAGCCGCAATAATCATATTACTAAGTGCAAGAACCACCATGGTTGATAATCCCATGCCCAGACCATTAATAGCTGATGTTGTTACAGCAAGTGTCGGGCACATACCAAGCATAAGAACGAAGGTAGGATTCTCTTTGATAATACCGTTATATAATCTCTCTAAACAGTCTTTCATTAATTCTCACCTCCATTCATTAAATCAAAATAATGCAGAGATGTATTAACTGCGCCTGTATAAGCTTTGGATGTAATTGTTGCACTTGTAATTGCATCAATTTCATTGTCGATTGTAGCGCCAGACTTTGTTACTACAAAACTCTCAGCTGTTCTTTCTCTGAACTGAGGAACAAGTACCTCTGATGCTCTCATACCAAGACCAGGAGTCTCTGATATTGAAAGAATTGATGTACCCTTAACAACTCTGTCTGCGGTTATACCAACATAAATTGAAATGTCACCGCCGTAACCTTCCTTACTTGTTACGCCAATTACATAACCATATACATTTCCATTAGAATCAGTTGCTGTAAATACTTTATCAATTACAGCGCCCTTATATCCGTCTTCTTTAAGTTTTGCCGATAAAGCCTCATCAGCTGCAGCCTCTTCAAATGTCAGATCAACAACCTTCTGAAGTTCTCCATTAGCATCAGCCTCGTAGAAAACCTCAGCACATGCTCTGTCTGATGCTTCCTGTTCCTGCTTTGCAATAGGCTCTTTGGTAAGTTCATATGTAAAGCCTAAAAGAAGACCTGCAATTAAAGTAATTGCAAACATAATAAGTGTATCTTTAATCATACCTTTCATTTCTGAACCATTCATGCTCTCTCACCTCCATATCCGAAGGCCTTAGGCATTGTAATCTTCTCAATCAAAGGAACAAGCAAGTTGCCGATGATGATGGCGTATGAAACGCCTTCTGCACCAGGACCATATATTCTGAATAAACCTGTAAGAATACCAAGTAAAATACCAAACAAAATCTGCCCATTTTTGGTAATAGGTCTTGTAACATAATCTGTAGCCATAAAGAATGCACCCAGCATAAGTCCGCCACCTGCAAGCTGGCTTGCGATGTAGCTTAAGTTAAAGAACTGTGCACCGTTAGCGAAGTGATCAATGATTCCAAATCTTCCGAATACAATAAGGAAGCATACAAATGTAAGAATGTAAGAACCAGGAACCTTAAGATCAATTACACCCATAAGGATAAGGAAACTTGCACCTAATAAAATTGCAATAACTGATGTCTCACCAATGGTACCACCGGTTCTACCAATTATCATATCAAGAATATTAACTGCCTCACCTTCCTTAACCAGAGCAAGAGGTGTTGGTGATGTATACGCATCACAGTTAAAATTCGTCATGTATTTCGCAAAAGAAATAACCATGAAACATCTGGCACCAAGCGCCGGGTTCATAAAGTTTTTACCAAGACCACCAAAAAGCATTTTTACAACAACTATTGCAAAAACACCGCCGAAAATACCAATCCAAAGTGGAAGGTGTGGTGGTAAGTTAAGACCAAGAAGAAGTCCTGTAACTATTGCACTCTTATCACTGATTGTGCTTGGCTTCTTAATAATCTTACAAAAAATGTGTTCAGATAAAACGCAGCTGCAAATTGTAACAGCTATTAATAATAATGAATACCATCCAAAATTAAATACACCGAAAACTGTAGCAGGAAGTAATGCGATAATAACAAGGAGCATTATATCCTTGGTTTTTACTTTATCTCTAATATGGGGATTGGATGATACTTGTAATTTGTTGTCCATACTCTCCTCCTATTTCTTCTTCCTGTCAGCCAGAATCATTTTACGCATGGATTTAATGGACTGTGTAAGTTGTCTCTTGGCAGGACAAATATACGAACAGCAGCCACATTCACAACATTCCATACCATTAAACTTCTGGAACATTTCTTTATTGCCATGTTCAGCATAATCTGCAAGTTTACTTGGAATTACTCTTCCAGGACAAACTTCCACACATCTGCCGCAGTTAATGCATGCAGTAGCTGATTTGGCAGCCTCAGCAACCTGATCCTTACTCATTGTAAGAAGTGCTGATGATGTCTTGGTTGTCGGTACATTAATATCATAAAGAGCAAAGCCCATCATAGGACCACCGGACACAATCTTACCAGGCGTTTTGGTAAAACCACCGGCCTCTTCAACAAGTTCTGCGTAGTTGGTACCAATCTTTACATTGTAGTTACGAGGCTCTTTAATGCAGTCTCCTGTTAATGTAACTATTCTGTTCATAAGTGGTCTGCCTTCTACGACAGCCTGATAAATGGCAATAATTGTATCAACATTATCTACGATACAGTTTGCATCAGCAGGTAACATTGTAGAATTGATTGCTCTCTTTTTAACAGCATAAATAAGATGACGTTCTGAACCCTGTGGATATTTGGTTTTAAGCGGAACTACAGTAATTTTGCTCTCGCTCTCTGTCATCTTCTGAAGAAGTTTAATGGCATCAGGCTTATTATCCTCTACTGCCAGATAACCTCTTGCATTATCAAATAATGAAAGTATTATTTTAAGACCTTTAATGAGTTTCTCAGGTTCCTCTAACATCTTACGATAGTCAGAAGTAAGATAAGGCTCACACTCTGCACAGTTAGCAATAACTGTATCTATTTTTTCCGGATTCTTAGGTGATAACTTAACGTGGGTTGGGAAACCTGCGCCGCCCATACCAACAATACCACCGTCCTGAATTCGTTTAATGATTTCTTCTTTAGTTAATGTTGATAAATCATCACAAGGTTCGAATTTTACTTCCTCGTACTCATTATCATTTTCAATAATAATTGACTGAACCATGTCACCTGTTGTAACTCTTCTTGGTTCAATCCCTTTAACTGTACCTGATACCGATGAATAAATCGGTGAAGATACAAATCCTGTAGCCTTGGCAATTAACTGTCCCACCTTAACATAGTCGCCTTTTTGAACGACAGGTTCAGCAGGAGCACCAATATGCTGACTTACAGGGAAAACAAGCTCACCCTTAGGAAGATAAGCTTTGATGGATTTGTCCTTGGATATATCCTTTCCGTCATAAGGATGGATACCTCCATGGAAAGTAAACTTGCCCATTTCTTCAACTCCTTAACAACTATAAACCTCTTGTGTTTGTTAAAAATCAAACAAAACCAACATATATAATAATACAATTTTTCAATTTTTACTACATTTTTTTTCGATTTATGGTATCATTAAAGAGTAATTGTAAACTTTATACAATACAAGTATTTTTTTAGGGGTTATTATTATGCATAACTTTACACAAGTTCTAACAGACATAGTACCTAAGTATCCTATCGAGAAGATTTGTGACAGAAGTTCAGCTTTATTTGTCAACATTGAAACCACAGGATACAGCGCTCAGAGTTCCAATCTTTATTTAATCGGATGTGTATATTACGAGAATGACAATTGGAATCTTGTTCAGTTCCTGGCAGACAATTATGATGAAGAAGAAGAAATACTTAAAGCATTCTTGGAGCTTTGCCTTAAGTACAGTTACCTGATTCATTTTAATGGTAATCAGTTTGATATCCCATATCTTCAACAGAAATGTACAATTTATAACATTCCTTTCTTATTTGAGGTATATAACGGTCTTGATTTATATAAGAGAATCAAACCATATAAGAACTTTCTTAAACTTGAAGACTGTAAACAGAAAACTCTTGAAAGCTATTTGGGACTTACAAGACAGAGCGAAACCAAGGTTAGCGATTTAATTAATATTTATCATGATTATGTTTGCAATCAGTCTGAAGAATTAAGAAATGACATTCTCCTTCATAATAAGGAAAGCGTTGTTAATCTTCTTTATTTAATGGATATACTTTCAGTTGTGGATATCTTCAACAACCCACTTAGAGTAATGAAGGTTCAGGCTAATTATTATAATGATTACGAGAATAAGAAGCGTCAGGAACTTGTTCTTACATTAAGGTTCCTCACTCCTCTTCCATCTCCGATTTCCTTCTCATCTTTAGGCTGTTATTTTACGGGTAATGATATGACAGGACTTCTGAAGGTACCTCTTTATGAGGAAGAATTAAAATACTTCTATTCCAATTATAATGATTATTATTATTTGCCTGAAGAAGATGTGGCAATACATAAGTCCGTTGCATCATATGTTGATAAGGATCACCGCAAGAATGCCACACAGGCTACCTGCTATACCAGAAAGCAGTCCTTATATCTTCCAGAATGGGAAGACATCTTCACTCCATTTTATAAGAGGAAATATAAAGACAAAAACTTATACTTTGAATTGACAGATGAATTTAAGACCAGTCGTGAATCATTCAACAAATATGCTGAACATGTTTTAAGTTCAATGTTATTAAACGAAAGTTAATCGCATAATCTAAATATTAAAAGCACAGCTCACAAGGCTGTGCTTTTTGTTTGCTTTATAATGGTTTTCTAAAGAAGAAAGAATCCAGTCTTTCGAATCCTACATCCTTATAACTCATCATCTGCTCTGTGCTTCCCAGGAATAATATTCCACCCGGCGCCAGCGCATTATAATACTTCCTAAAAATCTGCTCCTTGGTCTCTTCTGTGAAATAAATAAGAACATTTCTGCAGACTATCATATGAAGATTAGACGGATAAGGATCAGCCAGTAAATTATGCTGTTTAAAATCAACGCACCTTTTTACTTCCGGTAATACTTCATATTTATTTTCTCTCTTTATAAAATACTTATCTTTATACTCCTTTGGAAGAGCCGGAAAACTCTTCTCAGAATAGATTCCTTCCTGAGCAGTCTTAAGCACCAGGTCATCAATATCCGTTGCAGTTATTCTGATTCTGTTCATTGGAATATGATCAGATAAAACGAAAACCAAAGTATATGGTTCATCTCCTGTCGAACAGGCTGCACTCCATATTTTTAAATCCGGACCAAATGTATTTATTAAAAGTGGAACAATCCTTGACCTTACGATACTCCACTGATCAGGATTGCGATAGAATTCAGATACATTAATGGTTAAATAGTTAAGAAAATCTTTTAATAAAGTACTGTTACTTTTCAGATTAGTGACAAAATCATCGTACCCGCTAAGACCATGTCTTGCAATTAACTGGTCAATTCTTCTCTTCATCTGAGTTTCTTTATATGAATTTAAGTCTATACCGGTTAATCTGTATACCTGGTCTTTAAAAATGTCATAATCTCTCATATAGTCCCAATCCTTAATCTAATCCCCACACACTTAAATAATAACATCTTTTGGTATAATAGGCAACCGGCACAGAGAAACCCCATAAAAAAACAAAACCCCGTTTCAAATGAAACGGGGTTTAACATATTATTATTAATAATTATTATTCCTGATCTTCAGCAGGTGCTTCTTCTGATGCCTCATCTGCATCAACATCTTCACCATTATCCTTAAGAAGTTCCTTAACACTTAAGCTGATCTTCTGAGCATCAAGTTTGAAATCAACAACCTTAGCTGTAACTTCATCACCGATGTTAAGAACATCTGATGGCTTGGAAACATGATTCTTAGAAATCTGTGATACATGAAGAAGTCCATCAACACCATCATCAAGCTGAATGAAAGCACCGAAGTCTGTCATTCTTGCAACCTTACCGGTTACTACATTGCCGATAGCATATTTCTCTTCAGCATCCTTCCAAGGATTCTCATCAGCGAACTTAGCTGTAAGGCTGATCTTGCTTCCCTGGATATCCTTAACCTGAACTTTAACAGTGTCACCTGATTTAAATACTTTCTTAGGATTCTCAATTCTTCCCCAGCTCATCTCTGAGATATGAAGAAGACCATCGATTCCTCCGATATCAACGAATGCACCAAAGTCTGTAACATTCTTAACTGTTCCTTCGATAATATCGCCAACCTTAACGTTCTCAAGAACTTCAGCCATTGCTTTCTGCTTCTGCTCTACAACAACGCACTTTCTGTCACCAATATATCTTCTCTTCTTTGGATTATACTCGATAACCTTGAACTGAATTTCCTGATCAATATACTTATCAAGATCGCTCTCATAAGTATCATTAAGTAAACCAGCTGGAATAAATACTCTGATTTCATCAACAACTACTGAAAGTCCACCCTTAACAACCTGTGTAACCTTAGCTGTAAGGATATCACCATTGTTAAATGCATCTTCCAAAACTTTGCTGCCCTTGTCAGCAACGATTCTCTTATATGTCAAAGGAACGTGACCCTCTCCGTCATTGGTACGAAGAATCTTAACTGTAAGTACATCACCAACATGTACAGCGTCAAGAAGATTAACGGATGCGTCACTTGTGTATTCACTCTTTGGCAAAATACCATCTGACTTTGATTTAATGTCTAAGTAGATAACATCTTCTTTAACATCGAAAACCTTGCCTTCAACCACCTCTCCTGCATGAATTGTTCTGAAATTTTCTTCAAGTAATTGTTCAAAAGTTGTGTCTGACATAATTTTGAACCTCCTCAATTATATTATTTGGGGTTGAAGCCCCGGCTGTGATTCCTACAATTTCTGCAGGTTTAGATAAATCTAAACTCAGGTCATCCAGCGTTTGTATGAAATAAGTATTATCGCACTCCTTCTTGCATATTTCATACAGTTTTCGACTATTCGAACTATGTGCTCCCCCTATTACTATCATAACATCAGCCTTTGAAGCGATTTCTGCAGCTTCTTTTTGACTGTGTTCTGTTGCATTACAGATAGTCTTCGCAACATTAATATAATAATATTTTTTTTCAAATATTGCAACTAATTCTTCAAACTTTTTATGATTGAAAGTTGTCTGAGATACAAGACAAATTTCAGTTTCTTTAGGCAGGTCAAATTTCTCTGCCTGTTCTACCGATTCAATCACATATGATTTCTCTCCTGCCCAGCCCTGAATGCCCTCTACTTCAGGGTGTCCGGCGTTGCCAATAATAACGACTGTCTTACCTTCTTCAGCCGCTTTCGAGACTATTGAATGTATCCTTTTTACAAAAGGACATGTGGTATCAACATAATCAATATGATTCTCTTCCAAAAGATCATAAACATTCTTTGGCACACCATGAGAACGTATAATTACAGTACCGGATTTAATATTCTTTAAATCATCGATATTTTCAATTACTGTAGCACCTTTATCCTCTAAGTCTTTAACTACTGTTTCATTATGAATTATAGGACCTAAAGTATAAATCTTTTTGCCCATATTAATTTGTTCATATGCTGTATCCACAGCTTTTTTTACACCGAAGCAAAATCCGGCAGTTTTAGCTACAATTATTTCCATTTGTTCCCATCCTGAATTTATTTACAATAATCAATTATTGTCTTTGCAACCTCATCTATTGTCATATTAGAAGAGTCAACCAAAATCGCATCCTCAGCCTGTTTAAGCGGAGCTGTGGCACGGTTTGAATCTCTTTCATCTCTTTCAATTATGTCAGCTTTAATCTTCTCATAATCGCATTCCTCGCCTCTTTCAACGAGTTCCTTATATCTTCTGTTTGCTCTTTCTTCAGCTGAAGCAGTAAGGAAGATTTTGTACTGGGCATTTGGTAAAATATTGGTTCCAATATCCCTTCCGTCCATGACAACATCATTTTCTCTTGCAAGTTTTCTCTGAAGTTCAAGAAGCATTGTTCTTATTTCAGGTACAGCAGATGAAACAGAAGCCATCTTCGAAACCTCTTCTGTTCTGATAAGACCATTAACATTCTCACCATTAAGAATAACCTGCTGCTGACCATCAACATATTTAATGGAAACCTCAGCCTGTGATGCAAATTTAACCATAGATTCACTATCATCAAGAGCCACATTATTTCTTATAAGATAAAGTGCAATAGCCCTGTACATAGCCCCTGTATCCACATATATAAAGCCTTTTTCCTTTGCAACAAGTTTGGCTATTGTACTTTTTCCTGCTCCGGCAGGTCCGTCAATTGCAATATTAATTCCCATAAATTTTCTCCTTTTATACATTTTTACATCAACAATTTTATCATAAAAGCACTAAATATGCCACATGCTACAGACTCATACCGGCAAGGTATCCCGTAGACCAGGCAATCTGAAGATTAAAGCCTCCCGTAAAAGCATCAAGATCAATAATCTCTCCGGCCAAATACAGCCCGGGAACGATTTTGGACTCCATGGTTTTCGGATTTATTTCCTTAAGATTTACTCCGCCTTTAGTAATAATAGCTTCATCAAAATCCCTGACTGAATCTATTTTAATCTCAAAATTTTTTGTGACATTTACAAGTCTTTGCCTCTCTTCCTTGCTTATTACATTACACTTTTTATATGGATCAAGATTTGAGAGCCTGAGCATTACAGGGCATAAGGAATGAGGATATAAATTAGGTATCACATTATTTATGTTCTTAAGATTACCCTCCTTAAATTCCCTTATAAGCCTTTCATCAAGCTGTTCAACTGAGAGTGCCGGTTTTAAATCAATTATGCATTTAACTGTTTTATATTCTTTAACATGAGCAAGAACTGAAGAAGCCGACAAAACAAGCGGACCGGATATTCCAAAATGAGTAAAGAGCATCTCTCCCATTTCCTCATATTTTTGCTTTCCATCCACCAACATGGATAATCTTACATTTTTAAGAGTAAGCCCCTGTAAATCCTTAATAAAATAATCAGAAGAATTCATTGGAACAAGCGCAGGTCTTATATCCGTTATGCTGTGTCCGAGTTTCTTTAATAATTTATATCCGTCCCCATTGGAACCGGTAATGGGATAACTGTTTCCACCCGTGGTTATAACCACTTTTTCATACGACGTTCTGTCATTATCTGTTACTATATCAAAACCCTCATTACAAGGGATAATTTCCTTAACATCTGAATTAAATTTAAAATTACATCCAAGTTCCTGTAAACGGTTTTTAAGAGCTTTAATGACGTCAGACGACTTATTAGACACCGGAAATACTCTTCCACCTCTTTCCACCTTTACAGGGCATCCAAGGCCTTCAATAAAATCAATCATATCCTGATTAGAGAAAGCATTAAAAGCACTATATAAGAATTTATTATTTCCAAGAACATTATCAAAAAATTCGTCCCTGGAAGCATCATTTGTTATATTACATCTGCCTTTTCCCGTAATATAAAGCTTCTTACCAGGGCGGTCATTTTTATCATATAATGTTACATTATTTCCATTTTCAAGGGCTTTGATTGCTGCCATCATTCCTGCAGCACCTCCGCCTATAATTGCAATATTCATAAATCACCTGATTAAAGTAAAGCCCCACAGCATAATACTGCGGGGCTAACTATTTTAAAACATTTTTTAATTATACAGGATATGCACCATTGGTTGTATCAGCAGCTTTGATATCAACCTTTTCCTGCTGTGCCTGTCTGTACTTAAAGAAGTCTGTAGCAACCTGTGGGAATAAAGCATATGATAATACATCTTCGTCCTGCTGTTTCCACTGCTTCATTTCCTCCTCTAACTTATCCATTTCATTGGTAAGTCCTGCTGCATCAGCAGATCTTGAAGTAAATCTCTGCTCACCAGGAATAACCTTATCAATTACTTCCTGATTCATAGGCTTAACTGTCTGGCCGTACTTACCTCTTAAGATATCCTTAGTCTGGTCTGTAGCAACCTTATATCTCTCGCCCATAAGTACATTAAGAACAGCCTGTGTACCAACAATCTGTGAAGAAGGAGTAACAAGAGGTGGTTCACCAAGGTCCTTACGAACGTTAGGAATCTCTTTAAGCACTTCTTCATATCTGTCTTCAGCGTTCTGCTCTTTAAGCTGGCTGATCATATTTGAAAGCATACCACCAGGTACCTGGTAAAGAAGTGTCTTGATATTAACACCAAGTGACTTGGTATTCATAAGACCGTTCTTTAAGCACTCTTCTCTGTATGGTCTGAAGTAATCAGCGATTTCTGCAAGTTTATCCTGATCAAGACCTGTATCATAAGGAGTTCCCTTAAATGTCTCAACCATAACTTCTGTTGCAGGCTGTGATGTACCAAGAGCAAATGGGCTGATTGCACAGTCAATAACATCAACACCGGCTTCAACTGCCTTAAGGTATGTCATTGAAGCAACACCTGATGTGTAATGTGTATGAAGCTGAATAGGAAGTTTTGTAACACTCTTCATTGCTGTGATAAGTTCTGTTGCCTTATATGGAAGGAGAAGACCTGCCATATCCTTGATACAGATTGAATCTGCACCCATCTCTTCGATTTGTTTAGCAATATTTGTCCAGTATTCGATTGTATAAGCATCACCTAAAGTATATGAAAGAGCTACCTGAGCCTCACCTCTACCCTCTGTCTGCTTAATCTTATTAGTTGCATCTACTGCAGCCTGTAAGTTACGAAGGTCATTAAGACAATCGAAGATACGAATTACATCAATACCGTTAGCGATTGATTTTTCAACGAAGTTATATACAACGTCATCAGCATATGGACGGTATCCAAGGATATTCTGTCCTCTGAAAAGCATCTGTAATTTAGTATTCTTAAAGCCTTCTCTTAACTTACGAAGTCTCTCCCATGGATCTTCCTTTAAGAAACGAAGGGAAGCATCAAAAGTAGCACCACCCCAGCATTCTACTGCATGGTAACCAACTTTATCCATCTTATCGACGATAGGAAGCATAACTTCGGTAGGCATTCTTGTTGCAATAAGTGACTGATGAGCATCACGAAGAACAGTCTCCATAATACCAACCGGCTTTTTTTCTATTTCTGCCATTTATATTTCCTCCTGTTTATGTTTAAACATCAAATTATTTTAAATAATACCGAATATAGCCATGAATGTACCGGCAGCAACTGCTGTACCGATAACGCCGGCTACGTTAGGTCCCATTGCATGCATCAAAAGGAAGTTTGTAGGATCTTCTTCCGCACCAACCTTCTGAGATACTCTGGCTGCCATAGGAACGGCAGAAACACCTGCTGAACCAATAAGCGGATTAACCTTACCACCAGTTACCCAGTTCATTATCTTACCAAAAATAACACCTGCTGCAGTACCAAAGGAGAATGCTACCAGACCTAAGATAACAATAGCGATTGTCTCAAGTTTAAGGAAAGCTTCAGCTGAGGTTGTTGCACCAACTGATGTACCAAGTAAAATAACTACGATATACATAAGAGCATTTGATGCTGTTTCCTGTAACTGCTTAACAACACCTGACTCTCTGAAAAGGTTACCTAACATAAGAAGACCAACAAGTGGAGCTGTTGTAGGAAGAATCATACAAACAACTATTGTAATAATAATAGGGAATAAGATCTTCTCAAGTTTGGAAACAGGACGAAGCTGTTCCATTTTAATTGCTCTTTCCTTCTTTGTTGTAAGAGCCTTCATGATAGGTGGCTGAATAATTGGAACCAGTGACATATATGAATATGCCGCAACGGCTATAGGTCCAAGTAATGCAGTCTGTCCAAGCTTACCAGCAAGGAAGATTGAAGTAGGACCATCAGCACCACCGATAATTGAAATAGCTGCAGCAGCCTTATCATTGAATTCAATGAATGGAAGCTGATTTAAGAGCATTGCTCCGAAATAAGCAGCATAAATACCGAACTGAGCGGCTGCACCCAAAAGGAAGCTCTTCGGGTTTGCAATCAATGGACCGAAGTCTGTCATTGCACCTACACCCATGAATATAAGTGAAGGTAAGATAGCCCACTCATCCAAAATATAGAAATAATAGAATAATCCACCAACCTTACCATCTCCAAATGGAGCCATGATATCAGGATAAATATTAACTAATAACATACCAAAAGCAATTGGTACCAAAAGAAGCGGTTCAAACTCATGTCTGATTGCCAGATATAAGAATAAACATGCAACTGCTATCATAACATAATTACCCCAAGTCAGGTTAAAAAACGCTGTCTGGTGAAGCAGATTATCTAATGTTGTAAGAACATAAGTCATCTTTTACTTTCCTCCTATATAGAGTTACGTTTTAAGGTAATTATAATTAGTTAAGTGTTGCAAGAAGTGCACCAGCTTCAATAGCATCGCCAGGATTTACATCTACGCTTGCAACTGTTCCGTCAGCAGGAGCAACAACTGGGATTTCCATCTTCATTGATTCGATGGTAACAACAGCATCACCCTTCTTAACAGCTGTGCCTACACCAGCTTCGATTCTAACAACCTTACCAGCTGCACCAGCCTCTACTTTAATGCTTCCAGCACCTGCTGAAGCTGCCTTTGGAGCTGCAGCTGCAGGAGCAGCCTTAGGAGCAGCAGCCTTCTTAGGAGCGGCAACTACGCCTGATGAAGCACCCTCTTCCACAACAACATCATATGCAGTACCATTAACTGTAATTGTATAATTCTTCATCTCTATTAAATTCCTTTCATTTAGTAATTTCTTCTTCTAATACTTCTAACAACATAATCTCCTGCATTTTCTGAGCCTTCGTAGGCTGCGATTGCTGCTGAGATAACTGCTATCAGTTCCAGATCATCAGTTAAATTCTCTTCATTCTGGATAATCTGTGCTACAACATTATCAACCGGCTTTTCTGCTTTTTCTTTCTTCTTTGCTGAAGCATTCTGAGCCTTGTTAATAAGGCTGAATCCGGAAATAATAAATGCGATTAAGATAAGTACTACGAATACAGTTCCCATACCCATTAATGTGTTGAGACCTGCCTTGCTCATACTTTCTCCAAATGTGTATACCGGGTTAAAAGCAATGTTTGTAATCTGCATGTTTTCATCATAAGAAATATCCATTGATAACTTTCTTAATTCACATGTAAGTTTTGCATTAGCTTCATAACCACCGTTTGTATTTTCTCTTATGGTGAATGTAGATGGGTCCATTATTGCCTTGGCATCACCTGTATCTGTATAAGCATCAAGGTAAGCCTGAACTGCAGAAGTATATACATCCTGTGATGCAAAGCAAAGCTGCTTTTCACTTCTTAAGTTAGCATCAAAAACCTTCCACTCTGCTTCAGGGAGCCCAAGCTGTGCATCTCTGTCAGCATCAGTGTAGTAAACCATCTCTCCACCTTCTTCGGTAGGAAGATTAACTACCACAATATTTACTATGGTATTAACATTATCCTTAAATTGGTTCTGCACTTCAGCCGGAACCTTATTCTGATTCTGGCAGGCACAGAGAGTCATGCCTAAAGAAAATACAAGTAAAAGTGTTGTAACTAATTTCTTCAACTTAATTTACCTTCCTTCCTTAGACTGTTCCATGTTTTTTGAACGGACGATCCTCTCTTTTACTATATAACATCTCGAAAGCACCGATAATATATTTTCTTGCTTCATCAGCCTTAATAATATAATCGATATAACCTCTCTTAGCTGCGCTTAATGCACTGTTCTGAAGTTCATCATACTCTTTAGCCTTTGCATTAAGATCAGCTGATGAATCATTATCATAAATAATCTGTGCAGCAATCTTGGAATCCATTGTACCAATCTTTGCACCTTCAAGTGCGAATGTTACATCACATCCAAGAGACTTTGAATTCATCACTACACCGGCACTGCCGAAAGCTAATTCTGTAATAAGATTAACCTTAGGAACTGTTGCATTGGCAAATGCATATGTAAGTGCTGCAGCAGCCTTGGCGATTCTCTTCTCACAGTGTACACATGACTTAAAGCCACTAACATTTGTAAGAGTTAAAATTGGAATATTGAAAGCATCACAAAGATTTACAAAGCTTGCAGCCTTCTCTAATCCTCTTACTGAAATAGCTGTACCTAATTCTTCTTTTACCTTGCCATCTTCATCATAAATAACTGATCTGTTAGCCATAGCACCAACTGTCATTCCATCTAATTTAATAAATCCGGCAACTAAGTCCTTACCAAATTCAGGCTTAATTTCAAAGAAATCATAACCGTCAGCAATATCTGTTAAAGCAAGTACGCCATCTTTGTAACCGCCGGCAAGATTAGCAGATGCTCTGTTAAGATCATCTTCTTCATCAGCAAGTAATGCATCTTCTTCATTATTAGAAGGAATAATGCTTACAAGTTCTCTAATCTTTGCAATTACATCAGCTTCAGAACCTGCAAAATCAACGATTCCTGATTCTGCGCTCATAAACTCAGCTGAAGCTGTATCGCACTTCTCTGTATAATTGTCCTTTAAGGTATTTGGAGAATTAACGAATAATTTTGCCTTATCTTCCATAAAAACAAAATCATTAAGACCCATTGATATGCACTGTCCGCCTCCGCAGGAGCCGAATACTGCGCCAATCTGAGGGATAACGCCTGATGCCATGGACTGTTTAAAATAGATTTCTCCTAATCCATTAAGCGCATCCATAGCTTCTTGCAATCTGAGTCCGGCTGAATCGATAAGACCGATAACCGGTGCACCCATTTTCATTGCAAGATCATACAATGAAGCAATTTTCTTTGCATGCATTTCACCAATTGTACCATTAATAACTGATACATCCTGGCTGTACACATACACAAGCACATCATTGATTAAACCATATCCGGTGATAACACCATCAGATGGAGTATCAATTTGCTTCAGGTTAAAATCAGTAGCTCTTGCACTTACAAGACCACCAATTTCAACAAAGCTTTTTTCGTCAAGAAGAGATTCAATTCTCTGTCTTGCAGAACTTGCATTACTTGTACTCATAAAGTGACCTCCGTTTATTTATTGTAGATAAAATTATTTTGTGTAAAAAATAACAAAACTTATTTACGCATACTAATCCATTATACAATAAACTTTTCTATAAAAAAAGAAGTATTTTTAGAAATTTTAAAGTAAAACTTTTTTTATATTGAATATTGTACTAGTCAAACCATATTTAGTATGATATACTATATATGGACAAAATCGGGAAGACAAACACAAGTTTTATGATTTTGCATAAATCAACTCTTCCTATTGTATAAAAGGAAGAAACATATTATTTATCGTGAGGTAATGAAATGAAGAAAAAACATTTACTTATGCTGGGAACTGTTGCTGCTGTCGTTATTCTTGCAGTAACAACATCTTTAGTCGGCTGTAAAGGGGACGATAACGGAGACGATCAGGAAGTAATCGAAATCAATCCTTCAGATTTTAATATATCCGACGAAGGTGGCGAGGAAGAAGAAGTTGAAGAGGAAGAACCTTATGAGGAATTCCGCGAAGGCTGCATTCGTTCAGAGCTTACCAACGAATGGATTGACGAGAAACTCGAGAATCAGCGTCCTATCGCAATAATGGTTGATAACGAATCTACTGCTCTTGATCATTATGGTGTTAATTCTGCTGATATCGTTTATGAAATGATGAATTCAACACTTAATGCCCGTATTACACGTCTTATGTGTATATACAAAGACTGGGGTTCACTTGAAAGAGTCGGAAGTATCAGAAGTACACGTCCTACCAACCTTATGATTGCTGCTGAATATAATGCAATCTTAATTCATGACGGTGGTCCTTTCTATATTGATTACTATATCAAGCAGCCATATACAACTCATCTTAGCGGTGGTTTTGCAAGATATTCAAATGGTAAGGCAACTGAGTTCACTGAATATGTAACAATTAGCGATTATACAAATCCTAATACAGGAAAGTCTTATCCGGGACTTAACTCTCGTATTTCAGCATCTAATATTTCTACTGAATATAACGAGTACAAAGGTGAGAATCACTTCCAGTTCGAAAAAGGAAGCGTAGATTTCTCCAAGAAGTCAAATGTATTTGATGCAACATATATTGAACTTCCATTCTCACATAACAGTTCAAAGCTTACTTATAATGAAGAAACAAAGAAATATGAATATAGTGAATACGGTAAGCCACATATCGATCCACTCGATAATAATAATGTTACTTCATTTACAAATGTTATTTTACAGTGTACATCATTCACACAGCTCGATTCCGGCGGATACATGGTATATAACTTAACCGACTCTACAACAGATTACGGTTATTATATTTCCAACGGTAAAGGCTTCCCAATCATTTGGAAGAAGTCTGGTGAAAGTGGCGTAACCCATTACTACAATGGTGCTACAGGAGAAGAACTTAAGCTCAACACAGGTAAGATTTACATTGCTTTGGTTCCTGCAGATACATGGGGCGCTCTTATCGTTAAATAATTTATAAACCATAAAAGGACTTAAATAACATATTTTATATTTAGGTCCTTTTATTTATAAGGTATATTATGAGTAATTCAGATATCAAAATTGTATATTATGATAATGAACTTACCGATGAATTTTCTACTGCGGAAATCAAAACCAAAACTGTAGACAAGAATTTTAAATATAATGGAACAATATTAAGACCTGTTGGCAGAGCCTTAATATATCATGCCCTGGTTAAACCAAGCTGTTATTTATATCTTAAGTTTTGCTGGGGGCATAAAATTATTGGTAATGAAGTAATTAAGGAATATTCCAAAAAGAACTATTTTCTATTTGGAAATCACACTAACGACATATGCGATGCTTTTATTCCTTCCATGCTTAATTTCAGCAAGGGAACCTATGTCGTTGTGCATGCCAATAATGTATCAATTCCTCTGCTTGGTATGGTAACTCCTATTTTGGGTGCTATCCCGCTTCCAACAGACAGTTCCGGAATGAGAAATTTTACAACACATATCAAAAAGATGTGTTCAAAAAGCAAAACCATTACAATATATCCGGAAGCCCACATATGGCCATACTGTACAAAGATAAGAAATTTTACCAAAGACTCTTTCAGTTATCCGGTTATGAGCGGCGCTCCATCTTTTTGCTTTGTTAATACATATCACGAATGGCCGGGTCATAAGAATCCAAGGATTATCACATATGTTAAAGGTCCATTCTTCCCTGACTCTTCTCTTCCTGTTAATAAGCAGAAGCAAAATCTCAGGGATCAGATATATGAAACTATGGTAGAATTAAGTAAGAATAATACTCTTACATTAGTTGAATATTTACCAAAAGATACAAAAGAGAATTAAAGCGGAGAAAGTTATGAATATACTTTTTTCAGGAAATGATAAAGTCTTTGACGGTATTATGATGTGTCTTCTATCCATCATTATGAGATCCGATTCGCCATTTCCTCTTAATGTATATGTGCTGACTATGGATGCCACATATCTTAAAGAAGAATATATTGCCATAAGCGATGAAAAGATAGACTATCTTAATACTGTTGTCAAAGAATTTAATCCGGAACATAACATTACCAAGATTGATGTAACAGACATCTACAAAAAGGAATTTCTTAACAGTCCTAACGAACAATGTTACTGCTCTCCTTATACTCTGTTAAGATTATTTATCGATACCATTGATAATATTCCTGACAAGATTCTTTATCTTGATGTAGACTTAATGATATGTAAGGATTTACGAAAGCTATACGATATCGATATAACAGATTATGAATATGCTGCAGCCGGTGACCATTACGGTAATTTCCTTATATCACCAAATTACATTAATGCAGGCGTTCTTCTCTTTAATATGGCAAAATGTAAAGAGACAGGTCTTTTTGATAAAGCCAGGGAAATAATCAAAACCAAGAAATATCTCTTTGCTGACCAGGATGCCATCTGGCACAGCACCACAAAGAAGATGAAACTTCCACATATCTTTAATGATCAAAAATTCCTTTATAAGGATACGGTTATAAGACATTTTTCGAAGCGGTTATTTTACCTGCCATATCCTCATACCGAGAATATAAAGCAGTGGCATGTTAACAGGATGATAAGGGTATTTGGTTATACCTGTTTTGATGATATAATTTATAAATATATTTATTACAAGGAAAGGTATTCTCATGAGCAACAAATTAATGCCTAAAAAATTAGTTAAAATTTCAAGAACCATACCGGTATTTTTTGCAATTGATGACACATATGTTAAATACTTTATGGTATCTCTTCGTTCTTTAATTGATCACACTTCCAAGTATTATAAATATGAGATAAATATTCTTAATACTGACATCAGTGAATATAACCAGAATCTCGTTAAACAGATGGAAAAGCCTAATGTTTCCATTCGTTTTCATGATGTATCCAAGTATATCAATGGAATCAAGAAGAAACTTGCTTTAAGAGATTACTACTCTCTTACTACATATTATCGTATTTTTATAGCTGAAATGTTCCCTGAATATGATACAGTTCTTTATCTTGATTCTGATACCATTATTCTTAAGAATATTGCATCTTTATTCAGATATAATCTGGGTGACCATTATGTTGGAGCAATACAGGATGTTATTATCAAGGAAACTGACCTTTTCTCGACTTATTCCGAGAAAGTTTTAGGTATATCAAGATTATCTTATTTTAATGCTGGTGTTCTCATTATTAACTGTGAACAGTTTAGAAAGAATAAGGTTAAGAATCAGTTTATTAAACTGGTTAATACCTATACATTTGGTGTAGCTCAGGATCAGGATTATCTTAATATAATCTGTCAGAACAAGGTTTTATGGATAGATTCAGCATGGAATGTTCAGATGTCTGAGAAAAAGGAAAGACCTTTGGACAGCATCAGTCTTATTCATTACAATTTTGCTGAGAAGCCTTGGCATTATAAAGACATCAGATATGCTGATGTATTCTGGAAATATGCTTCTCAGACAGCATATTATATTGAACTTGAGCAATTATATGAAAACTTCAATGACAGCGACAAAGCCAGAGACATAAACAGTGGCGAGAATCTTCGTTCACTTGCAACATCTGAGATTTCAAGAATGGATAACTACTACAATATCTTTGGATATAAAAAGAGTGTTGCTTTAACCAGAGCAGAAATCCTGGAAAAGATTAAAGTATACGAAATGAGTGGTCGTTTTGATGTAGATGTTGAGAATGATCCGGAAGGCAGGGAACTTCTTCCTGGCGACATCGATTATCTTCGCCGCTGGCCCGACAGTAAGCTTAAGAGTAAGTATGCATTCAGAGTTGCTCACTGGTATGTTCGCGAGTTAATTAAGAAGAATCAGCTTATTATAAAAGAGATTAAGGGACTCGAGAATTTTACCAACCTTAATACCGGTGCAATCATTACCTGTAATCATTTTCATCCAAATGACAGTTTTGCAATGCAGCTTGTATATGAGAAATCCGGTCAGTATTCCAACAAAAAGAAGATGTTCAGGGTAATAAGCGAAACCAACTATACATCCTTCCCGGGATTCTTTGGTTTCATTATGCGTAACTGTGATACTCTTCCGCTGTCATCCAACAGTGCTACAATGAAGAAATTCTTATCAGCTGTTGGTATCATATTACAGAATAAACATTTTATCTTAATATATCCTGAACAGAGTTTATGGTGGAATTATCGTAAGCCAAAGCCACTTAAGAAAGGCGCATTCTCCATGGCTGCAAAGAATAAGGTTCCGGTTCTTCCAATATTCATTACCATGGAAGACAGCCCGATTTATAAGGATCAGGACGGATATCCTGTACAGGAATATACAATCAACGTAGGCAAGCCTATTCCTTATGACAAGAACGAAAATCTTATCGAGAATACAAACAGAATGATGGATACCAACTATGAAGTCTGGAAGAAAGTATATGAAGACTTCTATGGAATACCTCTTACATATACATGTGAGAATCCACCTCAGAATGAAAAATAAGATTTACTTTCAAGATTAATGTAATATAATTAATCAAAATTAAATATCAAATATAAACAAAGAAAAGAACTGGCATTAAACCAGTTCTTTTCTTTAGCTATAAGCTTTTATTAACTTTATTAATTAGCCTAACTGAGCTGCAACTTCTGCTGCGAAATCTTCGCTCTTCTTCTCCATGCCTTCGCCTGTTTCGAAACGAACCATAGCTGTAATCTTAAGATCCTTATTAACGCTCTCAAGATACTTGCCAACTGTCTGCTTTCCATCTTCAGCCTTAACATATACCTGCTCTAATAAGCAGATATCCTTAAGCTGCTTTGAAATACGACCATCAACAAGACCTGTGAAGATCTTATCTGCAAGATAACCTTCCTTACCTGCCATAGCAAGTTCAGCAAGTGTAGCTGCAGCTTCCTTTGAAAGGAAGTTGAAGAGGAAGTTCATATTTGACTTCTTCTCATCATAGATTGCCTTATCTTCATCAGACCACTTACCATTGTAAGCCTGCTCAATAAGCTTATTAAGAATTGGCTTTGGAAGTGAAGCAGGGTCATTAAGAGCACTGTCAATTGTGATTTCTCTTAACTTATCAAGTTCATCCTGTGAAATATCGCTCTTCTGAATATACTGTGGATTCATAGCTGCAATCTGCATAGCTACATTTGTAAGAGCTTCTTTAACATCATCACCAGCAATATTAGCTGCAACGATAACGCCAATCTTTCCACCACCATGGATATATGATGCAACAGACTCGCCGGAAATCTTCTTAAATCTTCTGAAAGAAAGTTTCTCACCAATCTGAAGTGTCTTCTCATTAACTAATTCCTGAAGACCACCATCAAGAAGTGTCTGAACATCTTCACCGTTGCTTCCACCATTTAAACCAGAAGCAAGAGCCTTATCAGCAACTTCCTGAACAAACTGCTGGAATACTTCATTCTTAGCAACAAAGTCTGTCTCTGAGTTAACTTCTACAACAACTGCGTCATTTCCGTTAGCTGCAACTCTTGTAATACCTTCAGCAGCGATTCTGCTTGCCTTCTTAGCAACCTTAGCTGCACCGCTCTTACGTAAAACGTCCATAGCTGCTTCAATATTACCATCTGTCTCTGTAAGTGCCTTCTTACATTCCATCATTCCGGCACCAGACATTTCTCTTAATTCTTTAACCATACTAGCTGTAATAGCTGCCATGTATATTTACCTCCGATCTTTAATTATTAATTATGCTTCTACTGCTTCCTCTGCTTCTTCAGCATCTTCAGATGTCTCATTCATAGCACCTTCATTTGCTTCGATAACAGCGTCTGCCATCTTGCCAACTAAAAGTTTAACGGCTCTGATAGCATCATCATTACCAGGGATAACATAATCAAGATCATCAGGATCACAGTTTGTATCTGCAATACCAATTAATGTAATACCAAGTGAATGAGCCTCGTTGATACAAATCTTTTCCTTCTTAGGATCTACAACAAAGATTGCATCTGGAATTCTTGGCATATCCTTGATACCGCCAAGGTTCTTCTCAAGTGTCTCCCATTCTTTTTTAAGTTTAGCAACTTCTTTCTTAGGAAGAACATCAAAAGTTCCATCTTCGCTCATCTTCTCGATAGCTTTAAGTCTGTTAATTCTTGTCTGAATTGTCTTGAAGTTGGTAAGCATACCACCAAGCCATCTCTCATTTACATAGTACATACCGCATCTCTCAGCTTCTGACTTGATAGCGTCCTGAGCCTGCTTCTTTGTACCTACGAAAAGAATGATTCCGCCTGCACCAACGATTTCAGATACAGCCTTGTAAGCTTCATTAACTTTCTTAACTGACTTCTGAAGATCGATAATATAGATAGAATCTCTCTCCTGATAGATGTATGGAGCCATCTTAGGGTTCCATTTCTTGGTATGATGTCCGAAATGAACACCAGCCTCAAGTAACTGCTTCATTGATAAAACGTCCATTTTAAATCCTCCATTTGGTTTTAATCTTCCGCATTTCTCATCTTTGCAGCAAACTTTTTGGACCAAAGCACCGTCTGCAAATCAAAATGCGTGTATATTAGCGCAACAGAATAATTCTAGCATAATAAAAAGCACTATGCAAGTGCTTTTCATCAAGTATTTTCAGTATTTTCAATATTTTTTACCTAAAAATCGCCGCCACGATTTCATCATAACTACTTCCAACCTTAACTTCGTAAGAACCAACCCTCAATCTGTTGGCATAACCGTTGGAAATAAGGAAAGTGTCGAAGTCCGAAGAACTCTCAACCAGCCCAAGTTCCTGTGCCTTAACTGACAGTCTGTCTGAGCCGTCTCCAGGAGATATGGTTAATACTACATATTCCTCAGTGCCATCTGCTGCGGTTCCAGAATTTCCATCTGTCTCTTCAGTAGTATCCTGGGATGTTTCTTCAGTAGTGGTTTCTGCATTATTCTCAGTATTAGCTGCTTCCGTTTCATTCCCCTGCGCTGCATCTTTATCTTCACTCTCCAAAGCAGCATTATCTTCAGTATTATTCTCAGTTTCAGTTTCTTTTGTTTCTTCCTTAACCTCAGCCTGAGTATTCTCTTTTACAGCCTCCTGCCCAGCCTCAGTTGTTTCCTGGGCTGTTTCCTCTTCTATTGCCTCAGATTCTTCTTTATTCATGTTGTTTAAGGTAGTGCTGTATTCCATTCCCAGTTCCCTGGCTCTTTTCACCACTTCTTCATCTGACATTGTTTTATGATTCAGACTTGTTATTATCATAATCAGGCCCATGGCAACTATACCCACGCCAAGACCTCTTAAATAATATTTAAGTTTCACTTTTCAACCTCTAACTCTGTTTATATAAATCAATAACTAATTTTACTTCACCAACACCAAGGCCTAATTTCTTGGCTATTTCAACATTTGATAATCCCTGCTTATATAACTTAAGAATCTTGTCATTATTGTTTCCGCCTGATGAAGATACTGATGGAACTTTCTCCATGGCCTTACGGCTGACGGTTCTTTTGACAGGTTTCTGTGCTATAGAAGGAGCCTTGGCAGGAACCTGTGGTATTACGGTATAAGAAGGTTCTTTACCATCATTGTCGTCTCCCAAAAGGTCTTCAAGACCAAGTTCGGATAAGTCATCCACCTTCTCAGCATCTGTAATAGGCTCTATATTAAGACCGCTTAAAATATCTTCAAACTCATCAGTGTTCTCAGCCGCTGTATTATCATCTGCCTCGCCTAAACCTTCCTCAGAATCTGTTTCTTCAGAAACTGAAGCCGAAGCCTCAGCTGCAGCTGCAGCCATTGCCATAGCCTGAGCCCTCGCTATTTCAGCCTGCTCGGCAGCAAGTCTTTCTTTTTCAAGCCTCTCAGTTCTTTCAGCCAGTTCTTTCTGCTTTGCTTCTTCAATAGCAGCTATTTCCTGCTCACTTTCCTTAACTGCACTGTTAACGGAATCAGTAGCCATCGACGCTCTACCAATTGCATCATTAACCTCACCAAGAACTTTCTGCGCATCAACTGCAGTATTCTTAAGAGAATCCTGCTTTTCATTAAGCATATCATACAAAAAAACCACTTCTTCATGGTTTTTGTTAATATCCTTTAATACAGTATCTGAATATTCATTTACTGCCATTATTTTGTCATTAGATATTCTCTCAAGGCTTCTCTCTGTCTTGGCCTGAGTTTCTGCACTCATTTCCTCTATTGTTCTGCTGAGTTCTTCTTTTGCCTTCTCAATCTTGGTATTAATTAATTCATCCAGTTTCTTGTTTTCAAGTTTTTCTTCCCATGACGTTTTTACATTCTTGTCCGGAATAAAAAAACTGGCTACGCAAAGTGCAATTCCTACTATCACTGCACCTATGTACAAAAAAATCATTTCTACACTTCCCTCTTTTATATTTTTATGTCAAAACCACCGGCGTTCTTAATTACAACTTTATCTTCCGGTTCTTTTTTCTTCTTCTGTTTACCATTACCTGCATAGGCTCCGCCTTTGCTTTCATCTTTGGCATCATACTTATATTCAAGCAAATCCGTCTCGGAAGTAGCATTAACTTCCTCCTGTTTCTGCTTTGCATTCTTGTCAACCGTATTGACTAAGGCCGCATTATCCACAAAGGCTTTATTCTCATCCTGACTACGCATAAGTGTCATGTCACTGGAACGCTGCATAACACCATTAATTTCCATTAATCCTGACATAGTAAGCCTCCTTTTTTAGTTACGGCTCGAGTACGCTCATGTAATTACCCAGTTTCTTCTTCATCTTAATCAAAGCCTTGGTATGAAGCTGGGAAACTCTGGATTCAGATACATCTAAAATCGCACTGATTTCTTTAAGTGTCAATTCTTCATAGTAGTAAAATAAGATAACGCTTTTTTCTTTCTCAGTAAGAAGATCAAGTGATTCAGCCAGCATCTCCTTAAGTTCATTTCTTTCTGCCACAACATCAGGAGCATCAAAGTGCCTGGATGCTGATACATGATCATTTGAAATATCTGTGCCTGTCTCAAGATATTCATTTAATGATACAACATTGACAACCTTCATCTGAGACTGCCAGTCATTATATTCATCCATTGAAATACCAAGACCTTCTGCTATTTCTTCATCAGTTGCAGGTCTGCCGGTTTTATTCTCAACTTCCTTGATTACAGTATCTATCTGTTTCTGTTTTTGTCTGACAGTACGTGGAATCCAGTCCATCTTACGAATCTGATCCAGGATTTCACCCCTGATTCTCTGACTTGCATAGGTCTCAAACTTAACCTCTTTTCTGCTATCATATTTATCGATAGCATCAATCAGTCCGAAAACCCCATATCCAACCAGATCATCATATTCCACGTTATAACCAAGATACATGCTGAGTTTACCTGCCACAATATTTACAAGTGGCACGTATTCCACAATAATCTTATCTCTGATTTCCGAGCTTTTTGTTCTGTTGTAATCTTCCCAAAGTCTTTTTCTGGCCTTTTCGTCCATTTACTTTATCCCCATTTATTATTTATTTTCTTCAGAACTGTTTTCAACCTGATTTTCATTTTCAGATTCTTCATCAGCATTCTCTTCGCTTTCTTCTCCGCCGTCTTCGGTAACCACCATCTTATTCTTTTTCTTCTTTTTAGCCATTAGTTCTTCTAATCTTTTGGCATCTTCAATTTCCTTATTTCTAAGGTATATTCCTCTAAAATATCTCATTACCATTACGCCAATTACATAAAATACGATGAGAACCGCAAGAAGAATAAGCAGCATTGTTATATAATCATAACCAAGCAGATATAAAGACACACTTGTTATGGCCCCTGCAAGCAAGGTAATAAGCGCAGGTATTAAATTAATCTTTTTCATTTATTTTCCTTTACAACTTTCTGATTAAATGGTTTTATCAGGCTTACCTACACTCTTTATCAAAAAATCACCGCTTTCAGGATAAAACACAACCGTTCTACCATAATTATTACCGGTGTCTTCAGCCAGAATCGGAATTTTAAGACTCTGAAGTTTCTCCTTTGTCGCCAATACATTACTTTCACCAACTGTCACACTGTTTGGATTGGTTCCGGCAAATTTGAACATGTTGGCTCCGCCGGCGATTTTGGCCACAAGCCTGTCTTTTCTTCCACCAATTAATGAAATCTGTTTAATAAGTTCATCAATACCTGTATCTGCAAACTTATATATATTACTATTCTGTTTGATTTTTGTACTATCCGGCAACATGATGTGAGCAAGTCCGCCAACTTTGGTAACCGGATCTCTAAGTGCAATACCTACACAGGATCCAAGTCCCAGAGTGGTAAGGCCTTCCGGAGCCTTGCACACTTTCAAATCTGCCATTCCTACTTTATAAATCTCACCCATTAACTAATCCATCCGCAATTTACAAAAAGCATCATCCAATTCCAAGCGACTTCAAAATCTTATCATAAGAGTCCACATCAGGCACTAAGATAAAATACCCGTTTAAGCCTTCTGAGAACTGGCTCTGAATAAGTAATAATTTATCACACATTGTTCCAAATTCTATGGCCGGAACTGACAGAATCGCAGCAGCCATATCTATACAAAGAGCCGGAACAGAAGGATATATTGACAGGTTCGTAAGTGTAGATAACGAATTAAGATAAGAAGCTGCAATTATGTTTCCAATCTCTTTAAGCGCAGATTCTTCTATCTCGCCAAATTCCGTATTATCCGAATCTCTTCCCATTAAGATATTTACTAATTTAGATGCTGATTCTTTCTCTAAAAGGAACATTATGCTTCCGGTTATATCCCCTTCAACCATAAGATATACACCGGCCATAATCTGTTCTTCGCCGCCCATTGCATCGCCAACATCCTTAAAATCCATAAGCTTAACCATTGGAACTTTCATATCAACTTTGGTATTAAGCATCTGGGCAAGAGATGTGGTTGCATTACCTGCACCTATATTGGCAATTTCTCTTAGTATATCGAAAAATTCATTATTGTCATCTCTAAGTTCTGTATTCATAAATAGCCCCCCGTTTAAGCATTTAAATAATTAAACGCTCTTATCCGCCATAACTTCTGTAATATCCAGAAGTGAAATAAGGTTATCTCCTTCTTTACCTACGCCAAGCAGGTAATTAGGGGTTCCCGATGAAGCACTGTGATATGGCTTTTCAATCTCATCATTAACCAGAGTAACAACTTCCTTAACTTCATCAACAATTATTCCTACTAAATCACCATCGATTTTAAGAATAATAATTCTAAAAAGCTTCGTCTCCTCTACTTCTTCAAGACCCATTTTAAGTCTTAAGCTGATTACAGGAACAACTACACCTCTTAAGTTTATAACACCCTTAATATAAGCCGGTGTTTTAGGAACTCTTGTTATACGCTGCATACGTACGATATTCTCAATGTATTTAATATCAATACCATATGTTTCGTCTTCCATTCTGATTTTAATATATTGTGTTGTCTCATTAACTAAAGCAATTTCGTCCATGTTTAACCCCCAGTCTTATATAAGCGCATTGGCATCCAGAATAAGTGCAACCTCACCATCACCAAGAATGGTAGCACCACTGATTATCTTGCATTTACCTACGAACTTGCCCATAGGCTTAATAACGATTTCCATCTGTCCAATAAGTTCATCAATTACAAGACCTGCAAGTCTGTCACCCTTCTTGGCAATAAGAACAATAATGTCATCATTAGGGTCTGTCTTGGATTCAATATCAAGAACCTTATTAAGTCTTACAAGTGGAATAACATTGCCTCTTAAGTGAATAACTTCCTTGCCCTGTACAAGTTTAATCTCATCAGGTCTGATGCTTTCAATTGTCTGAATGGTTCCAAGAGATATTGCATATTTCTCATCACCAACAATAACCATAAGAGCCTGAATAATCGCAAGTGTAAGTGGAAGTCTGATTGAGAATACTGAACCTTCTCCAAGTTTGGTTCTGACTTCGATTTCACCACTTAATGCTTCAATCTTACTCTTAACAACGTCAAGGCCAACACCTCTGCCGGATACATCAGTAACCTCTTTAGCTGTAGAGAAACTTGGCTGGAATAAAAGATCAATGGCTTCCTTATCTGTCATTGTCTCAGCCTGTTCAGGTGTTATCTTTCCTTTTTCAACAGCCTTGGCCTTAACAGCCTCAACATCGATACCGTTACCATCATCTTTAACTTCAATGACTACGTTATTACCATCCTGGTATGCATCAAGGAAAATAGAGCCAACTTCCGGCTTGCCTCTCTCTGCTCTCTTCTCAGCACTTTCAAGGCCATGGTCTGCTGAGTTACGAAGAAGGTGCATCAAAGGATCACCGATTTCATCAACCACGGTTCTGTCAAGTTCTGTATCCTCACCAGTCATGTAGAGTTCCATCTTCTTATCAAGTTTCTTTGATAAGTCTCTGATCATACGAGGGAATTTATTAACTACGCTCTCGATAGGCACCATTCTTACCTTCATAACTGATTCATGAAGATTTGTGGTTACGCTTTCGAGATATTCAATCTGTTCATTAAATGCAAGTGAATTCTGACCAACCTCTGTGCCTGCAACGCTGACAAGAGAGTTCTTTGCAATAATAAGCTCACTTACCAGGTTCATAAGTACATCAAGTTTCTCAATATCAACTCTGACTGTTCTGTTAACAGCCTTGGATGTCTTGGCATGATTAGCATTTGCAGCAGGAGCTGCAGCCTTGGTCTCCTTTGCAGCAGGCTTGGTCTCTGCAGTCTTAACTGCAGGAACTGTAGAAGCGCTTTCAGCCGGCTTCTCTTCTGCCTTAGGCTCAATCTTGCCACCAACTGCATCTTCAATTTCAGATACAAACTTGATAGCTGATATAACCTTCTCTAAAGGATGCTCTGTAAGGAATATAATGCTAAAATCACTGTCGAACTTCTCATCTTCAATATCCTGGGATGACGGCTTGGATGAAATAACCTCACCAAGTTCTTCCAGCGCCTTAAATACAAGAAAAGCTCTTGCTGCTTTAAGTAAACAGCTTTCCTGAATATATACGCTGATACCATAGCAGAACATATTATTCTTATATGCTTCATCAATTACATGATATTCAACATCAGTAAGTTTAATATCTTTCCACTTATCTGCCTTGGCACCGCCAGCATTCTCTTCAGCCTTAGGTTCTTCTGCCTTAGGAGTTTCTTCTTTCTTTTCCTCCTTTGGAGCAGCGCCGCCCTTGGACTGCAATATATCATTAAGTGCTTTAATCAAAGGCTCATTATCATTGGTTCCTTCATCAGCATTCTGCTGAATATTATCAAGATACTCTTCAAGAGCATCAAGACACTGGAATAAAAGGTCAATCATTTCAGGATTAACCTTAATGGTATTGTTACGAACCTCAGAAAATACATTTTCCATATCATGAGTAAGAGTCTGCATTCTCTTGTAACCCATGGTTCCGGCCATACCTTTAAGAGAGTGAGCGGCTCTGAAAATCTCATTTATGGTATCCATATTCTCAGCATCCTGCTCAAGTTCAAGAATCTGAGTATTAAGATTCTGCAAATGCTCTTTAGTCTCATCAATAAAAATATCCAAATATTGACTAACGTCCATTACTATACCTCCAAACTATTTATAATTGCCCTTGCCATACCATCAAGTGTCACAACTTCATGTGGAATCTGTCTCTTAACAATACTTCCAGGCATACCATACACTACTGAACTCTTCTCATCCTGTATCAGTACTTTAACTTTTTTGTTTTTCATCAATTCTTCGATGCCTATAGTTCCATCAGAACCCATTCCAGTCAGTATAACTGCTATAACCTCATCATAATTACATGATGAGAGTGACTCATACATATAATTAGCACACGGCTTAACACCTTCCCTGAGTTTCTCATCAGAAAATCTGATATAATGCTCAGAACCTCTTGGAATAATATTTAGATGCGTTCCTGCCTTGGCAATATACACATGTCCACTCTGAAGTTTCATACCATCAGCTGCTTCAACTACTTTAACCTTACTCATTTCATCCAGTCTCATGCTGAAGGTTTTGGTAAACTTAAGTGGCATATGCTGTACGATAACGACAGGAACCTGTAAATCTTCTGGTAACTGTGGAATTATAGCATTTAAGGCTTTAGGACCTCCGGTCGACGAAGCAATCGCTATAATTTTATTCATACTTCATACCTTTTCTCTACTCTTTAAAAACTCGCAATTATCGCAAGTCTACAGTAATTATAACACATCCAAAACTACTCATGCGTGCATCTTTGTAATTCATATCATTTTCTACGTTTTAACTCATAAAATCCCCGTTTTTTGGGCAAAATAAACAAAACCTTCCACTCTTTTGGAGGGAAGGCTTTATCTTCACTAAAAATAATATTAAATTTCTCTTCTTCTTTTCTTTCTTTCTTCTTCAAATATATATCTGATTATCTCTTCTCTTTCACCATTTGTGATATTTACATATTTGACTCTGTGCTCATACATTCCGCGTCTGTTTTCTAATTCCCTGCAGCTAAGCACCTGAGATACACAGGTATATTCCCTGTTCTTGCCATTAAATACCAATGAGAAGGAAACCACAATATTATTCATCATTTCATGAGGTTCTTTAGCCATGAATCTTACTCCGCCACCGCTGATGTCCAGAACTGTTCCTTCAATGGTTGGAAGATCCTCATAAGCAAATGAATGCTTATGCTCAAGATTCAGTTTCTCTCCACTTGAAAGTTCCCTGATATTAATGGCCATATTTGTTGAATATCTGTAATATTCTCTTCTCTGATATTTCTGAAGATTACTGATTAACTGAATCTTTACCAGATAAATATTGGAGCTCTTATATCTCTCCACTACTCTTACAAAACACTGAAATAAGCCCTTTGCGCAGAAGAATCTTACATCATATTCTCCATCCACCGGAAGAAGCACCAGTTTGGCCTGTTCCATAGGCATAAGTATTTCAAGAGTCTCATCATCGATAATATCAAGCACCTTGGATTCGTACTTTTTCTTTTTATAAGTACCGTCATCCATGCGCACTCTCTCAACGGATTCAAGTTCTATCTTGGATCCCGGAGTTACATATTTACTTAAAGTTAGTCCTTTGTCTGTACTTTTCATTGATATTTTTTACCAGCTACAATATGTGAAAAGAATGCAGCCATACCCCTCTTTTTAAGTTTTTGATTCATTTCCTTATTCATTAAAACATTAGCTATTCTTTCATAACTCTGAGCAGATTTAGCCTTTGGATTGGCTATGGAAATAGGTATCTGCTGTTTTACATTATCAGATAATTCCTTATCCTTTGGGACGCTCCCAAGATACTCAAGAGGAATCTTAAGATATGTCTGAACAACTCTGTTTAATTTACTAAATAATACTCTTCCTTCTTCTTCTGAATCCACCATGTTGGTAATAACCTTAACAAGTGTACTTTCAGTAGAAAATCTGGAATGAAGACTTAATGCTTTAAGCAGCGAATACGAGTCAGTAATTGATGCCGGATCCGCGGTCATAACCACCAAAACTTCTCCGCTTGCTGCTAAGAATTCCTTAACATCATCATGTATTCCTGCCGCGGTATCAATAATAATTATATCTGCCATTGCATCAAGTTCTGCAAGATTCTGAATGATATATTCAAGATATTCACGGCTCAAGTTACTCATACCCGTAATACCTGAGCCACCGGATACAAAACCTATTCCTTCAGGTCCCCAGGTAATAATATCTCTCATACGCATACCCTTATATAACAAATCATATAAGGTATAGTGCGGAATTGCAGCAAACATTACCTCAATATTTGCCATACCTAAATCGGCATCTAAAATGATTACTCTTTGTCCCATTCTCTGTAACTGAATGGCAAGATTAATGGCTGTATTGGATTTACCTACGCCGCCCTTACCGCCTGTTACCGCGATAACTCTTGATACCGGACGGGTCTGCTGTGCTTTTATTATATTTCTAAGTTGTTGAGCCTGATCCATATTCCCTCCTTATCTTCCACCTAACAGTTTCTTAACGATGGACTGTGGATTGAATACTTCAATGTCGTCAGGCACATTCTGTCCTGTAGTTACATAACCAATAGGAGCAAGTGTATGCATCCTTATATTTAATATATTACCATAAGATGATGTTTCATCCAACTTGGTAAATATAATTTTATAATCAAATACTTCTTTGTAGCAGTCAACAACACTTAAAAGGTCTGTATATTTGGTAGTTGCAGACAATACAAGGAATACTTCTATTTCTGTTTTTTCTTTTACAAAATTGATATATTCAGCCATTGTATCTCTCTGCTCTTCATTCTTATGAGAATGTCCTGCAGTATCAACAAGTACATAATCGAAATCCTGGAAATTGGTTAATGCCTGATTCAGATCATCCATGTTATAAATAATAACAAATGGAACCTGAAGAATATTGGCATATGTATGAAGCTGTTCTGCAGCTGCAATTCTGTATGTATCTGCAGTAATAAAAGCTACTTTTTTCTTTTCTTCAAGGCGCATTTTGGATGCAATCTTGGCAATTGTGGTAGTCTTTCCAACACCGGTTGTACCAACAAAGAAAATATACTTCGGTCCTTTTTCAGCCGGCTTAATAGGCTCAGGATTGCCAAATTTAAGAATCATTCTCTGATAGATATGAGAAACAATGTATTCCATTGGCATTTCTTCGCCGCCATATTTCTGAGTCTCACCAATAATCTGCTCCACAAAGGAAGATTTAACCTCATTGTCTTCAAGGCTTTCTGCAATAACTCCATAGACCTTGTCACTGTCATCCACGCCTTCTGTTGACATGATATTATTATTAATCGCCTTGGTATCTTCTTCCATTACCTTCTTTGCTGATTTAACAGGTGAAGGAGCAGGCGCCGGATCAGCAGCTATATCTTTAATTTCATTAACAGGAGCTGCTGATGCACTCTCATTATTTTTCTGATCTCTGTTAACAACCTCTGCAACCTGTGATATTGTCTTTAAATCAATATCATCCTTGGCATAATAATCAACTCTGCTACTGCTTTCGCCAATTTGAACAGGTGGCATAGGCTGTGGCTTCTTTTCAAGGCCGCTTTGCTGTTCTTCCAGAGCAACGGTAATTTCAACAAAAGGTGCCTTAAAAAGTTTAAGAATACCTTTTTGCTTTACTGTTCTGGAATTCATCAGTACAACATCTGCACCCAGTTCCTTCTTGGCAATATTCATTGCCTCATCTTCAGTTTTTGCACTATACTTCTTAATTATCATTATGCGCTCACCATTCCAACAGACTGAAGTTCAATATTTGAATCAATCTCGTTATAAGATATTACAATTAAATCCTTAAAATAATCTTCGCTTAATTTCTTAAAATACATTCTAACAATAGGTGATGTCAGAATAATCGGGCTTCTTCCAATTCTCTCTAATTTCTCAACCTCTGTCTCAGTATTCTTCATGATAGTCTTAACTTTTTCCGGATCAAGATTAATATATGCTCCCTGTTCTGTCTGTTTAACGGAAGACATTATATCCTGTTCTACCTTCGGATCAAGTGTTACCACACTAACTGTTTCATTGCTTGGAAAATACTTGCTGGATATTGCCCTCTTAAGCGATTGTCTTACATATTCCGTAAGAATATCCGTATCCCTTGTTACAGTGGCATGATCTGCCAGTGTTTCAAATATGGTCAAAAGGTCTCTTATTGAGATACCCTCTCTTAACAGATTCTGAAGAACTTTTTGTATCTCACCAAGACTGAGAAGCTTAGGTGTAAGTTCATCAATAAGTGCAGGATTTGATTCCCTTAAATTATCAATAAGTTTCTGAACATCCTGTCTTGTAAGAAGTTCTGACAGATGATGTCTTATTATCTCAGTTAAATGAGTTGCAATGATTGAAGGCGGGTCAACAACCGTATAACCTGCAGCCTCTGCCCTTTCTCTCTGTCCTTCCGTAATCCATATGGCCGGCAGATGGAAAGACGGTTCAAAAGTAGGTATACCGGTTACCTCTTCAGTAACATATCCCGGATTCATTGCCATATAATGGTCAAAAAGAATCTCGCCCTCGGAAACCTGTATTCCCTTAATCTTTATAATATACTGATTCGGATTAAGCTGAATATTATCTCTTAATCTGATTATAGGCACTACTGTACCAAGTTCCAGTGCTATCTGTCTACGTATCATTACAACACGGTCAAGAAGGTCACCACCCTGGTTAACATCTGCAAGCGGTATAATACCATATCCAAATTCCAGTTCGATGGGGTCCACCTGCAAAAGCGAATTGACATTCTCGGGCTGCCGCATCTGTTCGGTTGCAGCCTCATCAGTATCAACCTCTGTTGAAACTTTCTCAGTATCAAGAGAATTGGCTACTATTCGGCCAACGATAATAAATAAAGCACCAAAGCCTACAAACAAAAGAATATTTAAAGGAGTCAGTATACCAAGCGCCATAACAGTGGCACCAACTAAGTACAATACCTTTGGTACACCGAATAACTGCTTAACAAGTACTTCACCAAAGTCAGCATCCTTAGAGCCCTTGGTTACCAGGATACCTGTTGCCAGTGAAATAAGCAGGGATGGAATCTGTGATACAAGACCATCACCGATTGTAAGTATTACATACTTATCAAGAGCTTCCATAATAGCCAGGTTCTCATTAATCATACCCATGGCTATACCGCCGACTACGTTAACACCGGTAATGATAAGACCGGCTGTGGCATCTCCCTTTACATACTTAACGGCACCATCCATGGAACCGAAGAAAGATGCTTCACTCTGTATTTTCTCACGTCTGATTTTGGCTTCTTCATCTGTAATTGCGCCGGTATTAAGGTCGGCATCAATCGCCATCTGTTTACCCGGCATGGCATCAAGAGTAAATCTTGCAGTTACTTCTGCAACTCTTTCAGAACCTTTGTTGATAACAACAAACTGAATAATTACAAGGATTATGAAAATAATTACACCAACAACCAGATTACCACTACCTACGAATGAACCGAAGGTCTGAACAACGTTTCCCGGATTACCCGTTGTAAGAATCAGTCTTGTTGATGAAACGTTAAGTGCAATTCTGAATATGGTTGTAAAAAGAAGTACCGTCGGGAAAAATGACATATCCAGAACTTCTTTTGCAAACATACAGCCAAAAAGAATAATAAAGGCAACTGATATATTAAGTGCAAGACCAACGTCCAAAAGCCAGTTAGGAATAGGAACAATAAGCATTACGACAGCTGCCAGCAGATACAGGGCAACGCCTATATCAGATCTTTTCATCTTCATGCTTTTTCCTCCTTTCCCTTACAAAATAAATTTATACTTTGCCTTTGACTTTATAAACATATGCAATAATGTCAGCAACCGCCTTGTATAACTCCGGCGGAATAACCTCTTCTAACTCCACATTGTGATAAAGCATTCTGGCAAGAGGCTTATTCTCAACTATCTCTATATGATTTTCCTTCGCAATCTCTTTAATCTTCTGAGCCAGATGATCAGCACCCTTTGCCACAACATAAGGCGCATCATACTTATCAGGGTCATACTTAAGCGCTACCGCAAAATGTGTAGGGTTTGTAATAACCACATCCGCCTTTGGAAGTTCCTGCATCATACGTCTTTGGGACGCCTGCATCATCCTCTGCCTGATTTTACCCTTAATCTGCGGATCACCTTCGGAATTCTTGTACTCATCCTTGACTTCCTGCTTGGTCATCTTCATATCATCGTTAAATTTCCATCTCTGATAAAAAAGATCAGCAAAGGCAATAATCAGATAAAACATGGAGATTTTAATACCCAGATTAAAAACCTCCGTCCCCAGCAGTTCCACAGTCTGTTCAACCGGCATATCAAAAATATAAAAAATATTCGGCCACAGATTCTTAACGCTGGAATAAACTATATAAAATATCATCAGTATTTTCACTATCGCCTTAAGAAGCTCAATAAGTGCATTTAGTGAAAAGAATTTCTTAAAACCCGTTAAAGGATTTAATTTATTAAATTTAGGCTGCAGCGGCTTGGCCGTCGGCTTCCACTTAACCTGCACAACCTCACACACAATACCCACAACCAGGGCAAGCAGCGCAAAGGGAGCAATCATCAGGAGCATCTGAAGCATTATCTGCCTGATAATATCCATTATCTCCCAGCTTAAATCTCCGGAACTTGCGGAAATATGCGTAATATCTGGAATTTTGGCAAATACAGCCTTAAAAACGTTGATAAAATCCCCGCCCAGATGTCCTACCCAAATCTTCAGAAGCACAAACATCGCAAGAAGACTGAACCCTAAGTTAATCTCCTTACTCTTTGCAACCTGTCCTTCTTTTCTGGCGTCATCTAACTTTTTGGCAGTAGGCTGTTCAGTTTTTTCTCCGCCCGGACCATCCTTGGCGAACAACTGAAGATTATATTCCAGCATTCATTAAGCCCTCAACCATTCTGACTATCATCTGCCTCATATGTGTATATATGAGATCAGATACTCTTGGCAACATAGCTACACTAAAGAATAAAACCGCCATACCTGTAAGTACCTTAAGCTGAATACCTACAGCAAACATATTCATCTGCGGCGCAACCTTGGCTAATATACCAAGAACTGCATTAAGCAGCATTATGGTACAGAATACCGGCAGACATATTCTTAATCCTATCAGCATGTATTCGCCCATAAACACTATAAAAGAATCCAGAATCTTATCATAATTTATGACTACATCACCCACAGGAATAAGTGTAAACGTTTCAGCAAGCGCTGATATAAGATACTGATACATACCGCTTATTATCATAATAAGCATAACCATATATCTGTAATAAACACCGGTGATTGTAGCATTTTCTCTTGAAGTCGGATCCATGATACTCGCCATACCAAGACCCATTTCCACGTCAACCAGTCTTCCTGCAAAAAGCACCACCGAGGTACAGATATTTGCACCGAGACCTATCAAAAGTCCCGCCGCCGCCTCTTTTAAAATAATGGTGGTTAAATCAATAATAGTTTCCACCATCAGTACTTCGTGAGGAGCTGTCGCATAATAAAGCAGTATTGCTACGAAAACGGAGGTACCAATTTTAACCCTGCCGGGTATGGTATTCTCGCCCCAGAAAGGCGCTGCAAATACAAAACAGCTGACTCTCACCAATATAAGCAGGAAATATTCTAATTCCTGAATAGAAAAAGAATAATCTATCATAGGCTATCCTACATACATACTCATATTAGACCAGAGATTGGTCATAAAATTAACCATCATATCAAGCATCCAGTGTCCCAGAATCATAATGGCAAGGAATATGCCAAGAATTTTTGGAACAAAGGTTAAAGTCTGCTCCTGAATGGATGTAACTGTTTGAAATACACTGACAAGTAAGCCAATGATCAGTGATACCAAAAGACAAGGAGCACCTGTGATTATTATGGTATATAACGCTTCTCTTGCAATGCTGATGACGTCATCAACTGTTATCATATAATCATCCCTCCTTATCTTTATTTTGACTATCTATAATTTGTTACTAATAAAATGATTTAACCAGATTAACAATTACCAGATTCCATCCGTCTGCCAGTACAAATAATAGAATCTTAAATGGCATGGATATGGTGGTCGGTGGCAGCATCATCATACCCATACTCATAAGTACGCTGGCCACAACCATATCAATAACAACAAAAGGAATATAGATTAAGAATCCGATAATAAATGATGTTCTAAGTTCACTCAGCATAAAACTTGGAATCAGAACTGTTGTTGGAACTCCCTCAGGCGTACCATCCCATTCAAGTCCTGCTATCTGCATGAAAACATTAACATCCTTACTCTGAGTCTGACCATACATAAATTCCCTGAAAGGTTCCATGGCTTTTTCCATGGCTTCTTCCTGAGTTATCTCACCTGCATCAAAAGGTTTAATAGCCTCATTTGTAACTCTTAAGAATACCGGAGACATAATAAAGATAGTCAGGAATATGGTAAGTCCAATTAATACCTGGTTAGGTGGTGACGTCTGTGTACCTAAAGCCGACCTTGTAAAATGCATTACAATAATTATCCTTGTAAAACTTGTCAGCATGACAAGCATTGCCGGCAGGAATGATATAAGGGTAAGTATTAAAAGAATTCTTAATGCACCATTAAGTGACCCGTTGCCGTTTTCATAAGATATGTTGAATGAACTGTTGTCATCTCCCGTTGTATCCGGAAAAAGTGTATTGGTTACATCAATAAGTTCATCATCATCAAGAACATTTGCAGTAGTTTCATTACTTGCAGCAACTACTGTAATCGGCTTAAATAAAGTCAATATGCCCACTATTATAAACAGTAGGCATAATAATCTTATTCCATATTTTTTACATAAAGCATTAATCATAAGCATCTATTTTTTCTTAAGTTTAGCTTTTTCCAAAATTTCTTTAAAATTCATATTCATCATCTGTCCGCTATTTTCACTGATAACAAGTTCATCCTCATTAACTTCTCCAATAAGCGAAATATTATCCTTGGCTACACCAACAAGAAAGCATTTCTCTCCCACTTTAACAATAGCCAAAAACTTATTATTACTAATTCTGAAAGACTCAATCAACTGAATATTTCCAGCCATCATCTTGCCTTTCTGATATCCGGCAACCCACTTGGTCGTGAAATATGTCAGACATAAAACACCTACGAATATCAGTAAAACAGTGAAGAACTGAGCAACAGAATTTATTCCTGTAGAGGAATTAAGTGCTAATTGCATATTAGCCAACAACCTTCCTTACTGCTTCGAGAACACGATCTGCCTGGAATGGCTTTACAATGAAGTCCTTGGCACCAGACTGAATTGATTCAATAACCATAGCCTGCTGACCCATGGCAGAACACATAATAACCTGTGCTGTAGCATCATTAGCCTTAATCTCTTTAAGTGCCTGAATACCATCCATTTCCGGCATTGTGATATCCATAAGTACAAGATCCGGCTTAAGTTCATTGTATTTCTCTACAGCTTTAACGCCATTTTCTGCCTCTCCCGCAACATTATAACCATTTTTGAAAAGGATATCTTTAATCATCATTCGCATAAAAGCAGCATCATCAACGATTAAAATATTTTTTCCCATAACCTGTATCTCCTTTATTTAATAATCTCAGTTACCCTGACACCGAAACTCTCTTCAATAACAACTACTTCACCTCTGGCAACCAGCTTACCGTTAACAAGCACGTCAATTGGCTCACCAGCAATCTTGTCAAGTTCAATGATTGTTCCTGGTGAAAAATTAAGAATATCTGAAATTGCTTTTTTAGTTCTACCAAGTTCAACCGTAACTTCCAGTGGAACATCCATAATCAGTCCCATATTCTCTCCGCCGCCTGCTGAAACAGATTCGGCTGAAAATGTCTGGAATTGTGCGGGTTGAACATTAACACCCTGCATCATAGGCATTGCGCCCATCTGCGGCATTCCCATTTGTGGCATTCCCATTTGCGTCATTCCCATCTGTGGTGTCATTCCCATCTGTGGCATCATACCCTGATTCATATACATATTAGGCTGCATATTCATCTGTGGCGGTGTACCCATTTGAGTAGGTGCAGCTGCTGTAGCCGGCACAGGTGCCGGAGCAGGTGCCGGAGCAGGTGCCGGAGCAGGTGCCGCCTGTTCAGGAGTCTGCGTACCAACAAAGTAATTATATAGCTCTCTGGCCAGGTCTATAGGATACAACTGGATTACTGTACTGTTTACCAGCTCTCCTATTGTCATTTTAAAAGCTATCTTTACAAAAGTTCCTGTTAAGAAATTAGGAACATTGCTTTCATCTTTAAGTTCATTAATATCTATTAAACTTGCATACGGTGGTGATATATCTATCTTTCTTCCAAGCATGGTAGAAAGTGAAGTTGCCGATGAACCCATCATCTGATTCATGGCTTCCGATATGGCACTTAAATGAAGTTCACTAAGCTCACCATCTGTATTAGTACCATCGCCACCCATCATTAAGTCTGTAATTACTTTAACATCTTTTTCTTTAAGAATAATGATGTTACTTCCTTCAAGACCTACTGTATATTTAATCTGAATAAATACACAAGGTGCGTCGTAATCCCCAATAAGTCCTTCCCAATTGGTTTCAGTTACAGTCGGTGCTGTAATGTCCACCTTACAGTTAACTAAGGAGTAAAGGGTTGTAGCAGATGTTCCCATGCTGATATTGGCTATCTCACCTATGGCATCTCTTTCAGCCTCAGTCAAGTTTGCTTCGACTGCAGGAGATTCAGCTTTAGGTGGTTCTCCGCCATTTTCAGCCATTCCGCTAAGCAGGGCGTTGATCTCATCCTGAGAAAGCATTCCTCCGTCCACGCTTTATTCCTCCTCTCTTATTACTGATGTTATTTTAATGGCATATTTATCTTTATCTATACCTGCAACAGCAGTAAACTTATTAATATTTCCAACACGTACCTCTAACTCACTGTCAATATTTGAATTGAGTCTGATAATATCACCCACCTGAAGTGATGCAAAATCACTGACCGTAACAGTACTTCTACCAAGAAGTGCTCTGACAGGTACGTCAACTTTCTTAAGCATAAGTTCCAGATAATCATTATATTCTTCTCCACTACTGTTGGTCATATTGGAGAACCAGAACTTTGTATTAAGATTATCAATAATACTCTCAATTGTAATATATGGGATACATACATTCATGTATCCTTCAACTTCTCCCACCTTAATGCTGAGTGAAACAATTGCTATCATTTCATTCGGCGATATGATCTGTACGAACTGGGAGTTAGTCTCAATTCTGTCAAGCATCGGATTAATCTCTGCAACATTCTTCCAAGGCTCTCTTAGAAGCTGCATGCATATAACCACGATTTTCTCTACTATAGATAATTCAATTTCAGAGAACTCTCTGGTCTTCTCTAAGGATTCTCCCGGGCCACCCAGCATTCTGTCAATTATTGCATAACAGAGATTGGATGTAACCTCTATAATTATATCTCCCGGAAGAGGTCTGAAATTAACCAGTGCCAGCACAACCGGATTGGATAATGAAGATGTAAACTCATTAAAAGTAACCGTCTCTGAGCTTAAAACCTCAACCTGTACGCTCTTTCTTAAGTATACCGGAAGCGTAGTGGATAGAAGTCTTCCATAGTGCTCGAAGATAAGTTCAAGAGTTCTTAAATGTTCCTTGGAAAACTTAGCCGGTCTTTTAAAATCATAGTCCCTGACTTTATCTTCCTCAGGAGCATTGATCATCTCTTCAGCATCTATTTCACCACTATTCAGTGCTTTTAATAGGCTGTCAATCTCTCCTTGTGAAAGTATCTCACCCAAAACCTATACCTCCTCAAGCGAACATTTTACTGGAATACAATGTCGCTGAATGATACATCAAATACAAAGCTTGAACCTGAGTATTTATTCTGTACCTTCTTAAGAATTTCATTACGAATTTCATCCTGCTGAAGTCTGGCTTCATCAAGTGTATAATTAGAGAATACGTCACCGATAATACTCTTCAGGATTACCTCGTTATCTCCCATTGTTTCACCATATTTCTTATAATCAGGATGTGAACTGTCCATAGAAAAGAATACACTAACCATGGCATAATGTGTTGTATTATCCCCTGGTGTACCCTTAAGTTCAATTGTCATCTTATCTGAAATTGAATAAGTAACAATATTCTCGATAGGAACTTCAGAAACAGTTGCATCTTCAGGACCTGCGCCCAAATCAAGGCTAAGAACATTAGCCACGTCAGTAACGATAGCCGCAGTTTTCTGATTTGTTGATACAACGCTGTACATAGTAATTGCACTTAAAACTATGTTGATAATTGTACAACCCAGAATCAAAATAGAGATAAAATTCTTTTTCACTTTAACCCTCCACTTTAAGTCCCCTTAAAAAGAACTCAATGTATTATAAATCTTAATCTCAACTCTTCTGTTAAGACTTCTTCCTTCAGCAGTTGAATTATCCGCAATCGGATTATACTCACCTCTTCCGGAATGCTTAATCATAGACGGATCAATATTGGAATTCTCTGTAATATACTTAAATACCGAAATGGCTCTTGCTGAACTAAGTTCATCATTATCTGCATATCTGCCATTGGTCATAGGCACATTATCTGTATGTCCTTCTACTTCAATGATACTTGAAGGATATCTCTGAAGTATCTTTATTATCTGATCAAGAACCGGTATTGACTCTTCCTTCAAAGAAGCACTACCCGAATCAAACAGAAGTGAGCCATTTAAAGTAAGCTGTACATACTGGGAAGTAAATTCAATATCGATAAGATTCTCCATTCCCGCTTCGGTAATGGTTTCCTCAATAAGTTCAGCCATTTCTTCTGACTCTGCCATTCTCTGATTATCAAATTCTTCAAGTGTATCAGTAATCTGCTTGTCACTTTCTGCAGCCTTACCTGTACTGTTTAAGTAATCATCCAGCTGGCTTAACTGGCTGACACCATTACTTATAAGTATTCCATCGCCAACAGCCTGACCACCGGCGGTAAAAATACTGAACGTATTGGCAAAAGACGCCGCCACAAGTTCGAACTTCTGAGCATCAATGGATGACATGGAGAAAAGCAATACAAAGAAGCACAGAAGAAGATTCATAAGATCACTGAAGGTGGCCATCCAGGCTGGTGAGCCAGGAGCAGCTTCTTCAGGTTTCTTCTTAGCCATCAGCCTTCACCTCCTTCTTCACTCTCTGCCGATGCTCTTTCCGAAGGTGGTAAGAAGGACTTAAGTTTCTCTTCAATTACTCTTGGGTTTTCACCGGCCTGAATTGAAAGAAGTCCCTCGATCATAATATCTTTAAGCATTAATTCTGCTTCATTATTCGATTTAAGTTTGTTGGATGTAGGAGTACAAATCCAGTTGGCAAGAACAGAACCATACAGTGTTGTAATAAGGGCAACTGACATGGAAGGTCCAATTGAGGATGCATCAGACATATTCTGAAGCATAAGAATAAGGCCGATCAAAGTACCAATCATACCCCATGCAGGGCCCATGGCACCCAAATCCTGCCAGAAAGCGATTTTTTGTCTGTGTCTGCTGTCTAAGTTAACAACTTCTGTCTCTAATATTCCTCTTACCAGTTCCGGATCGGTACCATCTACGATAAGAAGGATACCTTTCTTAAGGAACGGATCTTCAAGTTCTCCCGATACTTCTTCTAGTGCAAGAAGTCCTTCCTTACGGGCTACATTGGACAATTCAATAACCTTCGAAATTGTCTCAGTAAGATTCATACTAGGCGACTTAAATATAAGTAAAAAGCTCTTAAGTCCTCCAATGAAGTCCTTAATGGAGTTAGAAGCCAAAACCGCAAAAAACGCACCACCTAAAGTGATCAATATAGATTTTACATCAATAAAATATCTAAGACCTGCTACACCATCGTCACCTGTAACGATACCCAAAAGCATCATGGCAACGCAGACAGCAAGACCTATAATCGAAGCCAAATCCATCTTATTTATATCTCCTCATTTGCACTGGGCGCAAAAATATCCCTTCTATACGATTTTACTAAATTTTTCACCTCTTGTCTACCTTCTTTTATGATGATTTTCTTTCCTGTAACAGTAGTAAGAACGGTGTCTGGAGTTTCTTCTACCACCTCAATTACATCAGGATTAATTAAGAATTTAACTCCATTTAATTTTGTTAGTTCAACCATATAATTATACCCAACTATTATACAACATATTGTTGTATCCCCTAAACATACACACTAATTATAACACATAATTTACATAAAATAAATAGTATAGGCCTATAAAAAGGCGAGTATGGAAGATTTTTTCCATACTCGCTTTTTTTAAGTTATGTAAGGCTTTTTATTATCTCTTCAGATTAACAAGTTCTTCAAGAAGTGTATCGGAAACAGTGATTATACGGCTGTTTGCCTGGAAACCTCTCTGAGTTGTAATCATTTCAGTAAATTCTGAAGAAAGATCTACGTTACTCATTTCCAAAACACCTGTTGACATATATCCGCCACCGGCTGTTACATCAACGCCGATACCATCGAATTCACCGGAGTTAAGAGTTGCACTGTATAAGTTATCTCCTTCTTTCTGAAGACCGGAAGCATTGGAGAATGTAGCAACTGCTATCTGTCCAAGTAATCTTGTCTGACCATTGTCGTATGAAGCATAAATCATACCATTATTTTGGATTGATACACCTGATAACTCACCAAGCTTACGTCCTGAGCCAAGACCTGTCTTGTCACCGGATACCATTGTCATGGTTGAAGTACCATTATTATTGAACATTGATGATGCTGAGAAATCCATGTCAACATCTTCAAAATGTGATAAGTCTACAGGATTTCCAAGTACGTCAGTAGCGGTTGATGCAAAATCAAGAAGCGCACTGTTGGCACCATTAATGGACTTAAATTCACCTGTACCTGTATCATAAATAAGCATATTACCTGTTAATGTAGTTGTAGCTGTAACCTGTGCCTGTCCGTCAGGAGCTACTGCATATGAATATTTGGTATTAGGAAGTGTTGTATCAACGCCATATGCTTCATCCTGTGTAATTTCTTTTGTGAAATTGGTTCCATCATATGTTGTTGCTGCATCAAAATGGAATGCCTGTTCAAAAGTAAATGTTACAGTTCCGTCAGCTTCCATTGTTGCATCAAATGGAGTAAGACCTGTCTTACCAAGAACAGTTGCCCATTCAGCATCTGTATCACTTCTAAGCTGAACGCCTGAACCGTCTGTATAATAATCACCATTTACTGTATCTGTAACATAGATAAGATTAAATGCATCAATAAGATCTTCTTTCTTAATCTCACCCTTTGCATCAAGTGTAAGTTCTGAACCAGGAGCAAACTGCTGAGGTCCCTGAGTATCTTTAACTGAATATGTAATACCACTTACCTTTGTGGATTCATAATCATTAAACGTATCTGAAAGACCAACCTTCTGATAATACTTATTATTTGCACTATCGTATGTAACGCCATCAGCAAGCTGCATAAGAGTTGTAGACTCTTCTACTTTTTCTGCACCGAAATTAGCGATGTCGGTGATTTTGCCAACATTATATACGTCCTTAAGTGACTTGTTGTTGGAATCAAGGATATCAACAAGTTCTACTGTATACTGGCCTTCATTGTCTGTATTCTTAATAGCGAACTTAACTGAATATGAATAACCAAGATTATCATATGTTGTTACGCTGATTGACTTACCTGATGAAGAAGCAGCGTTGGTATCATTCTTATCAAGAATACCGGAAACATAAGCCTTTGTTGTAGCTTCTGGTGGATATGTCATATTCTCAGGGCTCATGATTCTAAGAGCCTGAACTGTATCCTGCTTAATTGTTTCAGTTTCAGGATCAACACCCCAACCCATTACATTGTAACCGGTTGATGTTGTTGCAAGGTTACCTGCAGCATCTACGTAGAAAGAACCATCTCTTGTGAAATAGTTATCTGTTCCGTTATTAACGATGAAGAAAGCATCGCCTGTAATTTTAATATCAAAAGGATTACCTGTATTCTGAGATGCACCAGCTGTTGTGATTGCTGTAGAAATAGCACCTGATGTAGAACCAAGACCGATCTGCTTAGCATTTGTACCTGCAGTACCTGTTGTAGCATTAGGACCAGATGCAGCCTGAGTTGTCTGATACATTAATTCTGTGAAAGTAATTGACTGTGATTTGTAAGCTGTTGTGTTAACGTTAGCAATGTTGTTACCAATAACGTCCATTTTGACCTGGTGTGTCTTAAGACCTGCAACACCAGAATAAAGAGCTCTCATCATAATATTGACCCTCCTTAAGGTTAATTCTTTCGATGTCTCCTTCTATCATTCAGGAGATTATAGCCTCCGTTAGGTCCGGCTATGCAATAACTGCGCCATCGATGTTTGTAAATACATGTTCTTCGCTTTCGTTTTTATCCATCGCTGTAACCACTGTTTTGTTTGGAATATTGACTATGAATGCCAACTCATCCACGATTACCAGCGAATCTGTTATTCCTTTCAAATTAGCTTTGTGAGCACCTTCGTTAAGTCTTTCCATCTGATTTCTCGTTGGAATAATGTCTCTTTCTTCAAGTCTCGTTAAAGCATGTTTTGAAAATTTAACCTCACCATATATATCGTCAACATTCTCATTTTTATTAAGTATATCCGCAAAAGATTTCTCACTCAAATTAGAATGTGGATTGATATTATTATTTATTATGTTTGGGTTATTGTAAATATTTGAAAGGAACTGACTGTTATTAATATTCATATTTGTTCCCTCCATGGAAAAGTATAAATCTTATACTTCCTCTGTATCACCGCTTATGATTTCATCTTCTGATGGAGCATCATCTTTCTTTTCTCCGCCACCTGCAAGAGCTTCAGCTGCTCTCTCAGCTGCATCTGATAACTCTTTGCTGATATCAGTTGCTCTTGAAATATAAGCCTCTATCTTGGAAATAGTATCCTTATCCATGAGTGATAACTGATAAGAAGTCATTGAAGTATAAGCTGTATAGAGATTGCTTACTTCCTGTAACTCATTCATTGTTACCTGCTCAGGCTTAGGAAGTTTATCAATAATCTTCTGGATATCTTCAATTGTATCCATGCCCTGTTTATATTCATCATCAACAACCTGTTTAAGATCATCAATTGAATATAATGAACCATCAACTGAAAGGAATGCCTTATTGGAATTATAAACAACCTTTTCAACATACCCCTGAGTAGTTGTCTGCTTACCTGATTCAGAAGTAGATTCAATAATTACTTCCTTACCAACTAATTCAGAAGCTCTTGATAATGTCATATTAGAGCTCATATTCTGCATCTGCTCAAGTTCTGAGAATGTAGCATACTGTGATATATATTCAGTATTGGATGTTGGTTCCAATGGATCCTGATATTTCATCTGTGCAACCAGTAACTGAAGGAAAGCTTCCTTATCAAGTGAATTGCTTCCTGCAACCTTGGTTTCACCTGTTTTATTAGTAGCAGCTGATGTACTTGTAGTCTGTGTTGATGTTCTTTGTAATAATTCACCATCAACGAATTGAGCTGTTAAACCATCCATATCTTTATCTCCTATGCTCTGTAATCTAAAGTATTACCACTTGCTATAAGCATCTCTCTTGCTATTGTATCTTCTTCTGAAAGTTCTTCTGTTTCTTCACCTTCAGCTATCTCATCAGCAAGATTGATTCGTCTGATTTTTGTTTTGCTTGCCTGATGTATTTCATTAGGCTCTGCATTATTGCTGCCATTAGAACCTGCATTGTTTTCCATAGCCTGTTCAAACTCATGTGTTCCAACGCTTACTTCTACGGCATCAATCTTTACACCCTGTTCCTTAAAATTATCTTCCAGAGTTGTTATTGCTGATTCCAATGCTGCTTTAACTGCTTCATTCTGAGCGATAATTGAAGCTGTTATATTGCCATTTTTACTTGTTACATTAATAAGTAATGTTCCAAGTGATTCAGGATGAAGCTGCATTCTGATTTCAGATAAACCTTCTTCACTGTGGCTTTGCATATAATCAGTAATCTGTCCGATGATTTCCTGTGTAGATACTCTTGTTTCTCCCTCTGCATTTGTAACTTCCTTGGTTATTACCACGTTACCGTTTTCAAAAGAAACATTAGTTGTAACTACAGGTGTTTCATTATTTCCTTTTGACTTTTCTGCATCCTCTGCCTTAACATCGACATGCTCTTTGTTCATTAAATCTGAAGAGTTATTATTTTCGGTATCATCTGTAGCCTTAACTTTCTCGTTATCAGCTGCATTACCCATCTCATTAACTAAAAGAGAATCATCTGTAACATTTTCATCTGTAACATTTTTATCCGTTACCGGCATTTCAAATGTTTTAGGTGCATCAACCTTTGTATTAATAAGATTTGCAACTTCATCAGATGGAATATCAAGTTCCTCTGAAAGTTCAGCTAAAGACTGATTTAAAACCTCTCCTACATTGGCAATAGCCTGACTGATTTCAGGATCGATAACCATATCAATCGGATTCTCTAAATTAGCAATTTCTGCAATAACTGCATTAATTCCATCAACTGTGAGAAGATCCGCATTTCCAAGTCCTAACTCTTCCATCGCTGTCTGAACTTCTTCTACTGTAACACCAAGTTCAGCACTGATAGCCTCAGCAACTATTGCTGCCTTATCAGATATTGCTTCATCGATTTTCTCATCTGATATCTCATCAATTTTAGATTTTTGGGATGAAATCTTAACATTGGATTTGTCAGATTTAAGATTATTCATCTTCACTTCCGGCTTGGGATCATTTTTATTAATTTCTGATTCCTTGCTGTCGGTAGCTACCTTGAATGTATCCTTGAAAGCTGAGCCCTGATTATCGGTAGGGGAAACAGAAGGAGTAATTCCGATATTTACTATAGAATTAACATCCGTAACCATTCCACTGGTCATATCCTATCCTCCTTTCAAATGTTCTTGTGAATCATCTTCACATTAACATTATCGGCTCAAAAAACATTTATCTTAAGGTTTTGGCTCCATAATTTTGGTAATCTTGGCTGCCACTTCAGAATCCATGGCGCCGAGGATTTTACCCCTGTCATCTGTGCTCATTGCTCCAAGTATCTTGGCTGCAAGGCTCAGATTATCTGTCATATCCTCAAAAATAGCCGCCGCTTCCTTCGGTTTCATTGAAGCATATGCTGCGGCATAGTCTTCAACTTCTTTTGAAATATTCTCCTCTGTAACAACCTGTCTGTAGATATATTCCGCAGTCTCCGGATCAATTGACTGGTAATACTGCATATAAGCCTCTGCTCCCGGTCCCTTGTCCGAGTAAACAACCTCTTCATAGAACTGGGTTTTAACTCTCTGGAATTCAACCTGATTATTCTCAAAAGTCTTAAGTCTCTCAACCTCGCTCTTTAATGTGGCAAGCTGCTCTTCATATGTCTTATTGGCAGTGGTTGCACTGTCGAGTTCCTTCTCCAAAACCTGAATCTGATTAACAGCGTCCTGAAGGGATGTATATCCATAATAGCTCTCCACATCAGTTGTTTCAGTAATGGCATCTTTAGGAAGGATATACTTAACCACCGGAATATCCTTAAGGATCGGAGCCGCAATATTGGTTCCAACTCCTCCTATATCCATCTTTATAACTAAAGCCGCAATGCCCAGCCAGATGAGTACAAGAAGCAAAGCCACAAGGAATACGGAAAATCCCGACCCTTTGGGCTCATAATCCAGTTCTTCTTCTTTCTTGGCAAGTTCTTTAGCTCTTTTCTTGGCTTCCTGTTTCTGTTTCTTCTGTTCCTGAGCTAACTGCTTTTTCTCGGACTTGATTTTATCACGTTCCGCTTTCAGTTCTTTTTCTTCATCGGTAAGTTCTGCCATGGTTATCTCCTTATGTTCTTAATAGCCATCCGTCAGGTCTTTGTTGAAAACCTGTAACTGTTTAATTCATCAATTTCTTTATTTTCTTTGGCATTTTCTTCTTTAACGAATTCTTCAAAAGCATCCGCCTTTAATTTCTCATATGTCTTGGTCTGGGTTCTCGCCTGTGTAAGCTTATACATTGCCGCGTCCACAGCCTTACGTGCAACCTCAACCTGAACTTTCTGCTTATCTTCTTTCTCCTGAAGACTCTTGACGAAATTCTCATTCTCCTTCATCTTAACGGGATCAATCTCGCCCATCCTGAGTCTTACGCCCTCTTCGATATATGCATTTTTCTCATCAATTATGGCCTGCAGCAGTTTCTCTTCTTCATTCAAAGCCATCTGAGCCTGAGCATACTCCATCTTGGCAGTCTCTTCCTGCTTCTCTCTTACATTTAGAATATTCTGCAGTTTATACTTAAATATCGCCATATACAATACCCGAATTAATTAAACAAATTATGCATCATTTCCTTCGTCTCTTCGAAAGTAAACTTCTCTTCCGTTGACTGCAAAAGGAATTCATTAACCCTGTCTATGTGAGCGATGGCATCATCAATTGTAGGATTGCTGCCTCTTTTATATGCTCCGATATTAATAAGGTCTTCTGCATCCGCATAAACCGCCATCGTATTCTTAATCTTCGAAGCATCAGTTTTCTGTTCCTTATCAACTATGGATGACATACATCTTGATATGGACTGCAGCACGTCAATCGCCGGATAATGATTCTTGTGCGCAAGTTTTCTGTTTAGCATTATATGTCCGTCCAGGATACTTCTAGCCGTATCTGTAATCGGTTCGTTAAAATCATCGCCGTCTACCAATACGGTATAAAGTCCCGTTATGGAACCAACCTTGTCCCTGCCTGCTCTTTCCAGAAGTTTAGGCATCTCTGCATAAACCGAAGGCGGATAACCTCTTGATACCGGAGGCTCACCACTGGCAAGACCAATTTCTCTCTGCGCCATGGAGAAACGTGTTAAAGAGTCCATCATGAGAAGCACATCATTACCTCTGTCCCTGAAGTACTCTGCAATGGCAGTAGCTGTCTTGGCTGCCTTGTTTCTTTCAAGGGCCGGCTTGTCAGATGTTGCCACAACCACAACTGAACGTTTCATACCTTCTTCTCCAAGGTCACGCTCTATGAATTCCCTTACCTCTCTGCCTCGCTCTCCAATAAGGGCAATAACATTTATATCAGCCTTGGTATTACGAGCAAACATACCCATAAGTGTGGATTTACCAACACCGGAACCTGCAAAAATACCAATTCTCTGTCCCTTACCAATTGTTATAAGACCATCAACTGCCTTAACACCAAGAGGAAGAACCGTATCGATTATTTCTCTGCTCATTGGATCAGGTGGAGCTGCTTCAACGCTGTAATCAGCACCACCCGTCATATTTATTTCGCCATTAAGAGGTCTGCCCATACCGTCAAGTATCTGACCTAATAAAAAAGGGCCTACACGAACACTAAGAGGCACACCCTGATTCTCTACCAGCGCACCTAAGCCAATACCGTTTGTAACTTCATAAGGCATAAGAAGAGTCTTACCGTCTTTGAAACCAACAACTTCGGCAGTAATATATCCTGACTTATCTACATCTGTATAGATTCTGCAAGTGTCTCCCAATATCGCATCAGGTCCCGCAGACTCAACAGTAAGACCTACTACGTTAACAACTTTACCAAGTTTCTTGTAGAAGTTCCTACTTTTACATCTTTCATATTTATTTAAATCAATAGTATCCACTAACGTGCATCCTCTTAATTATTTTTATAGCTTAAAAGCTTAAGTTCCTTGCCAAGAGCTTCAAGGTGAGTATCAACTCCACAGTCGAAGATACCGCCATCAGTTTCTATGATGCAGTTACCTTTGCTGACTGCAAAGTCTTCCACAAGTTCAATATTCTCCACTGCAATACCGGTTCCTGCAACAAGAGCCTTTTTCTGCATGGAAATAAAAGGATAATCATCTTTGGATATATGAATAAGAAAAGTTTTAACCCCATCAAGATGAGCAAGTGTGGAATTGATTAAATGAATAACAATCTCCCTGTGCTCCAAAAGACTAATCTTAAAGATATGCTCATATACCCCTGTAATAACATCCACAAGTGCAGGTTCTATCTCTGCAACTTTGGCATTATATTCACTGTCTAAAGCCTTACTCTTCTCTGTTATTTCATTCTCTAATCTGGCAATTTCGAGTTTTGCTTCTCTCATGCCATCTTCATACCCTTCAGCCTTGCCTTCTTTATAGGCATTTTCTTTAAGGTTTTCCACCTCTGCCTCAGCCTTCGTCTTAATTTCCTGGGCGTCTGCCTCAGCCTTGGCAAGTACATTGGCTGCCTGCATATTCTGAGCCTTCAGATTCTCACTGCTGACACCTTTGCCCCCAAGAATACCATCCAAAGGATCGCTGCTGCTTTGAGGCGTGCTGTCATCATTAAGAACCGATGCCACAAAAGTCGCGTCGATTCCTTCTGCAAAAGCCCCCTTGATATCATCTGCCCTGTCAGAATGCGCTATGGTAGCAATGTCTTCCAGTTTCTTGGCAACTATATCATTACTTTGTATAATTCTTACTCCTCTGTCACTGACAACAGAGGAGGACTTGATAAAATTCCTAGACAACTAACTCGTCACCTCCACCTCTGGATATAACAATTTCGCCGGAATCTTCTAACTTACGTATAATAGTAACAATCTTCTGCTGAGCATCTTCAACATCCTTCATACGTACAGGTCCCATGAATTCCATGTCTTCCTTGATCATAGTAACAAGACGCTTGGACATATTGTTGAATATAGCATTCTGCACTTCCTCATTGGAGCCCTTAAGCGCAATGGAAAGATCATTATTATCAACATCTCTGAGAACTCTCTGGATAGCTCTGTCATCAAGAAGAAGAATATCTTCGAATACGAACATCTTCTTACGGATTTCATCAGCAAGTTCCGGATTTTCGATTTCCAAGCTCTCCATAATTCTCTTTTCAGTACCACGGTCAACTGTATTAAGAATTTCAACTACGTGGTCAACACCACCGATAATGGTGTAATCCTGATTAACAAGACTTGATAACTTGGATTCAAGTATTCTTTCAACTTCCTTAATTACGTCAGGGGAAGTTCTGTCCATTGTTGCAATTCTCTTGGCAACCTCTGACTGTTTTTCAGGAGGAAGCGCTGAGAGAATCTGTGAAGACTGTCCCGGACTTAAATAAGATAATATAAGTGATATTGTCTGCGGATGCTCATCCTGAATAAATGAAAGGAGCTGCGCCGCATCTGTTTTACGTACAAACTCGAAAGGTTTAACCTGAATGGATGCAGTAAGTCTGTTCATAATCTCTGCAGCCTTATCAGCACCAAGAGCATTCTCGAGAAGGTCTGAAGCATATCCAACACCACCTTCAGAGATATACTGCTGAGCAAGACATACCTGATAGAACTCATCCATAACGCTCTCCTTAACCTGAGGCATTACGTTTCTGGTATTGGCTATTTCCAAAGTCAGGTCTTCTATTTCTTCTTCCTTAAGATACTTAAAAATCGATGCCGCCCTTTCCGGTCCCAAAGAAATAAGAAGCACTGCCGCTTTCTGCAAACCTGTTATTTTATCATTATGAGCCACTTTTTACCCCCAATCTTCCGCTAACCAGTTACGAAGCAGATTGGCAACAGCCTCAGGATTACGATCCACAAAATCTTCGATAACTCGTACGGTTTCAGGTTTCTTATCTTCTTCAATTTCATCAAGAACCTCAGCAGGTGTGGACTGAAGCATCTTCTCCACTGAAAGTTCTTCCTCTTCTTCAGGCTGTTCTTTCTTCTTGTCGCTTTGAAGGCTTCTGAGTACTACCATTGCAAGAAGTCCAAGAATAATGACAATAAGACCAATCTGAAGAATATTACTGATATCAAAAGCACCTTTTTCCTTATCTACAAAGAAAGGTTCTTCATATGCAACAATTGTAATATTCGATGTAGGAATACCACTGGCATCTGCTACAACAGAATATAATTCTTCATCTACTGTAAGTTTTGTCTTTGTATCATTGGCTGCCTTATATTCATCCCAGGTAATACCATCAAGAAGTCCCTGAGCCTTGGCATCCTTTTCCTTGATTACATTATACTTAATTGCAGTAACTGCAACTGAAGACTGATCATATACTATTCCGCCTGCAGGAATTGACTGTGTAACTGTCTCTGTATTAGGGAGATAATCCTTCTCAAATTCTGAAACAGTTGAAGAGCTTCCGCCGCCTGACTCATAAACATATGTCTGTTCTACATTGGAATCAGTACCCGGAATTAGTCCTGTACCACCTTCTGAAGATGACTCATATGAACTTTCATGTGAAAGCACGCCCTGAGCCTGTCCGTCTGCAGGTGTATATGTAGTTGTTACCTTCTGGGTATCTGAGAAATTAAGTGTAAGATTTGTGGCAACCTCAACCAGGTCAAACTCATTGGTATTGCCAAGCACCTTCTTAACTGCATTGCCTACCTGATTCTCTGCATCAGTTTTCAAAGTAAGCTGGCTTGATGCAAGACCGCCCAAAGTAGTATCTTCACCACCGGCAAATAAAAGATTGCCGTCAGTATCCATAATTACCACTCTGTCAGTTCCGTCATTACCTACTGCAGTCTGTACTGCTCTTGCAAGGGCTGAAGCCTGCTCTGCTGTACACTGGCCATTTAATTTAAGAGTTACCTGAGCTGATGATTCCTCTTTATTACTGATCAAGGTACCATCATCTTCAGGAATATGAAGATTAACCGTAGCCTTGTCTACGAAAGACTGCTGCTCAATATCACGGGCAAGTTTCTTCTCAAGATAAGCTACATATAATTTTCTCTTGTCAGATTCTGTAGTTGATAAAGAACCACCAACCACATCACCCAAAGAGCTGTATTCATCTGCAATAATACCGCTTGATCCAAGGGCAAGATTGGCTTCTGAAAGCTGCTTCTTGTTAACGCTGAATACAAGTGCATTATCAGAAACCTTATACTGAATATCAGCACCTTTTAAAGTATTTTCAACCTCAGATGCCTGCGCGGTATCTGTACATGTCATTAAAACCACATACTGTGTTCTTGTAACCACAGTTATTAAAATAGCAAAAGCAACTATAACCCCAAGTGCAATTGCGATTATAGCTGTTTTCTGTTTCGATGTGAACTTGTTCCACCACTCCATAAACTTTGGTGGCAGGCTCTTGAGATAATCTAGAATTTTCTCAACCATTTTGTCTCCAATCCACGGCACGTCTGCCATGTATCACTTACAAATCTAATTATATCTGCATCTGCATAATTTCTTTATATGCTTCCAAAAACTTGTCTCTTACTGCTACTGTATACTGAAGCGCTGTAGAAGCCTTGGATAATGCTATTGTTAAATCATGAGCACTGTCTGTCTCTCCAAGCGCAAATCTGATTTCTTCATTCTCAGCAGCCGAAAGATAATTATTGGTTGTATTGATATTATCAATTGCATTATTAAGGAGGCTTTCAAACATATTGTCATCACTTTTTACCTTTGTGATGTGATTGTTTATTCCGCCGCTTTGTAATACCTTAAGTGCATTTTGATCAATTCCCGGTACACTTGAAACATCTATCATTTACTATCACCTTCTATTTCGCTAATTAACTCTGACCTATGTCAAGTCCCTTCATTGCCATGGACTTACTTGCATTAAAAGCTGTGGCATTGGCCTCATAGCCTCTTGTTGCATCAATTAAGTTAGTCATTTCAGTAATTGTATTAACATTTGGATAATATACATAACCATTCTCGTCAGCATCCGGATGAGAAGGATCATAAACCTTATTCATCTCAGTTGTATAGTCCTGAGCAATTGATGAAATTCTAACGCCCTCGCCCACGCCTCTTGATAAAGAAGAACGAGACTGCGATAAGAAGGACTGGAATGAAGGAACCCTGTCGCCCTTCGCTTCAAAAGTCACTACCTTACGTCTGTATATTCCACCATTCTCAGTACGTGTTGTATTGGCATTCGCTACATTCTCAGAAATGATATCCATACGATATCTCTGAGCAGTCATACCTGTTGCACTTATGTCAAAAGCATCAAACATTCCCATAGCTCACACCTCCTACTTAATTACTGTACGGAAATTACTGAATTCCTGATTAATACTGTTAATAAGTCCCTGGTACTTAATCTGGTTCTCAGCAAGATATACGTTCTCTGTGTCTACATCCACATTGTTACCATCAAGTCTGTATGAAACTGCTGCAGTATCTGTAAATACAGTTCCATTAAGCTTGGATAAATGATTACCTGTATTTAGGGCTCTGATTCTCTGATCCATCGAACCCGGATTTCCTACTATTGCGCTTCTAAGTTCTGCCTCAAAAGTTACGTCCTGTCTCTTATAATTAGGCGTAGCTGCATTGGCAAGATTGTTTGATATTGCTTTGTTTCTTGTCCATGAAGCGTCAGCTGCTTTATCAAGTACGTTAACATAATCAAAAACGCTGGTATTAATCATACATCCACCTTTCCTGGCTAATAAGCCTACCTTATTACATTATAAAGAATATTAACAAAAATACAAGTATTTTAAGCAAAAAAACCACTTTATATTGTGTTTTTTCTCATAATTAAACACTAAATAGGTTAAAATCCCCGCCCCTTTCTTCCGTTTACATAACTTCAAGGCTTCCACCCCCTTAAAAACAGAAAAGGATTTATTGATTTTTCTCAATAAATCCTTTTATTTTCTAAAAGAGGTATGTTTTATATCGGCTTCCTTGCTTACATTCTATATATCGGCATTAATCAGCAGATTGTTTAGATTTTTTTGTCTCGGAATAATCACATTCCGGGGAAGCGCATACATATTTGGCACCTTTACTGATTAACAGGTCGCCGCATTTAGGACAGTTCTTATTAATTGGCTTCTGCCATAAGGTATATTCACACTCCGGATAGCCTTCACATCCATAGAATACTCTGCCCTTCTTGGTTCTTCTGATTGCAAGTTCCTTACCGCACTTAGGACATTTAATATTAATCTTCTCTACAAACGGCTTGGTATTCTTACATTCAGGGAATCCCGGACAAGCCAGGAATTTACCGTGAGGACCATATTTGATAACCATGTTGCGGCCACACTTATCACAGATTTCGTCAGAAACCTCGTCTGCAACCTTAACTCTGTCCAGTTTCTTCTTTGCTTCATCAACTGCCTCGGCAAGATCCGGATAGAAGTTGGAAACCACGGTCTTATATTCTACAGTGCCCTCTTCAATCTTATCAAGGAGAGCCTCCATATATACGGTAAAATTAACATCCACAATACTTGGGAACTCTTCCACCATAATATTATTAACAACCTGTCCCATCTCAGATACGTAAAGATTCTTATTCTCCTTTACAATATATCTTCTGGCCATAATTGTTGTTATGGTTGGAGCATAAGTACTCGGTCTTCCGATTCCAAGTTCTTCCAAAGTCTTGATAAGTGACGCTTCAGTATAATGAGGAGGAGCCTGGGTAAAATGCTGCTCACTGTTATATCCCTCAAACTTAAGTTCATCATCTTTCTCGATTTTGGAAAGGATGGTATTTTTCTCTAATTTTTCTTCATCAGAAGAAACATAGATGCATCTGTAACCTTCAAAAATCACCTTCGAAGCAGATGCCTTAAAATCATAATCTCCGGCAGTTACAGTAATTGCAACTGTTTCAGACTTGGCCTTAGCCATCTGGCTTGCAACGAATCTCTTCCAGATAAGCTGGTAGAGTCTGAACTGGTCTCTTGCAAGAAGTGAAGCCAGGCTTTCAGGTGTATTATTAACATCAGTAGGTCTGATTGCTTCATGTGCATCCTGAATCTTACCGCTCTTCTGAGCTGCGCTGCCGCCTGATAAATAGTCTTTACCAAATGTATTGGCAATATATGTTGCTGCCATTGCCTTGGCATCATCTGAGATTCTTGTGGAATCGGTACGAAGGTAACTGATAAGTGCCACTGTGCCTCTTCCCTTAATATCCACGCCTTCATATAACTGCTGAGCAATACGCATGGTCTTGCTTGGAGCAAAACCAAGAGTCTTGGATGCTTCCTGCTGGAGCGTTGATGTTGTAAAAGGAAGTGGTGGATTCTTAAGTCTTGATGTTACCTTGGTATCAGTAACAATATATTTCTTTCCATCTATTCCCTTAAGAACTTCATCTACATCTTTCTTTGACTTAAGTTCACATTTCTTGTGATTCTTGCCATAGTATGCAGCTGTTATTGGCTTCTTTGAGCCCTTAACAGATAAATCCACATCAAGGTTCCAGTATTCTTCCGGAATAAAATCATTGATTTCATTTTCTCTGTCACAGATAATTCTTACTGCCACAGACTGAACTCTGCCAGCACTTAAGCCTCTTTTTACCTTTGCCCACAAAAGTGGTGAAATTGTATAACCCACAAGACGGTCAAGAATTCTTCTTGTCTGCTGTGCATTAACAAGATTCATATCTATCTCTCTTGGGTTTTTAAGTGAATTCTTAATTGCAGTCTTGGTAATTTCATTAAATGTAATACGATATACCTTCTTATCCTGCAGTTTAAGAGTTTCATATAAATGCCAGCTGATTGCCTCTCCCTCACGGTCAGGGTCAGTTGCGAGATAAATCTTATCAGCATTTTTCGCCGCTTTACGAAGAGAATTAATTAAAGAACCCTTACCTCTTATTGCAATATATTTTGGCTCAAAATCATTGTCCACATCTATGCCAAGAGAGCTTTTTGGAAGATCTCTTACATGTCCCTGACTGGCTAAAACTTCATAGTCACTGCCTAAGTATTTCTTAATAGTCTTAACTTTGGCAGGGGACTCCACAATTACTAAATTCTTGGCCATTACTTACTTCTCCTTACACAAACTACTTCCAGTCACCTGAATTTTCAATCTTTCTGTCTCTGAGCATTAACTCGCTGACTGCGTCGGCGGCGTTTTTGCCCTCGAATAAAATCTTATTAACCTGTTCTACGATTGGCATTTCCACGCCAAGTTTCTGGCCTAACTTATAGGCAGCCTTGGCTGAATATACGCCTTCAACAACCATGCCAACCTCTGTCATGGCTTCTTTATATGAAACCCCTTTTCCGATAAGGATACCGGCTCTTCTGTTACGTGAATGCATGGATGCACAGGTAACTATAAGGTCACCGATTCCTGAAAGACCATAGAAAGTCTCCACTCTTCCGCCCATTGCAAGACCGAGTCTTGAAATCTCAGCCATACCTCTGGTAATAAGGGCAGCCTTGGTATTATCTCCATATCCAAGTCCGTCAGCCATACCTGCTGCAAGGGCAACTACGTTCTTAAGTGCAGCGCCCACTTCAACTCCAAGTACATCTGATGATGTATATACACGGAATGTATCGCTCATAAACAGAAGCTGAATGGTTTCAGCCACATCTCTTTCCTCAGCTGCTGCAACAATAGTTGTAGGAATGTCTCTTCCCACTTCCTCTGCATGTGACGGTCCAGAAAGAACTGCCACCTTGGCTCCCGGAATCTCTTTTTCTATAACCTGGGACATGGTCAGAAGGCTTTCTTCCTCTATGCCCTTTGAAACATTAACAATAATCTGTCTTTTCTGATAATAAGGCGCAATGCTGTTTGCAGTGCTTCTGATAAACTTTGATGGCACTGCCATAACAATAATATCCGCACCTGTTACTGCCTCTTCAATCTTTGTGGTATATGTAATGCTCTCAGGCAGCATAACGCCTTTAAGCTTATCCACATGTTCATGTTTGGTTCTAAGCATCTCAATTTCACTTGGAAGTGCTGACCATACAGTAACGTCCTTCATTTTGTTAGCAAGAAGTCTTGCCAGGGCAATTCCCCAACTGCCCGCACCTAATACACCAATTTTCATACTAACAATCTCCCCTTAATAATTATTTATTGTCGATTATATCACCAAGGTTAAAATTATCATCAATATCATCAAGACTTACATCATTAAGTCCGTCATCCGGCTGTGAAGAATCAGCCTCTTCATAAACCTCATCCTCTGCCTCCGTAGCCACAGCCTCAGCCTCAGGCTTAATCTCCTTCACAGGCTCAGTCTCTATTGCCTCATCTTCCGGCTCTGAAGATTCATCATAATTTATATATGATTTTTTCTTTTTCTCTTTTTTAACTACTTTTTTCTTAGGAAGTTCGTCCTCAAACTTATTATCTTTGACCTCTTCTGCCTCGTCTTCGTCCTCATCATCTGACTTACCCAAAGTCATACCCGATGCATCATCAACTACTGAGTCAAGATCATCATATTTCTGGAACTTGAATATTGGAGTTCTAACCTCCTGTCTTGCACAGAGTCTTGCAATGTTTGATCTGTGATTCCAGATTGCAAGTGCCGAAATAATGGCCGCAATTCCAATAATTTCCAGAGCAATCTTCGTTGGTCCGAATAAACCAAACAGCGCGAATATTGCAATTTCAAAGAATAATCCCACACTGAAGAAAATGGATGATAATGATACATATCCGCTTACTAAGAATATAAGGATAAAAATAGCCGCCCCGCCCGGTATTAACAGCCAGTGAAAACTGATTCCATAGCCAACCATGCAGGCGATGCCTTTACCACCCTTAAACTTCATATAGAATGGGAAGTCATGTCCAATAACTACGCCAAGGGCTGTATAAATCTTAACCAGATAAAGAATATCCGGATTTGTTCTGCCGAATATAAGCCATGTAACAACTACCGCAAGAACGGCCTTAAGCACATCACATAAAAGAACGATGGCGCCGGCTTTTTTGCCTAAGACTCTGAAACTGTTGGTAGTTCCAGGGTTTCCGCTTCCATGCTCTCTTATATCCACTCCCTTAATCTTTCCATATATAAAAGCTGTAGATATTGTTCCAAAAACATATCCAATTAATACACACCATAATCTGAACATTTATTACTGGTCCTCTTTTCTCTCTCTGATTATGAATTTAAGCGGGACTCCCTTAAAGCCGAAAGATTCCCTGATTCGATTTTCAATATATCTGGTATATGAAAAATGCATAAGGTTTTTATCATTAACGAATATTACAAATGTTGGAGGCTTAACTGCCACCTGTGTAATGTAATAAAGCTTAAGTCTCTTACCCTTATCTGTAGGCGGCTGCTGCATTGCCACAGCCTGAGCCATAATCTCATTAAGCACACCGGTCTGCACCCTTAAAGAATGATTCTCATTAACCACATCGATAAGATTATAAAGCTTAGGCAGTCTCTGTCCGGTTTTTGCCGAGATATAAAGTATCTCTGAATATGGCGCAAAGGAAAGCATGTCTCTGATAAAATCATTGAACGTATTTACCGTCTTGTCATTCTTTTCTACCAGATCCCACTTATTGACTGCAATTATAAGGCCCTTGCCTCTTTCATGCGCAATACCTGCAAGCTTTGCATCCTGATCTGTAATGCCTTCTGTTGCGTCAATAACAAGCACGCACACATCGCAACGCTCAACAGCTGCAACTGTACGAACTATCATAAAACGTTCCAGTTCTTCTTTTATCTTGCTTTTTCTTCTGACACCTGCAGTATCAATTAAGATATATTCCTTGCCATCATATTTAAGCAGTGTATCAACCGCATCTCTTGTTGTACCCGCAATATCAGATACTATAAGGCGGTCTTCACCAAGCAGCTTATTTATAATAGAAGATTTACCTACATTAGGCTTACCGATAATCGCAACCTTTGGAATATCCTCATCTTCTTCCACAACTTCGCCTTCAGGGAAGAATTTAATTACTTCATCCAAAAGTTCACCGATTCCCAGCCTGTTTGCTGCAGAAATAGGTATAGGCTCACCGATTCCAAGGTTATAAAACTCATATACGTCAGCCATATACTTGCCAAAATCATCTACCTTATTAACAGCAAGCACCACCGGTTTATGTGATTTTCTAAGCATCTGAGCCACATTGTTGTCATCATCCGTAAGTCCCTGCTTAACATCCACAAGGAAAATGATTACATCCGCAGTATCAATTGCTATCTGCGCCTGCTCTCTCATCTGACTTAAGATTATATCTTTGCTGTCCGGCTCAATACCACCGGTATCTATTAATGTAAAGTTTTTATCAAGCCAGGTAACATCTGCATATATTCTGTCTCTTGTAATTCCGGGGGTATCCTTAACTATCGAAATACGCTCACCCGCAAGAGCATTAAACAGTGTAGACTTGCCTACATTAGGCCTTCCTACGACCGCTACCAGACTTTTACGTCTTCTTTTTCCCATTTGAATCACCATTAATTATCGTATCTATCATATCCCGACCGCTTGATTTTATAATATAAGTAGGAATTTGTAAAGCACTTTCCACATCGGACCTGGTCAGGTCATCAAGCATAACCTCTTCATTATAGCGGAACATAACGCTTGGCAAAAATAATTTTTCTCCAAGATTTTCACCCTTTAACTGATTAATTAAATCCTTACCCGTAACAAGTCCCGCCACAGTAATCATCTCCCCGAAGAAATCATTTCTTATTGGAAAAACGTGAATCACAGTATTTGGAAAGTTTTCCATGTACTTATTTGATAATTCCTTTAAAATCGGGGCAAAAAGCCTGCCCGTCGCAAATGAATATTCCCTTTTCTTATTTATCTTTGCCTTAAAGAAAGGATTGGACTTGGCCTTCGACTTTACCTCATCCAAATACATATCGAAATCATCAACAAAACTTCTTATCATACCAACGCCGTTTTCAAGCTGCTGATATCCGTCGTAGAAGTCTGCATCCGGTATGTCCCTTCCTGCTAAGATATACCATTCATCAGATGGATGGGCAAAATGAGTGCCGTATTCTTCCATGGCCTTATCCTGCCATTTATGAATAATGTCTATAACCTCATTGGCATCTTCCTTATTGAAAGGCTCCAAAGGATACAAGCCTTCCCTGAACTTTGACAAACCAACGGGAACTATGGATACACTTTCAAGTTCCGGAAGAAGCTCATACATTTTGCTTAGGGAATAATCCAGTTCTTCCCCATCATTAATGCCTTTACACAGCACTATCTGGCCATTCATTATTATTCCATTTTCCTTAAATGTATATGCCTTATTTAAAGCATCTCCCGCGAATCTGTTGCCAAGCATTTTACATCTTAGTTCCGGATTCATTGTCTGAAATGAAATATTTATAGGCTCTAACCTGTATTTAATTATTCTGTTCATATCCTCCTCAGAGAGATTTGTGAGCGTCACATAATTGCCCTGAAGAAATGAAAGTCTTGAATCATCATCCTTAAAATAAAGGGTTTCCCTCATGCCCTTCGGCATCTGGTCTATAAAGCAGAATATACATTTATTATGGCAGGAACGGTAATTGTCCATAAAGGAATTCTCGAATTCAATCCCAAGATCCTCCTCCGGGTCTTTTTCCACCGTTATTTTGACATTCTCACCATCCTTGGTATTGATTTCCAGTTCCAGTTCTTCTTCCAGAATCATGAATCTGTAATCAAACACATCTTTAATGGCTTCTCCATTGATGGAAACAATCTCATCTCCCGGCTCTAAACCATAGTCTGCCGCCACGGATTTTTTGGCCACTGATTTAATTATATGCCTTACTAAAGCCATCTCTTACCTGCCTGTCCTAATAAACGCGAATTGAGTAGGGCGGGCACCCTACTCAAGTAATTATTTTATATAATACATTGCAAACTGGAATATGCAAACCAGGAAGAATAAAATCATTCCTATGCTTAAATATCCGCTTAAAAAAACCTTTCCAGCCGGAAGTTCTGACTTGAACGGTTTCTCATAGAAGAAAATCTTCTTGAAAAATACAATGAAAAGAACAAATCCTGCGAAAACAAATAATAAGTAAAATCCTATAAACATCATATAGAACATAAATCCGCCAAGCAGTGATAAATCTGCAGGGCTGAGATTATTTAAGAAAGCCATCGCCTCTGCATCGGTTGAAAACGAAAGCATCTCATCGGATAATTCCTGTAATCTTGGAAGATCAAGGCCTGACACAAGCATCATAATGATTGCATTCACACCATTAACAGTCATATGCATAAAGATGCTGTATCTGACTCTTCCTGTTCTTAAATATACATTGGCGAAAATAAAACCAATAAATGTTGCAAAGAAAAACTGAGATAAATTGCCATGGAAAAGACCAAAAAGAAGGCCTGATGTTACTGCTGAAACAATTACTCCCCATTTTCCAATGCTGTCGATTAAGAATTTTCTGAAAAGATGCTCTTCAACTATTGGAGCTGTTATTACAACAACAAGTATCATTAATGCTTTTCCAAGCAGTGAATCAATACCCATGGTTGCAATATTAAGCGAAGCATTTGCTGAAAGCACATCTTCTCCGGCAAGATAAGCAATAATCATGCTTATAACATTGCCCACTAATGCAAGAGGAACACCTATTCCGAATGTTGCCAGTAAATATAATACAAAATTCCAGAATCCAAGTTTCCTGCTCGGTAATTTTACCTTTGGTTTAAAATGGAACAAAAGTACGGCAAATGCCAAGCCTAAAATATGGAGACAAACCAGAATCTGAATATATGACATATATCCCGGAAATTCAAAATTAAGCTTCTTTTCAATGGTATTAAATATAACAGACCATACTATCTCAACAAGAATTACAAATATTGCAAACGCAGAGAGTTTCAAACCTGTCAGTGAAAAATCCTTCTTGCACTGTTTCTTGAGTGCTTTTTCCGGATCAGTATCATTAACTGGTACATTATTCTGAATATCTTCCATCTCTTCCTCCTTAATCACACAAAATTTTTTATTAAACGATAAACTTCATATAATTCTTCTTACCCTTACGAACTATGAACTCACCGGCTCCGATTTCTTCCTTTGTATATGCCTTCTTAACGTCTGTTACTTTCTCATCATTAACAGTAACACCGCCCTGCTCAATGGCTCTTCTTCCCTCTGATCTGGTAGGAACCATTTTACCTCTTACCAAAAGAGCAATAAGGTCAGCCTTGCCATCTCTGAAATCTTCATCCTCTACCTTTGTTGCAGGAATATTTGCTGAATCTGCCCCACCTGCAAAAAGCGCCTTTGAAGCATCTTCTGCTTTCTTTGCTTCTTCCTCACCATGAACTAATTTGGTAAGTTCAAATGCAAGGATTTCTTTAGCCTTATTAAGTTCAGCGCCTTCCCACTTATCCATCTCATCAATCTGTTCAAGTGGAAGGAATGTCAGCATTCTGATGCACTTAAGAACATCAGCATCACCTACATTTCTCCAGTACTGGTAGAACTCGTATGGTGATGTCTTCTCAGGATCAAGCCATACAGCACCCTTCTCTGTCTTACCCATCTTCTTGCCCTCTGAGTTAAGAAGAAGTGTAATAGTCATGGCATATGCGTCCTTACCAAGTTTTCTTCTGATAAGTTCAGTACCACCAAGCATATTTGACCACTGGTCATCACCACCGAACTGCATATTGCAGCCGTAATCCTGGAAGAGTTTGTAGAAGTCATAACTCTGAAGGATCATGTAGTTAAATTCAAGGAATGAAAGACCTTTTTCCATTCTCTGCTTGTAGCACTCTGCTCTAAGCATGTTATTAACTGAGAAATGAGGACCAACTTCTCTCAATACCTCGATATAATTCATATCAAGAATCCAGTCTGCATTATTAACCATTAATGCCTTACCTTCCGAAAAATCAATGAACTTGCTCATCTGCTTTTTAAAGCATGCGCAGTTATGATCAATATCTTCTTTTGTAAGCATCTTTCTCATATCGCTCTTACCTGATGGGTCACCAATCATACCTGTACCACCACCAATAAGCGCGATAGGCTTATTACCTGCCATCTGTAATCTCTTCATAAGGCAAAGAGCCATGAAGTGACCTACATGAAGGCTGTCTGCAGTCGGGTCAAAACCAATATAAAATGTTGCTTTTCCATTATTAATTAATTCTTTAATTTCTTCTTCATCTGTAAGCTGTGCAAGTAGTCCTCTTGCTTTAAGTTCATCAAAAATAGTCATCGATTTACTCCTTATTATTGTAATCGCCTTTAGGCGTACTTTATTTTTCTAACATATATTATTCTAAAAGTCAAACCAGATAATAGAAAGCACCCGGTTCAAGAAATCTGTATAAAGACATTACATATACCACAATAATTTCACATATTACGCATGTGGCGCACATAATTCCCATAATTATATTAATATATTTCTCTTTCATCTTTGTCTTATTTAAAAGGAAACATATTCCTCTTGTTACAAAGAATGAAAGTGGAATTACTGCTGATAAAATATATCTGCCCTGCCACTGATAATCTGATGAATAAGCATAATACGTAATTAAGAATACAGGTATAAATGAACCCAGTATAAGCACTGCATTAATCAGAATCTTCTTTAAACCGGACTCTTTATTCTTTATTTTACTTATGCTCCTTGCGACATATCCGACCAGTCCAACAAAATAAGTCACCAGGTAAAATCCGTATGTAAATGGATCTGCTTCTATTATCATTGAGCCATAGCAGCATATATAACTCTTAATCATCTTTAAAAGGAAATGATTTGTGGCTATCATCCAAAAAAACTTCGGATAGGAATATCCCATCTCCTTAAACGAAGGATGAAGTTCCGGATTTACTTCTGGAGCGCCATATTCTATTCTCATTAATCTGCTGATCTCAAGTCCTAAGAAATCACCACCGTAAAGTTTTGCATTTCTTATAAAGAACCACGCTGACAAAATCACCACCATGGAACTTATTATCACTGCCCATTTAAGTGCATTCTTATAGTCGTAGGTGATTTTGCCATCCTTACTCTGTATGAAATATATAATACAAAGAAGCACAGCCATCAGCACATATCCGTAGGCGCTGTAATATGACAATATACATAATGCGCATCCAAGTGACAGAAGCACTGAAAATTTCAGATTGATTTTCTTCTTATATATATATACCAAAGCCAGGGATATAATCGAGCACGCCATTGACGACATCGCATCCGTATTTACATATGTAAAAATAAACAGATGCTGAGGCAGGAACATTATAAAGAAGCAGAAAAACCATCTGAATGCTCTTTTTTTAAATAATTCCCTGCTTAAAAGATATATCGCTGTCTGGGTAATAACTCCCATTACCAAGTTTACTGCTCTTGCATAATAAATGAGTTTATCAGCATCATCATTAAATATGCTTAATATCCTCATTCCAATAGCCTGAAATACATAGGCTACCACCGGGAATAATGCATATGAATTTCCATATCCCGGAATACGTACTTCCACATCATTTGCTGTAGGCAGTATTCCTCTTTCAAATATAAATCTTGGAACCATGAATCTTGAGAATTCATCCGGCGGATTGGTAAGATTACCAACTGCAGTCGGTGGCTGATATATAAGAAGCGTCATGCCAATTATAATGAATAAACCTATATAAATACACAGGATTGCTATCTCGGATTTATTTATTTTTTTAATCTTTTTATCTTCCATTACAACTATCTAGAAGGCATTTTTATACCATCTGATCTCCTTGTCTATTGCAATTACATCAAATCTTACAGGGGTATATTCGCTTAATTTGTGACTTACTAAAAATGCAAGTGCCACTTTACGAATTATCATCTGTTTTTTATAATCTACCGCTTCTTCCGGCATTCCACTGCCTAATCCCGAACGGTATTTAACTTCGGCAAATATATAATATTCGCCGTCATAACCAATTATATCTATCTCATTTCTATGGAATCTGTAATTACGCTCTATTATCTTAACTCCCCTGTCCTCAAGATAAAGAGCCGCTCTGTCTTCCATGAAAGAACCTAATTCTCTTTTATTTTCCAAGTAAAGCCTTTCTATAATAACTTCTGTCCTGATTCCTTGGCTTTGATTTTGTCCATGGCATTAACAAATACCAGAATCTCTGCCACTACCTCATATAACTCAGGCGGAATTACCTGACCTATCTCCAGTCTCGAAAGAGTATCTGCCAACTTATCATCCTTATGAACCGGAACTTTATTCTCCTTTGCCTTGTCGATGATTCTGTCCGCCAGGGCTCCCTTACCGGAAGCTATGACTCTAGGTGCTTCATCTTCATTAGGATTATATTCCAGCGCTATGGCCTGTTTAATTGGATTTTTCTTTTTCTCCATACTTATGCCCTGACATCAAAACCATTATACGAAATTATATCTTTTGGTTTCTCACCATTTTTATCTTCAAGTAACTTACTAAAACCTGAATTAATATCTGTTGTTTCATCGGATACATTAAACTGATTCTCAAGGCTGTATCCCTTATCCTTAAGCCTCGCTGTAAGCATATCCATATGTGCTTCCAAAAGATCTAAAACCTCATCACTTGCCACTGTAAAATTCGTGGATATATGCGTATCAGCGCTAAGTTTAACATATACATCAAGCGGTCCCAGATATTCCATATTAAGATGAAGAAGCGCTGTAAGATTATCTTCTTTTTCAGCCAGATTCTTCTTATTGGCAAATACATATAAATCGCCGGATGCAGCCTCTCCTTCCATATTAAGAGGAAGCTGAACATAGGCTACAAACTGATTTAAGTCATTTAAAAATTCCAGATTCTGACTTAAATTATTAAGAGCCTGTGAAAGATTTCCCGAAGACGAAAGTGTCTCTGACATTGACTGAGCCACAGCATGAATCTGATTATTAAGTTTTGTATAATACTCAGATATATCTCCGTCTTTCGCCATTTTCTCAGGATTTAAGAGCCACATTTCCTTAAGTTCATTCTTCATAATGCCATTAAATGCATCATTATCCATAAGGCTCTTCATATGTGATGCGGCCTCCGGATTGTCTCCAAAAGCTTTGGCAATGTCTGACATAAGTTTTGCATTGTCTATATTGCCGTTTAATATATTCTCAGCGCTCACATTTATATTAGGATTTATTTCTTTAAGAATATTTGAAAGTGTTACGGCATCCTCTGCTTTAATTGTGCCCGCCAGCTGTCCTTCGTCTGCTCCTTTAAGTGTAGCCAGATCACCTTCAGCCAATACTTTCTCTGAGCCTGCATTTACTGCTTCACCCTTAGCCGGTATCTCCATAAAAGGCTCTTCAGTTATTACATTTTTAACATCAGGATTCGTGGTTTGAACCACATTTTCTCCTGCATCTGAAATAATAACCTTGGCAGTCTCTGAGGCAGAATCAGCTACAGCCTGATCAACAGCCTTTCCTTCAGCGCCTGCTTCTCCCAAAGTACCATTTATGGCATTACTTATATCCGTAAATAACTTAACAGCGCCCTTAACATCGCCCGATTCAAGCATATTTGTCATCTCTTTTGGGATATCATCAATTAATGAAGAAACCGTGCTTGATACTCTCTCTTCAAAGTTAACAAGAGCATTTAATTTACCAAGATTATCAGCATTTAATTCAAAACCACGGCCTGCCAGATTAACCATATTACTCTGGTCAATATTAGGATTTGAAAGAATCTTTGAATACATTGCGCTAAGTGAGCCCTTATCAATCGGCATATTATTATTAAGAAGATCAGACATCATAAGCATTGACTTAGGATTAGCCTCTATGCCTGCTTCTTTAAGCGCATTCATCGCAATAAGTTCCTGGGAATTATTATTAAATAATGTCCTGATTGCCACCGCATCACCATTGTTGCTGACCACCTGGAAGGTGACATTTTTTCCCTCCATGATATTCATATCCTTGGATAAAAGGGCATTAATCTCCCCACCACCATTAAGCCTAATGGTAGCTGTATCTCCATTTTTGGAGACAACCTCTCCGGTAAAAGTCTCGCCATTAGCCATATTGGCAACCCTTGCACTTCCCTCTGCTTTGGCGCTCTGGTCACCGTCAGCCTTATTGACAGTCTTCATGCCGCTTAAGTTTAAATTGGCAACAACATCAGAAACTAACATATATTCCTCTTAAATGAAATTTCCTATAAAACTTCTTCTGTGTATCTCACAAGGTCCCACAGTTTTAAGTGCATCTGTATGTACCTTTGTTCCATATCCCTTATTCTCTGCAAAACCATAGCCCGGGTATTTTTTATCCATTTCTACCATCAGCCTGTCCCTTGTAACCTTGGCGATAATACTTGCCGCAGCTATGCTTGCACTCTTGGCATCGCCCTTAATAATAGGCACCTGCTTAATGTCCACATTTGGTATTGTAACCGCGTCATTTAAAAGAAGCGTCGGTTTTACCTTAAGTCCCTTAATCGCATCCTGCATGGCCTCATATGTAGCATTAAGTATATTTATCTCATCAATTCTGTTATGGTCTCTTACGCCCACCGAAACTGCCACAGCCTTAGCCATAATCTCATCATATAATTTCTCTCTCATGGCTTCCGTAAGTTTCTTCGAATCATTGAGATAAAGAATATCCATATCCTTTGGAAGTATAACAGCTGCCGCCATTACAGGCCCTGCCAGCGGTCCTCTTCCAACCTCATCTATACCGCATATATATTCATATTCGGCATATTGTCTTTCAAAGGTAAGCATATTTTCGGTTCTTTTTACTTCCTTTTCATAGCTTTCGATTTTCTTTAAAGCCTTATTCTTATATGCCAAAACGCCCTTCCTGTCGTCTCCTTCTATCTCAGCAATAAAAGCCTTATATTCATCCGGAGTCTCAAGCGCCTCATATTTACTTTTTACTTCCTGTATGCTTAACATTATTCTGCCTTCTCATTAATAGATTTAAGTCCGCCCATTTTGTTAAAAGGATAAACCCTGTATATTATGCGGCCAAACAGTTCTTCCTTCTTAACATTTCCAACCATTTCACTTCTTGAATCAGTGGAATTATTTCTGTTATCCCCCATGACAAAATACTCGCCTTCACCCAATGTGACCGGTTCTTTTGCCCTGCCACCATCAACGATAATTTCATATCCGTAATTCTCTTCAAGTCTTTCGCCATTAATGTAGATTACGCCATCTTTAATCTGAACAGTCTCACCCGGAAGACCTATTACTCTTTTTATAAAATACGAATGGCTGGCTTCATTAGGGAATACCACTATATCAAATCTTTCAGGCTCTCCGAATCTGTAGCTGATTTTCTCACATATAAGATTATCCTTATCGTGAAGAGTCGGATACATACTGTCTCCGTCAACTACCGAACGCTGTGCCACAAATGTAACGAAGAGATAGGCTCCGATCAGAACAACCAGAAGATATATACTCATTTCCACAAAATCCCTGAGTATACTCTTATTTACATCCTCGGAGATTCTGTCTTTCTCCTTATCTTCGTCCTCTTCTATGTTAATATCATCAATTTCTTCGTCTTTTAAGGCCATTGCAATGTAATCCTTCCTAGTTTTCCATTTCTAAAATCATCGAGCAAAGTCCTGGACGCTTTTTCTGCATCCACATCTCCGCCTTTTTTCATACAACCGGTTTTGGCACCGATTTCTTTTAATACTTCATATGCATCATCATTAGTCTCAATATTATATCTGTCTTCCAGTGCCCCCTGATAATTAGTACAAAGGAAAATAATCAGGTCCGTGGCAACCTCTGTGATTGGAATGACATTATCATTAATTGTTCCAATATAAGCCAGATATTCAGCCATGGTTCTGTCCTCAATTTTAGGCCAGAGTATCCCCGGCGTATCAAGTAGTTCTAAATCCTTGCCAAGTTTAATCCACTGTTTTCCCTTGGTAACGCCCGGTTTATTACCCGTAGCCGCTGATGACTTCTTGGAATATGCATTAATGAAAGTAGATTTTCCAACATTTGGTATTCCTGCAACCATGGCACGAATCGGCCTTGCAATAATACCTTTTTTCTTATCTCTTTCTCTTTTTTCCTTAGTGGCTTCCTCTATTAAAGTCTTAACATTCTTAAGTCCTTCCCTGCTTCTTGAATCCAAGATCATGGCCTGTGCGCCCTGGGTCTTATAATACTTAACCCATTCCACGTTTGCCTTATAATCTGCAAGGTCAGACTTGTTTAAGATAACCACTCTGGGTTTGTTGGCGGCGATTTTGCCAATGTCAGGATTTGTTGTGGCGATTGGCGCTCTTGCATCAAGCAGTTCAATAACCACATCTATTAACTTTATTTCTTCTTCCATCATCCTTCTGGCCTTGGTCATGTGACCCGGATACCAGTTGATGCTTGTTTTATCTTCATTACCCATTTACTTCACCAGCCCCATATTGTGATTTTCGTCACTAAACTTAAAATACACCTGTCCTATGATATAGTCCTCTTTAATTGCCCCCAGGTTACCATATCTGCTGTCTTCAGAAGTATTTACATTATCCCCTAATACAAAATACTCGTCCTTTTGCACTTCATATGGATTCTCCAGAAGGCCCTCATATTCGATGAAATCATATGAGAAATCCTCATATACCTCTCCATCCACATAGAGTTTTCCGCCAATCACCTCAAGAGTCTGTCCCGGTACCCCCACCACTCTTTTCACATAAGGATGCAGCTCCTTATTGCCATTTGGATAAAAGGCTATCACATCTCCGCTTTTTGGTGATGAAACCAGATATATCATCTCATTTACCAGTACATTCTGACCTGAATATATGGTTTTCTCCATGGAAGAGCCTATAACCTTGCACCTGAATCCAAAAAGGAAAACAGTCACAAAGGCAAATAACAGCGCTGCCACAACTATATATATGTAGATCAGTATTTCCTTAATATTAACTGATGATTTCTTCTTTTCTTTTGTATAAAAGGATAATCCTTTTTTCTTCTTGCGAAACATAATCTTTCCCTGTTAATTTCTTTACATATTAAACCAACATTATTATACCATAAAATACCTTTAATTCCCACAAAAAGCCATAAAAAAACTACCCAATTAATAATTAACTGGGTAGCAATTTCTTTTTCTTTAAAATTATAATTATCTGATTTTCTCTTTAACCTTGGCAGCCTTACCAACTCTGTCTCTAAGGTATGTAAGTTTAGCTCTTCTAACCTTACCCTGTCTAACTACTTCAACCTTCTCTACGTTAGGTGAATGCATTGGGAAAGTCTTCTCAACACCACAACCGTTAGAAATCTTTCTAACTGTGAATGTCTGGCGGTTTGAACCACCCTGAACCTTAAGAACTGTTCCTTCGAAAATCTGTGTTCTTGTGTTCTTACCTTCAACGATTCTGTTGTATACCTTTACAGTATCACCAACATTGAAAGCAGGAACTTCAGCCTTAAGCTGTGCGTCTTCAATCTCTTTAATAATTTCGTTCATTTCTTTACTCCTTTTCTTTCATCGGATGTTCGTGCTACTTAAAAGTACAGAGGACCATCTCTTTACTAGACAACGCAAATATAATACCACACCCCACCCTTTAGTGTCAACCCACTTTTTGTGCCACTAGGGACGGGGGAATGTGCACCTTGATGCATTTTAACCCGTCCCAACTGCACCAACTGCATCTCATTCAGCCCTGCTGGCTGTTAATATATTTCTCATACATATCCGGCCTGTTTTTCTTTGTAACTTCCAAAGACTGCTCCATCCTCCACTTGGCAATCAAAGCATGATTACCTGAAACAAGCACATCCGGCACCTTCCTGCCCATCCATTCTGCAGGTCTTGTATACTGTGGATACTCCAGGAGTCCTGCACTATGAGACTCATCTTCCGAGGATTCTTCGTTATTAAGTACGCCTGGCACGAGTCTCGAAATGGTATCCATCATTACCAGCGCCGGAAGTTCTCCGCCTGTTAATACATAATCACCAATCGAAACCTCATCAGTAACTATCTCATCAAGTACCCTTTGATCAACGCCTTCATAATGACCACAAAGAAAAACCAACTCCTCTTCTAATGACAATTCCTTTGCCATAGCCTGATTAAAAATCTTACCCTTTGGTGATAAATAGATTACCCTGGGTTTCTTACCACCCTCATCACCCCCGATGATTCGGCCCTCAATCGCCTTGTAGCAGTCATATATAGGCTGCGGGAACATAAGCATTCCTGCTCCCCCGCCGTAGGTATAATCATCCACCTTTTTATGCTTATCAAGCGAATAATCCCTGATATTGTAAACATCCATCTTTATTAAATTATTCTCAAGCGCTCTTCCCGTAATGCTGCTGTTCATTGAGGACTCAATCATTTCAGGAAAAAGAGTCATAACCGAAAATCTCATTACAAAAGCCCTTCCATAATATGAACGTTCATCACTCTCTCATTCATATCAACTTTAAGCACGCATTCTTTAATGGCCGGAAGCAGCACTTCCTTACCATCCGTGGTTTTAACCACATATACATCATTGGCCCCGGTGGTCATTACATCTGTAAGTTGGCCAAAATCAGCCCCCTCATCAGTCACAACCTTCATTCCAATTAAATCAGATATGAAATATTCATCCTTCTGAAGCTTAACTGCATGCGCTCTGTCTACATATAATTCCTTATTTCTAAGGCCCTCAACTTCATTTAACGAAGTATATTCCTTAAATCCAAGAATCACCATATTCTTCTGAAACTTAACGGACTGAATATGAAGAGGCGCCTTCTCGTCCCCCATATAAATCTCCTTAAGTTTCTTAAATCTGTTAACATCATCTGTTGTCGGATAAACCTTAACCTCACCTCTAACGCCGTGAGTATTGGCTATCACACCTACCATTAAATAATCTTCCATCAATTCTCCTATTAATCTACTGATTCGCTGTTTACAGGAAATGTAAAATACGTGTCAGGGAACGGCTCATCCTTAAGCGTAAAGTGCCACCATTCCTCATCAAGCGGCTTAAAGCCGTGATTAAGCATAGCCTCACGAAGAATCATTCTGTTCGCATACTGCTCATCAGTAATGTCTGTATAATCCGGGTGGCTTAACTCTCCAAAATAGTCAAAAGTACCGCCCATATCAACTTCCTTCTCAGTTTCCATATCAAAAAGTGTAAGGTCAACTGTGCTTCCTCTGCTGTGACCGGAATGCTCAGCAATATAGCCCTGTGGGAATAAGACAGTCTTATCAAGTTCAGGATAGAAATATTCCTTCATACGTGTATCATCAGCATCAAGTGCCCAGGCCATAAAATTATCTACAGCCATCTGCGGACGATATGCGTCGTAGATTTTAAGTCTGTATCCCTTGGCCATAACCTCATCACTTACTTCCTGCAAAGCCTTTGCAGCCTCTTTTGTAAGCAGGGCTACCGGCTCTTCATATCCATCAATTCTGTCACCGACAAAGTTATATGTTGAATAATATCTGATTTCAAGAATTGCATCAGGAACTGCCTCTGATAATAAAACGAAATCCGAAGAATCATTTGATAACTTTCTTCCATCTTCTAACTCTTCAACTATGATTTCATCTGCAATATCTTCATCTTTAACTTCTTCAGCTTCCTGACCGTCTGTAAGTTCACCAGCAAGTTCCTTGAAAGCATCCACGTGTTCCAGTGTATTCTGCATCGCTTCATCCACATCAATCTGCTCCGCATTTTCCTGAATAACATCTGAAACCGTATTAACATCTTCAGTCTGATTACATGCTCCAGCCACCATGGTTGAAACAATAAGACCTACACATAAAATCCCTTTAATCCTCTTATCCATAATCACACCATCCTTAATTTAGAATAAAAACAGTTTATAAATAATCGTAAATATAATCACAATTACTGCATTAACCGCATTAACGTAATAATTGCCTTTTTCAAAAACTGAGCACTCTTCTTTTCGTCCTGTTTTTATCAGGAATACCAGATATACAAAACTTGCAACAATTCCCAGATAATATGTGAAACTTACCACTGTTGTGAAGGTTGGTGAACCTGATGACATGGCAGACGAACACATGCTCAAAAAGAACATGAAATAAAAGAAAATAACTGCACTTTGTATATAAAAATACTTTCGAAAAATCGGCGTCTTCGAACCATCTCCCGAGAACTTCCTCTTAAGGAATATAAACGCACCTATTGGGAGGCTTATCATGGCATAAATATATGCAAGTCCCATAAGAATGAGTACGGCGATTTTGAAAGTGAACATTGCACTTGAATAAGGCAGAATATCATAATATGCAAACTGCATTGACGTATTGTCGCCTTCGGTATATGTCTTACCCTGAATACCATCCACACAGTATAAATCATTATTTGCAAGGAAAGAAACAGGCTTTCCCTGTGCAGGGTCAATCCTGAATGTATCAAGGAGACCTAAGAATGATAATTTACCTGATGTAACAGTAATTGATCTGACATATCTTCCACTTATTCCTTGAGGATAATCTGTTACAGGCTCTGACATTTCGCCATATTTACCGGTTACATATTCATTCCAGTAATCATTAACAGCATACTGATTTGATGCCATACAGATAACGGATTTATCCTTAACATTAAGAAGCATTCCGGATCTTGATACAATTCCTGTTCCTACTGTTCCGTAGATTTCATTATTATCACCATATTTAAAAACTGCCATACCACTGGCTATTCTTGGAGTCTCTCCATCTAAATAGAATACACCCGGTGTAAAGAACTCTTCTTTGGTTGCCTCTTTTTCAAACAGATCGCCATTCACAAGAGCATTACCAAAAACCGCCATATCCTGCATTGTTCCAACTACTGAAAGCGCCGGATACATCGTTGAATAATAAGGCATTCCGTATTCACTTTGATATGAATAATACTTTGAGTTAGTATAAAGGTCCGCAATATACTGATTATCTCCGTGATTAGCCCTTGCAGATGTATTACTCATTCCAAGTTCATCGAAGATAAATGTTCTTGCATAAGTGTCAAAATTCATGTCGGAAACATTCTCAACCATATATGCAAGAAGGCATACACCATAATCGGAATAAGCAACAGTTGTTCCAGGCATATAAATCTGATCCGGAACACAGTTAACTATAAAAGTTTCCAAATCCATTAAATCAGCCGGATTGTTGGTATATTTATAATAATATACATCCTGAAATCCTGCCTGATGATTAAGTAACTGTCTTACTGTAAAATCAGACGAGAATTTTACATTCTGCTTAAAATAATCCGGCATATACTCCATTATACTTGCATCAAGATCAATCTTTTCCTGTTCATAAAGCTGCATAACACTTGTATAAACCAGTAAAGCAGATACTCTGCCCCAGCTGTATATTTCTTCAGGACTTATAGTATCACTTACACTTCCATCCTCAAGATTATATTTGGTGATTTCTACATCATCACCTTCAATATATAAATATGTTTCATATCCTTTATATTCATAATTTACTTCAGCAGCTTTAACATTAATTCCAAATCCTAATCCTGCAAAATTAACTGCTGCAAGAAGCATACTCAAAAAGATAACTATTTTCTTTTTCATCACCTTGTTCATTATATAAATAACACTCCCAAAGATATTTATTCCCAGTCAACTAAAAAAGCATAAAGGTGCCATTAGAATGTGGTTTTAACCACCAATCACATGACACCTTAATAAATCTATACAATATCTACATCAACCTGCAGATCCTGTTTAACGGCTGCCGCATTAACAACCTGGCGAATTGCCTTGGCAATACGACCTTTTTTGCCGATAACTTTACCCATATCGCCCTCGGCCACATGAAGTTCAATCTTAATAATATCACGACCGGATACTGATTCCGTTCTCTCAGTAACCGATACTTCATCAGGATTATCAACCAAAGCCTTAGCGATAATTTCAACTAATTCTTTCATAAGATACCTCCATCTTTTACTTATGTTCTACATGGAAATAACTTATTTCTCAATACCTGCAAGCTTAAAGATTTTAGCTACTCTGTCTGTAGGCTGAGCACCATTGTTAAGCCACTTCTTAGCAAGTTCCTCATTAACCTTGTATGTAGCTGGATCTGTATTTGGATTGTATGTGCCGATCTCTTCGATGCACTTACCATCTCTTGGTGATCTTGAATCTGCTACTACGATTCTGTACAAAGGATTCTTCTTGTATCCCATTCTTCTAAGTCTGATTTTTACTGCCATTTTTCTTTCCTCCTAAATGTGAAAATATAATTAATAATATATGATTAATCCCTGATAAACTCTACGTTCTAAAACGGGAATCTCATCCTGCCTCTTTTGCCGCCCATAAGCCCCGGCATCTGCTTCATCATCTTCTGTGTCTGCTCAAACTGCTTTATAAATCTGTTTACTACAGATATATCAACTCCGGCACCCTTTGCAATCCTGTTTTTTCTTCTTGGATTAAGAATCTTAGGATTAGACCTTTCCTTCGGTGTCATTGATAAAACAATGGCTTCCATTCTTGCAAGTTCTTTCTCATCAATTGCGTCTTCAAGGTCAGACTTCTTTACTCCGCCTCCAAGTGGCATCATTCCTAAGATAGAACCAAGACCACCCATCTTACGCATCATCTTCATACTCTCAAGATAATCGTTAAAATCGAATTTGCCCTTCTTCATACGGGCAGCCATGTCTTTTTCTTTTTCTTCATCTACAATGGCATTCTCACTAACCTGTTCAATAAGTGAAAGCACATCACCCATACCAAGGATTCTTGATGCCATTCTGTCCGGATAGAACTGATCCAAATCGTTAAGTTTCTCACCCATACCGGCAAAAATAATCGGCTTTCCGGTAACAGCCTTACATGAAAGTGCTGCACCACCTCTGGCATCACCATCCAGTTTCGAAAGGATAATGCCATCAACGCCAATCTCATCATTAAAGCTTGATGCTACATTAACTGCATCCTGACCTGTCATGGCATCAACCACGAGAAGTGTCTGGGTGACTTCAACTGCAGCCTTAATATTCTTAAGTTCCTGCATCATTTCTTCATCAACATGAAGACGACCGGCTGTATCGAGAATTAAAACATTCTTACTATTCTTTTTTGCATATTCAACGGCAGCCCTGGCAATATCTACAGGAGACTGATTCTCTCCCATCTCAAATACATCAACGCCAACTTTCTCACCGTTTACCTGTAACTGTTTAATAGCTGCAGGTCTGTATACGTCAAGTGCCGCAAGGAGCACATTACGTCCTTTGCTTTTAAGTCTTCCTGCAAGTTTTGCAGTGGTGGTTGTTTTACCGGCACCCTGAAGACCACACATCATAATTATTGTAAGATTACCTGCAGGTAAAAGGCTCAGTTCTGTAACTTCAGGTCCCATCAGATTAACTAATTCTTCATTAACAATCTTAATAACCATCTGTCCCGGATTAAGACCTGTTAAGACTTCCTGTCCTACGGCTCTCTCCTCAACCTTTGCCACGAACTGTTTAACAACCTTGAAGTTAACATCTGCCTCAAGAAGAGACATCTTAACTTCCTTAAGAGCCGCCTTAACATCTTCTTCTTTAAGAAGACCTTTGCTCCTTAAGTTTTTAAACACATTCTGTAATTTATCTGTCAGGCTTTCAAATGCCATATATTCTCCTTAATGCACCTTACACCGCGCCGCCCCGGCCACTAAACCATCGAACCACGCGCGCTCCCCGGCCCACCGGCTTCTCGCCACCGCGCCCGGCGCTCATTTGGGCACATTTTCAAATCTTACAACAGGTTATATATCTTATCTTCAAGCAGTTTTAGCTCTTCGATTTCTTTCTTATTGTCCTTATTCTCAATGACCCTGGTAATCTCTTTCATCCTCTCCACATCCTGTTTCATATCCAGAAACTTCTGCAGGAGCCCGAGTTTCTCTTCATATTCATTGAGAATTTTATCACATCTCTTAATCAGATCGTGCGCCGCCTGCCTCGATATTCCAAACTCATCAGCTATCTCTGATAAAGAACAATCGTTAAAATACGCCTCTTCATACACTTCTCTCTGGTGCTCAGTTAAAAGCACTCCGTAAAAATCATAAAGATAACCGTTTTTAACAATATCTTCCATCACAATATCCTTATCGCATTTAGCCCACTTTGCCTATGATACACTAAAGATAAAAAGGTGTCAAGTATTTTTTCTTGACACCTTTTGTACCACTAGGGACGGGGGAATGTGCACATTATCCGATTCGTTTACCACATCCCGCACAGCGCGGTCCGAAATTACGGAAAAGAATCCTTCCGCAGTGCGGACAGAACATTGCTCCACTTACTGCCCCAAATATTATTCCACCTATGAACATCAAAATAAACAAACCAAATATAATCCAACTGACGATTGGATGACCAAGAGTAAATAATGAAAGGAATGCAACCGGTAAAGAAGCCATAAGCATACCGCCCATAATATATCTCTTCTTTGTGAAGTCCTGAATCATCATTTTCTCACGGATCATCGCCTGAACTTCCGCGCTCTCTTTCTCCGCTTTCATCTTCTTAATATGTTCCTCAGTAAACTCTGTCCTACATATAGGACATACTGTAAGTTCATCACCAATTATTTCATTACATCTTGGACATTTCTGCATTTTTCAATCCCCTTAATCAAAAGCAAAATCACCGAACAACAAAACACAAACCTTTAAGTTTACGTTTCCATCAACCTCTTAAGTTCCTCTACAGTACTGAATACTCCATCTACGAGGCTCATCATCTCATTAAGTCTAACTTTCTCACTCTCATCAATCACACCATCCTTGGCGATCTCAACAAGTTCATCAGATATACTTTCCATATCCTTCGCACAGTTAAGAAACTTAATGACTACCCTGTCCAGATTACTCAGATTATCAATACCGTATTCATCAAATAATAGAAAATCCGTCGTCACCTTAAACATACGACTGATGGCCACGATTTTATCTGTATCCGGAACAGCCATTCCCAGTTCCCACTTGGATATCGTCTGACGGCTGATTTTAAGCTCGTCCGCCATCTCTTCCTGTGAGAATCCCTTACTGGTTCTTAAATAAAAAATCTTCTCACCAATATTCATTTTCGACACCCCGTACATGCTATAGCAATTAACATATCTTTATAATACAATATTAAATTTTTATAAACAAGCACTTTAATTATGCATTTTCGCAACCCGTAGTTGCCAAGCAATACTGCCCCTCTCAAACTAACAAAAAAGGCGAAAGCCCATGAGAATCATCTCACTAACCTTCGCCTTTATCTATATTAACCTCTGCCACAAAAGCGGGAGTCACATTAATTCTTAAAACTATGTATCGGAGCAGGAATTCTTCCACCTCTGTTTACAAAAGCATCGCATGAGAAATTGTTAACGCTCATAATCGGCGCATGACCAAGAAGGCCACCAAATTCTACATTCTCACCAACACCCTTGCCAATCACAGGAATAATTCTAACTGCAGTTGTCTTCTGATTAACCATACCAATTGCAAGCTCATCCGCTATGATACCAGAAATAGTCGTAGCCTTGGTATCACCAGGAATTGCAATCATATCAAGACCTACTGAACATACACATGTCATGGCCTCTAACTTCTCAATGGTAAGCGCACCAGCCTCAACCGCATCAATCATACCCTGATCTTCACTAACCGGAATGAAAGCACCACTAAGTCCACCTACATAAGATGAAGCCATTACACCGCCCTTCTTAACCTGATCATTAAGAAGCGCAAGGGCCGCCGTTGTACCCGGAGCACCGGCCTTCTCAAGACCAATCTCACAAAGAATATCCGCAACACTGTCGCCAATTGCAGGAGTCGGCGCAAGTGATAAATCCACGATACCAAATGGAACCCCAAGCCTTGCTGAAGCTTCCTTTGCAACAAGCTGTCCAACTCTTGTAACCTTGAAGGCTGTCTTCTTTATTGTCTCACAAAGAACTTCAAAATTCTCGCCTCTTACCTTCTCCAAAGCCGTCTTAACAACGCCCGGTCCCGATACACCAACATGAATTACTCTTTCAGCCTCAGTTACACCATGGAAAGCACCGGCCATAAACGGATTGTCATCAGGAGCATTACAAAATACAACCAGTTTGGCGCATCCTAAAGAATCAGCCTCCTTGGTAAGTTCTGCAGTCTTTACAATCATATCGCCCATAATTCTGACAGCGTCCATATTTATACCTGTCTTGGTAGAACCAAGGTTAACTGATGAACAAACCCTGTCAGTTGCAGCAAGAGCCGCCGGAATTGACTTAAGGAACATCTCATCCGCCTCAGTCATTCCCTTACTAACCAAAGCAGAATATCCACCAATAAAGTTAACGCCGCATTCCTTCGCAGCCTTATCCATTATAAGCGCGATTTGCACGAAATCCTCAGGCTTCTTACAGGCCGAACCACCAACAAGCGCCGCCGGAGTAACTGATATTCTCTTATTAACAATCGGAATACCAAACTCCTTCTCAATATCCTTACCAACCTTTACAAGATCCTTGGCTGATGAAGTAATCTTCTTATAAATGTTATCTGTCAAAACATTAATGTCATCTGAAATGCAATCAAGAAGGCTGATACCCATGGTGATTGTTCTCACATCCAGATTTTCTTTTTCTATCATTTCATTGGTTTCATTAACCTCAAATATATTAATCATTTTTGTATCTCCAAGTTTTATTTTTCTGCACTTTCCCCCGTCCCAGGTGGCATTGTGCACTTTCCCCCGTCCCAGGTGGCACCAAGTGGCACACTAATTTATTTATATTCTATGCATTGAATCAAAAATCTCTTCTCTCTGGCATCTCACGATAACCCCGATTTCCTCACCAATCTGCTCAAGTTCAGACGCAATGTCCCCAAAAGGCTTTGATGACGCATTCATATCAGTAACCATCATCATGTTAAAATACCCGTGCACGATAGTCTGTGAAATATCCTCAATATTAATATTATTATTGGCAAGATATGTACAAATCTTGGCAATAATACCTACTCCATCATGTCCTACAACAGTAATAATTGTCTTTTTCATTATATATTCCTTCCTTATTCCATTATTTTAAAATTCAAACGCGCAGGATAACTCGCCCCTCTTCGCCACAAATATCGGAAAATCATTCCCGTCATATTCGCACGGAGCATTGGTTATCTCCAGTTTCACGGACTCATATGCAAGTTCCGGATAATTATTTATTTTACTAAGGTGCCCAATGGCGACATACTTGCAGTTGTCCTTCAAAAGACGGCTAATCAGCCTGCCTGATGTCTCATTGGACAAATGCCCTCGTTCGCCCAGAATTCTGTTTTTAAGAGAATATGTATATGGCCCTGCATGCACCATATTCACGTCATGATTTGCTTCAACTAAATAAGCATCCAGCCCTGCAAAATCCCCGACTATACTCTCATCGTAAACCCCCAAGTCTGTTATTATCCCACAGGATGACCCATTATAGTAGAACCTGTAAGCCACCGGCCTTGCCGCATCATGACTTATGTCTGTGGAATTAACTGTTATATCACCTATGGTGATTTCTTTTGAAACTTCTATTGGTCTAAACAGAGAATTATCAATTACTCCAAGACCTTTAACTGAAGATAAAGCCGCTATGGTTTCAATCGGCGCATAGATTGGAATTCCATATCTTCTTGACATTACACCAAGGCCCTGAACGTGATCCACATGTTCATGTGTAAGCAAGATACCATCGATATCTTCACCCTTAAGTCCTATTCTGTTTAGCCCCTGTTCTATCTTTTTGCCGCTAACACCTGCATCCACCAGAAGATGCGTGTTATCTGAACCCACATAAATTGAATTACCATCACTTCCGCTTGAAAGCGATACCAGTCTCATCTTTTCTTTCCTTTATTCCCAGCGTATTTCTATGGAATCTCCTTCTTTTAAAGTCTGCATATATTCAGCCTGATTTCCATTAAGGAGAGTAACAATCTTTCTTCCCTTGCCTGCACTTAAATCAAAATCGATATAATCAAATACATCTACGAATACATATTCAGCCTTGCCTCTTAAACAGATGGTGCTGTTATTTACAAAAACAACCACATCCTTAGGAGTGCCAGAAGGGACGGGGGAAAGTGCACCATCAGCCTTGTCACCAGTTCCTGCACCGACACCGGCACCCACGCCAGCATCAGCCTTGCCACCAGCACCCGAATTCACGCCAGCACCAACCTCGCCACCGACACCTGCACCGACACCAGCACCTGCACCCGCATCAGTCTTGCCACCAGCGCCTGCACCCGAATTTTCATCCGTGGTTTTAACCACATTTTCCTTAGCCTCTTCTTCTAACTTCTTGTCAGCCAGAGTCTTGGTCTTTGTAGTCTTCGTACTCTGCACCGGAACCTCTTCCACAAACTGTGCATTCATTGTGAAATTCTCATAAACCTTGGTATCCATGTATGCCGGAGCATTATTAACAACAATATTATCTACATTATTAACATCAACATCAAGGAATGAGAGAATCTGCTCAACCGTGTAATAATCGAGTATTTCCACCTTATCACCCGGCTTAACCACATAACTCTGGCCTTCAAGGTCTCCATTAACCATGGCCATTACAGGAAATACGGTCTTATTTCCATTTATGAAAATCGACACATTCTTCTTATATTCAGATAATCTGGCAAGTGACACAGTTGCCATATCACCCTTTGTCGAAGGCTCTAACTTAATGATGTCATTGGCATGAACATTGGAATAAAGATCTGATAATTCATCATTAACATAAACTACAGCAGCCTCACCAAGTTCACCCTTTATACTCTTTGCTTCACCATTTAATGTATATTCAAGAGCATCCCCTCTTTTCGGGAACAAATCTGAATTAGACACGCCGCCCTGCATCAGAGCATCAACTACATGAAGTTTGCCATTATCATATAATTTAACTCTCTCACCATTTAAGGTTACAAAGATGAAATTATTACTCTGATTATAATAATTTAAGCAGATACCAATAGGTGTAACAAGGAGCGAATCCTTCTTGTAAGTATTATCAATAAAGTTAATACTCTTCATTACATCTTCGCCTCGAAGAGCAACCCTCTGCACCTGAATATCCATCTTCTCAGCAAGTCTCTCAGTATAGCCCTCAATCTTGCCGCCACCGCCAACAACGAAGATTGCGCTGACAGGCCTGTCACCATTAAGTGCTATAATCTGGTCACTAACGAGTGTGGTCTCTTCTTCTATCTTCTCATCAAGAATCTCAAGCACCTCATCCCTTGTTATGGTCTGAGGAATGCCCATTATATCTTCATATTCAACTTCCGTCTCTTCGGAAATTGCTCTCTTAATTTTCTCCGCCTGGTCAAAATCAACGAGGCAGTGCTTTGCAATTATCTCCGTAAGTCCGTCGCCTGCCACAGGAATCATGCCATATGCCACAATGCTTCCATCCTTGGTAATACAGATATCCGATGTACCTGCGCCCACATCCACAAGGGCAATATTAAGCATTCTGTATCTGTCAGGAATCGCAACTTCAATCGCCGCAATAGGCTCCAAAGTAAGATTTACAACCTCAAGTTCAGCCATTGCAACTGCAGAATACAAACCTTCAACCACATCAACCGGCAGGAATGTCGCAATAATATCAACTGCAATACTCTTAGCCCTGTGATTTTCAAGATTACCCATTATATTGCCATTTAAATAATATCTTATAACTGAATGGCCAACGCAGTAGAATCTCTCTTCCTCATCCTCATGAGACTTAAAAACCTCATAAGCCTTCTCAACACCAAGCGAATCAAGTTCATAAACAATCTCATCCGTAATCAGTGTATCAGTCTCATAAGTAATTTCCGCATAGGAATACTCGGTACGAAGCACACGTCCAGCCGCCGCAATACATACGCCTTTAAGCGGACGATTAATCTTCTTCTCCAAAGCTTCCTTAACCTCTTTAATGGTTGCCGCAACCCTGGCTATATCATGAATCTGTCCATCAAGCATAGACCTTGTTGTATGCTCCCTAACCTCCTGAGCCACAACATTGAAAGTCTCGCCTTCCATATAACCCACGCTGCCTACTATACTTCTTGTACCAATATCAAGTCCAAAAACCATATTGTCAGGTAACTCTGACTTCTTGCCCATTTCTCTACTCCTAGCTTACATTAATCCTTCTACACAAACCTTAACTTTCCCATAGAGTTCATCTATGGTGCCATCATTCTCAATTATCCTGTCTGAATTTTTTGCAAAATCCCCGTCTGACAGCTGCTTATCCATTATACTCTTCGTCTTCTCCAAAGTGTATCCCCTTGAATCCGACAGGCTCTTAAATCTCTCAGCTGAAGGTCTTCTTACATACCAGATTTCATCAAGTATATCTTTATATCCTGCCTCAATAAGCAATGCCGCTTCAATAAAAACATACTTAATATTCTCATCCTTCTTCGCCAGCTCTATCGAATCCACAAGATAATCCTTAACAGCAGGATGAATTATCTCATTCACCTTCTTCGTAAGTTCTTCTGATGCAAACATCTTTGTAGCCATTACAGGCTTATTAACACTTCCATCCTCATTCAGGATTTCATCGCCAAGTAACTCAACTAACTTTTCATTAATCTTACTGCCCGGTTCTTTAATGTCATTGGCAATTTTATCTGCAATATAAATCCTGCATGGATAATTCTCTTTAAGATATTCAAGCACCAGACTTTTCCCTGAACCGACGCCGCCTGTTATGCCTATTACATAAGTCTTATTTTGCACTGAACCAGTCCTCTCCCGTATGAAGATCAACTTCAAGTTTTACCTTAAGCGATGCTGCATTAACCATCTCATCAGTCAGAATCTTTTTAACCTTCTCTTCTTCGTCCCTTTGTACGTCCAAAAGAAGTTCATCATGAACCTGAAGCACAATCGCAGATTTGAGATTCTCTTTAACCAGAGCATCTCTTACATTTATCATACCTATCTTCATAATGTCAGCTGCAGTTCCCTGAATCGGCGCATTAAGAGCAACTCTCTCACCAAAGGAACGCTGCATAAAATTAGAACTCTTAAGTTCCGGAATAGGTCTTCTTCTCTTATAAAGTGTTATTGAATAACCCTTTTCCTTGGCATCATTCTTTGTCCTGTCCAGAAAAGCCTTAACTCCCGGGAACTTCGCATAATAATCTTCTATATACTTCTTAGCCTCAGATACTGAAATATCAATATCCTGACTAAGTCCAAAAGAGCTGATTCCATATACAATACCAAAGTTAACCGCCTTGGCATTTCGTCTCATTATATCCGTTACTTCCGATGGCTCAACTCCGAATACACTGGCCGCTGTCGCCCTGTGAATATCTTCATCACTTTCATAAGCCTTAATAAGTCCGGCATCTTCAGACATATGCGCCAGGATTCTAAGCTCAATCTGCGAATAGTCCGCATCCATAAAAATACATCCATCAGATGGCAAAAATACCTTTCGAATATTTCTTCCCATCTCATATCTGATTGGAATATTCTGCAGGTTCGGATCAGTTGAACTAAGCCTTCCTGTAGCAGTTACACTTTGCTGGAATGTTGTATGAATCTTTCCATCCTGACCTATTACATTAAGAAGTCCTGTTACATATGTGCTCTGCAATTTAGCATAAGTTCTGTATTCAAGAATCAGGCGTACAAGCTCATACTGCGGCGCTATCTTCTCAAGCACATCCACAGCCGTCGAATAACCGCTCTTGGTCTTCTTACCGCCCTCATACCCTAAGTGCTCAAATAAAACCACACCCAGCTGCTTTGGCGAATTAATATTAAATTCCTCTCCGGCAAGCTCATATATCTTAGCCACCAGTTCATCTATTCTTTGATTTAACTCAACACCCAGAGCCTCTAATTTATCCTTTGTAACCTTGATTCCTCTGGCTTCCATCTCGGACAAAACAATCGCTGTCGGAAGCTCGATATCCTCAAAAAGCTCATATTCCTCAAGCTTTTGAAGCTTCTCAATCTGAATCTCCCTAAGCTTGTACATAAGATAACTTTCCATGTCAGGAGCATGAACACCGGCATTTACAGTTGAAACATATTCCACATCAATATCGGATTTAAGTGGATTACAAAGATATTCAGCAAGCGATACGTCAAACATATGCTTTGCCACATCCCTGGATACCCCTGGTAAAATCTCCGCCAGGCTGTCCTTCTCACAAACTTCCATCAAAAGCCTGCATAACTTCTTGATGCTGAAAGTTGCAATTACAGTATTTTCTCTTTTAAGAAAATCAATAATCAGGTTTACATAATCTGTATAACTGAACAAGGTTACTGTATTATAAATCTTCTTTCCATCACTAATCGAAAAGTAATTTTGTCCAAGCATTCCATCTTTAATTGCAAAGCCAATAACCTTATTATTCTTAAGGACATTTGCAAAAACATCTATATCAACATCAGATACAGTTTCTATAGCCATTTCAATGGAAGTCTGCTCGGATACATTATCAAGCACCTTGTCTTCTGTCTTAAATTTATTTAAATATGACTTAAGTTCAAGGCGCGCAAATATCGGATAAGACTTATTTGTAAACATCTCATCCTTTGATACCTTAAGAGACTTAACATCAATATCTATCTCACCTTCAGTAAGGATTGTCGCTAATTTCTTACAGAAGTATGCTTCTTCCTTATGCTCTATCAGTTTCTCCTTAAGAGCCTTCTTACTTATTTCATCTATATGCTCATATATTCCATCAAGTGAGCCATAGGTAGTCATTAATTCTGTGGCACCTTTTTCACCAACTCCCGGAATACCTTTATAATTATCTGATGAATCACCCATAATGGCTTTAAGTTCAATAAACTGTGTAGGATTAAGACCATATTCAGCCATTACATCTTCAGGATAATAACTGAAGACTTCTGTTTTGCCCTTTGAAGTTTTCGGGATGGAGATTTTGATTTTTTTATCAGATATCTGAAGAAGGTCTCTGTCACCTGAAAGAATAACTGCATCTATTCCCTCGCTCTGGGCTCTTTTAGCCATAATACCAAGTATGTCATCAGCCTCTATGCCCTCTTTGGACATATTGGTAATATTCATACTCTCCAAAACTTCCTTCATCAAAGGAACCTGCTCTGCAAGTTCATCAGGCATTGCCTTACGGCCTGCTTTATATTCATCATACATTTCATGACGAAATGTCGGTTTCTTTAAGTCCCATGCCACGCCAATCATATCCGGTTTTTCAGACTCAATGACTTTGAATATTATATTAAGAAAACCATAAATGGCATTGGTATGAATACCTTCAGAATTGGTTAAATCATTAATGCCATAAAATGCTCTGTTTATTATACTGTTACCGTCTACCAATAAAACTTTAGACATACTTTTCTCCCATTACCAGAATATCAGATAGGCAATTACATAAGCTGCGAACATCGTAAGCACAAAGGCCAGAAAAACCTTAAGACCAAACATTCTCTTGCGGTTCTCCACCCTCTCTCTTGACTTGTCAATCAGTCTGTTAAGTTCATTATCCAGATTAAATCCATCCACGTCATCGAGCTTATTCATATCTACGACAACCAGATACTCAATAGACAATTCTTCATAACACTCAGGGCAGTTTCTGACGTGCTCCGTAAATGCCATAATTTCATCATCTTTCATCTGTCTGTTAATGAACTTTGGTATATTTTTTTGTATGTTTGCGCAATTAAGCTCATTCTTTGCCATAATACATTAATTGTACTACATTTTGGTGATTTTGTGAACTCTTCCCACTATCTTTAAGGTTTATTCTTGAAACTTTAAGTGCTTTATGATATTATTCTCTTTGTGGGCCGGCGTGTCGGAATGGCAGACGAGGCAGACTCAAAATCTGTTGTTGGCAACAACGTGCGGGTTCAAGTCCCGCCGCCGGCATTAAAAAAAGACAGGATATAAATCCTGTCTTTTTTATTTTATATTCCTTTTCGGTCTTACTTCTGCGCAATTGCTGCCTGAGCTGCGCCCCACCCCCTCACAACCTCACCCCGACCCCGGCCGCAGGCCGGGGTTGGGGTGGCCCCAGCATAATCGAGTAGGGGTCCCTACTCGATGTCCGTTAGGTGCAAATGCAGACTTGCAAGCAAGTCTGCATTTGCACCCTCTTCGCACAAAAAAAGGAAGCCCCCAAAGGTGCTTCCTTTTAATATTATAATTATTTGTATTTACTTCTGCGCAATTGCTGCCTGAGCTGCTGCAAGTCTTGCGATTGGAACTCTGAATGGTGAACATGATACATAATCAAGACCAATCTTATTGCAGAACTCAACTGAAGCAGGGTCTCCGCCGTGCTCACCGCAGATACCTACGTGAAGCTTAGGATTAACCGGCTTTCCTAACTTGATAGCCATCTCCATTAACTTACCAACACCTGTCTGATCAAGCTTAGCAAACGGATCGTTCTCGAAAATCTTGGAATCATAGTAAGCATTTAAGAACTTACCTGCATCATCTCTTGAGAAACCAAATGTCATCTGTGTTAAGTCGTTAGTACCAAAGCAGAAGAAATCAGCTTCTGTAGCAATTTCATCAGCTGTAAGTGCAGCTCTTGGAATCTCAATCATGGTACCTACTTCATACTCAAGATCGATACCTGATGCCTTAATTTCCTCATCTGCTGTCTCAACAACAATCTTCTTAACAACCTTAAGTTCCTTAACATCACAAACAAGTGGAATCATGATTTCAGGCTTAACTGCCCAATCAGGATGTTTCTTCTTTGTATTAACAGCTGCTCTGATAACTGCCTTAGTCTGCATCTTTGCAATTTCAGGATATGTAACTGCAAGACGGCATCCTCTGTGACCCATCATTGGGTTGAACTCATGAAGGGAATCAATATATTCCTTAATAACTGCTACGCTCTTACCTTGCGCATAAGCAAGTTTCTGGATATCTTCATCATTGGTAGGAACAAATTCATGAAGAGGAGGATCAAGGAATCTGATGGTTACCGGACATCCTTCCAAAGCTTCATAAAGGGCTTCGAAGTCGCCCTGCTGATAAGGAAGAATCTTATCCAGTGCTTTTTCTCTCTCTTCTACTGTATCTGAGCAAATCATCTCTCTGAAAGCAGCGATTCTGTCCTCAGCAAAGAACATATGCTCTGTACGGCAAAGGCCGATACCTTCTGCACCAAGTTCTCTTGCCTTACGTGCATCTGTAGGAGTATCTGCATTGGTACGAACTTTAAGTTTTCTGTACTTATCTGCCCAAGCCATAACTCTGCCGAACTCTCCGGCAATCTTAGCATCAACCGTAGCAATCTGGCCATCATAGATGTTACCTGTTGTACCATCAAGTGAGATATAATCTCCTTCATGATATTCCTTACCGGCTAATGTGAATTTCTTATTCTCTTCATCCATTGTGATATCGCCGCAACCGGATACACAACAAGTACCCATACCTCTTGCAACAACTGCTGCATGGGATGTCATACCGCCACGAACTGTCAGGATACCCTGTGAAACCTTCATACCTGTAATATCTTCAGGGGATGTCTCAAGACGAACAAGAACAACCTTCTCGCCTCTTGCTGCCCAGATTTCCGCATCTTCGGCTGAGAATACAACCTTACCACATGCAGCACCTGGTGAAGCACCAAGACCTTTGCCTGCAGGAGTTGCAGCCTTAAGTGCAGCTGCATCAAACTGTGGATGAAGAAGTGTATCAAGGTTACGAGGATCAATCATTGCAACTGCTTCTTCTTCAGTTCTCATACCTTCATCAACAAGGTCACATGCAATCTTAAGTGCAGCCTGAGCTGTTCTCTTACCGTTTCTTGTCTGAAGCATATATAACTTACCGTGCTCTACGGTAAATTCCATATCCTGCATATCTCTGTAGTGATCTTCAAGAGTCTTGCATACATCTGTGAACTGCTTGAATGCTTCTGGGAACTTCTGCTCCATCTCAGCTATCTTCATAGGTGTACGAACACCGGCAACAACGTCTTCACCCTGTGCATTTGTTAAGAACTCACCGAATAAGCCCTTATTACCTGTAGCCGGGTCTCTTGTGAATGCAACACCTGTACCACAGTCATCACCCATGTTACCAAATGCCATTGACTGAACGTTAACTGCTGTACCCCATGAATAAGGGATATCATTATCTCTACGGTATACGTTAGCTCTTGGGTTATCCCATGAACGGAATACAGCCATGATAGCTCCGTATAACTGTGTCTTAGGATCTGATGGGAAATCCTCACCAATCTTGCTCTTGTATTCAGCCTTAAACTGATTAGCTAACTCCTTAAGATCTTCTGTTGTAAGCTCGATATCCTGAGTTACGCCTCTCTTTGCCTTAATCTCATCGATAAGCTCTTCAAAATACTTCTTACCAACTTCCATAACTACATCTGAATACATCTGAATGAATCTTCTGTAGCAGTCCCATGCCCAACGAGGATTGCCTGACTTCTCAGCCATAACTTCAACAACGTCCTCATTAAGTCCTAAGTTAAGAATGGTATCCATCATACCAGGCATTGATGCTCTTGCACCTGAACGAACAGAAACAAGTAAAGGATTCTCCTTATCTCCGAACTTCTTGCCTGTAATCTCTTCCATCTTAACGATATACTCATCGATCTGGGCTTTAATCTCGTCATTAATCTTCTTTCCATCCTCGTAGTACTGTGTACAAGCTTCTGTTGTGATTGTAAAACCTTGAGGAACAGGAAGACCAATGTTAGTCATCTCTGCCAAGTTAGCACCTTTACCGCCTAAAAGCTCACGCATGTTGGCACTACCCTCACTAAATAAATAAACCCATTTCTTTCCCATACAGATTTTTTCCTCCTTAAGAAAATTTTTTTCAATTATCGCCGCCAGGTCAAGGCCCGATATAACTTAATAATTGTATCACATATCCTTGGCTTTTACCATATTTTAATCATACTTTTTCATCACTTTTCATAAAAAAATTCTAAAACCACCGCCCTCGCCACGCATATGACACCAAAAGCATATTTCCGCTCCCTGCAGCGTTACCACGAAGCAAGCAATTCTGCACTTGCACCCTCTTCGCACGAAAAAGACCACCCTGCATTAGCACAGGGTGGCCTGTTATTTACATTTAAAAATCAAACTTGTCGCTGAAGAATTTATCAAGTTCATCAATTGGAACTCTTACCTGCTCCATTGAATCCCTGAATCTTACTGTTACCTGATGATCTTCTTCTGAATCAAAGTCATATGTGATGCAGAATGGTGTTCCGATTTCATCCAAACGACGATATCTCTTACCAATTGTTCCTCTGTCATCAAATTCACAGTTATACTTCTTGGATAACTGCTGATAAATCTTTGTAGCGCCCTCATTAAGTTTCTTTGATAATGGAAGCACACCAATCTTTACAGGTGCCAAAGCCGGATGGAATCTCATGACTGTTCTGATATCAGGCTTCTCTTCTGTTCCCACATTCTCTTCATCATATGCTGCGCAAAGGAATGCCAAAACAACTCTGTCCGCACCAAGTGATGGCTCAACAACATAAGGCACGTATTTTTCATTAGTTTCATCATCAAAATATGACATATCCTGTCCTGATTCATTCTGATGCTGAGTTAAGTCATAGTCAGTTCTGTCTGCAATGCCCCATAATTCGCCCCAGCCAAATGGGAATAAGAATTCAATATCTGTTGTTCCCTTGGAGTAGAAGCATAATTCTTCCGGGTCATGGTCTCTGAGTCTCATCTCATCTTCCTTAATGCCAAGACTTAAGAGCCAGTCTCTGCAGAAACCTCTCCAGTACTGGAACCACTCAAGGTCTGTACCAGGCTTGCAGAAGAATTCAAGTTCCATCTGCTCAAACTCTCTTGTTCTGAATGTAAAGTTACCAGGAGTAATCTCATTACGGAAAGACTTACCAATCTGGCCAATACCAAATGGAACTTTCTTTCTTGATGTTCTCTGTACATTCTTAAAGTTTACAAAGATACCCTGAGCTGTTTCAGGTCTTAAATATACTGTATTCTTCGCATCTTCTGTTACGCCCTGGAAGGTCTTAAACATAAGATTGAACTGTCTGATATCTGTAAAATCATGCTTTCCACATGATGGACAAGGAATATTATTATCATCAATAAATGACTTCATCTCTTCCTGTGAAAAAGCATCGATTGGCTTAGGAAGCTCAATTCCTTTTTCCTTGCAGAAATCCTCAATAAGCTGGTCTGCTCTGAATCTCTCATGACAGGCCTTACAGTCCATTAAAGGATCTGAGAAACCGCCAAGATGTCCTGAAGCCACCCATGTCTGAGGGTTCATTAAAATTGCACAGTCTACACCTACATTGTAAGGGCTTTCCTGTACGAACTTCTGCCACCATGCCTTCTTAACATTATTCTTAAGCTCAACACCAAGATTACCGTAATCCCAGGTATTTGCAAGACCACCATATATCTCAGAACCCGGATATATGAAGCCTCTGCCTTTGGCAAGAGCTACGATTTTGTCCATTGACTTTTCCATTTATCTGTCCTCACTTAAATTAGAATTATTTGTATATTACTACAGTATGATCAGCATTATCGAAAGTATTAACTTCCTTCTTGCTTACATTGTCAACATCTTCACTTACGTATAAGAAGTTTGACGGAACAACAACGTTATATCCGTTATCTATAATGACAATGTGATTCTCGCCAAGTGCTGATAACTGGTCATATCCTACTGTTTCAGTATCATCATAGTTACGAAGTGTTACATCCAGATCGTACCCGGCATTAAGCGCATCTGATACTGTTCCAACATATAAATCTTCTGAATCAAAAAGATTGTAATACTCAGCTCTTGTAAATGTGATATTAAGTTTTGCAACTCCATTTTCCACTGCAAAAGAATCAACTGTTGCAACTGTCTCTCCTGCCGCAGAATTAAGTTTTGCAATCTCATCATCAATCTGAGTTCTTACTTCTGATTCGCTGTAATACCCTTTTGAAAAATCCTCGACGTAAACAACACTGACTGAATTATCCTTATTTACGATAATTGTGCTGTGTGTAATATCTTCGACTTTCTTTGTCCCAAAACATCCAGCCATAAAAACTGTAAGAAATACCGATAAAATACCAATTTTTTTAACGAGTTTCATATCTTTTTCCCTTTACTCTAATAAACAAATTCTATATATTATAGCCCGAAAAAGCACTTAATTTCAAGGTCATTTAATCATTTTCTATAAGTTGAAGACTCATAAAAGGTCGGTCAAAAGCCCTGGAAGTGTTGTCTTTGGCGATTTTTTTAAGTTTTTGCTCCAAATCTTCATTTAAAACAAAATTATATATTTTATCCGAAGGATTATCATATATGTACCTGATAACCTTATCGATGGTGCTCATATTCTCTGATTTTTCCGGAATTCCCATGAATTCACCATTTATCATGATTGCCTTTATCTCATAGATGCTTCTGACAAGCGTTCTTGGGAACTGTTCTTTTAAAAGAGCTTCAAGAGCGCAGTACAAAAGTTTAATCATCTCCGTCTCATCAGTATTTTCCCTTGCATAATAACTTGCAATTTCCAAAAAATAACTGCCGTAAAATGATGCCTCGTAATCCGCTCTAAGTCCCGGAAAGAAATTTCTGATGGAAGCATCCGTCAGCTGATATGAATTTCTGTAAGCAAATAATTTAAAAGAACCGAAATTAAAAACATCGCATGGAGCCTGAAGTTTGTTACCCGTTCGTCTGGCTCCTTTGGCGTAGGCGATAATTTTACCCTTTTCTCTGGTTATAAGGGTAACTTTCTTATCATATTCATCCACGCTCTCAACTTTTATTACGATTCCCTGAACATCAAGGAGTTCCTGCATAAATCAACTATTCTCCATCCTGAAATCCGAAATTCTTCAAAGAGTAATCACTGTCTCTCCAGTTATCCTTCACCTTAACCCAGAGTTTCAGATTAACCTTTTTATCCAGCATCTTTTCAATATCAACTCTGGCCTTTGAGCCAACGGCTTTAAGCATCTGTCCGCCTTTTCCGATAATAATGCCTTTGTGAGACTCTCTTTCGCAGTATATCGTGGCATCTATATTAACTATGTTTTTGCTGAATTTCATGCTGTCTATGGCAACAGCAACGCCATGAGGGACCTCGTCCTTCATAAGTCTAAGCATCTTCTCTCTTATAAGTTCAGCCACAATCTGTCTTTCCGGCTGGTCTGTAAGAGTATCCGGGTCATACATGTATATGCCCTCAGGAAGATATTTATATGTGGTCTTAAGAAGATCCTCGATATTGTCTTTCTTAAGGGCAGACAGTGGAATCACTTCAGTCCATTCCATTTCATTTGCGTATGTTGCAATGAATTCCATTAATTTGGCTCTTTCCACCTTGTCGATTTTATTAACGATAAGAAAAACAGGAACATCAACTGTCTTAAGAATCCTGATTATTTCCTTCTCGCCCTGTCCGATATAATCGCCAGGCTCAACCATGAAATAAATTACGTCCGCGTCATTAACCGTTGACTTGGCAGCCTTTACCATATAATCGCCAAGTTTGTTTGCTGACTTATGAATACCCGGTGTATCCACAAATACTATCTGCATTTTGTCATCTGTATATACTGACCTGATTCTGTTTCTGGTAGTCTGCGGCTTATCTGAAGTGATGGCGATTTTCTCACCAACTATTGCATTCATCAAAGTAGACTTACCTACATTAGGTCTTCCGATTATACTTACAAAACCGGTTCTTTTCTTATCATTACTATCCATATTAATCTCCTGAAAATGCGATTTGCCCACGCCGCGCAGCCACGCCCGCATCGACCCTTCAATTTTTTGTGCCACTAGGGACGGGGGAATGTGCACCTTTGTGCCATTGGGGACGGGGGAATGTGCACCTTGATGCATTTTACCCCGTCCCACTTGGCATCCCACTTGGCATCGTTCTTACACAGCAAGAAACGCCTAAGACATATCATCTTATATCTTAGGCGTTTAACCAATTTTATTCAAGTAATTTTAGATCAACTTATTTTGTCTCTTCCTTCTTCTCAGCATCCTGAGCCGGAGCCTGTGCCTGCGCTGGAGCCTGTGCCTGCACTGGAGCCTGAGCCGGAGCCTGTGCCAAAGTCTTGTTTGGCTGAGGATTAGCCTTAGGTGCATTTGCCTGTGCTGCCTTCTTAGCTTCTGCTTTAGCCTTAAACTTCTTAATCATCTTCTTAATGATTGCCTTGATGATAAGAACGATGATCCAGATGATACCAACGATTATTGCAAGAATAATAAGTGTTCTTAAAATGTAAGGTGCATTAATAAGCATGTTAATGAAGAAGTTCTTAAGTCCGCTGATTACATCATCCATTGATGCCTTGAAACCGGTTGTAATTCTTTCCCATGTTGTCTGCTCAACAGGTGCAACAGGAGTATAAACTTCAACTTCAGAAATCTCTAAATCAACAGTTGCATAATCTACAAGATTATCATATGTTCTAAGCTGTGATTCCATTGATTCAATATTATATCTAACCTGTGCAAGCTGCTCTGTAAGATAAGCAATATCTTCAACTGTTTCAGCCTTCTCTAAAAGTGCAAGCAAGCTTTCCTGCTGTGCAAGATACATTGCCTTACGGCTCTCTGTATCAACATACTGAAGAGTTACATCCTCTGCTGATGTTGTCTTTGATACAACATTACCGATACCTGATACATTTGATACGAAATCAGAAACCTTGTCATCAGGAATTCTTACTGTAATTGATGCTCTTCTTACCTGATTGTAAGTTGAATATGAACTTCCGTTATATGAATACTCATATTCAATATATCCGCCAAGGGCTGCTATCTGCTCATCAAGCTGAGTCATAAATGTATCAAACTGATCTGTTTCAACGCTAAGACTTACTCTCTGAATTAACTTACGGTTCTGTGAAGAAGTAATCTCCAAATCAGCATTTCCAAGGTTTACCTCACCTTTTTCAGAATCAGTCCTTTCATATCCGGCTTCATCATAATATTCTTCATACTCTGGATAAGCTTCATATGCGTAATCAGCCTCATTCCAGTAGTCACCTGCAGCTGCCTCGTAATATGCTGCTCCGCCATTTGCCGTAGTCATAGCATATGTCTGATCACTTGCTGAGTTACTACTGCATCCTGTAAGCATTCCGGCTACCATTGTCATTGCCAGAACACCAAATAATATTTTCTTTCCTCTTCTACTAAACTTATTCATTTTTAATTCCTCCCTAAACCTTTATGTGTGTTTTCTAAGGCCTTTCATACACATATACGAATAAGTTACACAAATTTATGGAACTTTTTTAAAAAAATTATTTTAATAATAATCTTACTTCATCAAAAATGTCCTTATTGTTCTCAATAGCGCTTTCTGAGCCCACTACGCAGACGCTCTTCCCAGCATAAACCTCATCCAAAATCTCCGCCACCTTACGTATATCCTCATCCGTAGCTCCGATTATTTCGTCTCTTTCTTTTTGAAGTTCCTCATATGTAGTTCCCTGCAGAAGCATAAGCATACTTCTGTTACCCTTTGTCATAGGAGTAAGTGGCATATCTTCAGAACTCATTGTTCCAATAATATGCTTTGTCATCTGCTCCTTGTCTGCCTTAAATGCAGCAAGATAATCACCTACTGATTCGAATACTCCAATAGTCTCGGATAATTTCGGATCCCTGTAAGATGTCATGGTTACTATTCCGCTCATTCCAAATGATGGGAATACGCCATAGGCACCACCCTTAACTCTTACATTAATCCACAGATAATCATAACCAAGTATTACCTTAAGTAATTTAAAATATCCTCTGTACTTATCTTTGTCAAACTTACCTGCCAAAGTTACATACTGAACCTGGCCGGAGGTTTTTAAAGCAAGATTCTTACTTAATAAATCAACCTTAATCTTCTCGCCCCTGACTCTTGGCTCATATAAATCATCCTTAAAGCTTAATGCCTTATTATTAATCTCTTCATTCTTTGGATATGTAATATCAATACCCCAGATATCCTTTGTGAAGATAAACTTTCTTAAAGTTTCAAGAGCATTAATTACGGCCGGGGATTTTGCCTCCCAGTTTTCATCCAAATCTGCAATAAAATCAGTATACTGAAGTCCGTCAATCCTGTCCTTTATTGCAGTAACCTCATCGATGGATGCTGATGCTCTTCCTGCAGATACTGTATGTCCCTGTGAAGCCATTGATGACTTGATCTTCGAATGTTCCTCACTGATGATTTCTTTAAGTCTCACCGGATTATTGAAATCTGTTTCCTTAATTATCTCCTTCATAATTGCAAGCGCATTATCAAGTTCCTCAGGAAGCACCTTGGTCTTGGCCATCATAAAGATTTCATAAGTGTCCTTTTTGTAATTTCTTACAATGAATGGAATGAATGATATACCGCCTGTGTGAAGGTCAATTTCATCATAAATATATGAATAGCTGTGTGAATAAGTATTCATCTTCTTAAGACACATGCTGAACAGATTCAAGTACTTAATCTGCTCTTCGCTTATATCACTGATATTAAAGAGATACTGAAGGTAAACAATCTTATTTGTAAAGATGTCATGAGACACTATCTGAATGCCATCTTTAATCTCCACATCATTATATATAGGAGCTGCCTCTTTCTTAATGTCCTCTATACCAAGAGTTGGCAGACACTTAAGATTCTCAGGGTCCTCCTCAGCATCCTGGAATGCCTTAAGTTCCTTCGTATGCTTAACGATTTCCTTAATCTCGTCAGCACTTAAACTCTCTTTGTACTTGGCTAATTTTTCGGAAAGTTCCTTCTCTTTTGCCTGTACCATTCCCTTCTTAGGCACTGCAGTAAGAATTACTTTCTTGTCATTCTTTAAGATATATTTCTCAATAAGCTGTTCCCAATATCCGTCCTCAATACTCTCTTTAAGTTCACTGATTGTCTGAGACTGGATTATGTGTTTAAAAGGATCAGTATCTTCATATAACCAGCTGTCCAGAGCCTGAAGACCTACAATAAGCCCCTTTGGATATCTGCCATAATCTGCTTCCCTGTATTTAAATTCATAATTACATAAATTGGAAAGAATGGTTTTGTGGTTAAGACCACTTTTTACAAGTTCATTTAAAGTATCTTCAATTATCTTTGTAAACTTATCAGCATCTTCCTCATTACCGTTATATCCGATAAATGAAATATATGGCTCTTTAATTCCATTTTCATAAGAGCAGGCTACATCTGCCACAATTCCTTCTTCAACAAGTTTTGTCTTTATAGGAGAACCCGGCTTATTGCATATAACATCAGTAAGTATTCCAATGGCAAGATATTCCTTTTTATCTGAGTTATTATCTAAAGCCACGTTATATGTAAAGAATGTATTATCCTTCTCATCCTCTTCTTCAGCAATAGGATATTCAATTCTTACATTTGCTTCTTTAACCTTCTCATATGAATGATTAATTGAGCTGTCTAATTCAAGATAATCATATTTGGAGAGATATTCCTTATCCAGGTATTCCAGTCTTTCAGCCATATCCATATCACCATAAAGGTAAATATAACTGTTACTTGGATGATAATATCTTGAATGGAAATCAAGGAAATCCTCATATGTTAAATCAGGAATACAGTCCGGATCTCCGCCTGACTCAAGTGCATAAGGGGAACCATCATAAAGATTATTTCTGATATAAAAATCAATCATATCTTCAGCTGATGAATATACACCCTTCATCTCGTTATATACAACGCCATTCACAATAAGATCGGAATTCTCATCTTCCATCTCATAATGCCAGCCTTCCTGCTCGAATATCATTTTATTCTTATAAATATTAGGATGGAAAACAGCATCCAGATAAACGTCCATAAGGTTCTTGAAATCCTTGTCATTGCAGCTTGCCACAGGATATACAGTCTTATCCGGATATGTCATGGCATTAAGGAATGTATTAAGCGAACTCTTAACAAGTTCAACAAACGGGTCCTTAAGCGGATACTTATCCGATCCACAAAGCACAGTATGCTCCACAATATGTGCAGAACCTGTACTGTCAACCGGCGGTGTCCTAAAACCAATATAGAAAACCTTATTGTCATCATCATTACTTATAAGAGCCACCTTCGCCCCGGTCTTAATATGCCTAAGCACATACCCTTCCGACCTTAAATCATCAAGTTCCTTACTTTCAACTATCTCATAACCTGGAAAATTACTATATTTCATATTTCCTCCTAAAACAAATCAGGGGATGTTCCCATCCCCTGTTATTTACTATTTTACTAACTCCTGCTCTGTACAGAATTTCGGCAGATAAATGTGTATATTATCAAACAGCTCTGTCGGGTTCGCCTGATAAATATATGCACCCTCTTCTGTCTCAATCTTCATTGTATAAGGCTCATCAGATGCAACTTCCCTGTGATATACAGGAGTACCGAACTGGTTAACAGGCTGAAGCGAATTGGTTAAATCGCAAAGCACATTACCACCGGAGATTTCCAGCATACCCTTGGTTCCACCAAGTGCTATAGGCATTGCCGCAAGAAGTGTAATCTTAACAGTACCGGATCTGATATATGTATTACCTGAACCACGGTAATCACCAATACCACCTACATCACTACCTTCAGCAAATACGAAGATTTCATCACCGAATACATATGTGTCCACCATACCATTCATGGAACCAATTGCCACACCTTCCATACAGTGAAGTATGATATTAACAAGACCTGAATTAATAAGTATCTTACCTTCGTTATCCTTAAGTGTACCAATACCGGTTGAGTTAGAACCTGATACATCCATTTCAATATCACCGATGGATGAAATATCTACATTTCCGAAGAAGGAACCGATACCAACTGCATCCGCACCTGACGCTGATAATGCGATGTGGCAGTTATCAATAATAACCTTTGTAGGTCCTCCAAGAGCACCAATACCAATTGACTTACTACCATTGGCAATTACTTCATAATCACCGGTTGCAAACTTAAGAACTGATTCATCATCAGCAACGATACCACCGATACCAACTGCGATATCACCATTAGTCTCTACTCTGACCTTACCTGTCTGCTCAAAGAGAATTGAACCATACGGTGAATCAGGAAGTGCACATCCAATACCGACACCATTGTTGTGGTCAACCCTGATGGTCAGGTTACCATTACCCTGAACAATGAGTTTAGAACTCTTAGGAACTCTGATACCTTCGTAAGACATATAGTTATCGCCTTCAACACAGAGTACCAGTTTGGAATTCTCACCGATTTCAATTGACGGCTTCTCTCTTCCCCTTATATTAATATCTCTAATGGAGAGTAAGGATTCTGTATTATCATCAATCTTAATACTTAAGCTGACCTCTTTATTCTTATCTCCCTGAATCTTGTTGGCTGTACCCTTAACAAGTACACCTGAGTAAAAATCAAGTGCCAGGTTAACAAGTGAAATGTTCTCATAGCTGCCCATTTCATAAACCTTATTCTCTTCTGCCTGCTGAGCAAGTTTAAGGTTAATGGCAATAATTTCATTCTCTATGTCTTCATTGATTCTGTCGATAATTTCTCTGTTTGGTCTTCCTGTATAGAAGCCCTGGATTAAGTGACATCCAAGCTGGATAACCATCTGAAGTTCTTCAGGTGTCTCAACACCTTCGGCAAGGATTTTCATATTATGGTTATTGGCAAATGAAATATAATTTGCAACCAGGTGCTGCTTCTTACTGTCGGAGTCGATACCCATTATCATTGAATGGTCAATCTTTAAGTAATGCGGGCTGTTATTAAGAAGTGTGGATGCATTGGAATAACCTGTTCCATAATCATCAAGGGCAAGTTCACAACCACTCTTGTCCATGTACTTGTGAACAGCTTCGCAGGATTCTTCTGACTGCATACCGTTCTCAGTAATCTCAATAACCATATTCTTCATGACGCCCTTATATTTCTCCATAAGGTCATCAAATTCATGCTCTTTAATAATAACAGTTGGAATACTGTTGATGAAAAGTTTTCTCTCTTCAAAATTATCCCTGTGATCATTCATAATCTTAAGAACGTTGAAGAAAGTATAATGCTCAACTTCATATAATCTGTCCTGACGTTCTGCCAGTTCAAGTACATCTTCTGGTCCAAGTCCTATATCCTTAGGAGTTCTCATAAGAGCTTCGTATGCATAAATCTTACCGGTCTTCGCACTTACGATAGGCTGGAAGTTATATGTAAGGGCATTGTCATCAAGAAGATGGCGGATTTTGTTATCTCTTACGTATTCTGTTTCCTGTCTTCTGAATGCATCAGGTGAAAACAGATGCGGCTCAGTCTTATGGAAAAGTGTCGCCTCATACAAACTGAAGTTGGTATTGCTTATCATTGTATCGATGTCACTTGCATGCTTAGGGAAACTTGAATAACCGCAATATACATTAAAACTTTCAGTTGTAGCAAGCTTTGAAAGTACTTTTCTGATGTCATTAACAACATCATCAAAAATATTCTTAACCATATCAAGGTCAATGTCACATACAAGAAGTACAATCTCATGACCTGATTTACATCCGCTGACAATCTTTCTGTCGCCCATCTTGGTTTCAAGATTCTTGAAAATCTCACCAATCTCAGCCATTGTATCAGCAGATCTCTGATATCCTACGAAATGTCTTAAATGCTCAATACCCTCTAACTGGAATGAAGCAAGATAACAGCTGCTCAACGCAAGCTGAAGATGGCTGTCAGCCTTCTCCAAAAATACATCATAATAATACAGACCAATTTCCGGGTCCACATCAGTTGATGTCATTAAATTGTTATAAATTGGAACATCTTTACGAGAAAATGCAACTATCATTTTATAAGCGATGGTAATACCAACACCTAATAAAACAACACCTGCAATAAGATAAATATATGTGACTAAATATCCTAGACCTGTATAAACTAAGTTAAGAACACCAACGGCAATAAGTAAAAAAGCAAGGACAATAAAAACATTCTCAGTAACAAGATAATATCTGATCTTGTTATATGAACCCTTCTGAGACTGCTTCTCTTTTTCCTTGTTCTTCTTCTCTTGTTTCTTTTTCTTATTAACCTGATCTTCGAAACTCATTCCCTGTAACCCATACTCCTAAAGTAGTATATCCCACTAACTGTATAATTATAACATAAAAATGCATAATATGCCATAAAATTTTATATTTTACACCGGAAACGCCAGTAGCGATAACTTGGAAAAAATCAGCTCCTCCATAACAAACTCTTCCCCGCTGTTACAAAGTGCTTCAAACTCCGGTAATTTAAGAACTTTGCTGACATAACGTCTGCCCTTTTTGTCCTCCACATACTGCCCAACTTTAAATCTTAATTTTAGCTGATCAATTATCTGTTTGCCAAATGTCTCTTTATTCAGCGCCATTATGGCATCTGCTATATTTCCTTCTTCTCCAACAAGCGGAATAAAATGCTTATTCACAATGGCTTTAATTTTGAAAGGAACGTCTTCCCAGGCTACTATCTCACCCATGGACATACGTCCCCCAATAAAAACATGGCTTATATCCTGCATGGAATATTTAAAATCTCTGTCTTCCATCTCTATTCCTCTGAAATAAATTCTATGCTGCCGGCCATTTGGAGTATGTCTTCCAGATCCTCAACTGAAATCGAAAGCTCTGTTGCAACCTCAGCCTTTGTAACCTTACGCTCCAGGCCTTCACTCATTGCCTTGGCCTTGTTATATACCATATCTGCTCTTTGTGACCACTCATTACCAAGCGCTGAATTCTCATTATCCTGATAACATATCTCTTCCATCGCAGCCATTACGCTTTGAATTATGATATCATCCGCATTCTGGAAATCATCCTGAGTCTTAAGTGAATTAAGAACTGTTGCCAAAGCCACATTTCCTTCACCAATCAGATCCTCAATCGGAGTACCCTGACCTATATAAAGTCTTGTTAAATCAACAACCTTAGGAAGATAAGCTAAGATAATGGCATCAATCATATCCTTCTCGCCATTATAAAGTCTTAAAAGATATGTCTTAATAGTATCATCATCAATCTTCGGCAGTTCATCAAGTTCCTGAAGATACATATCAATATATCTTACATCTTCCTGATTCTCATTCTCACTGGCCGGAGCCTCTCCATCCACGCTGATTCCCGCATTGGAAAGATAAACGGATACCAGGTCATACTGCTCTTTTGTAAGATTCATATCCTTAAAGGCATCCTTAATATCCTCGGAAGTTACAACGCCCCCCAAATCTTCCGCATTATTCTTAAGTTCATTTAATTTATCAATGAATAAACTTTCCTTAAAATCCATGTTCTCTCCTACATCATTCCTTAATGTGCTCATGGTCAAAAATATGCTTCTCGCAGTACTCATGTGTACCACTGCACTTTGAGCAGTATCTGAATGTCATATCCGGATCAGAAATCTCTGTACGTCCGCATATTGTGCACTTATGAATATACATTGGAACCACATCTGCTCCGCCTGACTTATGAGCTGATTTAACATCTCCCTGATGCTTCTTAATATTTACAGTTTTACCCTTGGATGCCTTCTTAAAAGCAGCCGCTCTCATGGCACTTCCTGCTCTTCTGAACAGATTTTTCCTATAGAGCAGGTAGAAAATAAATGTATTCAGTAAACTTGAGCCTACAACCACGCTGTAGAGAATACCTGACATGGTGCCCATTTTGACAAAGGCATTAAGCACATCAACTGCCAGAATAATAACTTCAAAAATACCCATCCACTTAATCTTAATCGGAATTACAAAGAACAGATAAATCTTCATATCCGGATACATAAGCGCAAAAGCAAGAAAGATGGAAAGGTTTATGTAATAAATACTGAATACCGGCGATATCGCAGCATAGAAATAACTTCCGCCCATGGCAAAAGGACAATCCGCTCCCTGAGCCATGACCATCATCGCATTATATCCGGTAACCGTATCCTTATAGAAAATCTGGAAAATAACAAAAAGAACAAAGGCTCCGATAACGGTAAATATAATACCGGAGAATATATATAAATTAAAATAGAACTTACCCCACACACCCTCTAAAGTATGACCAAGGCTGTAATAGAAATACAGCACAATCAGGATAAATAAAAGGTTAGATGCCTCCGGTACAAGTACCCATGTAATGAGTCTCCACACCTGACCATGCAAAATTGCATATGGATTAAGGCTGATAAAATTCATCCACTGTCCTCCTATTGGAAGCAGTGACATAAAATACCCGAATCCATAACATATAACAATATATAACGGCAAATTTTTAATGGCATACTTACCATATTTGCGCTCTATTTTTTCCATTAACTTACCCATATTTACCTCTTACTGTTCTCCGATGCTGTTAACATCATATGGTGTAGCCTGATATACATAGTAGTTCAGCCAGTTGCTGTACAGATTGATACTGTGGGAACGCCACTGAAGAAGCGGCTTGTTCTCTACATTATCATCCGGGAAATAATTAAATGGAATATCCGGATTAAGACCTTTCTTCATATCCCTGTCATACTCATTCCTGAGAGTATATCTGTCATATTCCGGATGACCTGTTACGAATACCTGCTTGCCGCCTTCTGACATACAGATATATATTCCAGGCTCCTCTCCTTTGGCAAGCACCTTAAGATTTGAATTATTCTCTACATCTTCAGTACTTACTCCTGTATATCTTGAATGAGGTGCATAAAATACATCATCAAATCCTCTTACCAAAGGCTCTTTACGATTTAAAACCCTGTGAGGATATATTCCAACCAGTTTCTTTGGAAGCTCATGTTTCTCAATTCCAAAATGATAATATAATCCCGCCTGAGCGCCCCAGCAGATATGAAGTGTGCTGGTTACATTCTTCTTGGACCATTCCATGATATTGCACAGTTCTTCCCAATAATCCACCTCTTCAAACTTAAGCTGTTCTACCGGCGCACCTGTAATAATAAGTCCGTCAAACTTCTGATCCTTAATCTCCTCATAATGTGTATAGAACTTATTCAAGTGGCTTGCAGAAGTATTCTGTGATATATGGCTCTTAACATTTAAGAAAGTAACATCCACCTGAAGTGGCGAGTTCGATAATACTCTGAGAAGCTGTAATTCAGTCTCCTCCTTAAGCGGCATCACATTAAGGATAGCCACCTTAAGTGGTCTGATATCCTGATGCATCGCCCTGGTATCATCCATCACAAATATATTTTCATTTTCGAGAATCTCCTTTGCAGGAAGATCACTTTGAATTTTAATTGGCATTTAAGTTACCACCTTTTCAATTAGTCATAACCTTTTAATTATAATATTTTTCTTGATTTGTTACAAGTGGTCGCCAGATCCCTGCCGCGCCATTTATAATCAGCTCAAAAATTCCTTAATAAAGTCTTCTTCACTTATAATACGAACTCCCAGTTCTTTCGCTGTCTTGTTCTTTGAAGATGAAGACTCCACATCATTATTGATAAGCGCATGTGTCTTTGAAGAAACCGAGCCAGACACCTTGCCGCCTCTGCTTACAATAATATCCTTAAGTTCCGATCTGTCCTTGTAATTATTAAGTGTTCCGGTAATTACGAAAGTCTTGCCAAATACCGGATTGCTGCTGTCAGCCTTCTCTTTATGAATAAGTCTTACCTCTTCAAGCAAAGCCTTAAAAACTGCCCTGTTTTCTTCATTTCTGAAATATTCGCAGAAAGTTCCTGCGATTACATCTCCAACCTTATCGGCCTGGGCCACCTCTTCTTCACTGGCATTAATTATCTTTTCAATATCATCATCAAAGAAATCACAGATTATTCTTGCAGTTGCAAGGCCGATATTTTCGATGCCAAGACCATATATAAGTTTTGACAGCTCAACATCCCTGCTCTTTTCAACAGATGCAATAATATTCTCATATGACTTAATTCCGAAGCCATCAAGCCCAACTATCTCATCTTTAAATCTGTCCAGATGGAAGAAATCCACATAGGTCTTGATGTAGCCTCTTTGCACGAATTTTTCAATAGTCATCTCTGATAAGCCTTCAATATTCAGGGCATCTCTTTCAGTGAAATGCGTCATTGATTTAATATGCTTAACCGGACACTCAGGATTAATGCAGTACAAAGACATAACGTCATTCTCATTTTTAAGTTCTGTCTCACCGCCACATGTAGGACAGGTTTTAGGAATCTCCACATTGTTACTCTTGGTAAGATTCTCTTCAATCTGCGGAATTATCATGTTGGCTTTATAAACCCTGATTTTGTCACCAATACCAAGTTTCAGTGAGCGAAGCACACTTACGTTGTGAACGCTGGCTCTTTTAACCGTTGTACCCTCAAGCTCAACCTCATCAAAAATCGCCACCGGATTAATAAGTCCCGTTCTCGACGGACTCCACTCAATCTCACGAAGCGTGGTCTCCGCAATTTCATCAGCCCACTTAAACGCAATCGCATTCTTAGGCGCCTTAAGTGTTGTGCCAAGCGACTTACCGTAAGCAATGTCATCATATACAAGTACCAGACCATCTGACGGAATGTCATAGACTAAAATCTCTTTCTCGAAATACTCAATGGCTTCAAGTATATTGTCCTTATTTACAACTTTATTAAATACAGTCTCAAAGCCCTGTTCTTTCAGAAACTCCATCTGCTTTAAATGAGAGTTGGCAAAATCAACGCCCTCCGCTTCTACTAAACTAAAAGCAAAGAATCTTACTCTTCTTTCAGCAGTAACCTTGCTGTTTAATTGTCTTACAGAGCCGCTGCAGAGGTTTCTCGGATTCTTATATTTACTTTCTCCATCCGGAATACTGCGATTTATTGCTTCAAAATCCTTATATCCAATAACTGCCTCGCCTCTTATAACAAGATGTCCCTTATATGAAATCTTTCTTGGAACATTCATAAAAGTTTTGGCATTATTGGTTACAAGTTCTCCCACCTGACCGTTACCTCTTGTAACTGCCATTGAAAGTTCACCATTATCATAAGTTAATACAACGGTAAGTCCGTCAAGTTTCCATGAAAGCAGTCCTGTATTACTGCCAAGCCAGTCTCTTAATTCTTCTCTTGATTTAGTCTTGCCAAGAGACAGCATAGGCTTCTCATGAACCATCTTAGGCAGGGAATCCACAGCTTCATAACCAACCTTATTAGATGGAGACGCAGCAAGCACAACCCCTGTCTCCTCTTCAAGAGCTGTCAGTTCATCACTAAGCTTGTCATATTCATAATTGGACATAATCTCTTCATCATAAGCATAATAATGCTCAGATGCCTTGGTAAGTATGTCACAAAGTTCTTTCATTCTGGCAATTTTATCAGTTGTTTCCATTAGTATTCACCCCTGTAATTCTATATAAATCCCTTAATTCTTCTTCCGTTAAATATCTGCTTTCACCGCTCTTAAGGTCTCCAAGCATGATATTGCATACCCTGACTCTCTTAAGGCTCTTAACTGTCAGATCAAACTCAGCGCACATTCGTCTTATCTGCCTGTTTAACCCCTGCGTCAGAATAATGTCAAAAGACTTATCTCCAAGCCTTTTTACCTTGCATTTCTTCGTAGTCACATCAAGTTCCGGAAGATATACACCCTCCCTTAACTTATTTAAGATGCTGTCATTTACATCTTCCTTAAGCGTAACCACATATTCCTTCTCATGATTATTCCTGCTTCTCATCATGGCATCAATCAAATCACCATCATTAGTCATAATAAGAAGGCCTTCCGAATCCCTGTCCAGCCTGCCCGCATAGTTAAGCTTCGGCTCATGCTTAAATACCATATCTATTATAACATCCGCATGTGGGTCATTATTGGTACACGTTACTCCCACCGGCTTATAAAAAGCACAGTAATATTTATCCTTAACCCTGGCTTCTTTGCCATTCACCATAACAACATCACCGTCAGTCACCTTGTCTCCTGCAACTGCCACCTTACCGTTAATGGTAACCACGCCCTCTTCTATTAACTTGTCCGCTCCCCTTCTTGTGCTCACACCGCACATCGCCAGGTACTTATTCACTCTACATTCCATTGCCACTATGCCACTAGGGACGGGGTAATGTGCACCTAGATGCACATTACCCCGTCCCTAGTGGCATCTATTCCTCTTTAAGAAATGCCGGTGAGGTCATCACCGGCATCTGCATTTTACTATGATTTTCAATATCAATTACTGAACATATTCTGATTTAATGAATGCATCCTGTCCATTATACTTAACCTTGGTCCAGCCGTTGCTTAACTTCTCAACAAGTTCAAACTTATCGCCGGCCTGGGCAAGTACAACTCTCTCAGCGTCCATACTTGCTTCCTTACGAACATTAACATTCTCAGAAACAGTTACATATGTCTTATCTGGATCTGTTGCCTGAGTATCATCACCACCTACAGGAACAAGATAATCAGATTTAATATAACCTTCCTGTCCGTTGTAGATTATCTTACTCCAGCCATTAACCTTGGTCTCTAATCTTGTAAGTTCGGCTCCTTCAATTACAGAACCAATCTTCTCTGCATTCTCGGAATCAGATGCTCTTACATTAACCTTGGTTGTAGCCTTAACAATTTCAGGTCCCGCATTAACAGGTTCTGTAGTCTCATTACCATCGCCATCAGTAGTAACAACTTCAGTATTACCTTCAGCAGCTTCTCCTGCTTCCTCGATAGCAATAAGCTTGGCCATCTCATCCTTAACAAGTGTCTCAAATCCGCCCATAAACTCAGCTAAAGCCGGATCAGATGCGATTGCAACATTATAATCATCTGTTACCTGTGTAAAGAGGTCCTTAACTTCCTGTACTGAATATGCATCATAGAAATCTGATACCAGTTCCTGATCCATATCATCTCTTCTGTAAATATAATACTTACCTGCACCATTAGGAGCATAGTAAAGACCTACAAGTCCCGGAAGTGTTGTCTCATAATTCACCATCTTAATATCATAGGATACATATACATAGTATGAATTAGGAGCAAAACCATCCTGTGTATAACAGGTAATGTTCTCGTAAGATTCAATGTAATTACTCTTAACTGCTATGTTAAAAAGTTCATTATCGCTGATATATTCAACGTATTCCTTAATCTTGTCCTGGTCATTGTTTGCAAGAGCAGTATAATAATCAGTCATGGCGCTGTTGATAAAATCATAAGCGTTGGTCTTAAGAGAAAGATCTCTGTCTCTGTCCTGTACAGCTACTACTTCTTCTCCTTCACCTGATTCGCCTGCGTCCTGTTTAAGAGCTAAAACTGCTACTAAAGCGATAATACCGCAAATAACTACAAAGATTATACAGGAACTTACAAAATAATGTCCTTTTATAACATTCCACGCTTTTTGAAACATAACTAACCCTTCACATATCTTTTATATTGCTATGCGCCCGACAGGAATCGAACCTGCATTAAAGGCGTCGGAGGCCTTCGTTCTATCCATTAGACTACGGGCGCCCACTAGCAGTAGTGCAATTGTTACAAAAATATTACACCACTGCCCATAATAATAACATATTTAGATATATTTGTCTAGTTTTAGACTATGATGCCGCACATACCTCCTGGCACACCCTTAACTCCTGTTCATCTCTTAAATACTCATATACTTCATATGAGAGTATTTCATCCCTTGCGACCTTGGTATTATTAACCTCTTTCACCAGTTCCTTAATATAGCAAAGGTCTATATTTCCATTATCCGGAACCAGAATCACCTCATGAACTGAGCTTGGAATAATATACAAATTGGCATCCATCTTCTCCGAAATCTTCGGAAGCACCTCTTCATAAAGGAAACACCCTGCCCCATTAATCTTCTTTTCATTTGTCAGGATTATCATGGAGTAATCGTCCTCCAAATCATCGTCTCCAAATATATCCCTTGTAAATCCAAGATGTCTGATAAACTCTCCCATTGTTATGGTCTTAACCTTCAGCATCTCCGGAGTATTCTTCAAAGCATCCCTGATTAAAATATCTCTTTCAATGCCCCACATCTCCAGATGCTCATTTCTAACCTGTATTGATGCAACGCATGATTTATCATCTTCCAAAAGATAATAAAAGCACATGGCCAGATCCAGCACCTTCGTATGAGGTATCTCTTCAAGCAAAGACTTATTCTTCTCATAATTAATAAGCTTAAAAGCAAGCCTCTTTCTTACAATTTCATAATCAAGAAAATCATTCTTATTAAACTTAAGCTTATTCGCTCCATCCTTATAACTTCTCTCCAAAAGATCAAGAATATCCTCTGTTGTTGCGCCTTCCAGGTACTTCTCATACATGCCGTTTAAATAAATGGTCGGCGATATATCGCTATCTTCCCCATCAGCCGCCCCCATGCACAGCCCCTGCAAAATCACATCATTGTTTTTTCTCACATCAATAAGCCTTACATTCTCATATCCTCTTTCATTAATCATTTTTTCTTTAATATTGTTACAAAAATCTTTATATGTCATATATTTCTCCTTCTTATTTATACATTTCTTTTCCTCCTCAGCGCACAAAAAAAGCAACGGACTCGCATCCGTTGCCTTAATAAACTTAAATATGATCTAAATTAAACTCTTGATAAGTACTCGCCAGTTCTTGTATCAATCTTAATCTTATCACCGATCTCAACAAAAAGTGGAACTGCTACCTGAGCACCTGTCTCAACGATTGCAGGCTTTGTAGCACCTGTTGCTGTATCACCCTTGAAGCCTGGCTCTGTCTCTGTAATCTCAAGTTCTACAAAGAGAGGTGGCTCAATAGCGAATACTGATCCGTTATGAGAACAAACCTTAACCATCTCATTCTCTTTAACGAACTTAAGTGCATCGCCAACTTCGTCTTTATTTAAAGAAATCTGCTCATATGTTTCATTATCCATGAAATTGAACATATCTCCATCTGCATATAAGTACTGCATATCCTTACGATCAATACGTGCCTGAGGACATTTCTCAGTTGGTCTGAAAGTCTTCTCAACTACGCCACCGTTCTTGATGTTTTTAAGCTTTGTTCTAACGAAAGCTGCACCCTTACCCGGTTTAACGTGCTGGAACTCGATAATCTGAAAAACATTTCCCTCTAACTCGATAGTAATGCCATTTCTAAAATCTCCGGCAGAAATCATTGTCATTCCTCCTAATTCAATTAACTTACATAATCATACTGTTTAAGTTTAATACATCCCCTGCAATATTTCAAGTAATTTTTGCAAAGCTAATCCTGAAGCAGTTCCAATTTATCCTCTGTATATTCAATATTTGGATTAAATGCCATAATAGCCATCATGATAAGCGGGAAGAAAATAGCCAGCACGCAGAATCCTGTCTCTCTGCCAAAAGCATGAGCCAAAGCATAATGAGCATATCCTTTAAGTACTAAAGCTACAAGTCCAATCACACATCCAATTATTGAAAAAAGACCTGTGACAGCCAAAAGAGTACCATCTACAGCAGAAACAGTATTATTTGTAGATAAATTAGCGATATTCGTAACTCCTCTTGAAACAATATTTATACCTGTTGTACCAAATGTAAAAACAAGATCAAGTATAAAAATAAGAATTGTGGTCTTACGGTTAAATGAAATATCATATACTGCCCACCTGTTATAGATAGGAATAATACCCTTCCACCATGCACCCGGCTCTGCCTTATTAATCAGCATACACCTTACTACAATCATAAAGATTGATACAATAATAACAAACAGAAGCAGTATTAAATAAATAAAAAGAAATGCTCCTATAAATGACATTGCTGTAGCTGCGCTCATAAAATACTCCCCTTTCTAACTTAAAACTTAAACTATATTTTCATTCTCATTATAACGACTGAGAATAATTGCCTCAAATTTACGCTTAATTACAATCTGTATTTCTTCCTTGGCATTAATCGGCTTAACCAAAATCGACTTAAGCCCCATACTTTTGGCTCCCCATACATCTGTAAAAAGCTGGTCCCCCACAATAAAAGTATTATTCTTGTCGGTTCCCATTTCCTTCATGGCCTTCTTATAATTCATGGTAAGAGGCTTTGCTGCCATCGGAATAAAAGGAACACCAATATCCTTATTGAACATCTCAACTCTTGCCCTGCTGTTATTCGAAAGAAGGAAAACCTTAAAGCCCATATCCCTCAAATTATTAATAAGGTCAATGGCTCTCACATCAGCCGGCTCCCCATGAGGCACCAGCGTATTATCAATGTCAAAAATCACGCCCCGATATCCATCGTCGTATAACATCTGAAAATCTATTGAATATGTCGAATCCAGATACTCATCCGGATAAATCCATTTAAACATCCTGTCTCCTACACGCTCGGTTTACATAACTCCACGTTTATCACTCCAGCCGCGCCCTACGCCATCGCGCTCGCCAAACACCCTACACAAACGCACTCTTAATTAACAGCTTCGTATATTCATGCTCCGGCTTAAAGTATACTTTATTCTTATCACCCATTTCAACTATTTTACCATCTTTCATAATCGCAATGCTGTCGCACAGATTATACATGGTTCTCAAATCATGGGAAATAACAATAATTGTAAGGTCGGTCTCATCCCTTATCTGCTTTAGCGTCTCAATTATCTGCGCCTGAATTGTCACATCAAGCGCCGACACCGGCTCATCAGCAATCAAAAGCCCGATATCACTAAGAAGCGCCAGCGCTATAGCCGCTCTCTGCCTCTGTCCGCCACTCAGTTCCCCCGGCTTATAGTCAATATATTCCTCAGGGAACTTAACCTTGATAAGAATGTCATTAATTATCATTTCCTTCTCATTCTTATCCTTAATTCCCCTTAGTTTCAGCACTTCCATCATCTGCGCTTTTACCGAATAATAAGGATTTAACGACCCGTAAGCATTCTGGAATACCATACCGCGCTTACACTCACATTTAATCCCCGCCTCCACCTTATTTATTCCAACAATACACTTGGCAAGCGTACTCTTACCACAGCCGGACTCTCCCGCAAGGCCCACAATCTCGCCCTTTTTCACGCTAAGATTAATGCCTTCAAGCACATTCTTACTTTCCGACCTGTCCCAGAAAGGCTTTGGATAAGCATATGTTAAATTGTCGATGCGAAGAATCTCCGCCTTATCCTTATTATCCATAAAACCCTCTTAAATCAAACCTCCACCTTAGGGATTGCTGCAATAAGTTTCTTTGTATAATCCTCTTTCGGATTATTGTAAATATCATTTATATTTCCACTTTCAACCACTTCGCCTTTCTTAAGCACCACAACCTTGTCACATAATACCCTGACAAGGCTTAAATCATGAGATATAAAAAGGATCGCCGTATTTTTCTCTTTATTAATCTTCTTAAATAACTCAATAATCTGTGCCTGCACAGTTACATCAAGTGCTGTGGTAGGCTCATCAGCAAGCAAAAGTTTAGGCTCCATCATAATAGCCATGGCAATAATTACTCTTTGCTTCATACCACCGCTTAATTCATGAGGATACATTTTATAAATATTCTCAGCATCCGAAAGCCCTGATTCTTTTAAGGCTTCTATCGCTCTGGCCTTCCTGTCCGGATAAAGTTTCTTATCCTTATCGTGAAGCACAAGGACTTCTTCTAACTGCTTTCCAATTCTTATCAGCGGATTCAAAGAAGAATTCGGATCCTGGAATATAAATCCAATCTCCCTGCCTCTTATATCCTCTATCTCCTTCTCAGAGCAGGTAAGCATATCTTTGCCGGCATATTCAACTCTACCACTAATTACGGCATTCTTCTCTTTAAGAAGTCCCATCGCAGCAAGGCAGCTCAAACTCTTACCGGAGCCTGATTCACCCACAAGCCCAAGGATTTCTCCCTCACCCACATGCAGGCTTACATTGGATACAGGCACTTCCTTAATGCCATGATCATAGAATTCAATTTTTAAATCTTCTATTGTAAGCACTGTGCCAGGAACCTCCTTCTGAGACCAGACCAAGACCAATAAGTAAAACAATCATTATCACTCCCACGATAATAATATAATGCGGAGCTGTCGCAAGATAACCCTGCGCCTGAGATATCATATTTCCAAGACTCGCTGCAGGCGGCTGAAGGCCAACGCCCAGATAACTTAAACCTGCCTCAGCCAAAATACTGTTATTAAAAGCAATAAACATACAGTTTATGATAATCGGATAAACATTAGGCAAAATCTCCCTGAATATAATTCTTATGTGGGAACTGCCATACATCCTCGATGCCAGCACATAATCACTCTTTCTTATGACATGAAATTCCGACCTTATCATTTTGGTAAAAGATGGAATCATGGCAAGTGAAAGGGCCAGAATAACATTAAACATGTTGCTGTTAAAAAGGCTCACAAATAAAAGCGCAAGAATAATGCTTGGAATTGCAAAAAGCACGTCCACGATTCTCATTATTACTGCATCAACCACTCCGCCAAAATACCCGCACACAGCTCCTATGATAACTCCGGCCATTCCGCCAAAGAATGTGGATGAAAGGCCGATAATAAGGCTGTTTCTAAGGCCATACTGCACTCTTACATATATGTCCCTTCCATACTGGTCGCATCCAAAGAAATGCTTAAATGACGGTGTTGCCAGTTTGTCAGAGAGATTCATGTAATTGCCATCATAAGGCTCATAAAAAAGTCCTATAAGTACAAAAAGCACGAATAAGCCAAGTATCACATATCCAATTACCAAAGAGGAATCAATTCGTTTCTTCATCACAAATCCTCCCTGATTCTTGGATCAATTACTGCATGAATAATATCATTCAATGTTCCGATTACAACTATACTTGTGGCAATAATCAGAATAATTCCCTCGATTACAGGATAATCCCTTGTGCTTATGGCATTTAGAAGACATCTTCCAAGTCCCGGCAGGGAGAATACCTGCTCAACAACTATACCCTGAGCTATCATATCCGCAAGTATCATACTGATAAAAGTAATTGTCGGCATAATAGCATTAACTAAAATATGCTTATATAATGCTCTTCCATTGCTGTTTCCTTTGGCAAGGGCAACTTTAACATAATCCTTCTTCTTCTCTTCAAGTATGCTTGAACGAAGAAGCCTTATACACATGGCACATTTAGGAAGCGATAACGCTAAAGCCGGACATATCATATATCCCATAAATCCCCAGAAATCCTTATTATATGCAATATATCTTCCCGGAGAGAAAAACTTAAAAATAATTCCAAATATAAATGTAAGTATAATACCAAGCAAAAATGGCGGCATCGACATAACAACCTGATTAATGATTTCTATGAAGTTCTCCCATTTTGTCTTATCAACATGCGCAAGCAGCATTCCAACAGGAATTGAAACTACTGTAACAATAATTAAAGACATCAAAGATAAAACAATATTTATAAAGATTCTCTCGCCTATTAACTGCGACACCTTCATTCCATAGGTATAGGATTTACCAAAATCAAGAGTACATACTCCGCCTATATATCTGAAATATCTCACAAGTACCGGACCTTCCAGACCATACTCTGCCCTTAAGGCTGCAAGGCTTTCCTCCGTCGCATTAATACCTAATTTATTAACCGCCGGATCACTTGGAATTATGCTAAAAAGCATAAAAATAACAAAAGAGACAGCCAAAACGGTTACAATTAGTATTATTAACTTCTTAATAATATATTTAACCATTTTAACTGTCTCCCATATAAAGAGTATTACTCTGCTTCTACCGGTTTAATCTTGCTTACATCAATGATATACATCGGATAGAATTCATATCCTTCGTAATCTTTGCTAATTGCCACGAACTCAGGTAAATCCTGAATGTAAACATTAGCTGCATCCTGAGCCAGGATTCTTTCACAAGCCTTGTATAACTCAACTTCTTCATCAGTCATACAACTTGATGCTTTTTCATAAGCACTGTCAAAAATCGGATTATTATAATTCGTAAAATTATTGTCTGCATCAGATACAAATCTTGAAAGCAGTGCGCTTGCTGTAAGTGTTGGTGCATCAACACCAATTACTGTAGCTTCATAATTTCTTCCAAGATATGTCTCACTAAGCCATGTATCCCAGTCTACTGTTTTAACTTCTGCAGTAATACCAACCTCTGCAAGCTGCTGACTGATAGCAAGTGCTGTATCAACATGCTGCTGATAGTTAGCAGGAACTGTAATTGAGAATGAGAATCCATCCGGATATCCTGCTTCTGCAAGAAGTTCCTTAGCCTTCTCAGTATCCTTAGGATAAAGGCCAACTAATGAATCATCAAAATACTTTGAGAAATTAGGATATATGCTTGAACCAATTGCTTCTCCAGGAGGGTCAGCAACAAACTTTCTAACCTCTTCCTCATCAATTGCATAGCAAAGAGCCTGTCTTACTCTGCCATCAGAAAATGGCTCGAAGTTATGATTAAGGTACATAGCCTGAACTAAGTTCATTGAGCCTTTAAGTACGTTATAATCCTCTTCGCTGATTGAATTAACCTGTGCCTCAGTAAGGTGGCAGATCATATCAATTGAACCACCGTTTAATTCCATTGCAATGGTATCAGGATTAGTACAAATCTTGAAAACCACTTCATCAATATAACCCTTTTCTCCATAGTAATCTTCATTTAATTCCATGATTACATTTTCCATTGGAGAATTGGATACATACTTGTATGGTCCTGTACCAATAGCCACATGATCAGGATCCTCATTTGACTTTGGAATGATTGCAGCTTCAACTGTTGCCAGTGAAGGAATCAGATCCTGACTTGGCGTGCTAAGTGTTACCTTAACGTGACTATCATCTACTACAGCTACATCTGTAATAACAGAAAAAGCCGCCATAGTAGGTGTTCCACCATCTATGCCGGCAAATTTACGAATTGAATATTCGACATCCTCTGCCGTAACTAAAGATCCATCGTGGAACTTAACACCATCCCGGAGTTCGAAAGTATATTCCAAAAAATCCTCCGAAATTTCATAACCACTTGCTACAGCAGGTTCGATATTTCCATCACAATCTGGCTTATATAAGCCCTCATAGACATTGAAGAAGATTTCTTTGGTTCCGGCCGCTGTCATCTTGTGTGGGTCCAGACTCTCTTCAATATCCTGACCAATTCCGATTGTTATAGAACTCGAAGAACCTGACTTACCACCTCGGCATCCGCCAAGTGCAGCAGCAAGTGTAAGCAAACAAACAAGACATAATAACAGTCTTTTCTTCATAGCTTACTCCTCCTTATTCTATGAATATATTTAATTGTATTACTACCTAAGTTAAGCTTAATTAAGCATCTTCTTAAGTTCGTCCATGAATGTATTAACATCCTTGAACTCGCGATATACTGAAGCGAATCTGACATAGGCAACAGGATCAAGGTCCTTAAGCTTATTCATAATAAGCTCGCCAATGTAATCGCTTGGTATCTCTTTCTCTTCTCTGGAAAAAATATCCGTTTCAATATCATCTACCATCTTGGTCATGGCCTGTGCTGAAACAGGTCTCTTATGGCAGGCTCTTAAGATACCGCCTTCAATCTTCTTACGATCATAGGCTTCTCTTGTCATATCCTTCTTAATGATAATAAGAGGAATTGTTTCTATTTTCTCGTATGTAGTGAATCTCTTACCACATTCATCACATACTCTTCTTCTTCTGATTGAATTATTGTCTTCCGCAGGTCTGGAATCAATAACACGAGTATTCTCATGGTTGCAAAATGGACATTTCATAAGATTAAGTCTCCCATCTTATTCTGCGCTTTTGTTATCTCCCTTTTTAAGGAAGCTTGGAATACTTATTGATTTATTCCTTGCGGCAACTGTACTTGGCATTGGTCTTGCTACTGTACCCTGAGGTCTTGTTGTTGTAGCATTACCTGCACCGATATTAACCTGTCTCTGTGTACCTGAACCAATTGTTACACCACCTGCAGGTCTTGCAGCAGTTGTTCTGTTAGCTGTAAAACCACCGGCTGCCGGTCTTGTAAATGCAGGCTTTGGTCCACCAACTGAAGCATACTTAGGTGCTCCGTACTTGGATGAAGCTGGCTTTGAATAAAGACCTGTAGCAATAACTGTAACCTTACATACATCAGCTTCAGATGGGTCATATGCACATCCTAAAAGAACGTTAACATCTTCACCTGTAATATCTGTAATATACTGAGGTGCATCATATGAATCCTTAAGTGAAACATCACCTGATAAGAATACGATAATATCTGATGCTGACTCAATTGTTGTCTCCAAAAGTGGGTTGTTAACAGCAGCCTGAACAGCTTCAGATGCTCTGCTCTCACCCTTACCGATACCTGCACCGATATGTGCAATACCCTTATCTCTCATTGCTGTTGAAATATCAGCAAAGTCAAGATTGATAATACTTGGCTTTGTAATAATATCAGTAATACCTGATACTGTTGACTGTAAAACTTCATCAGCCTTTCTGAGAGCATCGCTTAATGATGCATTCTTATCACAAATATCAAAAATCTTATCGTTAGGAATTACGATAATTGTATCTACATTCTCTTTAAGTCTTGCAATACCTTCTTCAGCATTGTTGAATCTTACCTTACCTTCATGCTTGAAAGGTCTTGTAACAACACCTACTGTAAGAATGTTAAGGCTCTTTGCGATCTCAGCAACAACTGGAGCAGCACCTGTACCAGTACCGCCACCCATACCACAGGTAACGATAACCATATCTGCATCCTTAATTGCTTCAGCAATCTCTTCTCTTGATTCGTTGGCAGCTTCCTCACCAACTTCCGGTCTTCCGCCGGCACCAAGACCTTTAGTAACCTTCTCACCAATTGCTATCTGCTTTGGAGCAAGGCTCTTATCCAAATCCTGTTTATCAGTGTTGACAGCAACTAATTCAACACCTTCAATCTTATCTTCAATCATACGGTTAATAGCGTTATTTCCGCCACCACCGACACCTACAACAATAATCTTAGCAGGCACATCCGATCTTTCCTCATGGACCTCAATCATTTCCTTACCTCCAAAAAAATTTAATTTAACACAAAGTTTTATCTTGATTTTACACGCAAAAAATTATACACAAACAAGTGCACACACTATATATTACCGAATTTTTCAAGATTTAGCAATACTTTTACAACATTTTGTTATTGTAAACCAAAATTAATCTTCCTGAAAAATTATGAATGAATCAAGAGCATCAAATTCTCTCAAGTCCAAAACTCCGCTTTTACCGTCCAGTTGCCCTATAATATTAGGCAGTTGCATCATCTTTACCTCAATGTTGTCATTGCCAAGAAGCACTCTTACATTCTCGAAATAAAGCGTAATATTATAGTAATCATCAAAATAAATCTTATCCGCACCTAATTCATATTTATTAAGCATCTGGGTAATATCAAGAATATGAGTGAATATTTCATCATTTTCAACAGGAAGCGGCTGATACATAACCACATGGTCAAAATTAAGGCCTGTAACCTGCACAACGCCCTTGGTCGGATAATCGGCGCTTTCCACCACTATTCCATCCCTGTCAAAATACAGATACTGTCCCAGCACCTTTACGCAGCCGGCCAGTGCCTTCTCGTAAACCGTGATACGAACAGTTTTATTATCTATAATTGAAACGTCCATTCTTTCAATGAATGGCACATCCGTAATACTCTTATTACTGTATTTGAGTTTAAGATAAACCGAATTCTCGCAGAGTTTATTGGTCATAACCATGTTTACGATATCGTCGTAGGTATAATGAGCATTACCCTCAACCTGAATATCATCAACATGATAATTGCTTATAAGTACCGCCATGCCAATAATTACGGCAATGACCAGCAATAATATTAAACTTAAACGTACTCTGCCTTTAAGGCTAAGTTTACCCATAAAACAATCCCTAATCTTCTATTTGTTTGGCGACATTCAGCACCAGTCCTATCTCCGCCAGCGCCATAATCAGGGCCGAACCACCCTGACTGATAAATGGAAGCGTAACACCGGTATTCGGGAATACACAGGTTGCAACACAGATATTGATAACTGTCTGAAGTGCAATGTGGAAGAAAACACCGAATACAAGCAGTGAACTGTGAAGATTATTAACTCTTCTTGCCACCATATACAATACACCAAGAAGTGCAACAAAAGCTGCAATTACCATTATTCCGCCAAAAATCCCCGTCTCCTCACATATAATCGAGAATATCATATCATTCTGGGATTCAGGCAGGAATTTTAACTTCTGGATGCTTCCGCCAATTCCTTTACCGAATATTCCACCAGAACCGATGGCATATAATGACTGAACCGGCTGGAAAGCCTCATCGCCGGCGTCAACTTTGGACGGATCAGACCAAAGCAGATACCAGGTAACTACTCTGTTCCACCTCTTCATAACGACCAAAACTGCGCCTGCAACAATAATACCAATATATATGCCAAGCCATGCAATACCTGAACCGTCAAGTCTTGGCTTGTAACTAACTATCATAATCATCATGAAGGCTGTACCAACAACGATAATCGCACCTGAGAAGTTGTTGGCAATCGCTGCAATTAAGCCTGCTATGTAGATTGCAGGAATCATTAAGATGGCGTAGCCGCTCATTTTCTTGGTTAAGCCCTTATATGCCGGTAATAGTTTGGCATAAAGGATAATAACCAGCATCTTACAGATTTCCGAAGGCTGAACGTTCATACCTACAGGTCCGATGGAAATTCTTACCCATCTTGTAGCACCGTTTACCTCAATTGCCGCATCAGGATTAACTATCTTCATGATAACGATACTGAGCATCGCAATTGTTGCTGCCACCACCCATACCCACGGGCTTAATTTGCTGGTAAAGAATGTGGAATTAATTATTACAATTGCCGCCATAAGTACCATTCCTACTATGGCTGCACGAAGCTGACCGGTCAGGTAATAATATGAATTACCGCCTAACGAATCACTCATGCTGGCTGCATAGGAACTTGCTGAATATACCATTACCAGACCAAAGCCTGTAAGAAGAAGTGTCAGAATAAAAACATTAACACCTTCAGGATTGGTTGGAATTATCTGAGATAAAGTTATTCTTTTCCTGTCTTTCTTAGTCTTATCCATCTTAACTCCGAATTACTTAAGTGCATTTACATATTCTTTGAAGAGACGTCCTCTCTCTTCATAATTGTTGAACATACCCCAGCTTGCGCAGGCCGGTGATAATAATACAATGTCACCCTCTTTAGCCAAAGAAGCGCATATATCAACACATTCTTTTAAGTCTTTAGCTCTTTTAATATTGGTAAATCCGTGCTTTCTTGCACAAATCTCAATATTATCTGCTGTCTGGCCGATAAGTACAAGTGCCTTAACCTTATCACCAAAACTCTCTATCCACTCATCATAAGTGCTGTGCTTATCATAACCGCCGCCAATAAGAATTGTAGGTCTTGGCATAGCCTGAATCGCCTTAATTGCTGCATCCGGGTTTGTACCCTTGGAATCGTTATAATAATCAACACCCTTTAATGTTCTTACATATTCAATTCTGTGCTCTACTGCTGTGAATGTCTTAACTGACTTAACGATTGAATCCAAGTCAACTCCGTAAGAATAAGTCATAGCCATAGCTGCCATAATATTCTCAGCATTATGAATGCCAAGAAGCTTGGTCTCGCTCATCTCAAGCACCTTTTTATTTACGCCGTTCTCAGCAAGGTAAATATTACCATTGTCATAGAAGAAACCATTTGAAAGTACATTCTTTGATGAGAACCATACTACCTGAGCCTTAACACTCTCGCCAAACTTTCTTAATTCCTCATCATCATAATTTAAAATCACGAAGTCTTTCGGTCCCTGATTCTTGCATATAGCCTCTTTGCAGGCAATATATGTAGCCATGTCACCATGTCTGTCAAGGTGATCCGGTGTAATATTTAATATGGCACTAACCTGTGGATGGAAAGTATCAATTGTCTCTAACTGGAAAGAACTGATTTCTGCCACAGTAATGTCATCCACTCTTGTTTCAAGCGCAATATCTGTATAAGGAAATCCAATATTACCAACAACATAGGCTTTTCCATAGAAATCCTTAATAATATGACCTGTAAGTGATGTGGTAGTTGTCTTACCGTTTGTACCCGTAATTGCAATAATATCGCCACGGCTAACAAGTGAAGCCAGTTCAATTTCACCAATAATCTGTACATTATGCTTCTTAAGAATCGGCGCTATACCACGATTAATCGGAACACCCGGTGACAAAACTGCCATATCCAGTTCATCCATGTCATCCTCGTCAATCTCTCCGATAATGACAGTTGCCTTAAAATCAACCTTCTGTCTTAATTCGTCTTTATTTAATTCTCTGTTTCCATCAAATAATTTAACATTTGCATTAAGCGCTGCAAGCAGCTTAACTGCCGCAATACCGCTCACGCCTGCACCAACAACAAGTACATTCTTATCTCTGAAATTCATACACATTCACTCCCTTTCCTGAAATTTTATAATCCCAACAAAGCAAAGAAACACATAATAGTTGTAAATATCGCAAACAATGCAACAACTCTGGTTTCCTTCATTCCGCCCTTTTCAAAATGATGATGAATCGGCGCCATACGGAATAATCTCTTACCATGAGTAAGTTTAAAATAACTAACCTGCAACATTACGCTCACAACCTCTGCCAGATAAACAAAGGCGATTATGACAATGTACAAAGGAAGATTTGCTATATAGCATACACCAACAACGAAGGCGCCAATAGCCAGGGAACCTGTATCTCCCATAAATACCGAAGCCGGATAAGCATTATATAATAAGAATCCAAGAAGCGCACCAAGCATTGCACCAATACAAGGATCCACTTCAATTCCCAGAGTATTTGTAGCAATAAGTAAGAAAATACAAATCGGAATAGTTACAACTGACAGAAGCCCGTCAAGACCGTCTGTAAAATTCGCCCCGTTATTTGTTCCCACAATAACAATATATGCAAGCGGATAAGCAAGCCATCCTATATTCCACATATAACCGTTTGTAAATGGAATACGAAGCGCGAAAGTAATATCAGTTGCAAACTGCATATATGCAATAAAAGCTGTAGCAAGCACAAACTGCATAAGCATCTTCTGCCATGCCTTAAGTCCGTCTGATTTACGAAATACAACCTTTATCGAGTCATCAATAAAACCAATAAGTCCAAATCCCAAAGTTAAGAGGTTTACAGGAATAATCTCCGGATAATCCCTGAAGAAAAATAATCCCGTAAGGGCAAAAGCCCCGAGTATCATTAATCCTCCCATAGTCGGGGTTCCTGTTTTAACAAGATGAGTTTCCGGTCCATCAGTTCTTACGGTTTGTCTTACCTTTAATCTCTTAAGAAATACCATTACTCCCGGACCGATAATTACTGAAATCACGAAAGAAATCAGTGTGGCCATTACGCCTGCTTTACTCATTTGTAGTCTCCTCCTCTATTTCAGCGCCTTCCTGGATGTAAAGAGTCTCTGCATCCTCAATCGGGAATCCCGTCTCCGGATCAACCCAGGCACCTGTTTCAGGATCTATAGCATATCCTGTAGCTTCATCAATCTGCATTTCAACGCTGTTGATTAATACTGTTTCACTTTCCTGTGGCTTATAAATATTTGCATTATATAAACCAAGTTCCTGTAATTCAGCCTTTTCTTCCTCTGTTAATTCCTCTGTCATAAATACATTAAGATATGGAAGAATCTCTGTAAAAATATCCTTGCAGATACCTGCAGCCTTACCTGTACCTTCGCTCTGTACCGGCAGGTTCGGGGTATCAATAACAACATAAACAAGATATTTCGGATCTTCAGTTGGCGCAAATCCCATAAATGAACAAACTCTGTTCGGGCTGGTTCTGTCTCTTACCTGAGCAGTACCCGTCTTACCGCCTATTGAATAACCATAGGCCTTTGCTCTCTTACCTGTACCATATTCTACAACGCCCTTGCAGTATTCAATAATTTTCTCAGATGTTGAATTGGATATTGTCTGTCTGAGCATCTTAGGCTCGATATTCTCAACAACCGCACCATCTGAATTAATAATCTTTGAAACCATTCTCGGCTGATAATAATATCCGCCATTTACCAGTGAACAGAAAGCACTGGCCATCTGAATCATTGTTACGTTAAAGCCCTGTCCGAATGCACAGGTATCAAGTTCTGTAGGTCCCATTGTCGCCTGGTTAAATACCAGCGATTCGGTAAAAGCCTCGCCCGTCAAATCTATATTTGTCTTCTGACCAAAGTTAAATGTACCAAAGTAATTAAGGTAATTCTCTTTACCAATAATTCTTCCCATCTTAACCAAAGCCACGTTACATGACCATGCAACTGAATCCGCTACGTTAAAATGACCGGCGTGACCACATCTGATCTTCGCACCACCACCTGTAGCAATCTCACCTACGCAGTCGAATTCTTCTTTTCCAGATAAAGCACCGCTGTCAAGTCCGATTGCAACCGTGAAAGGCTTTGCAACAGAACCCGGCTCATATGTACTTGTTACACAGAAGTTACTCCATAAAGTAGCAAGCGCATTTGTTTTAACAGATGAGTAGATACCATTTGAATCCTGCTCACCCGGAAGAGTAACTACGGTCGCAACCGGAGCCGGCCCAAATCCCTGATTTTCTGACTCTTCTCCCTCTTCGCCTTCCTCTTTAGGTTCATCTTCATCTTCTGTCTTAATATCTTCATTAACAGGCTCATTCACATCTTCGCTCTGCGCATTAAGTGATACACCTGCTGCAATTCTCGCTTCCTCTAAGGCTTCATCCTGCATCTTCTGCAGTTCTTCAAGCGTAAAATACTCGTACGGATCCTTGGCATCGTTTAAGTCGAATCCCGGCGCACTCGCCATTGCAAGCACTGCACCTGTATCAACTTCCATTACGATACATCCGATATTATGAGCACCACCCTCGCCTTCTCTGTAATTATTGGCATATTCATCGTAGAAGGCGTTGATTTTTTCCTCCACAATTCTCTGAACATTACTGTCCAAAGTAAGCACAACCGTATTACCATCAACCGCCGGTACAATATTTCTTTCCTGATTTAAGTCATAGTTGTAATAACCAAACTCACGACCATCAGTACCATTAAGGTAATCATTGTAATACTGCTCAATTCCGTAACTACCCTTGTTACCAGGCTCTGTAAAGCCGATAACGTCAGCTGCAAGGCTGCCATTTGGATAATATCTTACATATTCTTCTTCAAAACTTACGCCGTAAATATTGTCAAACTTTGTAGTCACATCAGATGAAACATCGTTGGCAAAAGCCTCGCCCTTGGCCTCATTGAAAGCATCCATCTTCTCATAGCTCTGCCTCTTTGCAAATACTAAATATCTGGATCTCTCACCTTCAGGCTTACTAATTTCACTGATGATGAAATTACGAAGTTCTTCCTTGGTAGTAAGTCTTCCGCTGTCTTCAGCAGTCATATCTTTACCAAAATAATTCCACAGCGCATCAACAGTATTGCTTGCATACTGGCCGTTAAAGCCTTCCACGTCTGCGGCTCTGTCTGAATAATAGCCGATAATGGAAGTATCAATTATGATATTGTATACCTTCTGGGAATATGCTAAGGTTGTACCCTTGGCATCAACGATATCTCCTCTTTGATAAGGAAGAGTGGTTCCTGAGTATGAAAGCTGGGATAAAACCGTTCTCTTATACTCTTCACCTTTATCGATATTAAGAAATATAACCCTTGCGATGGCGATGCCGAAAAGCAGGATTACTATAACATAGAAAAGAAAAACTCTAAGCCTGGCAGTTCTGACGATTTTCACAGGCTTTGGCTGCGCCTTTGCTTTCACTTTCTCGTCTTTTACCAGGCTTATATCTTCTAATATTTGTTCTTTAAAATAATTTATTATTGTGTTAATAACATTCATTTAAAAACCTATTCGATTATACTGTATTGCTGAACATAATCATTAAAAGAGCTTTCATATGTCATAATCTGTCCTTCAACCGGATAGTGCATTCCAAGTTCTTCGATGGCAACTCTCTTAATTTCGTCCAGATCTAAGTTGTTAACTATTCTCTGATATTCTTTATCGTTTTCTATTTTACTACTATTGTACTCAGATTCCAAGTTAGAAATCTTATTAAGATTAGCTTTTGCCTGAGTAGCAAGGTTAATATAGTTAACAACTACGCCAATACAAAGTATAAAAGCGGCACATAAAATAATTATATCAATAATATTGAAATTATTTTTTCTCTTGGTTTTTGCGTTTTCAGGGAAGAGTTCCTCATTTTCCTTCTCTCTTCTCTTTCTTGCTGTGCTCTCATAATTATATACAGGAGCATCTTCATGAGATCTGCTTAAAATTCTTTTCTCCAGTTCTCTTCTTACCATATATTCATTTCTTGTTTCTACTCTGTCCATTCTATTCTCCCCTCTCCCATATTCTCAATTTTGCTGAGTGGGCTCTGTTGTTATTCTCAAGTTCTTCTTCCGAAGAAGTAATAGGTTTTCTTGTAATCATCTTCCCTGTTGGTTTTTTGCCACATACACAGACCGGAAATTCCGGTGGGCATGTACAAGGATTCTCTTCTGTCTTCATTATATTTTTAACTATCCTGTCCTCTAATGAGTGGAAAGTTATTACACATATTCTTCCGCCCGGTTTAAGACTTAGCATCATGTCTCTTAAACTGTCTCTGAGTACTCCGAGCTCGTTATTGCATTCAATTCTGATTGCCTGATAGGTTCTCTTTGATGGATGAGTTTTCTCTCTCATCTTTGCCGGCATAGCTGATCTTATGATGTCATTAAGTTCGAATGTTGTTTCAATCGGCTTTTCTGCTCTTTTTGAAACTATTCTTCTTGCTATGCTTCTGGCACATTTTTCTTCGCCATATTCTTTGATTATTCTGTAGAGTTCTTCTTCTGAGTAGTTATTAACTATGTCGCTTGCACTTAAGGAACTTCTCTGGTCCATTCTCATATCGAGTGGTGCATCGTAGTTATAACTGAATCCTCTGTCCTTGTTATCAAGCTGATAACTGCTTACTCCTAAATCCAAGAGTATTCCGTCAGGATGTTCGCATCCCGACTCTTTAAGAATTTCTAAACATTGAGAATAATTTCGATTATAAATCTGAAGATCAGGCCTATCATTTTTCTCCTCCAAAATTTTATTTAATCTCTTTGTGGCTGCCTCTATCGCTTCTGCATCCTGGTCAATACCAATCAGCGTTCCGCCACTTCCAAGCCTTTTAATAATCTCTGAACTGTGTCCTGCACCTCCTAAAGTGCAGTCTACATATATTCCGTTTTCTTTTATATTAAGTCCGTCTATTGTTTCATTAAGTAAAACGGATGTATGTTTGAATTCCATCTTTTATTCTCTACAAATCAACTTCTTCTGCGGCTTCTGAGTAATCACACTCACTTGCTTCGTTATACTTATCTACTGACCATACTTCTATGTAATCAGCCTGCCCTACGAATAAGATTTCCTTTGTAAGATCAGCGTGTGCTCTTAAGTTCTGAGGAATTGTTATTCTGTCCTGTCCGTCTACCTCAACTTCCATTGCTGAACCTAAGAGAAGTCTCTTGACGATTCTGGCGCTCTTGCTTGTAATCTTAAGCGCTGCAAGTTTGCCTTCCATGATTTCCCATTTATCTTTTGGATAAATAAGAAGGTTGTTGTCAAATCCCTTGGTCACGATAAATGTGTTATCCATGGCTTCACGGAATTTAACCGGGAAGATAACTCTTCCTTTGGCATCCATATTGTTTTTGTATTCTCCTGAGAAGCCCATTTGAGTACCAAGTTCAATCCTTTCTAAAAGCTCACATCATTAATATCGGCTTATTTGCCTTAAAAAGTAACCACTAACTTATCACTAACTCACCACTTAGTCGCCACCTGTTTTTAAGTATAGGGCATTTACCCTGTAATTTCAAGTGTTTTTTGGCATTTTTTTTGATTTTTTCAAGGTTTTTTGCAATAAAAAAACAGGCCCTTAAGCCTGTTTTAATATTTCCACAATATATTGGGTTTTAAACGTTAAATCTAAACAATATAACGTCTCCGTCCTTAACTACGTAGTCCTTTCCTTCAAGTCCTACAAGACCTTTTTCCTTGGCTGCTGCAATGCTTCCAAGTTCAATCAACTTATCATAAGGAACAACTTCTGCCTTGATAAATCCTCTCTCGAAATCAGTATGTATCTTACCTGCTGCCTGTGGAGCCTTTGTACCCTTTGTTATGGTCCATGCCCTGCATTCATCCTCTCCTGCTGTAAGGAAGCTTATAAGACCAAGAAGGCTGTAACTTTCAGTAACTAATTTATCAAGTCCTGATGACTTAACTCCAAGAGCATCTAAGTACTCCTGCTTCTCCTCATCAGATAGTTCAGCAAGCTCCTGCTCTATCTGAGCGCAGATAACCAGAGCGCCCGAGCCTTCATTCTTTGCTATCTCTCTAACCTTTGCAACATATGCATTGCCATTTCCGTCGTCAGCTAAGTCATCCTCTGCGACATTGGCAGCATAGATGGTAGGCTTTGCAGTTAAAAGGTTATATCCCTTAAATGCAGTCTGTAAATCTTCATCTTCAGGTACTTCGAAGGTTCTGGCCATTTTGCCATCCTCAAGATGAGCCTTAAGATTCTTAATCATCTCCTCTTCCTTGGCTGCTGCCTTATCCATTCTTGCAATCTTGGCAACCTTGGCATTTCTTCTTTCAAGAATCTCCAGATCTGAGAAAATCAGTTCTAAGTTAATTGTCTCAATATCCCTTTCAGGGTCAACCGAACCTTCTACATGGATAATATTCTCATCTTCAAAGCATCTTACCACATGTACAATTGCATCAACTTCCCTGATATTACCAAGGAACTGGTTACCAAGTCCTTCACCCTTGCTTGCACCCTTAACAAGACCGGCAATATCCACAAATTCAATAACAGCCGGTGTAACTTTCTTCGTATTATATAACTCACCAAGTTTTACAATTCTCTCATCCGGTACACTAACAATACCAATATTCGGGTCAATTGTACAAAACGGATAATTGGCTGATTCCGCTCCCGCCTTAGTCAGTGAATTAAATAATGTTGATTTACCTACATTCGGCAATCCTACGATTCCTAATTTCATATTTTTCTCTAAACTCCTTATTCAAAGTGCATCAAAATGCCCTATACAACTTTGCCATTATAACATCATAACCTTATTTTCTCAACAACCTGTTATAACTTTATCTTCTATTAATATATATTTTCTAGTATAATTAAATATAGTCGAAGGAGTATTATCTTTTGGTTTTGGGAAAGGGATGTTACTATGAAAAACATGAAATTACGTAATAAGCTTACACTTGGTGTTTTTATAACTGTAGCTTTTGGTATGTTGCTTCTGTATTTCACAGCAAATACTACCATTAAGAACATGATACAGGATTCCGAGAACACCAATCATAACAATGTTTTATCGGCTCAGGCGAGCTTGATAAACCAGTATGTTAATGAGCAGGAGAATCTTCTGGAACAGTACAGCCATGAGCCTATCTTCGTTGATTTGCTCAAAGATCCGGAGAATCCGGAGTTACTTGCGGCTGCGCAGAAATACACTGAGGATTATTATTCAACCCTGCCTAACTGGGAAGGTATCTATATTGGTGAATGGGCAACTACCCACTGCCTCGTACATAGTGATAAACAGTATGTAGGCGCTATATTCAGAAAAGACCCTAATGCCGTTAAGGCTCTTCAGGATGCTATGCTGGCAAATAACGGTCTTTATGATACAGGTATTATCATTTCACCTGCATCACAGACTTTAATTCTTTCAATGTACTGCCCTGTTTATGACGGCGGTTCTATCGTAGGCTATGTTGGCGGCGGTACATATGTTGAAGATCTCGAAAGTGCGCTTAATGAATTAAGAAGCGACGAGGACACATCAACATATTTCATGGTTAATACCGAGACAAACCATTATATCTTTGCAGATGACAGTTCACTTATCGCAACCGAAATTGAGGACGAAATGCTCCTTGAAATTATGGAAAAGGTTAAAGCAGGCGAAGAAAGCGGCGAACTTTCATTCACAAACGATGCAGGCAAGCAGATTGCAAACTTCAGAGCAATCCCTGAGCACAACTGGGTTATCATATCTTACGACAGCCAGAAGAACATCTTCGGCTCAGCAAACCGTACAATGCGTGTCCTTGCCATCATATGCATCGCATTTGTCGTTGTTATCTGCACCCTTTGCTTTATCCTAATCACAATCAACACCAAACCTCTTAAATATATTGAAGAAGCAATTATCAGATTAAGCAATTTAAGAATCGAAAAAAGCGCTAAGCTTAAACCTTGGACAGGTAAAAGAAGTGAGATTGGCAAAATCGCAACTGCCCTTGACCTTCTCCACGATTCACTCAGCGACATCGTAAATACTTTATCAACATGCTCATCTTCATTAAGCGATTCATCTGTAGCTATGCAAAATTCTTCAAAGATACTCAATACCTGCGTTACAGAGAATACTGAGGCTGCCAGCGCTTATGCAGAGCATGCAGAGTCCATAAATAATGCTGTAAGCCATGTTGAATCACAGATAAGCGAGATTACCAATGTCGTAGCCGATGTTGAGAATCGTATTAAAGAAGGTAACAATTACAGTAATGAGTTACTCGTTAAAGTTCAGAAGATGCAAGAACTTACAAATTCTACTATGGCCGCAACAAGCGAGCAGATTGCTGAGAATCAGAAATCTATTGAAGAATCAATCCAGAAACTTCAGACACTTATGCGAATCGATGAGATGGCACAAAGAATTCTGGAGATTACAGAACAGACTGACCTCTTATCATTAAATGCTTCTATCGAGGCTGCCCGTGCAGGTGAAGCCGGACGTGGTTTTGCAGTTGTTGCAGGTGAAATCGGTAACCTTGCCAAGAGTTCTTCAGAAACTGCTACCCAGATTCAGCAGCTTTGTAATGAAACCAGAAATAATATCGTGGAAGTTCAGAACTGCTTCGACCAGATCATCGCCTTCCTTCAGAACGATGTTCAGCACCAGTTTGAAGATTTCGCCAAATCCACAGAAGACTACTACTCTTCTGTTACAGATTTAAGAAATATCATCTCTGAGATGTCAGATTCATCAGAAACCTTTGCTACTATTGTAAAACATATCGATATGCAGATTAGACAGGTATCAGATGTTCCAGGCGACAAGACTGTCGACAGCAGCATTGTAATCGACAAGGCTAACCAGACAGCCGAAACAACCGCTGATATGATTGCAATGGTTAATCAAAATAAAGAAAATGCTAATGCAATTAAAGAGATTGTTGAGAAATTCTCATAATCGTTATTTTGCAAAGAACTTTGCATTTAACAATTACAAGTCCAAATACATAAATAAAGCCATGGCCTTTATAAGCCATGGCTTTAATCGTTATAATTTTTACATTTTTTATTTTATTCCCACGGAACATGCACTCGGTTATCGGCAAAAAGTTCACCACATTTGTTGCATTTAAACCCGGGACCACTAACCTCCCAGTCCTTAGAACCACACTTTGGACACTTAAGTGGTTTATCACCGTCTCCACAAGCACCACCACTTATTGCTGCAAGCTGTTCTTCATTTAATTCTATTCCTTCTGCCTTGGCGAGATTCAGTATTTCTGCGGAGGTCTTACAGGCTTTAACTTTCTTAATCTGCTCTTCAGTTAAGCCCTTTAACAGTTCTTCTCTCATATATAAGCCTCCAATTAATCCCATAACCATTCATTACCGCAATCATTGCATCTCCATTTATAATCATATCCCTTAGTTATCACATTTAATACTGTCTGATACATTTCGCAGTTCAGTGAGCCACACTTATTACATCTTACAGGGTCTGCTTTCTCTCCGCATCCACCTGATACAGCTGCAAGCTGCTCTTCATTAAGTTCTACACCTTCAGCCTTGGCAAGTTCCAAGATTTCTTCTGCACTCTTGCATCTTGCAAGTTTATTAATCTGCGCATCTGTTAACCCCTTTAATAATTCCAATCTCATAGTTTTGCCCTCCTCAATTATTAGTCAAAATCCTTTAATAATTCATCTCTCATATCTGTAACCCTCACTTATACTTATTATACAATAATAATGCAGTCTATCACAACATATTTACCCGGATAGTTTATCCCCAATACTTAAATTATTCGCACCTTCCGGGCTCTTTAATAAAGTTCCCCCGCACTCTTAAAAAGCATAACCGAAGCTATTATCTGCAACACACCTTTAGCTATTACCGGAATATTAATTGTCAAACCAAAAATGGAATATAACAATCCACCACCCGGTATCGCATTAAATATATCCTGGCTAAACAAAAAGATCATTGAGCCAATAAAGAAGAAAGCAACCGGTGAAGCAACTGCATCAATAATCTGCATAACTGCCGTGGTAATAGCCATACCTTTTGCCTTTCGACCTTCTTTATATTTTTTCCTTATATTCAAGCTTAAAACCAGAATAATAACTCTAAAAATCGGAAAAGCCAGAATAATAATTACAAGCGGCAAACCAATCAGTCCAAATACGAAACCAAGCATTTCATATTCATTTCCTGTCATCAGTGTAACGCCCATTGCTATAAAATACGCCACTGCCAATCCTAAATAAAATAATGACGTCACTGCAAAAATAATACTGATAATCGTTACAAACCTAACTCTTTTAGAAACCTTCGTCTCCATCTCCCTTAATCCTCCTTAACCTACTTAGGCAAATTACCTTTTTTTATATTCTCTTTAATAATTGAATCCGTTAATTCGAACAAAATCTCCGACCCCATCTTTGTCTTTATATGCCTTTGATAAATCTTATCGGATGTAACTTCATGCTCTTTCCAGTCGCCCCCATTATTACTGTCATTTAAGATAAGAGGCTGCAGGTTATCCATTGCGTGAGCATATTTGGACTCTGCACTTTCGCAGTTCTCAAATTCATCAAAAAGAGCAATCATCTCTTCCTTCTGATCCTGAGGAAGCAGTGAGAAAATCCTTTCCTTCGCAGCATCCTCTCTTTCTTTCTGACTCTCTATCGCTTTCGAGTCATAAGCATAAGTATCTCCCGCATCTATCTCCACAATGTCGTGTATAAGACACATCAGCATAACTTTGGCTATATCAACTTCCTCATTGGAATATTCCCTAAGAAGATATGCCATTATCGCCATATGCCATGCATGCTCAGCGTCATTCTCATTTCTGCCATGATTCGTAAGATGCGTCTGCCTGAATATATTTTTCTCTTTATCTATCTCAAGTGCAAAATCAATCTGCCTTTTTAATCTCTCATCCATAAGTCTGTCTCCTCAAACACATATCGCCGCCAATATGGCCTTCAACATTATAAACCTATTATAATAAAAAAACAAAGCCATAGTCTTTATAAACCATGGCTTTAGTCATTTTATTTGTATGTTTCAATTATTTATAATTACTTACCTTTAGCTTTACCTTTAACCTGAACCTTTCCGTTCTTCATTTCAACCTTGTCGCCAAGCTGGTTTTCATCTACAGGTTTGAAAATATCATCATCAATCTTCTTTCCCTGAACCTTATCTTCACCTGCCATTGAACGTAAAACTTCCTTATCCCTTTCATCGTTTTTAATCTTGGCACCCGTCATTCTCTTATCAAATGAAGAAATAAACGCGCCTTCTTTCTTATTCTCAATATCATTCATTACAGAATAATATTCATTATCAATATCAAATAATTGTGAGAAATTTCTGTCATGATTAACTGCATTATCAACGAAAGAATTAACTGTACTTCTAGGTACATTGTCCGATCCTTTATAATGCTTTTTAACCTTAAGTGATGCTAATGATGTATATTCAGCAATGACTTTCTTGGCATTGTTTTTCTCTTCAAGAGAAGGTTGCTTGAAGTCAGCGAAGTTATTATGTGTCTTAATAACCTCATTCTTAAGATACTCCAGTCTTCCATCTACGGTTCCTTCCATAAGAGGCTGACCAACGCTCTCATTTGTATATCCCTTATCGTTAAACTCAGTTCTCATTCTGTCAATCATTTCACCGCCATGACCTTCAGTAATCTGGGATAAAATTCTAGGATTCTGTAACATTAATTTAAAAGTATTCTGTGCTGCCAGATCCTTAATACTCTGATTAAACTGAGGATCGTCGCATGGGCACTTAACATTAAGAGAACTCTTTTTATTTCTTTCACATTTAATCTTATTACGAAGGAGCAAAATCTCCGCCGCTGCAGTTGCAACGAATTCCGGATTATTTTTCTTGCCGTTTTTAATCTGATCCTGCAAACCTTCAATACGCTCTTTGACAGTAGGCATTAATCTTGCAATTGTTGGATCATACTCAAGAGCACCTGCAGGCTGTTTCATAAGAAATTTCTTAAACATATCTTCAACCTTGCCGCCATGACCAAATGTTACGGTAGCAGCGCTCTCTGCCTTGGCAAGATATGCCGGATCTCTTTTAAATTCAGCAAGCCATTCTTTAAAATGATCGTTTTGCTTTAGAGTACCAATACGACCATTAATATCACTCTGAGAAATAAGTCCTCCTCTTCTTAATGTTGAAGGTTCATTTCTCTCTGCACCTGCTATATCTCTTACAGCAATAATGGATGTCAGGAAATTATCAGGATATTCAGGCTTACTCTTAAATGAATTTGGATCCTTGCCATATTCACTCTTTAAATAATCAACCCAGTGAAGTGCGTCCTTGGAAGACTGAACATCCTTATATGCCTTTGAATTAAGATATGCATTATAATCATGCTCATTTTTGATGCCTTCGTCCTTCTTCTCAGGCTTTTCCTGGGCTTTCTTCTCCTCTTTAGGCTCAACCTTCATAAGTTCCTGAGGGTTAAGTCCACACTTAAAAGCGTCGTCGAGAATTTTCAAACCCTGATCAAAACTTTTTTTATATTTAAAAGCTAACTTTTTATCAGTTGATATATCTGTTAGAATTTTGTTGAAATTAGTTGTTCCTTCTCCGTCTACAAGAAAAGAATGAAATGCTGCTATTGTATTAAGTGTTTGCTGGATAATTTCAGGATCATCTTCCCCATATGTCTGATAAGCTGCTTCCTGCAAATCTTTTACTGCCTTTGTAAACTTTTTGATCTTAGGATACATTCCGGCAACTCTTTCTTTTTCCTTAATTGCCTCCTCATCGCTAAGTTTATTCTTGCTCTCAGACATTTCTTCATATTTGCTGGCAATATGATTAAGGGCAAAAAGCATATTGCTTACTGTGTCATGGTTTGTGCCTGTATAATTTAAAAAACTATCCTTCTGACCCTTCAGATTCTGATATAAAGCTATATCAATAGTATTATCATTTTTAACCTGTTCTACATCATTTTCATCAATTTCTTTCATAAGCGATTCCTCTTTTCTTTAAGATATTCAAATCTTAACACACATAAAACAACAAATGTGCAACACTATTTTCTCTGTGGTGCTTTGGCACTCTTTTTCTGTGTAGGATTGTTTTTGTTAAACTCATTGAGTTTCTTGTTATAGTCATTCTTTAATTTTCCAAGTTCTTTCAGGGAAGCAGTTGCCTCTTTACTGTCTTTGTCATTGATTGCAATAGAACCCTTAATATGCTCTTCTTTTTTCAGGAAATTTTTGTTTTCTTTCAGTTTGTTATAAAGATCAACATTTTCTTTACCAAATTTCTCAACAAGATATTTGTTATAATCATCAGGCTTTAATTCTTCTTTCTTCTGTTTTAAAGCCTCTGCGTTTTTCTCAATTTTTACGTAAGCCTTTAATGTATTACGGTCAAATTTATCATCAATATATGTGTAGAGATCGTTATATAAACCTTCATTCCACTTCTTTGCGTTTTCCAAAGTCTCATTTTCCTGATCCATTCTTCTGTTTATATTATCGATTTCATTTTTATATGTGACATCAGGACTCTCATAACCTAATTTATGATTGTAATAGTCAACAGCATTCTTAAATCTGTTCTGATAATCCTCTTTCTTAAACTCTTTATCCAAAAGAGGCTTTGTTTCCTTAGCCATTTTATCAAGAATGCCGCTCTTTTCAATATCCTTAAGCATATCAGGAAGTTTACTTACGTCTTTTCCTTCATACTTCTCAACTAATTCCTTAGGCACATTCTTGGCAATTTTGTTAACAATTTTATTAAACATTTCATGTTCTATCGGATCATTAATCTTAGCACCAAGGGCAAAAGCCGCGCCCAGTTTTTCAAAAGATTTCTGGAATCTCTTATCAAGCAGCATTAAATCATAAACAGCCTCACATACAGTCTCTTCACTGATGTTTTTATTGCGTTTTTCAAGGGACTGCATTTTTCCGGCCTTCATCTCATCAATTGTACTCTTTGCCCCTTCCTTCTGAGCTTCATAGTATTTATTTACATTCATCCAGTCATAGAATGCATGTTTAGGATCAAGTGCCACAAGTTCCTTGAAAGTCTCATTTGTAATAATACTCTCAACCTCGGCTTTGATTTTGCCAGGTTTTGTCATAAGCAGAACATCCTGCTGTTTTTCAGGATTAACTGCAGCAAATCTGATATATTTGTCGATAACATAAGCCTGAGCATGCTGCTTTATATCAAAATCTCTGTAAGGTAAATCCTTAAGACCATTTACAGGCTGTGATTTAGCAAGCCAGTCTTTTCTTTCAGCCATAACATTATCGTAATACTTATCAACATTAATATATGGATTTTCCTTAAAAGCATTCTTAAGATTACCTACAATTGTATTCTTGATGGCATTTGTCTTAAGCTCACTAACTGTATTTTCAGAACCATCCATAAGCTGATTGTAGAATTTATCAGCATCATGTTCCTTTGATTTCTTCATTTTATCCTGGATAAAATCATCGCCAAGATAAGGCTTATCCATATTCTTTATCTCAAGTTCAGTCAAACGGGCACCTGTTATCTTCCTGCAATTTTTCCTGATATTTCTGATTTCTGTAGTGAAGACACTGCCCATGGTTCTGCCTTCTTCAATAAGATCCTGCATGATTTTATATCTCTGGGCACTTTCTTTAGATCTGTGTCCCCTGAAAACAGGCCTATGGTCCGCTTCATACTTAACAGCCAGTTTAAGTAATTCATCAAACTGCTTGGTATAATCATCCATTTTAAGACCATTAGTTTCTCTGTTCTTATAATCTTCTCTGAGTTTCTTAATGGTTTTAAGAATCTTTAAATAATCATCAGGTCCTTCTTTAGGTGAATTAGCATCTTTATTGGCATTCTGATTCTTCTGTGCCTTTAAAAACTCACTTTCATACTTACCAAGAACTTCATCAAAATTATTAATTGCTTTTCCAAAATTATATGTATTAGTCAGGAAATCTTCCGTCATCTTAACTTCCTTTTGGGAAAGTTCACTTTTTAATGTTGGGAAAATATATGGAGTTACATAGTTCACACATTTAATAAAGGTTTCTGACTTCGCTTTATTTTGATCATATAATTGATCAATTCTGTTAACTATTTTCTGAATACCATTTTTCTTTTGGAAATAATTCAGACATTCAATGGCATCTTTTTTAGCTTTCTCTATGTTTACTTCTGTTTGAGGGTATCCAACCGTAAGTGTTTCAAGAGCATTATTAAAAGCTCTAAGTGCATTATTCATTTCCAGAATTTCATTGTTTTTGTTATCTTCAAATAAATCCATAGCGGCATCATTTGCATCTACGACTTCAACAGTAAGAATCTGTGTTTCCTTAATAACATCCTTCTCAAAAGGATCATCCGATTCAAATCTTGGTATTAAAGTAATATCATCTAATTCAACTTCTTTCATGGCTTTTCCTCCTGCTGTTAAAACATCACGATTATTACATCTACAATGCTAATATATAATAGTCAACAAAAGTGCAACACTTATCCCAAAAGTGTTTTTAGCGTCTTCATTATTTCCGGAATATCATATGGTTTTGCCAGATGCCCATTCATTCCGACGCCAAAAGCAGTCTGTTTATCTTCTTCAAAAGCATTGGCGGTAACTGCAACAATCGGAATATTCGCCTTATCCTTATCATCAAGTGCACGAATCTGTCTTGTTGCTTCATAACCATCCATCTTCGGCATCTGAATATCCATCAGGATAATATCATAATATCCGGCTGATACTTTCTTCACCTGGTCAACTGCCTCTGTACCGTCACCGGCAATATCCACCTCAAGTCCAACATTCTTAAGAATATTCTCGCAAAGAAGCTGATTCATCTGATTATCTTCAACAAGAAGTACTCTCTTTCCTGTCAAATCAGGCATCTCCTCTGCTACATCTTCAGTCTTCTTTTTTGGAGCGCATACTGCGCAAGGAAGAAGCACTGTGAATTCACTGCCTTCGCCTTCCTTGGACTTAACTGATATTTCTCCGCCCATCATCTCAATAATATTCCTGGCAATTGCCATACCAAGACCTGTACCCTGAATACCACTTACAGTACTGGTCTTCTCACGTGAGAAAGCATCAAAAATCGTCTTTTGGAACTCTTCACTCATACCGATTCCGGTATCCTTTATGAGGAATTCATATTTTGCCATTTCAGGCTCATCAGTTTCTTTCTCACTAAGTAAAAAGCTGATTGTACCACCTGACGGCGTAAACTTAACTGCATTTGATAAAATATTAAGAAGAACCTGTTTAAGCCTTAGCTTATCAGTTATAACATCTTCATGTTTTAAATTTGTGGTATCAACCACCAATTTAAGTTCCTTGGATTCTACGCTCGAATGAATGATAGTCTGTAAATCATTAATCACATCCGGCAGATGTACCTCTGCTTCTTTAATGGTCACATTGCCGCTTTCAATACTGCTCATGTCAAGTACGTCATTGATTAGGGATAAAAGATGATGACTTGAGACGGAGATTTTGCCCAGGTAATCCTGTACCTTTTCTTTATCATCGATATTGGATGAAGCAAGACCTGTAAAGCCCACGATGGCATTCATCGGTGTACGAATGTCATGGGACATGTTATTAAGGAAAGTTGTCTTGGCACGGTTGGCGCTCTCTGCCGCGATAACCGCATCCGACAGGGCCTTCTGACTATCGGCAAGTTCCTTATTCTTAATCTCTAAGTCTCGTCTGGATTTTTCCTTTTCCTCAACTTCCTTCTTGGTTCTTCGCATGTCTCTTGCAAGCAGGAAAACAATTATGACTGCAATTATGATAATAACCACACTCACAATAGCCATATGATCTAAGGCAAAATCCCAGACTCCGTAAGAATAAAGTTCCCCTGTATATCTGCTGGAAATACTCTGTGCGTAGCCATCCCCAAGCACATTGATTCCGCGGTTTAATAATTTTAAGAGTCCTTCGTTACCAATTTTTACACCGAAGCATCTGTCATCGTTGAAACTTGTCAGATAAAGAGTTAAGTCCTCATATTTACGGTTACGAAGTATTTCATTAGCCCTTAGACCGTTTAGGGTTGCGCACTCTGCCTTCCCAGAAAGTACCGCCGAAAGGCAGTCTTCAGTGGATGGATAAAAAGTGATTTCAGCATCAGGATAATTAGTGCTTACAAAATAATACTGCATTTTGTTATTCTCATTTACCGCAAAATGCTTCGTGGTATTCTCATCAAACTCGCCTTTATATACAAGTTCCGCAGCGGATGAAGACACAGGATTGGTAAGATATATACCGCTTTCTTCTGAATTATACAGTCCTCCACCAACAGGAAAAGCCGCATCAATCTCTCCCGAAGAAACTGCGGCTATCATTTCATCATAATTTGCATATCCCTTATAGTTAACCGTCATATTCTGCATTTCCAGAAGGTTCATAATAGACGGAACCATATCCTTAACGATACCTGTCACATCTCCCTTACTGTCTGTATCGCTGTAAGGAAGATAATTCTCAAGATATCCGATATTAAGGCTGTCATGCTCACTCATCCATTCTCTCTCAGCCTGTGTAAAAGCCCTGGCTGTAACACTGACAGAATAATATCTGGTTCTGAGTGAATTTATAAAATTAGGCTCTTCTGCTGCAAGCGACGCCTGCGCATTGTTAAGTTCTGAAAGCAGATCTTTTCTCTTAATATTCACGCAAAGATAATAATCAGAAGTTCCAAATACTGTAAGAACCTCTGAGTGCTCTCTTCCATATGCACCATCACTTTCTGCTGCCAGAATGTCCACTTCTTTTAAATCAAAAGCATCAAAAAGCTGAGTATAATCCGAATATGTAATTACTTCAGCGTTTATACTGTTTTCTTCAAGATAACCGTTTAAAACGCCAACCATGGCGCTGTCTAAGACGCCGATTTTGCACCCGTTTAAAGTAGATGGCTCTGCCGTAATATTAGTAGCATCATCATGCTTAACAAGGTAATATGACTCAACACCCATTACTTCATTAGGGTATCCTATGATGGCTGCCCTGTCTTCTCTGTAGGCAAGACCTGCAAGCAAATCTATCTCGCCATCAAGAAGCATCTGATAAAGCTCACCATAATCACCATATACATATTCATATTCCCAGCCAGTATATTCAGATAACTTACGATAATACTCATATGCATATCCACTCTTGGCCACGCCTTCCCTGGCGCCCTCCTGGAAAACCTCATTCTCGTAATATCCAACCCTTACTACCTTAGGCTCATTATCAGCCTTTGCAACCACACAAAAACACAAAGCCACAAGCAAAAGCCCACAGACCCCCAGAATTAGCCTGCGTATTGAAAATCTGTTATGCTTATCTATTATTTGCATCATCAAATCCCCCCAGGGTTTTTCACAAAAAGAATAATCCTCTTAAATAATAATTCATTACATCCCTACCTTATATTTTCAACTATTTTATGCAGTATTTCAAGCAAAAAAATAGAAAAACCAGGCCTCAGCCTGGTTTATATTTACTAAAGTTTCTCAAGAATCTTATTCGCCTTCCTGATCTGCCAGAAGAAACATATATAATATACAACCGCTCCACCCAAGAAAGGAATGGTTATGGAATAAAACATATCCCAGTAAGCAGTCGGTGCAATGTCTGAAACCTTGCTGCCAATCCATATGGCCAGAAATACGATTCCGACAGTCACAACATACTGCCCAATAAATACCAGAAGAAACGGGAATTTACGAAGGTAATAATGCACCGAAAGGATTAATGTTATCAGCACCGAAAAACCGAGTACGGTAAAAATATTCTCCGTATAATACCTGTCCGTAAAACCGGCAATCTTCTCAAAAAGCAATTTCCCACAGGTTATAACGGTAAAGCAAATGCAAACAATCGGTATGAAATTTTTGGCATTTATCAGTTTCATTTCGCCTTCCTCCTCTGCAGTTTATTAAGCCTTTCATAAAACTCATTTTTATAACTTCTGTTCATCACAAGCTTCTCATCGTTTTTAAGGAAGATAATAACCCTCATATTGATATCACCCTGAAGTTTCTTGATCTTGTATATGTTCACAATAGCCGACTTGCTGATTCTCGCAAAACCAATGTTTGAATACTCCTCAAGGATGTCCCTTAAGGCCTCCTTTATCTCAACACACATATCCTTGGTATATGCGAAAGTCTTCCTGTCCACAGTCTCGATATAGAATATATCCGTAAGTGCTATAGTGACCTTCTTATCATCATAGGTGCCCTCAATATAACGAAGGGTATCCCTTAGTCTGTCCAGAACTGCATTGGTCTCTTCATCCATTGTGTCATAATGCAGTTCCAGATAATTCTCTTCCAGATTTTCCTCTTTTGTCTTAATAAGTTTCATTTAAATCCCTTATAAAATAAACATAATACACAGTAATATATATGACAGTTTAACATTTCTGTTTGTCAGAAGGTATGCACTACCAAATACAAAACCTCCGATTGCAGTATAAATACCTGCAAAAAGTGAACCCTTTGATGCCCAGTGTCCAAGTCCCCATGTAAGAGCTACGAGAATTCCACCAAATGGAATCTTGTTATTGTTGAACCACTTCTCGAATGCCATCTGTCCAAATATTATTATAAGCAAAACCAGCATAACTTCAAAGAGATAATAAATATACTGGAATACAAAAAGTAATGCTCCTCTGCTGTGAAACTCCGCCAGAACCTTGCTTCCGTTCCAGTCGATCCATGTTGAAAGGAGGCAAAGTACTGCGCCTACAACAATGAGAATCCACTGCCAAACCTTGATTTTGTTCACCTTATCAAATACAGGAGCCTTCTTAACATTCTCTATAATATCAAGACCTGATTTCTTCTTACACTCTTTAACAACCAGCCATGCTCCGAATCCCCATGCAGCACATGTTACAACCCAGTGTGCTATCATCTGCCATGTGTTAAAATCATTGACGCCTCTCTGATAAAGAAGTGGCTCAATCATGAATCCCCAGAGAAGTTCAAATCCGATTACTCCGAAAATCTCAATACCGTAACCCAGGAATCTGAAGCCTTCCATGAATCTGTTTGTTTTCTTCTCGTTTGTCCTCTTTTCGCTTGTTTTGATTTCGTTTGTTTTTTTCATTTTTAAGTTTCCTTTCGTATGCGTTTTTCTTTGTTGAACTCACAATATCTCAAAAGGAAACCTTAAACAATAAAACCTGTGCTAAGTTGCAACATAGCATGTCTAAGTTGCAATTTGCACAGGAATATATCACTTCTTTATCTTTATTCAACTGCTCACTTAGTCCCGTCCTTGTTCCTGGAAAAAAACTTGGAACCCATCTATTTTCCTTAGCTGAAACGAGCTATAGTATCAAGAATAAGAATCAGTGTACAAAACAGTGATGGAAGTAATCCCAAAATGTTTAATACAAGTCCGATATAAGCCTTAGGAAGTCCCTTATCCTTGATGATGGTCTTAATTGCAATAACGATTCCGGCAATTGCAATAAGTGGAAGTATTCCAATGATAAAAATAATTCTGTTTAAAACAAAATAAACGAATATTCCACCAAGACTTCCAAGTAAAGAAATAAGTCCAAGTTCTAAAGCAAGTTTTGCATCCTTTGCTGTCTCAAAAACCTGATTCGCAACTGGATCCCCGAAATCCTGGCCGTTAACCATCTGGCCTTCCTCTACGTTGTTAAAACCGTTGTTTTCATAATCTGTGTTCATTTTATCCTCCTTATATTTAACAAATTATCTTATGAATATTTATATTTATTAAAGCCTAAGGCAGCATACCTTTTAGCTTGTTATATATTACATCTTCATCATCCTTGCCATTTAAGCAGTATGAACCCAGTTGAGTATTAGATGTTTCCGAATAAATGAAAAACTTAAGTCCAAGCACATTGGTATCGGTTAAATCTTCACCCGGCTGGTACTCCCACTGCTCTGTAACTATATCATTAGCATCTTCCAATACCTTGGCAACGGCTCTGGCATCAGATTCAGTATCAATGTAGAATGTATTAAAAGTATACTGATTACCAGGATTTAAATATACTTCACTATTTGGACATGAAGCCAGTGAAGGTTTTATCTTATCAAGGTAATAATCATAAATTGCGCTACGATAACCATTTGAAATTTGATATCCAACAAGACTTGAATATCCATTGACTGAGTAAATATTGAATTGCAGATTCCTTGAATCAGACTCAAAAGTATAGATATATTCCTTATTCGCGCCTGACAGATCCTCCGACTTATGGATCAGAGTTGCTTCTTCAGGCACATTATCCTCAACATATTTTTTAATTTCGCTCTCGCTATGAGGTTTATTACATCCTGCCATTCCTGTTACCAGGCAAAGAATTGTAAATAAACTGATTACTGAAATGATTTTTTTTGATTTGCTCATAGATAATTCTCCATTTTCCACAAATTTTCACACATATTATATTATATCACATAATGCCCCAAAGGACACCATTAAACAGTATAATTAAGCCTTTTCCCATTGTTGACACAAAGAAAACTCAATTATACAATTAATATACGTGTTTATCATTTATTTTTATGGAAATTTCAGGGAGATTTATCATGAAAAAATCTAAATCCTCTTCGAAGAAAGAGAAGAAATATTTAATTGCTTTATACAACACCCGTAGTTTCCTGGCCATGGTTGCATCAATAACTGTTATGTTCAGTTCAACCTATGCCATTGTGGGTGGATTAATCCAATATGCTTTAAAAGACGAATCAATATTCAATCATTTTGAATATTTTACCACAGACTCAAATCTCTTAACCTTAGTAGCCATCTGTATGATTACTCCATATGCCATCGAAGGCTACAGAAAAAAGAGATTCAGCTGTCCTAAATGGGTTGCACATTTCCTCTACTGCGGAACAACCTGTGTATCACTTGTTATGTTTTTTACCATTTTCTTCATCAGCTGGTCAAATCCGGAACTGGCCTTTACCGGCTTTAATACATTTTTACACATAATCTGTCCGATTTTAATCATCATTTCATTCTTTATGATTGAATCCGGCTACAAATATACAATCAAAGACTGTTTCTTATGTATTGTTCCTATAATCATCTATGAACTTATATATCTTGTTGAAGTTGTTTTCATTGGCGAAGCTAACGGCGGCTGGCCTGACCTTTACATGGTAGCGACCTACACCCCTTGGTGGTTCTCACTTCCTGCCATGACCCTTATCGCCTTTGGCCTTGCATCCTTAATTGCCTTTGTTAGCAACAGCCACGTCGATCACAGGACAAAGAAGCTTCTTGCAAATCTTCCTGAAAATAATGAGCAAACTCCTACGGCAATAAAAATAGAATTCTTCGGTCTTGGCAGATATATAGGTAAATTCAACCGAAACTCCGCCCTTGAACTACCAATGGACCTCATTGACCTGATTTCCGAAAAATATAATCTCAATAAAGAAGAACTGACCAAAATCTACGTAAAAGGCTTCCTCGACAGCCGCGCCGGCAAAGGCGACTAATTGTGCCACCTGGGACGGGGTAAAGTGCACCAAAATGCCACCTGGGACGGCACCACCTGGGACGGGGTAATGTGCATCAAAATACCTCTCCTCTTACCACCTGCCTCTTTGCCTCTCATCGCAGCCCTCGCGCCGCCTGCTATTCCCACCTCATATCCACAATCGGATCTTTGCAAATCGGATCTTCCAAAACTTTCGCAAGTTCCGTTTTCATCTTTCCGTCTTTATCAAACATGGAGACTTCATTTTCAAACTCATCAGCACTAAATGTTCCCCAGTTCCAGATATGTGATAAATAAACTGAATCAAATTCCATTTCTTTAGCCCATCTGATAAAATCAGGGATTTCCCTGTAATTCTTCTTCTGTACAATCATGTTAACCATTACGCTTTCAACTTTGTTTTCCTTACGAAGCTGGGATAGGAAAGCCATATTCTCCATCAATTTATCCCAGTTGCCACCACATCTGACCTTCTCATAAGTCTCCTTTGTAGCCGCATCAATCGAAACAGAGAAAGTAACATGCTTATACTTTCCTTCCATCTTCTCCCAGATTTGTGGCGTAAAAAGCGTACCATTGGTCATAATATCTATACTGTTTCTGTGGGCAACACCATCAAAAATAATCTTCCTGTAACTTGGTGATAAGAAACTCTCTCCACTAGCGCCAACCACCACATTATTTGCCTTGTCTAGCCATCCCGACTCCATTAAGGAATCAATACAGGTAACAATCTCCAATTCCTCATTATCGTCATTTTTTGCATGTATCATCTTCCTGCATGATGGACAATGAAGATTACATACATAATCATTGGCAACCTTTATGATATTTGGATACTCTCTCGTAAAATCAGCCTCTTTACGTTCAAGCAATTCATCTCCATCTGGATTTCCGTTAAACTCTCTGCATAATTCTCTTGAACAGAATGTATATGTATTATTAATAACAGATAATCTCATTATTTTTGCAAGTGTTGAATTCCATATCTCGTCATTATCTGTAATACCCATATTTCCACAACTAATATCCAGATAATCCGGGCATCCACACAGCCTTGTTGTCCCCTTATCACCAATCCATATGGTTTCTAACGGAACCTTACAGCCGCAGTCATTCTGCCTTCTGTCATAGTAAACTGCCTTCATATAAAGAGAAGCCATAGTATGATTCTTAAGTTCTTCAGTAGTGATTACCTTTGAACTTAAATCCGGGAAATCTTTCTTAAATTTAATAGCATCAAATATTTCATAAAAGCATATGTAGTCATACTTATCATAATGCCTTTTCTTCGCCCCTATCTGCGGCAAGAAATCTATTAATCCAAGAAACAAATAGAGAGCATACTCAAGGCATCTTCCCAAGGTAACCTTATTCTGCACTAGATGCTTTGAATACTTGTTGCCTTTGTTATTTATATATCTGCCTTTAAGAATCTCCCTGTATCTGTCATTCCATAAAACTTTTCCATGTTTAGCAGCGTATCCATACACTATGGCTTTACGCCATTTCACCAAATTCTCAGGATAACAATTATAGGCAATTTTGCCACCATTACAGTCATCGAGAATATAAAAAGTTTCTTCGGCAAAAATATAATCAAAGTTATACTTTAGCCCATTTTTAGCCATTTCTTTTTTTGCCCGGTTCTTATCGTATGTACAGCATATATATGCATCAAAAATAACTGACGAGCATTTATCAATTGTTATAATCTCAGTAATATTCAACCTGTCATTAAAGATAAAATAATAATCATTAACAAGCTTATCTGAATTCTGGCCTATACCAATCAATCCCAAGGATTTGATATTTTTAATGTTTTGTTTTAATCCCTTTGTCATTCTCTCTGTCATTCCAAAAATAATTACGGACGAGCCACAAATAGTTTATTACTTTCATAATTACCATTATCAATTATATTAATATACTCGTATTCCTCATCTCTGCTACACTTATATAAATTACTCATAAAACTCACTGAAGATTTTCCTGCTACAAGACCATCACATAAACTCAAGGTGTACATATCCCTTGCGATCTCCCTGCCAAGAAGGTACTTATGATACTTTCTGCTATCTTCACTGAATGCAATTGACTTGTCTCCATCACTTCGATATACATCACTGTACATCAAAACCTGAATATCACCTAAATCATTTCTTAATTTATCACCAAAAGAAGTATCATCAGTGGCTACAAATACCGCATTATACTTTCCTGTATCCGTAACATTTTTCACCTCACCTATCAATGTTTTCTCATCAACAAATACCGGGTGTTTATTATACCCTTTTTTATAATCAGTCCCCCTGAAATGTACTCCAAGAATTTTACCATTCTTTTCTTTCACATCACGAAACATATTATTGCATTCTTCAACGATTTCATCCTTAAGCACCAGGTATTCTCTGACAATCGGGATGCATAGTTTTAACGTTTCTTCATCATTGTATTTTTCTATATTGTAAGAGCTGATATCAAATTTCTCTCTTATACTTTGCATTTGATAATAAGTTCCAAAGCATACATTTAATGCCTTATCTGTATCGTACTCATTGCCAACCGGTTTGAAATAATACTCCCACGGATTACTGATTTCTTTATTCTTTTCTTCATCATAATAAACAAAATCTTGGGACAGAACTATCTTAGGCACAAAACCATACTGTTTTGCAAAAATCAAATAACAGATAATAAATCTGAGCGTCGCGCAAAATCCATCATGATCACAATTTTCTTTTATTACATAAACAACATTACCATAATCAACATTTCCATTATGATGTATCTTTATGAAATCTGTTTCATCCTCGTAATCAGCAACTGCCTGTATGAATTTTTTATCTCCTGCGATTACACGTTTCAAAGTACGCATAATCGCATATATACCCATATGCTTCATATCTAAACCTTCAAACTATTATTAAATCTAATGCTTAACATCCCACTTAAGCAGCGGCGCACACACACCTGGCCTTTTAATTGTCCAGAAAGGCGATTCACTAAGTCCACCCATTATTGATAATTTTAGACAAGGCGAATCTTCTTCCGGATTAACAAACCACTGAATAAAATGTAGACTCGCAGAGAAATAAATATAATACTCACCTTCATTTAAAAAGTGGCTCGGTATCTCACCTGTTAAAACATTATGCCCTTCTTCAACATTATTATTCTCATCATAAATATCCGTCTGATAAGACCAGTACATTAACGTCCCTTCTGAATCATAAATTGCATAACCTGTAGTGAAAGCATTATGCACCTTCTTCATATCAAGTTCTATTTGCACAAAAGCCTTATCCCCATTCTCAATAGCGCCATCTATTTCCTGCCCATTCTCATTCACAAGTCTGAAACCAGTGAGATCAAAAAACTCATTATTATAATGAGACAAATCCTCGTTAATCTTCTTATCAAACAGATTACTCTGATACCTTGTGATACACTTATCAATATCATCCTGAAGCACTATCTTCCCTTTATCAAGCAGGATACCACTCTTACATAATGACTTCACCGCATTCATCCTATGACTTACAAAAATCACCGTCCTGCCATCTTTATGACTCAAGTCATTCATCTTTCCAATGGCTCTTTTCTGGAACTCCGCATCACCTACAGCCAAAACTTCATCGGCAATTAAAATATCGCTGTCAAGATGAGCCGCTACCGCAAAAGCAAGGCGCACATACATACCGCTTGAATATCTCTTAACAGGTGTATCGATGTGCTCATTAATCTCACTGAAAGCAATAATCTCATCCATCTTCTGATTAATCTCAGCCCTCTTCATTCCAAGGATTGCACCGTTTAGGTACACATTTTCCCTGCCAGTCATATCAGGATGAAAACCTGTTCCAACCTCAAGAAGGCTTGCCACATTTCCTTTAATTCCAATGCGTCCCTTAGTCGGAGCAGTAACCTTGCTGATCACCTTAAGAAGCGTAGATTTACCTGCGCCGTTCCTTCCGATAATACCAACTCTGTCACCCTGATGAATCTCGAAGTTAATGTCATCAAGAGCCCAGAATCCGCTCTTATCTCCCAGCGTTTCTCCAACTTTAAGATTCTTATCCTCTTTACCCAGTTTTCGGGAAAACCAGGAACTGGCATCAGAATAAAACATGCCTGTATTTATTTGTCCAAGCCTGTAGTATTTACCTACATTTTCTGCTTTAATTACAACATCTTCCATACTGCTTTCCCATTAAATCACATCAACAAAATCTTTCTCATTTTTATTAAATAACAGTATTCCAAGCGAAACAAAAATTAGCGTACACCCGGTGCTTAACATTATCGTGCTAAGCGACACATCTCCCACACCAAAACAGGCATATCTGAAGCACTCAAGCACCGCCGTTATTGGATTTAGCTCAAACAAAATCCTGAGTTTACCACTCACCATGGAAAGTGGATACACAACAGGCGTTGCATACATAAACATTGCCAGGAAAAATTCCAGCGCCTTGGCCAAATCCCTGTACCTTGTGGTAATTGAAGAAATGGCAAGTCCAAGACCGGACGCCATAAGAATAAGCCATATCATAAGCACCGGAATTAGCAACAGTCTCCAGCTTAAATAAGCCCCATAACCATTAAACAAATAAACCACAAAGATTATGATGAATAAAACAAACTGAATGGCGAACTTGGTAAGTTCACTGAATATAAGAGAAATTGGCACTGTCAGCCTTGGAAAATAAACTTTACCGAATATATCCTTATTGGCATAAAATACCCGGGCCTGATTGGTCAAAAGCGAACTAAAGAAAGACCATAGAATTGTTCCTATGGCATAAAAAAGAACCGGTGGCACATCTTCTGTACTAAGTGCCGCCACATGATTAAATACCACCATAAACATTATGGTCGTAAATATCGGTTGGAAAAGATACCATAATGGGCCTAATATCGTCTGCTTGTAAGTTGTAGCAATATCTCTTTTCACAAAAAGATAAATCAGATCCTTATACTCCACAATCTCCCTGACATTAAGAGCAAAAGGATTCTGCTTTGCCTCAATCACAGTATCCCATTTGTAATCATCAAATTTCATCTATTTCCATGTCCTGCCTATTAATTCCAGTTCTTCTCTTGCCTTATCATAATCATTATGTTCTAAAGCCCTGTATGCGGTTTTAAAACGCTCTTCAAGATAATCCTCGCTCATCTCACACTTCTTTAAAATATTAGTTCTTATTTCCTCTGCCAGAACATTGAATGACTCAGAATCCTTAGCCATAAGCTTAAGCATGATTATATATCCCACTAACCTTTTATATGTTTCAGAATATTTATCATAATAATTTCTGGCTTTAAGTTCGTCATATATTGCCTTAATTGCATAAGTGCAATCAAGAATATTCTTGTTGGTACTTCCCTGCAGGCTTTTTCTGTTTCCAACCCTGTAACCAGCAAGAACCTTGTTTATGAAAACAATACCATTAGCTTCCACTGTGGTAATACGTGAGAAAAATTCATCATTGGTATTCTTAAGTGCCTGGAATTCAACTCCTGTTTTCTTAACAAAATCCCGATTATAAAACTTATTCCATGGCATACCGTGATCAGCCTGATATAGTCTGTCTGAAATGCTCTCTGGAGTAATAACCTTATTAAGTGGTACCCTTAATACTTTTGGCGAATAAGCAACCTTTGTTTTCTTATTATCGTTAAACTTATAATATCCAAATAAAACTATGTCAGCACTGTGCTTCTCCGCTGTTTTAACCAGAGTTTTAATGGCGTTCTTACGAAGATAATCATCAGCATCAAAGAAATATACATATTTACCCTGTGCCACTTCCATACCCTTATTTCTGGCTACTCCCGCGCCTTCATTTTCTTTGGATAACAGGACAATTCTAGGGTCATCGTTCTTAAGTTTTTCAGCAATCTTAAGGCTGTTATCAGTAGAGCCATCATCAACACAGATAATCTGCAAATTTCCATATGACTGATCAAGTACAGAGCGAATGGATTCTTCTAAATATTGCTCTGCGTTGTATATCGGTATTACTATACTTACAAGTGGTTCGCTATTTCCGGACATTGTCTCACCTTCGTGATATAATAAACTGCTTTTTTACACTTCAAGACAGAAGCCATAATTATTAAAAATTCCACACATGAAGTTCTTTCTGCCTTAATATTTCTAAAAGAATATATAAGCATAAATCTTATAATTCTCTGATATTTTTTATCATTAATAATCTCTTCAATTATTGCAAGTTTTTCTACATCAGTTTTACCTTTAATAAGATTCCTGTATATAAACAGATAAATCCCATAATAATAAACCCTGTATACATGATGGATAGCTAACTTCTTTATCTCCTCGTCATCAATCATTTCAGTGATTAATCTGTTTATTTTAAGATAATTATTAATCCCTTCATATGCCTGCTTTTGCAAATTAGATGTAAGGCCATCATAACGAACCACATATCCGTATAAAACTTCATTTACACAGGCAACTTTTGGTTTATTGTCAAAATAATACATTGTACAGAATATGCTGTCTTCACAGGTTGAAATATGTTCATCAAATAAGTGTTTAATCTTCTTTCTGACAAACAGCTTATTCCATATGATGCATAATAAATCCTGACTTAAAACCTCATATATTTCATTTCCGGAATTAATACTCTTATAGCGATGATATTTCTTCTTTCCATTTCCTTCTTCGAAATACTCACACACAGCCATGCCAGCATCATTATCTGTAATAGCCTTATATAACTTTTCAAGAAATCTTTTATCTACCCTGTCGTCTGCATCAATAAAACTTATATATTTTCCGTTTGCTTTCTTAATTCCCAGATTCCTTGCAGCGCCAACGCCATGATTAGTGGTATGAACCACATTTATTCTTTCATCTTTTTCTGCCAGGCAATCACAGATATCACCTGACCCATCTGTAGAACCATCGTCAATAAGCAGAAGTTCATAATCAGTATAAGTCTGTGCCAAAACACACTTAACAGTATCAACTATATAATTTTTTTTATTATAAACAGGAATAATAACGCTTATCTCGCACATCTGCCTATCCTTCATTTCTTTTCGCCTTCCCTGGCTGCTTCAGCTTTAGTAGAATACCAGCCCCTCTTTTTAGAGTAAAATCCGCCTTTCAGAATAACGGTAGCCCATCTTCTAATCACATAAACCATAACATTCTTAAATATAAGAAGCCCTGGGAAAGCCACTCTCTTCAATCCATTTATCTTTCTTGATTCATTAAATTCTTTTTCTCTTTTAAATATCTTACTATCGCTCATGCCCCCAAACATAAAGATACTCATCACATAATCCAGCCTCTTAAGCCTGGAAGCATCCGCTAAATATATTCGAAGCGATAAATCATAATCAGCCGATATCTCATACTTCGTATCAAATAAAAACTTCCTCACCACATCCGTCCTGGTCAATGTAGCCTGATGGCACATAGGATTAGTCTTTTGCCAGTCCTCTTCAACGCCTGCTTTAAGAAGCTTGTATTTACCCCTGTCAGTCAAAACAGCGTTGCCATAAAGAATATCATATTCAGGTGATACATCCTCTGATAGCTTTGATAAGGTATGATTATCATATAAAGCATCTCCCGCATTAATATATATAACCCATTCCCCTGAAATAAACTCAAGAGCCTTATTCATAGCATCATATATACCGTTGTCATTTTTAGAGACAACGCGAAATGAAATATTCTTTTCTTTAAATTTATCTTTGTATTTTTCTGCTATCTGGATTGTTGAATCAAGGGACCCGCCATCTTTAATCAGATATTCATAATGAGCATAATCCTGATTCAGTATAGATTCTATAGTATATTCAATGTCTTTCTCAGCATTGAAACATACTGTCACTACAGAAATAAGATTTGTATCCAATTAATATCCCCCACAACTCTGTACTATTTAATCATCCCATAAAAACAAGACAACAATCCCATGGATATATATGACATAAAACAGGCCATCCTTGTTTTAAAAGTTGCCTTTTTATCCTTAATAACTCTTCCACGGTATTCATTAATAACCGATACTGCCTTTTCTCTTAAACTTACACCTTCACTACTCTTATCACTCTTTGAATTAAGATATGAAAAGAAAGCATTATTAAGAAGAAGTGCCTCTGCAAATATAAGTATATCCGGACACTTTTCTTTGCATATATCCTTTATTGACAGACACACATTTATCACATCCATCAAATCAGATGTGGTTTTAACAACGGATATACTATTCTCAACAGGAGAATAATAATACAGACAATCCGGAACCATATTTATATATGCACTCTCACCTGATAATTCACACTCTAAAAGGTAATCAAATACAAAGAAAAGATCCTCGTTATAATTATATTTTCTAAACATATGCTTAACTAAATCACGTTTATAAATCTTAGCCCAGCATGTTCCTCCGTTAGCTCTGCAATACATTGCATCTTCCAAGAATGCCTTAATCTCGCGTTTCCCATTTCCCGGGAAAATACATTCCTTTCGGCCGCCACCTCTTACGTCTATACAGTTGCACATAGCCATAATACAGCCTTCTTCATTAATCGCCGCAAGTAGTTTCTCTATATAAGCAGGCTCAACATAGTCATCTGAATCAACAAATGTCAGATACTCTCCCTGTGCCACTGCGATACCTCGATTTCTCGTATCTGCAACTCCATCGCCTTCAACGTGCATGGACTTAACTCTCGAATCTTCTTTACTAAGTTCATCACATAGCACATCCGTAGAGTCCGTCGACTCATCATCAACAAGAATAATCTCTATATCCTTATATGTCTGATTAAGCAAAGATTCAACGCACCTTCTTAATGTATTTATTCTGTTATAAACCGGTATAATTACAGAAACCACTTTTACAATTCATCCTTATTTTTATGCCACTAGGGACGGGGTAAAGTGCATCCACTACTTCCCCTTCTCACCCCTAAGCTCCCTAATCAGCTTAGTCTTCGCCATAAGCTCAGCATTAAGATTCTTATTATATCTCTCAATTCCCTCAAGATGCTGCTGATGCGCCGTATCATCAGAGATTTCCAGAAGGTATCCTCTCTTACGCCGTCCATCATACAGGTCAGATATACGAACAAGATAGATGCTTCCATTGCGCCTGTAAGTATGGGTTGTGGACACATTATTCGCCTTAAAATCATCAATCCACTTTCCAATAACTTTCCTTAATTCATCATCCTCAATCTCCGAATCGGCATGATTCCCGGCGAGTTTTGGAATAAATCTCTTAACCGCATCCGTTGAACTCAAATATTTCTTATTCAAATCCAATGACACATATCCAAAAGACCCGTCCTCCAAAATCGAGCTGATAACCAGAGAATCAACCTTATACAGCATGACTCTGTCCATGATAAGAAGGAATCCTATCTCGTCCACCAGGTCAGCCAGGGCCATCCACTCAATTTCCTTGGTAATGGACCGACCGACAAAATACGCGAATATGGAAAAAATCTGCATAACCGCAGCAATCATCAGGTTTCGTCTCGACACGTCGGGTCTTTTGACCCATCCATAAATAAGAACGCCGATGGTTATAAGCAGATAAAGAATTATCTCAATATAGAAAAGTATATGAAGCGGCCCGTACTCCTTAATAAGCACCGTTATTCCGTTCCTGACTTCAATATCAACGCTCTTGTAAAAAATCGGCAGATACCCGGCCGTCAGCGCGAATCCATATATCAAAGTACTAAAAGCAGTCATCATAAAATGTAACCACTTCGGCAGATGAATATTGCAGATTGAGATGATGAGCATAAGGCCAACAAGCTGCAGATAACAGCCGCCTATGTAGAGAATTTTATTGGCAAGCAGCGCCTCCTCCACGTTCTTCGAAAGCGCCATGAAAATATAACTCATATGCGACAAGAACGCCATTATAAAAATAAGCGGGAATAAAAATGAGTAATTTGAACGCAGTTTCAGATAGAAAATCACGCAGCAAATAAATGAAATTATGCATATTACAACATAATAACCCAGTACCATTAAGCATTCACCACCCTTAAGTAATCAAGAAATACATCTTTCTGAATCGGTTTCGAAAAATAATACCCCTGAAAATAATCGCACTCCAGCCCTTCAAGAAGCATCTTCTGCTCCATCGTCTCCACGCCTTCCACAAGCACGCTGTATTCCATATCTCTCAGCATACGAATGGTATTTTCCAGGTATGTAATCGCACCCTTCTGCCCGGTGCCCGTCTTCGGATCCATGGCCTTCCACAGAATGCTCTTATCAACTTTAATAATCGAAAACGGCATCTCATACATATATGTGATGTTGGAATAGCCCGTTCCATAATCGTCCAGAGAAAACGTAAAACCGCGCTCCCTAAGCGTATCAATCGTATCCACTAACGCCTTCTGATTGTCCGCTGTCGCCGACTCAGTAATCTCCAAATTTATATGCTTTGCATCAAGAGAATACCTGTCGAGTATCTCATCAAAAATTCGCCTCAGATCCCTGTCCATACACTGAACCACAGAAAGATTAACCTCAATATAATCAAGCCCTAATCTGTTAAGTCTCTCCTCCTGATAGAAGCGGCAAACCTCTTCAAAAACAATCCTGCCAATCTCCAGGATAGTACCATTTTGCTCCGCAATCGGAATAAATTCATCCGGCGGAATCATGCCATATTCATCATCCACAAGTCGGCACAAAGCCTCAGCAGACTGCACCTTTCCGGTATGCGAATTCCAAATCGGCTGATACTGCACAACAAAACTCTTATTGGTAAGCGCCTTATCAATAAGCTGCTCAATAAGTACTCTTCTTTCGTATTTCGCAATCATCGAAGGCGCGTCAAGAATCGCTGACTCCTTGCCATCAAAAGTCGCGTCGATAATCATCTGCAAATTTTCCATTGTCTTAACATCTTCCGGCAGATGAATCACACCAACCTGCACCGGGAACGACAGGGAAAACTTACCCTTGCCCCAGGATTTCTCGAATCTCTCGAACACATCCTTCTTGCACTTTTCTATTTCCTCTTCCCCAATCTTGTCACAAACTACTGCAAAATGCCCGCGCCCGCAGTCATAGCACGCGTACATCATAAATTCCTTCTCAAGCCATGCAGAAATCTTTCCAAGAATCTCGTTCATGTTAACAAAACCAATCATTTTGTTGTAGTAATTTAAGTTGGGGATTTTGACTAAGAATAAGGTATAACCCTCGCTGTCCATTGCAGTATCAAGGGCACTTTCCAAAGCAAACCTGTTAAAAATACCCGTCACTGGACTAATCGTATCATCCTTATTCTCGATGGAGAAAAGGATTCCAAGAAGACCGATTGTCTCAAAGAAAAGTGTCAGAAGATATTCAGGAACGAAAATCTGAACAATAACCGGCACGAAAGAAATGAACAAAAAGGCCATCAGAGACGCGGTCTTACTCATTTCCAGATATTTATGATTCTGTATAACGAAAATAATGGAGAAAACCATATAAAGAAATGCTATGCCATAAAACACAACAAACAAAGGTCCGTGAATATAATGTCCGCGCTCGTCGTATAGGAATACCCACTTTGTAAACGGATTAAGCGCGAGCAAAATCACATCCACCGCAAAAGGAATCGAAAGGATAAACATCGCCACCTTTTTCTTCTTCACATACTCCATGAGGAAGAAAAGATAAATCATAAAACAGTAAGCCAGGGCGTTGTGGGCAAAAAGATACAGATAATTCCACAAATCCTGATAAACAACCGTTGAAGGCGAAGGAGAATTATTGTAGATGGAGCTAAAAATATCCGCCAGTTCAGACAGAAAAATAAGACCGATTAAGCTTAAGAAAACTCTGTTAGCATGCCTAACAAGACCTTTCTTGAAGAAAATCAGCACAGCCATAAAAATTGTTAATATTAATGCTGCTATGTCGAACTCAAAATGATAAACCATCTAACACCCTTTAATTTTAATTACTAATTTATTTCGCTATCGATAATCTCCTGCAGCCCCTCTTCGTCAGTGAAAACAATGCTGTCGCCCCATATCATCTCATAGGCAACCTGCTTATCAAGAGGCACATCCTGCACATAAATCTCTCTGCAAAACGGATTGTTAAGCAAATCTTCGTGCTTCGCATTATATGAAACACTGGCCCTGAGTAAGAATGTGGCATCAGCCCCTGTAATGCTTTCAAGATTGCGATTACCGTTAAGTGCAAGGAACTCAGCACCCTTCACGTTAATTGTCGTAAACTCGTTATGATCCAAAAAGCATCTCTCCAGCGAAGAAAGTGCGCTTATATCAACCTCACCCTCAATACTGTTATGTGATACATTTAAATATTTAAGATAAGGCTTGTCCTGAATCTCATATATGCTGTCCAGCCTGTTCCTTGCAGCTGACACATATTCAAGACCCTGGGATTCCGTAAGAAAACCTAAATATCTGAAATTATTATTATCAATAACCAGCCACTCAAGCGCCGGCAGCGAATAATCAATCTTACTTACGTTATTATCCGAAAGAATAAGAAATCTGATACTGTCCTTCGAGCCTTCCAAAGGCGCCACCGATGTAACTGAATTATTCACCAGAGAAACTGTCTGAAGCAGCGTACAGTTCTCAAGCCCCCTGACATTCATGATATTATTATCATTTGCCTTGATAACTTCAAGGTGAATCGCGCTTTTAAGGAAATTCAGATCACCCAGATTATTGCCCGAAATATCAAGAATTCTAAGGCTGTTCCAGTCCGTATCCTTCGGCACTTCCGCAATCAGATTATTCGCAACGTAAAGCTCGCTAAGTGACGTCATTCCGGACAGTGCAGAAATATCAGAAATACCGTTACTCTCTGCATAAAGCACCTCAATCTCAGTCTTCGGCAGCATGGACAAATCATTAATTCCCGTATGATTTATATTCAGCTCACGAAGATTTCCTGAACACGTTGTGAGAAAATCCGTGCCCGCAACCCCCGGATTATAGGAAATATCAATCTTCGAAGGACTTACCACAGCACATATCATGCTCATATCGTAATCAGTCAGATTGCAGTTAATCAGCTCCAGCGCTTCCACATTCTCAAGGCTCTTCGCTGCCCAAATCGACTGGTCCGCAATCTGGAAATGACAGTTCTCCAGATGCAGCGTCATAAGGCTCTCATCCGACAGAATCTGCTTTAAAGTCTTATCATCGATGGTGTCATCAAAAAGCTCAACAACCGCCTGATCCTTATACGGATTCTTCGGAGCCGCCAGGAAAATCACTCCAATAACTCCGGCAAGCAAAATCACCGCCAGCACAACCCCGGCCACCAGCCCAACAATCAAGCCAACCTTACTCTTGCCACTCTTGCCCTTCTTCTCAGCCTTCGCCGGCTCCTTCGCAGCCTCTTTCGCCGCAGTCTCCAGAGCCTTCTCAAGTTCCTGGCCTTCAGCCATTCTGCCTGCTGCGCCCACGCCTTCGCTGCTATCCTTAGGCTGGTCTGTCGCATCTGCCTTAGCCTCGCCAGCGCCATCGCCGCTCGCCTCATCATCGCCCACGCTCGCTTCGCCCTCGCCGGCCTTACAAGCCTCAATCAGCCCCGACTCATACATCATCTTAAAGAACTCATCTGGTGTAGTCTTGTAATAGAACATCGCCTGCACGGATGATACCTGCATCTCCATTCCAAGAGGCATCTTGGTCTCCTCAAGGAAAACCGCCAGGAAATCCTTTCTCTTATGCACTGCGAAATCCAGCTCTCTCTTACAGTTAAACGAATCCACGTAAGATGGAGATATAAAGCAAATAAATACTGAAGAATCATTTAAGTGCTGCGCGATGGTCTCCGGCCACTCCGTACCCGGAATAATTCCATCGTCATACCACACACGATATCCATCCGCCTGCAGCCTCTCGATAATCGGAATAATAATATCCGACTCTTTATGACTGTAACTTATAAATATATAAGGTTCTTTACCTTCATATGTCTTTGGATTTGCTCCCATCAAATTCCCCTACTTTACTTTTATTCTTCACGCCCGCGCCCTGCCAAACCGCCTCGCGCCCGCGCCGGACCACCTTACGCCACACTGGGCCAAGCCGCCCGCGCCCGCGCCGGACCACCTTACGCCACACTGGGCCAAGCCGCTCGCGTCCTGCACATTACTTCAACTTCAGACAAAGCATCGTCATATCATCAAACTGACTGTTGCCCTTTATAAATACATCAATCGAATTCTTAACGTCATCAATCATCTCTTTCGGCGTACTCTCACTCTTGTCATTAAAACACTCAAGCAGCCTGTCATCCCCGAAGAGATTATGCTCCGCATCCTCCGCCTCAGTAACGCCGTCCGTATAAAGCAGCATCATATCGCCGGCCTGCAGCTGCGCTGTATTCTCCCTGTACTTAACGCCCTGCATTCCCGCAAGCACAAGACAGTTCTTACACTTAAGAAACCAGGGCTTGTTATCACGAAGCAGCACCGGAGGATTATGTCCCGCGCTGACAAACTTAATCTCCCTCGTCTCAAGGTCCAGAACACCAACCCAGACAGTAACAAACATCTCCGCATCATTATTGGAGCAGATTGCATTATTTGCAGTCTCCACCGCATCTTTAAGACTAACTGCATTTCTTAAACAGTTCTGCAGAATAATCTTACAGGACGCCATAAAAATCGCCGCCGGCACACCCTTGCCCGAAACATCACCAATAATAAAAGCCAGGTGATTATTATCAACAAAGAACACATCGTAGAAGTCACCACCAACTTCCTTCGCAGCCTCCATAAAACCACTTACTTCCAGATCATCTCTTCCCGGATAATGCTCATTAAATACAGGAAGCAGTGAATGCTGAATCTTTCTTGCAACCTCAAGTTCCGACTGAAGACGGCTCTTCTCACCAATCAGCGAATTATGCTTATCAATATAATCCATAATCGCAATCATAACTGCAAAACCAATGGCATTAATCAGTATAAAAGGAATTGCAATCTGCTTAACTATATCCACTGCAGTCGAAAACGGCCTTACCATAATAAGTACCAGACTTAAGTGAAAAATCTCCATCCCCGCAGCAATCAAAAATGCAAACTGTGGCTTTCTCATTATCTGAGACCACTTCATTGCCAGAAGACCACATATAACACCGATACAGCATGTTGCAACCACGCAGGCTGTGGCAGTCACACCGCCCATTGTAAATCTGTGAAGACCTGCAATTAAACCTGCAATTATACCACCTATAGGACCACCGGAGAAACCTGCCAGCATAGGACCCATATCACGAACTGAAACAACGGCGCCGTTCAATTCAAAACCTGATATATTTCCATACATTCCGAAGATACCGCCAAGTAATCCGATAAGAACGGAATGCTTCCATTTCTTTCCTTTTTTGAAAGCCTTGGAAATGTTGTCAGAACCACCAATGAAGGCAGAAACCACAAGTATAACTGCCAGGGTTCCAATCATTCTGGTTACCATTGCTGCTATCTCACCACGCATAATAATACATGCTCCTTACACACAAATTTATAACTTAAACTTACCAACTTCACCATAAAGTGAATCTGATACCACGTTATTCTTCTTAAGCTGCTCTTCCATGTTTGACATATTTACAACCATGTTTGAAGCCTTGTCGGAAATATTATTAAGATTTGTAACAGTATTGGATATGACGAAGTTCATATCTCCTGTTGCCTGTCTCATCTGATCGACATTGGAATAAATCTCCGAACCAACCTGTGAGAATCTGCTCATCATATTTCCAAATTCCGAAGTACTCTCAGCATATGCATTACTGCTGTCTCTAAGTGCTTCATATCCGCTGATTGCTGCATCGCCCATATAATCAAGCATATTCTTGGACTCTTCAGCAAGGTCGTTAACGCTGCCTACAACCTCTGCAGATATTCTCTGAATCTCAGCTGCTGCCCTTGCAGAATCCTCAGCCAGTTTACCAATCTCCTGTGCAACAACGGAGAAACCTTTACCGGCCTCACCTGCTCTTGCCGCCTCAATCGCTGCATTAAGCGAAAGAAGGTTGGTCTGGTCTGTAATATTGATAATGTTATCTGTCAGATTATTGATTTGCTCAACAGCTTTGGATTTCTCGATTTTGTCAGAAAGTGAAACTTCGATTTCCTCAATCTTGTCGTGAACTTCCTTACACTTAATAACCGCATCCTTACCATTCTGGTCTGCGTTTCTCTTAAGTTCACGGGTCTTCTGCTCGCCATCTTTAATATCATCAACCATGCCGTCAACCGAATCGGTAATAACCGCCATTCTGTCATTAAACTGACTCATGGAAGCCGCCGTTCCCGTCATGGAATCATTAATATCCGTAATCATCTCTGATATCTCAGTTGTGGACCTTCTAACTCTGTCGATGCTTGTTGAAACTGAATCTGCAGAAACCTTAAGTTCCTCAGAGTTATCGGAAATGTTATGCATGATGCCTCTTATGAAAGCAACCAGCTTATTAATATTTCCGGCAATTGTCTCAATCTCATCGCCCGTTCTTATATCAATTGTCTTGGTTAAATCGCCATTACCCTGGGTAAGTTCAACCACCTTGTTGTTAAGTTTCTTAAAGCTGTTTCTAAGCATTGTTCCCGCAATTATCATGAAAAAGAGACTGAACATAAGAATCACAGCACATGTAATAATAATAATTCTTGCAATTCTTTTTGAAACTGCGAGCACATCGCTGGCACTGATATCAACACCAACAACGCCGACTACTTTATTTCCGTTATAGATTGGGCTGTAAGCTGTAAGATGCTCTCCCCACTCATCCACGGAAATCTCGTTGGTTGACACGGTCTCACCCGCAAATCCATCATACAAAGCTTCCTCGCACTCGAAATCCTCTCCAAGTGCAGCAGGCTCATCCGGATCTGAATCAACCACATATTCCGGCGAACCGTCAGCACGAAGCCTTACTGTATACACATACTCCGTATCCCCATTATCTCGAAAAATCGCCAGCTCGTCATAAATCTCCTCAAACTCATCTGACCCTTCCTCTTCGATCTTACTGAAAGTCTCACCGTCAAGATGCGCAGCACTTGATGCCGCAATTGACTCAGCATGGCTCTTAAGCTGTCTCTCCATGGTGGTGGTCATACTCTTATAGATTATCAGTCCAAGAACTGTATCTGACAAAATGATAAGAATAGTCATCATCAAAAAAATCTTTGTTGCAATACCCATTTTCCGATTCTTCATACGCATACTCTCTTTTCTTTAAAAAGGGGACAATAAGCCTATTTTTACACTATATGTCATTTTACCATAAATAGCGCCTAAAAACAATGGATTTTCGCCTATTTGCAAGGCTTTTCCCCACGAAAAAAGCCGCCCCTTAAGGACGGCCTCTTTCACCATTTTCAATCCCCTTTTTCTAATCAGATTCCAGGTCTATGGATATTATTTTTCTTTACAGAACCGGAACGATTTCTTTGCCTTACTTTGCCTTTATTCTCGCCTTTATACGCAAAGGAGTTGGAACGCTGGATTTCGTTATTATTATTCTTCTCTTCAGCTTTAACAGCATCAACCTTATCCTTGTTTCCATCAAGTACAAGACCATCAACTCTTCTGTGAGCGCCTCTATGACTAAGTTTTTCTGTCTTTACAGCCTCTTTCTTCTTCTGGGCATCATAATTTCTGTCATGAGCAGGGAATTCCACCTTAACCATGTCAAATTCCTTAATACCAAGATGCTCCATTGCAGCCTTTTTAAAGCTTGCCTTATTTGTAAGAACATCAACTGCAAATTTCTTGAACTGACCATCAGCAAAAGCAATGTTCATTTCAAATGAATCCATGCCATCAAAAACATGCACTGACTGAAAAGCTTTCCAGACGCCTGAACAAGATCCTTATCTCCAAGTCTCTTGTCATATATTGCTTTTTCATATTCAGGAGAAGAAATAATCTGCGCCATAACAATATTAGTCAGCTTATCATAATCTCTCACCTGACCAATCATTGGATCCTCACTAATTGACTTGTAGAATCCTGCCTGATTTACCTCTCCAAGCAGTGTAAGAGCCCTGGAAATCTTTCGATCTGCAGAAGCTTTTCTGGCATTACCAAGTCTTACATCTTCTTCCCATCTCATCTTGTCATAATAATCATTCGGATAATCCCTTACTATATTTCTGAAGGCTTCATCATGAGTAAGATTAATCGCTTCAACTTCAAGATTTCCGGCCTTAGCATAGTCAATAAGCTCCTGAACATCTTCAGGCTTATTTCCCTTCTTCATCATTTCATCAATATACTTCTTCGAAACGTAATTCTTGGCATACTGAAGCAGGCTTTGATCTTTCTTATCTGTAACCATCTGACCGGCTTCTGTTTTCCTGTAATCCATATGAATCTTTCCCGGGTTCTCAGCTACAAGTAAAGCAAGAAGTTCATTCTGTTTTCTGGATACATCCTTAAGATTTTCAAATCTATTCTGAAATTCAGCAGTTCTTCCTTCAGAACGCATATCATAGAGATCTCCGTAACTCTTATTAAGAGCGATGATTTCGTCCTGAATATCCTTAATGGAAGCCTCCCCGGTAGTTACGTTTTTGTACCCGAAGGAATGATCAATATTTAAGTCTCTTCTTAAGTTATCAAACATCATAAGAAAATCCAGCGTTCCCTTACGTGCATCTTCAGCAAGTGCAAGTCTCTTCTGACCATACTCCGACCTTGGGCCAAAGAAAAGCCCCCTTCTCTCTTTATAATAATTGCTTGCACTTCTTTGGAATGCGCACAAAGCATCTCTTATCTCCTTAGCTGTGGCATTCGGATCACTTGTAATGCGAATTGCATCATTCAAAGCCTTAGCCATATTCTTATAAAGAGTGGTACCAGCTGTTAAGACTCTTTGCTCCTTCTCTGCTTTTGTCTCATCTCTAATGTATTCTACTTCTTCTCCGTTTTCTATTTTTGTGTACGTGTATTCTTTGTAAGGGAGAGCTTCAATCAGTTTTTGTTTATATTTTTCAAGTTCCCTTCTAATATTTCTAATACCCATACCAAGAGCATCCGCACCTACTATCATCTTTTCTGCAATTTCTTTGGATGCAAACATTTTGATAGTTCCGGATTCTGTAAGTTTCTCATTCTTGTCAATTAAGTAATCCTTAATGGCAACTTCCTTTTCACCCTTAAAGATTTCATTAATAATTTCAAGCTGAATCAGCTGCTCTTTCTCGGCTGGATTGTTAACAAAATCATACTTTGATCCATATAACTTTTTCGGAGATTCACCACCAACAAGGAAAATATCAGAAATCTGAATTTTGTTTTTCTCAAAGGTTTCTTTCATACCGCCCTTAAGAAGCTCCGAAGTCACTTTACTAAGCCAGTCATATGTTTTTACACCACTGTATCCTCTATGCTTTAAGAAGTCATACATTTCCAGTTCACAACCGGTATATCTGACTTCATTATTCGGATCATTTATTGCTTCGCGAAGGAACATCGTTTTTTTCGTTTCATCAAGGATTTTCTGCTTATCGTTAAAATCCTTCAGCATTTCTTCTTTTTTCTTCTGATCCTTCTCATTAAGAATAAACGCCGGAATTTCTACTTTTGCCTTCTTTTCCTGGAAATATTCCTCAAAAGGTCTGCCGTTAACAGTAAACAAATCTGAATAGTGCTGTTTACGTTCCTTAAGAGTCTCACTCATATATCTGTCTGCTAATTCATCTACTTTATCCTTAAGCCAGTCACGATATCCCTTACCCTTAATACCGTCCTTTGCAATAGCTTCATTCATTTCAGTTGCAACCTTCGAAGTATTAAGAAGATTATTAACCATGCCTGGGTATGGATCATGACTTCTGCCAGCATTAAGGGTCTGACGGAAATCCATAACATTGCTATGGTAAATTACATTATTGACAGTCGTGTCATTTTCAGCATAAATCTGTTCGAGAACGTCCATCCTTCCAATAAAACCTGAAGTGAATTTAAGCATATCCAGTGCTGTTTCTCTGTCCAAATGCTTAATTTCAGGATACATAGTAGGATCAAGTACCTTATTTTTGAAAACTTCATCATTATATTTGAGATACTGGTTGCCATTCTTGAATTTACTGTCATTAACAATATCTTCAAGATTCTTTCCGGCATAACCATCCATACGCTTTCCGGCAATAAATCTTTCAAGTGCAATTCCTTTTAAGTTCTTTTCTAACTGCTCCATATACAGTCTGACTGCAGGCGTATCAATATATGCATTATTAAGCGGTCTTAAGAAAGCATCCAGTCCCCTCATAAATCCATATATATCATTATATTTGTCTTTACCAATTTCAGTTTCTGCAATTATTCTGGCATCACCGGCAAAAGTCCTGTCCATAAGTTTAGTGCCGTTATCAGCGATGGCGCACATAACAGCAATCTCTTCGATATGTTCTTTAACTTTTGAGATATCCGAATAATCCATATCCGGCATCTGATAATTCTTTATCTTATCAAATGCATTTCTATAGACTATTGCCCATCTGGCATTATTATCATATTCTCCTTTATCGCCACTTGGATTCTTATGGCAAAAATCCAGAAATTCCTTTTTATTATTCTCATTATCGCCTACCTCAAGTACATTCTTTACGGTGGCATCCTTAGTTGCAATAAGCCAAAGCATATACTGTGTGCTTATCATCGTAAGAGACGCATCCTGGAGATTAATTCCCTCATACAGGCCTTTTTGATTCTCACCTGGTATTAGAGTTTTGGCCAAATTTGTTATCTTTAATTTTGTTGGCCATGCAGCATAAATATTGGTTTCTTCAGCCATTTTGGCAGCCTGATCAGGTTTAAATCTTTTCGATCCCCAATCATCACCTTTACCCGGTTTGAACTGTTTCTCCCAATCATTGATATTTGCTACTCTTTCAGCCTCTAACGCATCCTGTCTCTCTTTTACCAGCTTGTCATCAAGAATCTGTTCTGCCAGCTGAGCTGCTGATTTTTCAGTTGTATTTTTTGCTTCTTTTTTACCTGATTTGGCCATAGGAGCAAAAATATTCTTTGGACCTGACAGTTTCTTACCGTCAAGCTCCACACCATTTGCCGTAATTTCACTTAATGTTATAAAACTATCAATAGCCTGAGTTTGTTGGTATCCACTTCTGGTTATTAGTCTTCCAACGGTTTCTTCCCAACGCTCATCAGAAAATTCGGTTTCTCCTTTGCTAATATTTCGGCCTCTTTGTATCAGATTATTTTCATAGATCGAAATACCATTATTTGCTGCTGTCTCAGCCTCTTTTTGAAGACGTTCAAAAACTCTGTTGGCATAATCCATTTCCACAAGTTGTAAGATTTTATTGATATTATATTTTTTACCAAATACATCTTTAACGCTGTCATATCCATTGCAGAATCTGCTATCAAAATACTCGATTTTTTCCGCTTCTGATAATCCCATGACATCTGCTAATTCATTCATGGTCATTCCTTCAGACAGATGAACGCTCTTTGGAAGGTTCTTTATTATCTGTCTTTTAACCTCATCAGCTACATTTCTGTATACAGAATCAAGAACAAGCGGAACAGACTGACCCTGGCTTACCAGATAATCAGCCTTCGCATCTTTACAATCTTCATCTCCAAGAACTCTTTCAACACGAAGAGCTTCTGAGCCAATCTCATAATGTATTTTATTATTGATTGTTTCTAATTTAATTAAAGCTGCAAGGGCACTTTCCCTGTCTTTTATATTAAGTGAATCAATTGCATTTTTAATATCCGAAGATGCAAGATCTCTCTCCTCGTCAGATATCTCCAGTTCCTCCGGCAAACCATACTCAGTAGGGTCAAGTTCATTATCATTAAAATAGTCATAATCTACTTCATCGTAAACTTTGATTTTAGCCTGATGAACAAGAGCATACCAGAGTTTTCCCTCTCCTGCTTCACTTTTATTTCCGGCACCTTCAAGTGTCTCCTTGTCGTCTTTATATGGAGGTCTTTCCGTAAGTTTTGGCATAAGCTGCTTTGAATAACCATCAGCCATTTCTTGTATAATTTGGCCATAAGTTATCTCATTTTCGTCATTTTCTTCTGCAACTTTTTCTTCTGCATCATTCTTTATTTCATTTTCTTTTTTATTTGCATCTTCTTTATTTTTATCTTTATCTTTTTTTACCTCAGGATCAATTGCAGCATTAAAAAATACTTTATCAGCGCTTACACCAACCACATCTTCGTCAACTTCTTCCATGAAATCAACGGAATAATCACCAAGAGTAGGCAAATCATCTTTCCAATCTTCAGCTCTGTCGGTTTTGGTTTTTTCATCAAGATATTCCATGAACTCACTGCCGAGTTTCTTCTTCTCTTCTGCAGACATAGCATTCATCTGTTCAAGAAGTGCATCCATATCTAACTTATTCTTATCATTAAAGATTAAGCCTTTTTTGATAGCTTTTTCGTATAACGCCTTCTCATTAGGCTTAATTTCGGCATAAAGGTTTGCATTCGCTTTAGGCTCATCTACCTTTATTTCAGGAACAGGCTTATTGTTTTCATCCGCAAAAACGTCTTCCCAGAAATCTATAAGTTTTTCGCCAATGCCATACTTATCATCTTCGACTTTCCTCGGTTTTTTCTCATCTTCAATATTCTGGCCTTTTTCATTTAAATCAATAACCTTGCCAAAAATATCATCCATGAAAGAATTAGCTTTTTCATCAGCCAATTCCTTATTCTTAGCCTGTTCTTCCATGCGCTTGCCTTGAGCATCAGCTTTAATTTGAGCATCTTCTTTTTTTGCATCTTTCATCTCATTTAGATGCTTTTCCAGTGCTTCTTTTTGTTGCTTATAATTCAGTATGGCTTCCTTGTGTTTATCATAAAAATCCTTTTTATCTTTAATATAAAAAGCAAATAATCCCTGTTTGAAATCATTAAGATCATTCAATCCGCAGTCCGAAAAAATCCTCTTTGTCTTTTTGTTCTTTCTGTCTACAAAATCATCCATTTTAAAAGAATTTAAAAAATTTGGCATAATTGTCCTCCTTTATCAATAACTACTCTCGCAGTCCTTTAACATTTACAAATATCATTTACCTTATTACATCGGTCTCATGCCTTTTCCGGCCTGGTTCTTTGGTGCTTCATGCTGCATCTGCTGTTGTTCATTCTGCATTCTCTGAACTATGTTATTACGCATTGTATTCAGCTGATTTCTTACCTCAAGAGGTTTATCTGCATTATCCTTTATGACTTTAAGTGCACCCTTTAAGTCATTATATCCAAAAACCTTTATAAAGTTATTGAAGTCCTTATTGTAATTAAGTCCCTTCTCATCTATTTTCTTAAGTTCTAACCAAGGTGTGTCTGCCTTCAAAAGATTTTGATTTATTGCATTTGTGTTTCTGTCCCACACGCTTGTTGTAAGGAAGAAATACTTCTGAATAAAAATCTTCGCCTCCGTCAATCCGGCCCCACCTGCTTCCTTCAGGTCTTCAAGAGCATATTCAGCATCAGTTCCCATATCCTTAAGTGTCTGCTTAATGGTATTCTTATATAAATGCTTTTCAACTTCATCTTCATGACCATCTTTTTCATAAATGGCAAGGTTGACTGTTTCTTCATTCTTTGCTCTTATTGCTTCAACCAAAGCTCCGCCGTGTCCTTCCCCAAGTAAATCCCAAAGGTTACGATTATTTTGATTATTGTAGTTTAATTCACCAAAAACTCCATGATTATCAAGTCCTTTAACAGTATCAATCAGCTTGGTATCCAGACTTGTAGGAACCTTAATGTTAAGAGTTTCTTTCTTCTTTCTGTTGGCCTTTGCCATATTTCTAAGAACAAGAATCTCTGCTGCTGCACGATTAACATCAACCTTTTCTATCTGTGCCCTAAGTTCATCCTGTTTTTCCATAAGATTACCCGGATCTTTTCCTCTTTCCTGGCAATCTGCAAGTTTTGCTTTGACTGAATCAAGTTTTTTCATACGTTCACTACGTAATTTAATCTGATCCTGAATGCTTTCGATACGGTCCTTCACAGTAGGAAGCCATCTGTCAAACATTGTATCATTGTCTAATTTTCCCGGAGGTAAGTTAAGAATATATTCCTTAAACATATCATCTAATTTACCGCCGTGTCCCGGGGTTCTCTGTGCTCCAAGAATTGCTGTAAGCATCTTGTCATTGTCATTTTTCAGACTGTCAAAGAATCCCTTAAATATCTCATTATCCTTGTTCTGCTCAACAAAAATGTCAATTTCTGCTACAGGAAGATCCTTCTCAAGTGAAGAGCCCTTATTTCTTTTTGAATTAACCAGCATTCTGGTTACCATTATTTTGAAGAACTTCTCACAATAATCTTCCTTTTGCTCATCACTTAATCTGCTAACAATTGTTTCCTTGAAACCTTTGTCTCTGATTTCTTCAATATATCTTGCAGCATTAACTCTCTCCGGCTCATCTTCTTCTACATCATCATAGAAACGGACATTATCCAAAATTAGATTGCTGTTATCCATCAGATTATCCACATTATCCAGACCCATTACTCCGTGCATTTCCGGATTTTCTTTAATCATGTCATACTTCGCCTGATTAATTAACGGATCATCATCTACTGAAGGAGCATCACTTGTATATATCTCTTCAGGCTCTTTATTATATGCATTAACATGATTGATAAAATCCCTGATTGGCTGTGGTCTGTCCTGGGAAGGAATCTCTTTAAGGCAATTTACAATAACCTGCAAACGAGCACCATACATCATGGAATGCTTAATTCCACCTTTGTCCCTGGCCTCCTCCTCGATTCCATGAACAGAAGACACCATCTTATTCTTAATATCAATCGGACATGGAGGAAGCTTCATGAACTCGTCATAAAGTTCCTTTGCCTTTTTATCAAGAGCTGCTCTTTCGTCGATTTTATTTTCTTTCTTCTCTTCCTTCGGCTCCTCGATCTTGATCTCGTCAACCTTTTCTTCCTTCTTCGGCTCCTCGTTTACAATGATATTCTCATTATCATTCTCTATATTAAAGTCATCCAGATTTAAATCATCTTCCATACCCGGATCAACATTATTAATATTATCTAAATCAGCAAGTTTAAGGAATTGAGTCTTATCCATATAACTTGTCAGTTTTTCATAATATTGCTGAAATTCATTGGAAAAAGCATCCGCTTCTTGTTCATCAACTACATTTTTACCTGCATGATTAAGAAAATGTGTACCTTTGGAGATTAATTCTTTTTCATCTTCATCAGCGTAATTTGAATAATTGTCATCAGAATCTGAATTCATACGAGCCAGAACCTTGCAATGCTCAATCATTACCTTGATTGAACGAACAGTCTCCTGCATCATAAGCCAGACTCCATCAGGATAATTATTCGCCTTTAATCTGTCCTCTATTTCCTGCTCAGTTGGATACTCATCAAATTCCCATTTAATTTCTTTATCAAATCCAGGCATAATTTCATTCCTCCTTTTAACCAAACAAATTTATTATACCACTTTATGACCTAATCTTATACCCAAAGATGCAACAAAAACGCAACAAAATCCCCGCCCCCACCTTCACACACCTTTCCCCCACTGCACCTTGATGCACATTCCCCCGGTCCACTTGCACCTTCCCTTCAAAAGATGCACATTCCCCCGGTCCACTTGGCACACATTCCTTCAAAAGATGCACATTACCCCGGTCCACTTGGCATCACTTCCCCCGCACCACCACGCGCCTTCCCCCCACCGCACCTTCACACACCTTTTTCCCCCACTGCACCTTCACATTCCTTCAACAAAATGCTACAATGACATTAGGTTATGTTTAATAAAGGGGGTTTTACTTATGCTATATAATCAAAACTATCGCGATCAGTTCTTCTGGGATCAGCCTGGCAAACCAAATATCAGCCAGCTTTTTAGTATGGTTAAGTCTGAGTTTACAACTCCAAGAGTTAAACGTCCGTCTAGTCCTGTTACAAAGATTTCTTTAATCACTTTTGGCATAGGCGCTCTTATTGTAGCCTTATCTACACTCATGTCATATGCACTGACCAAAAGCGTACTCTTTATGATTATTATAATAATGGTTACCGCTTTCATTTTTATGGGCGCATCCTTTATTGTTATTGCAGTATATAACTTCTTTATCTATGGCCGAAGATGCACAGTATCAACTCCTGCCACATGCATCGGATACAGTATATCCGGTAGTAGTAATAATAATTCAGGAGGCACCAGAATTTCACGCTCCCCGGTATTTAAATATACATATGGTGGTTTGGAATATATCGCATTTGATGATGTCTATGAAAGCGGTGGCAATGTGCCTCCAATGAATGTTGAAACCACCATTCTTGTTGACCCGTCAGACCCATCACACATAAAATGGGATTTCAGTAACCGTAAGCCAGTCTGGATTATCGCAGGCGGCGCCATCTTCATCCTCATGGCATTCGGCTTATTATTCATATGCCTGTCAGATGACGACTTCCGCGAAGCAGCCCTCCCACAGACAGCCCAGACCCAGTCAATCCACCAGCCTGCCAACCAGTAAAACATAGTTCACATAATCGAGTAGGGGTCCCTACTCGATGTCCGTTAGGTGCAAATGCAGATTGGCATGTTTACACATGCTATATGCAACAGCAAATCAACAGCAAATTATACCTTAGCACACAAGTGTGCACGGTCTATTTTGCTGTTACATATACTTGCAAGCAAGTCTGCACTTGCACCCTCTTCGCACAAAATAAACCGTAGATACATCACCTGTACCTACGGTTTTTTACTGCTTTTCCACGTCCCGCACCCGGGCACTGCACACCCACGTCTCCTCACACCCGCACGCCCTGCACCTGCCTGCGCCCGCGCTCTGCACACCACGGCTCCTCACACCCGCTCACCATGCCCTGCCTGCGCCACGCGCGCCACGCCCGGTCCGCACCCTTTCTACTTCACTCTCTCCAGCGCAGCCTTCAGCGAATTCGTCAGCCCCCTCGGCCCACGAATCGCCAGTATTCCATACTTTTCCTTCAGTTTCTTAAACGTAAACTTATTACCTGCATACGTCTTAAGAAGCTTTATCTTCATAAGCGAATTAATCGTCAGCTTCCCATTATTAAATTCATACGGTATATCCGTCTCAGTAACCACACACTGATACAGAATCGCTGCCACAGGCGCCCCCACATAAAGATACACTATATCCCCCTTCTTTATGCCGCGCCCCTGCTTCCAGTTTATTTCATCCGACTCTTCAAAAGCCTTAATCACATCGTAATACTTCGGATTCGACGGAATTATCCAGTCCTTAGGCGCCCTCATCTCTTCCTTCTTAGGCTTCGACGCCGTCGCCACATAACTTTCCTCAATCAGATTACAAACCTTTTTATAATCCACGCTCCCATCCAGAACTACCGTAATCCAGTTAACCTTATTCATATGATACCCCGGATAAATCCCCTCTTCTTTAAGCAGCGTATCCCTGAAAAACATATCATCAATCTTAAGGTCAATCACATCTACATACTCTTCCGAGTACATCCCGATTTTCTTATACTGCACCCTCATAATTACCGCAAACCACTTATTATTATCTCCATGACGAAAAACAGCATACTCCGGATAATTCCTCCACAGATACTCCGCCTTCGCCCCATACTCATTCTCAATAAACTCCTCAATCATCCTCCTCATACCCTAATCCTCCTTAAGATTACTATCTCAATATTACCCCACATAAATCCTAATCACAATACTCCCGGCCTTCCTACTTTATACTACTTTATCCTACTTTTTCCTACTTCTTCCTACTTTTTCCTACCGCACTCCACAATCCCCCATCCCTCACCTCTCTCCTCCACATCGCCATCACCACCCCACGTAAAAAGAGGCCGCCCTGAAGGACAGCCTCTCACTCTAAAAAGATATTAATTTATCTTTCCACCCATACCGGCCTGACGCTGAGGATTAGCCTTATAAGCTCCTGGCCTGTTAGGCGCATTAACCTTTCTTGCATCCACAACTGTAACCTTGTATTCTGAAAGCGCAGTCTTAACACGCTTTGGCTCCTGATGTTTATTAATAATCTCAAGCGCCTGAATATAATCTGCGCTCTTGAAATCCTTAAAGAATTCCTTGAAACCTTTGTCAAAATTTCCGTTGTCCACAGCCGCAAGTTCAAGCCAAGGTGTATCCTTTTCATACAGCTTAGCCTCTGAATTATCAAGATTCTTATTCCATACATGAGAAGCAAGAATCATATACTTCTGAATCAGCGCCTTTCCATCATCAACCAGATCCTTTTTGTCCTCTTCATCTGCCTCTTTAATCTTCTCAGTAAGCTCACCTGCTTTTTTACACATATTATCCATCTGATGAGAAATTGTATTCATTTCAAGCGCTGCCTTAAATGGCTTGCTGGTATTCTTATTGTTAAGCATCTTCTCACGAAGATAAGCAACCATATCACCGCCATGACCTGTCAGGGCAAGCTCAACCACCTTATCATCCTTTTTAATAAGATTACGCAAAACCTTATCAGTGCCCAGATATCCTTTAACGATATCACTCAGTGATTCATTTTTTGAAACAGGAACCGGCTTATCAAGAGATGCCTTCTTACCACGATGAGCATTAGCCATGTTTCTTAAAGTAAGGATCTCAGAAACAATCAAATTATCTGCATTATCTTCAACTATTTCCTCAAGATCGCCTTTCCTTTCGCCAAGTTTTTCAAATTTTTCATCATCTCTGTCTTCGTCATCTCTAATTTCATCCATTTTTTTCTCTATGGACTTAATTTCTTTTTCAGCTGCCTTGCGCTGCTCAATCTTTTTCTTTAAGACATCAATACGCTCTCTGATTGTTGGCATATAGCGGCCAAGAATCTGAGTATTCTCCATATATCCCGGATCCATGTTAAGTACGAATTTCTTAAACATTTCATCCATTTTTCCGCCATGTCCGGAAGTCGCAGCCTCCATTGCCTGCTTAAGCATCTTTGGATTTTCCTTAAGCTCACCAATAAATGTAGCAAATGTATTATCATTCCTAAAATCAATTACTGTACCGATAACATCTGCAACATCTGTATGACTGCTTTCAAGTTTATGATTCTTATTTCCCCTTTCAGCATGAGCCACATAACGCGCGGCCATGATTTTGAGAATGTCATCAATGTATTTCTGCTTTTCATTATCATTAAGATTCTTGACATCTTTGTTCTTAAAACCGTTTCTCTGAATTCTTTCAATATAATCATACATTGAGAGATTCTCATCAAGATCAGCCTCAGTCGCTTTAATTCTGTCAACTTCATCTTCCGAAATATTATTATCCACACCGGCAGAATTCAGACCAACATTATCAATGACAAAATCCCCGTTTTCATCAATAGTTAAATTATTATTATCTTCACTGTCAAAACTATCACTAAAAATATCCGCCATTAATCTTCTGTTAAGATTCTTATTGTCAACATTCGCATTAATAATATTGTCATTGTTGATATTATTGTCATTATCTTCCGACTTTTTCTCTTCATCCTTGAAAAGATCAGGATTTGGTGGCTGAATAATCAAATGTCCATCCTTATCATATTCCAGTTTATACTCTTTATTCTTTGGAGGCTCAATGATTACAGCCTTTCTCTCAACTCCATCATCAACATTCGGAGGATTAAGAATTACCGCACCTCTTGCCTTGGCATCCTGAATCTTCTTCTCTTCTTCATTCGCAGCCTGAATCTTCTTCTCTTCCTCTGCCTTCTTCTGAGCATCCTCGATTATATTAAGGTTGATGATATTATCGTCTACAACTTCTTCCTCAATCTCTTCCTCAAACTCATACTCATTCTCATTTACATCATGCTTCTTTTTTTCTGCTACATTATTAAGATTAACAAAGGTTCTCTCAAAGAGTTCATCTGCATCTTCTTCAATGATCTCATCCCCTGCCTTTATATCTTCCTTAGGCTCTTCCTTGGCCTTCTCTTCGACCTTCACATCTTCCTTAGGCTCTTCCATGGCCTTCACCGGCTTAACATATGTTTTTGCGAATTTTTTAAGTTCTCTTTGATTTAATACTTCATCCAGATACTGATTAAGCTGATTTACATCCTTCTCATAATCAACCGCGTCTGCTTTACGAACATTGTAAACAAGTCCTGATTGAAGCAAAGAATTGGTTCTAAAAATACCCGTCTGCTGATCATTATTAAGCGCATTATAATATTTATCATTACCCGCCTTCTGCTTACCAAAGGCAATGATAGTATTAACCTTCTCAATTGCAATTATTAATCCGTCAATTGCCGCCTGAGTATAGTGAAGCTTCTTCATTTCCGCACGAATCACTTCTTCACTTGGGATATTTTCGCTCTGCTTTAAATCAAAATTATACTTTGGCATATTTTAGCCCTCCTTCGCAAAACCTACGTTATCATTATAACCCTTATGAGCGTATCTTATCAAACCAAATATAACAAAACCGCAACACGCAAAAAGCCCCGCCCTCACAGCGAAGCTTCTCTTCTTAAATCATTATTAATTATTATGTAATATCTCCTTATTGAACTGCACCCTGACCCGGTCTGTAAAGGCTTTTTTCTAATTGATCTTTAATATCATATAAATTATAGTCAGAATTGCAATTGTTGCAACGAAAATGTCCAAGATTATCTATCTGCGTGTAATTATTACTTCCACACTTTGGACAATTAAAAGCATCAGGATCGCATGCACCGCCACTTACTGCCTCAAGCTGCTCATCATTTAACTCCATATTCTCAGCCCTTGCAAGCGCAAGCACCTCTTCAGCACTCTTGCAATTCATTACCTTGTTCATCTGCTCCTCACTAAGCCCCTCAAATAATTCCTTTCTCATAAAAATCCCTCCTAATATCTATTCTACTATTTGTCAGACCATTTATGCTTACAATCAAGGCAACGATAAGTACATACTTTATCCGACTCATCAAAAAAACCATTATGCTTATCATGTTGTGAAATAACTTCGAAATTTGAACTTCCACATTTAGGACATTTTCTTCCATCGCCGCCACATCCGCCACTTACTGCCTCAAGCTGCTCATCATTTAACTCCACGCCCTCAGCCTTCGCCAGCGCAAGTATATCTTCCGCACTCTTACACTCAGCTATCTTCTTCTTTTGCTCTTCACTTAATCCCTTCAATAACTCTTCTCTCATCGCAATCCCTCCATTTCCTAATCAAAATTTCTTGCCTACATTATACCCCTTACACCCATATCTTATCAAATTAAATATAACAAAACAGCAACAAAAAAGGCCTTTCTATCCAGAAAGACCTTTGTTCCACTCAACTGTTATCTCAAATAATAAATTTAATTATTAGTGGCATACTCATCCATCATTTTTTTAAACTCATCTTCAGTAACACCAGCTCTCTTCGCCGCCACCTCTAATGAAACAGTATTATCTTTTACTAAACTAACCAAAGCACTTATCCCTTTCTTAAATCCGTCTAAGCGCCCTTCCTTAAATCCATCCGAACGACCTTCCTTATATCCATCATTCCTAAACAACTCCATAACTTCAGCTTCATTATATTCAGTATCAAGTATTCCTTTTACTTCCGCAATATTCTTCATAATGAAACCCCTTATCTCATAATCCTTCGGCATCTCTATAACTACCTTATCACAAGCCTCATTAATTGTCATCCCATTATTCTGGTATTCTCTGATTTTATTAATAAACCAGGCATGCTCATAAAGTGGCCTGCACTTCTTCATAAGTTCCATATTATGCCCAAAATTAATGTTAAGCATCCTAACAATAACTTCAACATCCGCTTTATCTTTAAGTTCCTTAGCGTAAGAATCACTAAGTCTCAGAATAACCTCATCCTCAACCTCTTTTTTCCCATCATAAAACACCACCAGTTTTGGCACAGGCAACTTAATCAGCTCAGACCCATATTTATTATACTTATTTTCCTTTATATAAGCCGAAAATAACCTGTTTGTATAATCAAGTTGCCGAAGTGGCATATTAGGATTATACGACGACTGATGCTCATACACATTCAACATATTCATAATGATAAACGAAGTATCATTCTTCATGTTCAAATAAAGAATATTTTCCAGCGTATTAAACCTGATCAGCGACTCATCCGTATAATCCGAATCATTAACCGCATTATACAGACTCAGCGTCCAATCCTTATGTTCCTCCCGCCCAAAAATGAAATTGAACAGCCTGTCCTTATGCTCCCTATTCACTTGTAAATCATCCATCTAAAATCCTCCTATGTAAAATACTAAGCGAATATTTTACACATTAAGATTAATGAATTAAGAATTAATAAACGAAATATTATCAAACCAAATAAAAAACAAATATATATATATATAAATTAGGATTATCTCGGTAGATTGTCCCCGATAACGTGCAAAATATCCATTTGTTAGTCAATAATACACCTGCCAAAATCAGAACGCAACAGAAAAAATAGAAATTAAAAATCTTTGTATACTATTACTTTTAAACCCCCAAATTTTATACAACATTCCCAAACAAAAAAATCCGCATTTTTCCAAATTTTGTGAATTATTACCAAAATCCACACATATATTCTCCCACAAAAAAGGACTGCAAACCTGTTTTCAGGTTGCAGTCCTAAAAAAACACCTTATATAATTCAATTATACTTAAGCTCCACAAGTGCCCAGTCATCTGTGGTGATTTCATACTGATTATCACAATACGGACAGTTTTTATTTTTTGTCGCATCAAAACTTGCTCCGCAGGTCGGACACTGGATTCTCGTCATGGAGAAATTTAAGTTAACCGGTAAATCAGTCCTTCTTACGAATGTTGCAGCAAAGACCTGGCTTTTGGAATAAATGTGATTTCCGTTCGCATAAAGAACGTCAAAATACGCCTTTGTCACAACGCGCACCATATTCCCTTCATCCTTAAACTTTTTACACCCAAGCGCACCACCGTAGTTTAAATCAATGATGTCTTTCATCTTCGGATCGAGTTCTCCACCGGTATAGAATAATAAATCCTGCGGATTTTTCGAATAGATTGCTGTCTTAATTAAGGAAATAGCCTTACTTGTAAAATACTCATAAGAAAACTCGGGGCTTATTTTTTTCATTCTGGATTCGAAAGCCCGTCTTGAACCCGCGGTGCCCATTTTACCAACGGATAAAATAGCCTTGACAATCATACGAATAACCAGGAAATAAGCATACATTATATATCCTAATGGGATACTGCCAAGAGGTATACCAATCAGAGTGCCAATCAGGTACCCCTTATAATGAATCAGATTATGCGGCAGGTAGACTTCTCCACGAAGATAACATGCGAAAACATATAATGCAATTGCAGTAATAAAGTAAAACGGCAGATATCCAAGCCATAATTCTTTTTTGCTCATTCCGACGTCATCAAGGAAATAATAGGAGCTTACCTTCGGGAACAAATCATCCATCTGGAATTTGGTTCCGCAGTAGGCGCAGCCATCCTGAAGACCTGCGACAGTCGATACCGTACCGCAGTTCGGACAGTTGAACGCATCGTCGTCCGGGTGCGCGCCCGAAACCACATCCGTTACCGTCTCGTATATTACGGTCTTTTTGTTATCGGTATAACGCCATTTGCCGTCTTTTTTAACCGTTCTTTTAATACCACACCAGCTGAAGCACATGGTGCTCTCGTAGTGGCTGTCCTTCCATTTTCTGCCGGACATAAATTTGTTCCCGTCCTCGTCGCGGTTATAGATTTTTGTCTCTAAATCAATCCCTTTCTCTGCCAGTCGCTCATTCTGAAGCTTCAGCGAATAATTGATATCCCTGTCGGCGAACGAAATCTCAGTTCCATGACGAACGGCCTCGCCTATGGAATTCCTGAAATTAAGTAGTTTTGTCTTATTTACTCCGGTGATTTCCTGAACGTTGAAAATACCCATCTGCATTATCCCCCTACGAGCATCTATTTAACCTACTTCTTCTCAACACCTTCCCCATAAATGGTTCCCCAGTCATCCTTCATAGACACCGGAATCCATCCAAACTCCTCGCACATAGCCTTCATCTTCTCAGCCTTCTCAACATTACCATTCTCACGAACGGTATCATCGCAGCAAATCATAAACGCAAGGCTCTTATACGGATTATTACTTGTGGCATATTCCGCCATGGCCGCATCCCCCGAACTGTTTCCAAAGGAAAGCACCGGCTGCACCCCAATCTCCTGCGCAATAACCGTAACCTTATTCATATTTAAATCCTTAATGACGAAATCCCCGCCCAATACCAGCTTATCATCATCATCAAACGTATACTCAAGACCATCTGTATCACCCTGATCCTCAGCCACTAATGACATATCAGAGCCAATTAAATGATCACGCGGAACCTCAATCATTCCCTCACACAGACCACGCATAATAAAACGGTCTGTACCACTTACAATATAAACTTCAAAACCATTTTGCTGAAGATAATTAACAACCTGAATCATCGGAAGATAGAAAGACTGTCCTCTTGTCATGCCCTCATAACCAGGAGCCGGCTGATTACGGAAATCCTCAACATACTCCTCAAACTCATCAAGGGTCATCCCCTTGAAGGCAGATGCCACAGCCTGTCCATGCTCAGTCATTGAAACCTCAACATCCTCACCATTGAACTTCGCCTGAAGCCTTGTAGCAACATCCTTCTCAAAATCAGAAGCCTTATCCTTATAATCAGGATCCTCTAAAACCCTGTGCACAAGCAAAAGATGATCAAAATAGTACGGATCCGTCTCGCACACTAAAGTACCATCCATGTCAAAAACCGCCACCCTGTTTTCAAATGGAATAAAATCCTCGCTGTTCGGCGCCGTAACATTCTCAACATACTCAACCAACGCCTTCTTAGCTTCAAGGTCATTCCAGCATGAAAGCTCGTCTTTCGGCTCCTCAATAACCTCACCTGTCACACCCGGAATCACATCCTCAGTTTCCTGTACTGAAGAAGTTGTTATGGCCGGCTGCTGCGGCTTATTTTGCGGCCTCTTAGACACCGAAAAGATTACTCCAATAATAATCGCACATAATGCCAAAACAGAACCACATATCACCACAATCTTCCAAATTTTACCCTTATTCTCCACTTATCTTCCTCCCTACTTCGAATACTTCACCATCACAAAATAATACACTATAACCTGCGCCAGCGTAACCGCCACAACACCTTCACCCCCGCAAAGAAGTTCACCGCTGTCTTACTTATAAGCGCATACACCCCAAAACCGACCATCATGAGCGCAATCGCTGTCCATATAATAAACCCAGTAATCAAAATTCTTACTCCTCAACAACCCCATTCTCATACTTCTTCCTTGCAAGAGACAAAGTCAACGCAATTATCACCAGCGAAAAAGCCACGCTGTGTAACATTCCTAAAGAAGCAGCTGCACTATTCATTACAGAATATGTTCCCGCAGTAAATGCATTATTTAAGAATAGTCCTACGCCCACAAAAGCGGTAAGAAGCCCAACAATTCCGGAAATAAGAGGCGCAACCCCTAACATAAGCACATACCCCGATATCTCAAATCCAATCCTGTCACTATCTGTCCCCGCCTTTACAATCATAACAATGGCATATATCCACATAAAAAGAATTCCCAGCCCGCTCAGCACACTAGAACCAATATACACATATACTGCCGGCATACATTTGCTCCAGTAGTCTAAACCCAGATAAAAACTATAAATCTGCCGCACAAATGCCACCGCCGGAATAATAATCCTTCCAACCAATATGTAAATAAAATCCAGCGCAATCGCCACCACCGAAAGAATTCTAATTGTCTTACTCATAAATCAATTTCCCTCCTAAACAACCTTAATAATATCCGCAACTTTTCTTCTCCGGTCCATCAATCCCGGATTCATAGTTAGCCTTAAACTCCATATTAATCTCACGAATTTCCTTCTTACCTTCAATATAATCCTGATACATATCCGCAAGCCCGGCCATACATCCGTCGCATGACCCACTGATATTCCCAATAGACTCAGCCACTATCTTCTCTCTTTCTTCTCTTGTTGTATCTTTAATCAAAATCGAACTCATACCAATCCTCCTATCACAAAGAAAAGACGAGGTTATTCCTCGCCATATATATAATTAATCCTTATCATGCTATTGAACACTTGCGAAAGAAATCAATAAAATAATCCGGACCTTCCATCCATAAATTCGTTTCAAAATCATATAAGCATTCATACGCTTTTGAATTCAATATGAGACTTCTTGCTTCAGCTCGAGATAAGTTTTCTTCCCTAGCATAATCTTCTATAGCGTCTGCAAGAATCATATCTGCACATGTATTCCTACTTTTAAATATCTTGTTTTCAATACTTCCAATACTAAATAGCATAAACCCTTTTCCCCTCAATATATCAGAAATCTCTGAAAGCACATACTCATCTCCAGCTGTATGTAAAGAATCATAACACGACTCAATATAGTCCCATATTTGAAATTTCTCAAACAACTCATTAACAGCCTTAGGTGCCATATCATACTTCTGACAAAACTGTCTGATTATTCTAGCTTCCATATATAAAACTTCATCAATCATAATTATTGCCCTTCACCCCAAATAAAAGCCCGTTAATCTACTAAAATTATACAATTCAATAAATAATATGACAACCACTATCCTTTAATCTTAATCTCAACCTTCACCGGTTCCTTCACCATCCTTGCAAAATCCCCGCCGTCAGACATCTTTCCAACCTCGCTACCATAATGCACCGGAATCGCAACCTCAGGCTTAATCTCATATGATTCCCCTAATCTCTCTATTCAAGTATATAATCATACTTATCAGAACCTTCTCTAACCGGCTCCGAGGCCGGCTCTATTCCCTTATGCTCCATCAAAGTTTTAATGGTATTAATATAATCTTCTCTTTTGGCATCCCACGCTTCCGTTTCCGTCGTAGAATAACCATCATCGAGCCTCAGCTCGTTAACTTTAATCAAAGCATATTCATAATTACCCGCCGCTATGACCGTCTGAACCTCAGACTCTACACTTCTAAGATTATCCACCAGCTTTTTATGTTTTACAGCCTGTGGAATCATAAAACTCATCATTACTGCAATACCCAAAGCAACAAATATTAATGCGATTGTCATTGTATTTCTTGCTGCTTTTTGTTGTTCCAGTCTTTTTATTTTTTTCTCATATAATCTTATTTGTTGTATAGCTTCTATTCTTTTAGTTTCATGTTGAAGTTCAATTTCGCGTTGCTTTATTTGAACTGCCGCATCCTGCATCTCCCCAACAACAATCTTCTGCCCACAGTACTTGCAGTAAAAAGTCCCCATATTAGAAGTTTCTTCCAACGACGCATGACATTTAGGGCACTCCAAAATCATCATTTTCATGCCATTATTAAAACTATTGTTATTGTAGGAATACTTACTATCTGTTAAATCCAGCTCTTCATCAAGTTGTGCCCTGTCATCGCCAGGCGCCTCACCAGCCTCATCCTCATCCCCTACCACAATCTTCGTTCCACACATGTTGCAGAAAATCGTCGTCGACCAAGGCGAACCCGTAATAGCACAGCAACATATCGGACAAGCCGCCGGCCTTTTATCTACATATAAGATTTTAGTACTCATACTTTATTCCCCTGTAGCCTTATTGCTAAAAAAGCACATTACAAAACCCTCGATTTTAAAAAAAATGCCTCTCTCGTCTGCCAACGGGAGAGGCTTGGCCCTTTTTAAGAACTAAAAAATCAACTCGGTAGGCATCCACTAAGGAGTGGGTGCTTTCTTATTTACAAGTCTAACACTTTTAATTCAGATAAACAAGAGATAACAATATATTTTTTCATATTCTTTCAAAACAGGGGATAAAGGCTTGCTGTGCAATAATGAATTAGGATAGTACTCTGGACTAACAATTTGAAGTTGCCCCTACTTCCACGATTTTGCTGACCTCAGCAAAATCGTCCGGAACGCTGTGTCCACTGTTCTCACATGCAATCATTGCCCTGTCAATTACTTTACTGAAATTTCTTATATTCCTTTGCTTTTAAGTCGCTCATAAAAATACATACCCCCTATCACTTTCCTGTAAGTTTTAAGAATTTCTTATCGTTCATTTGCTCGTTTGTAAAATACTCCCCATCATGGAATAACGCCTAAATCTTTTCTTTTCCAATAAACAAATCTATGGCATTTATATGATTTACACCTTCTTGTTGATCACGATAATCGTCCAAGGAAATGATATATCTTGGATATCCATCCTTAATACTTCTAAAAGGTCTATACTCCCTTTCCTTTAATTGTTTTGTTGCTTCCATATTTCCCGCTTGTAGTGTATATGTAACTTGAATATACGCATATTTCTGATTTTTATCCCTGACAATAAAGTCACACTCAAACTTACCTATTCGACCAACACTAACCTGATAGCCATTGCTTACCAAATAATGAAAAACTATATTCTCAAGCGAAGGTCCGAAATTTATTACATTATCTGTATTCATTGCAAAATATATTGCTAAATCAGCCAAATAGTATTTTTGTTCTCTTTTAATTGATTTTTTACTTTTTAAATCGAACCTATTGCACTCGTATACAATCTTAGCTTTTTTTAAATCATCTATATAATTGCGGATTGTAGAATCCTTAAACGAAAAGCCTTCTTTTCTCAAACATTCCGTCAAATGTGAAAATGAGAAAGTTGATGAATAATTATTTAGTAAAAATGATTGCACCCTTTCAAATACTGCAACATTAGATATTCTTTTTCTTTTTTTCACGTCTTTTTCAAATATTTCACTGATAATTCCTCTCGCGTATACTTGTCTGCTATCTATATCCGGAAATTCCAATGATTTGGGAAATCCTCCATTTAACACATATTCATTAAACTCTTCTCTTAAATTCGAGTTAATGTTCATGTCAAAAAACTTTTTCATCTGAAGATATTCATTAAAATCAAGCGTAAATGTCTCAAAATTCAAGTATCTTCCGGTTAGTTTAGTTGATATCTCATCGCTTAACAGATAAGAATTCGAACCGGTAAGGAATATCGAATAACCTTCTTCCGCATAGGCATGAATCACACTCTCAAACCCTTTGACATTTTGTATCTCATCAACGAAAAGATAATAAAAATCATTATCCGAAATCATAGAATCTATTTTTTCTTCCAGTTGTTCAGGTGTATGAATATACTTAAATCCCTTTTTATCGAGTGGGACATAGATGATTCTCGATTCATCTGTTCCTTTTTCCAGCAGTTCATTTATGATTCCCTTCATAATGCATGATTTTCCGCATCGTCTTATTCCGGTTATTATCTTAATTATGTCAGAATCAAAGAATGGGCGTATTTTGCTTAAATACTTTTCTCTAGGATATATTTTACGAAACATGCTTTTTTCCTCCCGCATATTCGAATTATAACACAAAAATAGCGATTCAGGGGATGTTTTTTAAATTTTTGCGTTTTACTGTACCATGAATCGCTATTTTCATCAGGGATTGTGTGGCTGTTTTTATTTATTCATTATCTAGCAATTTCACGATTTTCTCTTTTATATGAGCAGTTATATTATTATTTATTCCTTTATGAATAACCCTAAGCACGAGTTAAGGAATCATTGTTTACCCTCCTGTAAATCCTTATTCTTCATTGTCGTATTTGAAAGCGAAAAAAATAAGCCTCTCTCGTCTGCCAACGGGAGAGGCTTGGCTCTTTAATGAGCTAATACCCAAACTCGAGAGGCATCCACTAAGGAGTGGGTGCTTTCTTATTTACAAGTCTAACACTTTTAATTCAGATAAACAAGAGATAAAATTAAATTTCTTTATACCATTTTAAAACAACCATCACGCATTAACCCTATGCTCATCAAATATCTCTTTTAAGCAGTTCAGATGCATACTTCTATTATACCTTTGACAATTCCTTCTTCCTCAAATACAAATAACACCCAACCGTCGAAATCAGATCAAACGCCATCCCCACTCCAAACATAAGCGCTATCCCATTCAATGTAGGAATCCATATACCCAGTTTCCATATAACAAACATAAACACATAATATATGCCATTAGTACATATACTCTCTATCAGCATATACCCTGTCTTACCTCGTCCATATATGGTTCCGTCAAAAATACAATTATATATATAAATAATATAGAATACCGACTGAATCAGCACTACAGTATATATTTTATCATATCCATCACTATTTAGCACATAGTGGATAAAAGGTTTCCAAAACGGAATCGACGCAAACCAAAGCACACTAAATAATGTTGCCACAACCAAATATCCTGGAGTCTTAGTCCTAATATTATTAACATCCTCCGCCGTTTCCTTCTTAACCACATCATAAAGCGCAGTCGCTGGCAAAAGCAGCCACGTCCACACAAAGTTATTTGCCACCCAGTATGTACCCTGCTCAGATATAACATTCACAAGCCTTGATACCATCAGAATAAAAGCCACATTCCTGACTAATGACTCAAGCCCGGATAATGCCCCAATCTTTCCATATTCTTTAAGCCATCCAAACCTAAGTTTTTCCCTGCTAAATACCTTAATCCCTTCTCTCTTAAGCAGATAAAACGATACAGCCACAAGAATAACTGACACCAAAATATTACTAACCGCAATACCATTAACCCCCATCCTAATCGATATCGGAAGACCGGAAATAAGAACCACATCAAATACAATACTAAGCACAGTCCTGATTCCTAACAGAATATACATATATATATCAAGCCCTAATGTCACAAATAACACCGTAACAAACTTGGATATAATACCAATAGCCAGCGACACACTCTCCAGCCTTATATATGTCACAGTCGCATCTATCGTCATAGAATCACTGGCCATCCATACACATAACGGCTTAGCCAATACAACTATAATCACAGATAAAACCAAATACGCTCCAACACTTACTAAAAGCCCTGTCCTTGTCTTATTCCCAAGCTCATCCTTAGACTTCATCGATTTACCCAGTAAATAAAACAATGGCAAAATCATCGCCTCCTCAACTATCTCATATATCAGGTTAACCCATGTAAGTTGAGACGCAATATTCACACCCCAGTCACTTGGCATATCCCCAAGGAAATAAACCCTGAGTGTCTTCTTATTTAACCACTTATATTCCTTGTGAATTTACAATTAGGATAATTACCGCATCCCCAGAACTGCTTACCAGCGTAATTACCCTTTGTCGCAGTTCTCTTAACTAATTTACCACCACAGAGTGGGCATGTAAACCGCTCGTTTTTAATCTGCTGCCCATATGTCTCTATCAACTCATTTGCAAAAACAGACTCCCTGCCTTCTAACGTCACAAGGAATACTTTCTTCTTCGCTCTGGTTAAAGCAACATAGAACAGCCTGCGCTCTTCAGCATATGGATACACTTCCGCTTTTTCAAGAAGTAAATCCATAATTGAAGCATCCTGAATCATACTAGGGAATCCCATTTTTGAATCCTTGTTGTTGATAATGAAAACATAGTCTGCCTGAAGTCCCTTAGACCTGTGAGCAGTTAAGTATCTCATATTAAGATCCTTACGCTTATAATATGTTACAACAGTCTCGCCATGCACATTATCATATCTAAACTGCAAATCCGTATTTTCCTTTAACAGATTAACATCAAACGAATAACGTCCAATAAAATAAACGCTGGCATCCTTAGGAAGTTCATACAGTCTTTCCATCATAAATTGCATAGCATACTTGTCAGTATATCCACTAATAACTCCTAAAGAAAACTGGGCATCAGCAGACTTCCCTCTAATTGATTTTCTTATCTGACGAGGATTTTGCATAATGAAATTGGAGCTAATATCGATTAATGAATTCGTAAAACGATAAGTAGTTTCAATCCTTCCAATCCCAGTCGGTCCCCAGTAGTTTTCAAAATCAACTATATAATTAATATCGCTTCCGGCAAATCTGTATATACTCTGCCAGTCATCACCAACACAAAACAGTTCGTAAAATGATGACTTCCTGAGTTCATATAAAAGATTAAATCTCGCCTTTGATATATCCTGGTATTCATCTACAATAACAAACTTATATGGGTTCTTATACTTCCCTTCTTTTACATAGAAGGTAGCCTTATTAATCATATCGCTGAAATCAATTTCATTATTCTCAATCAGCATCTTATCATAAGCCAAATAAATCGGTTTTATCAAAGACAGAATATAAAGATTATTTGTCGCATCCTTATAATTCGCTGCAAGTTCTTCAACATACGAAAAATGATAATTATTACTCTTAATAAGACTTATAACCGTTCCAAAGAGTTCAACAATTCCATCTAACAGACCACTATTCTCTTCTGAAATCTTATCCCATAACTCTTCCGTTGAAAGTGGATTTAATCTTATTCCATTTTCAGTAAGCTTATCTTCCAGATTTTTAAGTAAGCTTCCATCAAACTTCTCATAAGCATAACATTCAATCATCTTTGTCTGTTTCTCAGAATGTATCTGCCTCTTCCATTTAATTCCGGCCTGATAAACTTCCTTCGCGGATCGACCATCCTTACCCTTAAAGAAATCCGCAACATTTCCATCCTTATCAATTCCAAAATATTCAATATAAACATCATAATCTGTCAGATAAAAGTCTGGATGATACTGCCCATATTGTTCATTATTTGTATCAAACTTATAAGATGCCTCATACTCATATGCAATCTGATTACGATATAAGAAATTAGCTATATCAAGTTCTCCATAACTCTTCACCGTCTCACCATTTAACGTAGTCGGCACATTGGTTGAAAGATAGTCCTGATACTCCTCATTACTTGCAAAATCCCCCTCCGTACGCAGAGCACTCCTGTAATACAACGCATACCCACAAAGGTTATTAAGATAATCCGGATTCTTCATCAGATTGTTTAATTGATCGCGAACAAATGAACTTATAGACTTGGAATAAATCTTCGGTACCTTACCCTCTACTTCCTTAATTATTTCAAGCCCAAGTTTATGAAATGTGGATGCTGCTATAGGACATCCTGCTTCTTTTTCAATTCGCTTACTCATTTCACTTGCTGAAGCATTGGTAAAGGACAGAACCAAGATATCCTCAGGATTACAAAGTTTTTTATTTAATAGATACTTAATCTTGCCAACTATAGTTGTCGTTTTACCTGTTCCTGCGCCGGCAATAATAAGATGATTTTTGGAAGGTTTCACAATGGCCAGCATCTGCTGCTCATCCAGCCTTTGATTCTCCACAAGCCCAATCAGATTATATCCCTCACTAATCTGCCTTCTTGCAAGATCATCATTATGCTTTAGAATCCTTATCCCAAAAGTTTCAGTAAGTAAAATAAAACCTTGCTTCTTTTCTTCAAATATCTTCTGCGTCTTACAACCATTATAGGTAAAAAAAGTCGTACTTTTTACTTTTTTGATAAGAGTATCATGCTTACTCTTCCACTCACTGGCAACGGAAACATCCACATAATCATTATAAATACTAAGATATCCCTCTGCCTCAGATGTAGCTTTAGCCATTGAATCAACCAAAGACTGACATTCTTTTTCAAGTTCAACCCTTATATTATGATTTGTGATATTTGCTCTTAATGTACCCGGTATCACACTAAAAGCCTTTGCTTTAGATAATAATACATTCCCATTTATACACTTTTTGTATTGGCGTATATTGCTCTTTTCTGTTTTCGGTATAAGATATGAATAACTACTCATCCATACATCAGCTGCATTTTCGTTTATATGCAAAAAAGGATTGGCAAATATATTATTTGCCGCTCCTATTGCCATATCCAGTTCTCTGCATAACTGATCGCATTCTGGATTCAATAATTCAGTTTTGCTTTTGCTAAAAAACCACATTACAAAACCCTCGATTTTAAAAATCATTTAAAACAACCATCACGCATTAACCCTATGCTCATCAATTATCTGCGCAATCAGTTTCTTCTCTTCCTCAACAATTCTATTAACACTGGCATTCTCAATCACTTTCTCAAGATCATCAACCAGCACAACATCATAATCAAGTTCTATATTATTCTTTAAGAATAAATCCCTGTTACTAAGCACCAGAATAGGCTTCACATCCACCTTCTCCTTCGCCGAATGAAGAATAACCTTGAGATGCTCTTTCTCTGCTAGAATCTGCTGCGTAGGCGACTTCAAATCACGATTATTTCCATTCTTACGTAAAATCCACTTATCCCCTTTATCAATAAACAAAGAGGCCTTATCATGACCATTCAGAGACGTTCCAAATGCCTTTGTCTCTAATACAAAAACTCCATTACTACCAATTACAATATGATCATACTCTACAGTCTGCTCTTCATATTTAAGCACCGGCCCATTAATAACAAGATATCCATCAAACTCAAGATTTCTCAGACAGGCCCTGACAGTCTCCTCTCCCTTATTACCAATTACTTTTCTTTCATACTCTTCATCATTCTTTTTCTTATTGGTGAGTTTACTGTCTCTCGTCTCATAATCAGGTCTGGAATCACATCCCTTAACACCATGGCCCACCATAAACATCCTGAAGTTTTCTTTATCTTCTACATTTATATTAGGATTTGAGAAAACTATGTTATAAAAAATGCCCTTTAAATCCCCCTTTTCTCGTCCGGTATAATCACGAAATATAACTCTGCCATTTCTCCTTCTGTAATATCCACCCGGATACTTTCTAAGGAATGTCATAAACTCATCAAAAGTCTCTTTAGAGCAGTTCGGATGCATACTTCTCTTATACCTGTCAAAATCAGCCGGCGTCAGTTCATCACTTTCGCCACCTTTCTTCCCATTAACAACAAGAAAGACAACTAAAGCAATGATAAATACAATTATTCCTATTACTACGTACTTAATCATTAAACCTGAAATCCTTTACCTATAAAATCTCACTTCTCGTCAAATATAAATAAGGAAACGATAATCAACACAGAATTATTCACTAGTTCTAATTCAGAATATTTCACTTTTCGTATTCATTTATCATAGTCGGTAAATTACTTATAATAAACTCTTGTGCTTGTTTAGTATATTCAACCCTGTAATACTCTCGTCCGCTTTCGCTACGAACAAAATTACAAGTAATTCCAATTCCATTTCCTTTTTCAGTTGTTTTAGTAACAACTTTTCCCAATAAATCGTCTTCAACTTCTATAAGATAGTCGCGCTTTTTTAACCAACTTGTAATAACTTTATAGTTTAGTTTTTTACAATTTTCAGGAACTGGATTATTAATCTGTTCACAGAGACTAGTAATTGTTTTATTCTCTTGATACTCAAATTGAGATATAACTTCAACTGGAAATGGTTGTTTCTTCTCTTTAGGAACACTTCCGATTATACCATTATTATCCTTTACAGCCTGCAAAACATCACGAATAAAAAACATACACCTAACAACATTAGGATCAGAAAGTACTTGATCATCAGATGGTGTATTATTAACCGGATTATTTCCATCAGCAATTCTACTTGTGTATATAATTGCTTTCTCAAGTTTTTGTAAATCAACTGTTACCATGTTATAACATCCTCCTCAAGATATTTTTTCATCTTTTCAAGTTTCTTTTTTGTGATAAACTCTGAATAATGCAATCCTTCATAAGTTGGGTGAAGTACTGGATATTGCCCTTTCGTACGAAGGATAAAATGTTCTTGAATTAGCCAATCAATAATAGCCTTAACAGTATCCTCAGGAATCTTTGTATATAAAGCATATTCTGGCAAATCATTCAGTTTATTACTGATGATTTTCTCATTAACAGAACCTCTTAGTACATCACATAATACCTTAGAACCATAATATCTAACCTGGCTTATGTTTTGTAGTGCTTTCAATACATTAAACACTACCATATTAAGATTAAAATCATTGTAGATAACTGGTGGAACATCTGCTTTAATTATCTCTACATAATCATCCTTATCTAAGTTCCACTTTGCCTCCACTTTCTCTTTATTTTGTGGAGCAACAACCTTAACCTGCTCTTCATCTGGTATTTCTTCTTTCGGTGGTTCTAACTCATATCCCATCTGTTTGTAATAATCTATTTTATTAACAATATTATTGCATCCTGTACCATTAGGTTTATAGTTGGTACATCCAAGGAAATAATCATTTCCTTTTTTAACGATAAGATATCCGTCTCTACACTTATCACACTTTTGAATTGAAAGCTTTGCTCCTTTTATCTCATTTGTCATAAAGCCACATAACTCAGGCTCATTTGAACAAATATGTAGACGTAATCCATATGACTTCTTATATTTAAACTGCATTGGATAACCACATAATGGACATGGTTTCTTAGTAATACTTACAGGTGGATTCTCATTCCAATCACCATTTAATATAACATTTTTATACGAATGCTTTAATTCAAGAAGAAACTCTGATGGATTCTCTTCAGGCGCAACAAAGAATACTCTGTTCTTTGTTCTTGTCATAGCAACGTAGAATAATCGACGTTCCTCAGCATAATCAATAGACCTGTCGCCTCTAATAACAAATCCAAGAACCGGATCATCTTCTACTTTAGAAGGAAAACCGTAAGTTTCATTCTTGCCGTTAATGACAATAACATCATCATAACCAAGTCCTTTAGATGAATGAGCAGTCATAAAAGTAATATCTAAGAAAGGATATTTAACACTCTTAACTTTAAATGAACGATTAACATATTCAAATAAACCTGTCTTTTCAAGATGATCTCCGTCAAATCCAAATCTTCCAAGAAGTAAAATAGAACCTGGCTTTGCACCTTCTTTCTTTTTATATTCCATCAAATCTTCAAGAACACGTTCTATTGCTCTGGCTAGTTCATAATTTCTACCTGTTTTTCGATTTGCATTTTTATAATCTCTTTTAAATGTTCCATTATATGTATAAATTAATACTGGATCCTCTATATGCTTGTTTGATATTAATTGCTTACTTATCTGTTCCTTATTCTGCTGAATGAAATTACCCGCAATATCAATAACCTCCTGAGAGTTACGATATGTACGAACTATCTTCAGCATCTTGGCATAACCCATTATCTCCTCAAACTTGGTAAACAAAGTTATATCAGAGCCACTAAACGCATATATGGACTGCCAGTCATCACCTACTGCAATAATCTTTGCATCAGTAACTTCTGATAGTGCTTTGGTTAAATCAAAACGCTGTCTTGAAATATCCTGATATTCATCAACAATGATATATTTAAAATCAAGCTTATGCTTCATTTCTTTAACTTCACGAAGCAATCTGGCCGATTCATTAATCATATCCTCAAAATCAACAGCATTGTTTTCTTTAAGCCATTTTTCATACTCTAAGTAACAGTCATTACAAATGCTTAAGAATAATCTGCTTCTCACATTTTGAGTCGAATGATACATTCTGTTAAAGTCATCAGCCTTGAAAGCATTAACCTTAAAATTAGATATAAAACGACATATTAAAGTAATTAATTTACGTATATATCTGTTTTCTTCACCTGCAACCAGTAACTCCATAATCTCTTTATTGGAACGTGGTTTTAGAACAAAACCATGATTTTCAAGGTTTTCCTTTAAATGTTCTAATAAAGAACGTCTGTCATCATAAGCAGAAAAAGTATATATAAGTTCTGTATCGTGTTCTCTATGTAATCTTACTTTATCATTTACAGCCTTTTTGTAACGTGCTATTTCTTCATCTGAGAAACGGTCATTATTACCTGATTCGGATATTCCAAAATGCTCTAAATACGCACTCTTTTCGCCTTGAAAAATAATAAAATCCGGAGTATATGGTTTTCTTGAATATTTAATATCATACTTATATATTGGTTCATATTCATAATCAATATTGTTAAGGTATAAGAAATTCGCAATCTCAACTTCCTGATATGATCTCAAAACTTCATTTTGTATTGTTACTGACTTCTTAGTTCTTGAGTCAATAACTTCTCTTTTGAAGTCTTCCAAATCGCTACGCATTGTTGAAAAATTAGCCTTAGCGATATTATTAAAAAATGAATTTAAATCTGAGCCTTCATACGGAGCATCAAAATATGATGCAAAGAACATAATTAAATTATTAACAGCACTCTCATTTCTCATAATGGAGTTTCTAAAATAATCCCTTATAACAAAGTATAATCTGGACTGATCAACTATATTTAATTTTTCATCAGGAGAATTTTTATGAATAATTGCATTTCCTGTAGAATGAAATGTTGCAATTGGGCACTCAACGCCAAGATTATCATTTATTCTTTCACGTAGTTCATGCACTGCTTTATTTGTAAAAGAAACAACAAGTATTTGAGAAGGATCAATTCCTTTTTTATCTACTAAATATTTAACTTTAGCTGCAACAGTAGTAGTCTTTCCTGCACCAGCACCAGCAATAACCAGACAATAATCTTCATCTGTCAAAACAACTCTTCGCTGATCATCATCAAGAACAATATTTGGATCAATTGGTTTTAATACATCATCCAGATATTCCTTTTCAGATATCATATTGTTTTTTATGAACTCTTCATTATGTTTTTCAACCAGATTAACGATATCATGAAAAGTGAATAATATCTTATTTACGTCAAAAATAGACACGCCGTTCTTCTGACAATAGTCACTTAGCATTCCGCTTTCGCTTAAAACCTTAAAGAAGTTTAAATCCTCTGTATAACTGGCAACCTGATTATAATAATCACTTCTAGCTATATACTGATTACCATCAATCAATGAATACATTAATTGTCCACATTCAAACAATCTGGCAATTTTATCCTGAACAATATTTGAAGGCATAGCAATACCCTTAGCTTGAGCAACCTCACTATCGGTCTCTAAGCCACCATTTAATCCTTCATTATGAAGTTCATATTCAGATAAACCCATCCCTTCTTTATCTCCACATAAAAACTAGTAATATTATACCCAATTATCGTTCAAAGTGCCACAAAATCACCTATTTATTTGACAATCTATTCCATTGCTGATATATTATAATGATTTAACAAAAGTTAAATGGGACGGCATGGGATAAAGAAAGGAAAAAACACATGGTACATGATTATCAATTTGTCCCAAGAGCAGAATGGCTTCCAGTAAGGAAAGAACTTGAAGAACTAATCCACTGTGTACAAAACGAAGTAAGAAAGTACTTTACGTTTTCTTATACCTATGTAGGCAGCTCTCATCGCAATCTCATAACAAGAGATAACAAATCTAACATAGGCTATGACTTTGATGTTAATCTCCATATCAATGATGATAATGATGATTATACGCCAAAGCAAATAAGAACAATTCTTAGAAATGCTCTTGATAAGCACTCGTATAAATATGGTTATGGTCATTGCGAAGACAGTACTAGAGTTCTAACTATAAAATCAAAAGATACTTTCTTCTCGCGAATTAAGCATAGTTGTGATTTTTGCATAGTATTTGATTGCAACGACGGAAGACAACAATATATCCACTTCAACAAAAAACAAAATGCATACAATTGGTATTTCCTCCCCGTAAGCAATAATGAACTTGAAAACCGAGCCCAATGGATAAAAGACCATGGTCATTGGCAGGAATTGAAAAGTCTATATCTTTTTAAGAAAAATAACAATACCGATCCAAATAAAAAATCCCGATCATTATATGCTGAAGCGATAAACGAAATCATAAATATATATTAATAGATAACAAAAATAAGGCGCGACCAAACTGTCACGCCTTTTGTTGTTATTATTAAAATCTTCAATAAACATTATACTTAACGAAATAATAATGCTATAATTAAGGCAATATATAGAATAACAGGGGAATAATAATGGAAGCTACAGCTATTATTTGTAAAAGGTGCGGTACAACTATTGAAGTTATCGAAAATACTGGTAAACTTGTATGTCAAAGTTGTGGTACTGAATATATTCTTAATAATGAATCTGGAGAGAAAATATTAACAGAATTTCATTTTGATAATCCTTTTACTGGTTTACAAAGAATAATTGACGAAAACCTTATCGAAATACAAAGTCGTATGGAAATGTATAACGACTATAAAACCATACATAACGAGCTTGTTCAAGGTGAAGATGACAATACATACAAATACGGCTATTGGATTTTACGTTTGCGTTCCTTTACCCATGATTTCAAACAAAACTTCAACAATTTTATTCCGTTTATAGAGGTATTTGACTGTATCATTAACCACCTTACTTTTAGCGAGTTCACTAAAGAAGAAAATAAGTGCATTACAGAATACTTTGAAAGAAATATTCCTATTCTGCAGGCAAAAATAGATTCTCTAAAAGCAGGTAATCTTTCTGCGGAAGAATCAGTAATAAAACTATTACCTGAAAAAAATAAACTGTCACAAAAAGAAATTGCTTTGAAAGAACTGATTGCTACTCCACAAGCAATTGAGCAAAACACCAGGAAGGAAAACCCTAAAATTTACGTATGGTACTATATCATAATTATTGCGTGTGCCATATCAATCGCTATCAGTCATATTTCCATTATTCTATCATTTATATTTTTACTAACTCTTGTAGGTATTGCAATATTCGCTATATTCTACGCCATTTCATGTATATTCAGCATAATTGGCATAGCATTGGGAATAACTATATATATTCTTGCTAGAATATGTGAAGGGCTTGAAATAAAATATAAAAACAGGATAAAATCTCAGATTGATCAAATAAGAAAAAGAATCCAAGATATTGACAAAAACATAACACAATGCAAAGAAATATGTGTAAAAACTTTTTATGAATGGAAAAACAATTTGAGAATAATTAATTTAATAAATAAGTTTTATTCAAATCCAATGGATTTAGTTCCTTCCACAGTTGAAGAAACAGATAAATCAGAATAATTCTTTTAAAAAAGGAGTATATATGCTTGGCAAATTATTATTAAAAAGTGTGGGAAAAGCAGCGCTAAAAACTTCTGCAAAAATCGCAGCAAATGTTGCACTGAATGTCGCTGCAGAAGTTGAAGATAACCTTGAAATCAAAAGAAAAGAACGTGTTAAAGCATCTTCACATAAATCAATAACAGACATATTTAAGAAGATATTTGGCTCAACGAATAATAAGTCAAAGCAACAAAAGAACAAGGTTGTTAAGAAAATTATAGATGATACAATAATTGAATTATCTGGAAATGATAGTTTTCTTATTTCTCTAGTTAAAGATAATGATATGTTCGAAGAAGATGTGTATTTATATTACAATATTTTAGACATTATTGATCAACCTGACTTTGAAGCAAATAAACTTCATTGTTTACAACTATAATTTTCAACTTTTTCAATTTAGCAAACAAAAAAAATAAGTCTATAATAAGAAACTCCCAATGCATATTAATGCTACTATAAAAGTGAGCCACTGAGGGTTGACGAATATAAATTTAATTATTTCATAAAATAGTTATATATATCGTTATTATTCTTTAACACTTTTTCATCATTAACACCAACGGAATATGCCAAATTAATAGAACCTACTAAAGCTGAAGCCGGGTCAACGGAAAACGCCTGCGAACAAATCTTTATAAAGGATAATAACTCAGTTTTCATTTTTTTTACATAAAACAGATATTGTTCTGTTAATTCTTTCTCCATTTGATTAATAGAATATAAATAATTATCAAATATTTTTTTCTCATTAATAAAGCATTTTTGTTTTACAGTACTATACATTATCATTCCAACGGTGTTACCAATTAAAGCCCCTAAAATTGGAACAGGAATTAAAAACTGACCTAGCAAAGCACTTATAGCACTCATAGTCGCATCTAAACATAACCATTCTGTCTTTTCAAGCATTTCAACTTCACTCAACTCTCCTTTTCTGAACTGATAAACTTGTTCTGCAATTCCAAATGATGCAGTTACCATTGCTGTCGCGACAGCAGCAGGTGTCGAAGTAAAATTTGACAAAACATATACAACAGCGCCTCTAGTACCACCCTTTGCAGTTCCATAAGTACTTTTGCTAAAAACATATTCCCAATCTGAAGTATTTAAGTGTATTAATCCACCTTTTTTCTTAGACAAGCTAATTAGCTCAATCAAAAATGTAGTCGTTCCTTCTGCTGCAGCAGAAACAAGCATAATTTTAATTCCTTCTTTAAATGTCGGAAGGCTGTTTTCATAAGCATCCTGTCTGAGTTTTCTATCAATATTCTCTATCTCTTTTCTTCTTGTATCCATCGAGTCGAATATTTTACCTTTTTGAACTTCATGATAATTAAAATCTGCAGGTTCGATTTTATTAATTTTAATTTTATTACTTTCAAAAAAATCGTGAACGAATTTCCACTGTTTATAACTAAACGAACCGTCTGATGTTTGCATTTTAATTGCATCAGATTTAGAAATGTTTAAATACTGAATAATCTTTTGATACTGATCTTTTGGTATTTGGTATTTACCACCATTTTTAATAAAATCTGGATATTTTTCATAATGCTTTAAAATGGCATTTAATGACAAATCTGAATTATAAAATTTCTGCTGAATGGATTCAACAACCTGTCCACTTTGAACATTTGTGATTCTCCTTATATCATCAATTCCATTATCATTAACCCACTCAGTTGTTATTTTCTTGCCGCTTATCACATTTTTAGCATTCTCAACTCCAGATTCCGCTATTTCAGCAATAAAACCATGTATACCCGTTTCCCCGCCACGATTTGATTCTATTAGTCTACGTATATTTTCAAGTGCTGTATCTATATAATTCATTGCATCTATATAGTTATCAGACTGGTTATTTAAAAAATCACATAAACTATCAACTCTTAGTTGGTTTAAATAATCTATCCAGGATGCAACAGCTTGTTCCTGAGTTGATTTTGCTATAACCTTTAGACTCATTAATTAATCGTCTCCTTTATTATCATAGAAAGAGAATTTGTATTATTAACTAAAGCTCCAAGCTTAAGTTTCATGTCTTCATCCAACTGTAAAAAATCTTTCTTGAAAGCAGGTAAACATTCATTATAATTGTTATTAAGCCCATCAAATATAACAATTGTTTTGTCTGATAAAAGATTGATTTTTTCTGCAGTTTCTAATACTATCATTGTATTCTGCTTTAAATATCCAATATAATCGTTTCTTTCTTTATCCATTTTACTTTTTGTAACATTAAAAATCACAATAGAAGTAAGAATAGAACAAGATGCAACACCTAAACCAATAGGGCCTGCCATGGCAAGAAGAGCCTCTCCTCCTGCGACTCCACCTCCACTCATAGCTAGAGTCCCACCTCCTAGCCATGCCAAAGCAGCTTTGGTTGCTGCTGCACCACTTAATGTTGATATAGCAACACCTGTAGATGATGTACCAAATGTTGTGGCAATCCACATAGCTGCTGCCGGTGTAACCAGAGCTATCGCTGCGCCTCCAGCTCCACCAACTAAAGCACCTGCCGCTGCTTTTCTTGCTAAAGCAAGTTCCTTCTTAGCGAATTCACACTCATCCTTAAATACTTTAATATTATCATCAATTTTCTGTAATTCTTCATCAAACTCTTTTGGTGTATTTGCAATGCTATTAATAAGAGTTGTTACATTAGCAATGACATCACATGCTCTAACTCGATTTGTGTATAAGTTTTCTCCGCTTGACTTCATATGACTATAGGCAGCATTATAATTATTTGATTCATCCTCAATAATTTTATCAAGCTTATTCTTTGATTTTTTTTCTTTTTTCTTTAACGGTTCTTCAATTACACGAACCTCGGATTCCATAAAATCTTGTAAAAAATAATAGTAAAAATGAATTAGTCCAAAAGCATATTGCTGCTTAGCTATATACTTGTTTTCCTTTTGTGTATCACTAATATCTTTTACAAACCCCAGTGGAACTACAAATCTTCTAAAGTTTTTCTTACCTGGAGTATGTTTTATAATCTTCTTTTCCTGTTTTCCAAGTTTTATTTGTGCATTATTCTTTTTTGTTTTTTTCAGTCCAACAACGCCCTCGACAATTGGCATATTTAGAAGACTGTCTATAAATTCCTTGTAAATAGTTCTATCATTTAAAGCATCTGGATCCACTTCAAGAAAAGCATACTTATCCTCGCAAAATCCATATCTTATACCATACTCATCATTATAATATTTTGCTTTTTTTCTTAATTGAGACGTTTTATTAACTTTACCAATAAACAGAATCTTATCATTTTTCTCTAAAACATTTTTCTCCCACATTGTTTCGCCTAAATTAAACAGACGAACACTACCATCTTTTATTCCAATTATTTCATCATCTGTATCGTCATTGCTTTCAACCAACTCTCTTAATTGCTTAAAATCTTCGCCACTTTTTGTTACAACATATAATGTTTTAATTTCAGTATTTTTTTCCATTGATTCCCTCCATACATTCCTTTTTTAATAATTAATCTACTTTTTGGTTATAAAAATAATTATCAACTATTAAATTTAGTTGCTTCGACAATAATGAAAAATCACAATTTAAGTCTAGTGTTTTAGCACCAATTAAATTACCGCTCATCTTATATTCAAAATCAGGAGTAATATCCTCATCAGTTTTTGCATATAGTAACAAACCCGAAACATTACCTGTGTTATCTTTATCTTGATTTTTAACATAAGTATATATCTGATATAAGTTTGCGGATTTTAAAGTACTTATGTCGTATTGTGTTTGCATTGTTTGGGAATAATACTTAGCATCAATTATTAATGTCTTTTTATGATACTTCAAAGTTATATCTGTTTGCATAGATGGTAAGAAAACAATATTATTATCATCAACATTCCATTCAATCTGATCTGGATTAGCACGTAGTTCAGGATAATGATATCTGTAATACTCTAAGATAAACTTTTCATACAGTCTATGCATTTTTTGCTCGTCTAAATAATTAGCCAATCTATATTTGCCTTGTTCTGTTGTCAATAAAAGCCCATCAAGAACAAGATTACAAATATTAATCAACATACGATATTCTTGGTTATTCTTAGTGAATCGAAGTGTATCCCATCTAATTTCACATACTTGAATTAATTGAACATCATCAAAATACAATAAATTTCTTTTTAACTGTTCTTTAAATTCATCCTTAACAGAAGTGTGTCGTACAAGATAATGCATAGTAGTTTTAATTATCTGATTAAAGATGTTATCAACAGACAATTCATCATATTCGCAATATAAAGCCCGTTTTTTCTTCATTTTATTGCTAAATGACTCTTTTACAAAAACTTTACCACGTAGAAACATTAAATCTTCTTCTCTAGTAATATACTCACGATACAGTCCATGTTTTATTTGTCTGGCCACGCCCTTACCTAATATAGCTGCAAACATATCCTGTATGTTCTCAAATTCCTCAGTTTCTATTTCTTCGTAGTTTTCTTCTTTTAGTATTTTAAAAGCATAAGAAAGCATATAATATATGTTTTTTATAATAATACTCTTATCTTTAGTCACAATTATTCTAAAGCTCCCACCACTGATCCAAATTTGGTTTTCCAGATATCAACTTTATTTGGAGCATCAAACCAATACTCCTCCAAAGTAGGAATAATGTCGTATTGAACAATAGAAATAAGACGATTATCTAGTTCTTTGGAATTTATATTATCTAAGTTACAGAAATAACTATGTCCTATGCAAAATCCTTTTCCTAGCGAGGAATCTTTTTCAATAGCATCATTTAGCGAAACAACAATATCAATTAATTCATTTAATTTATCGCTATGTATTTGTTTTTGATATTTCTTAAATTTATCATTATCAAACGCTGGTTTCATTGAGAAAAAGCTAAATCGTCTACGAAGTGCATAATCTATCATTGCAAGCGAGCGATCTGCTGTATTCATCATTCCAATAATGAATAAATTTTCAGGTACGCTAAAGGGTTCTCCGGTATAAGCAAGAGTTGCCTTATGTTTTCTATAATCACTTTCTATCAACATTAGCAATTCTCCAAAAATTTTACTCAAATTACCTCGATTAATTTCATCAATAATAAAGAAATAATCTTTATATGGATCTTTTGCTGCACGTAGGCAAAATTGATAAAATATACCATTTTTTAACTCAAATCCTTCACCATCCGGCTTATATCCCATAATAAAATCTTCATAAGAGTAACTTTGATGGAACTGTATAAATTCAACACGGTTTTCATCCGTTACACCCATCATTGAATAAGCTAATTTCTTTGCTGTAAATGTTTTTCCTACACCTGGCGCCCCCTGGAGAATAACATTTTTTTTGTTACGAACAAGACTTACTAACAAATCATACTGCTTTTCATCAATAAAAACATTACTCAAAAAATCTTCTTTTGTGTATTTTGTTACACAATTATCTTGATTTTTTTCATTTAGTAACCTTTCATCATCATTCTGAGAAGTTGCTTTTCGTCCAATATAAATAATAAAATCACTTGCTAAAGTTAAATGTTGTGAATCTGCATAACAATCAGGATTTTTTAGTTTATCAAATAATTCTATCAATTCATTATCTTTTTGCAACCTCGTTTTAAGCGATAATACAAGTTCATAATTTGCTTCAATATTATCTAATACATCTTTCATTACCGGAATATAGTCATTAGCAAGATATTTGCATGTATTTTTAAACTCAGTATACTTGTAAAGACAATACTTATCAGGGTATTTCAACCACAAATATACACTAATCGCAAATGAAGTTTGAAAATTTTTGACACTAGGATTAAAACGATTTTTTAATCCTTCAGCGTCACTTTTAAACTTCTCAAAACGTTTTTCAAATGGTATCTTCTCGTCATAGAGGTTGCGAAACATTTTTCGAACTGTTTCCGGTTCCCATTCAGAATATGCGCCCATCATTTTTCTTGGAAAATATTTCGCTGATGAGAGTAGGTTGTCTGTTTTTTCTGTCGCCAGCATAAACATATCATGAAAATTATCTGCTTCTATATCCCAATGATCTTGAAACCACTTTATGGCTTCCCATTTATACTTTTCATTTTCAAAACGAGTTTCAAAATTTCTTTTATAGGATATCAATTCTTTATCTAATAGTTCTTGATTCATATTTACTCCTTTTTCAAAAATAATCTTTACTGCTTATCTCCGAATTTATATTGTTCTATATTTCTATTCCTTGCGCAAACAGGACATTTTGTGCCTTGTTTTGTTCTCATTGCAACGGCGGTCTGCCATTCATTTCCACAATACTTGCACTTCCACCAAACACGCTTATTTGAACCACTTTTTATTGTTGATGTGGATCAACAGTCCAAAAAAAGCTGTAACAAACTCTTTTAACGTCTTACAGTTCAACAGTCTTATAATAATCCGATCATTCAAATAGCGTATTCTCCACATAACAATATATTATTCATTAGCATTTATATACAAAAACAAAATCAACTATGATTAATCTTCAAAAATCAATAATACTGTTCTATATAGTTATATGCTCTATCAAAAACATCTTGATCTTTTATTTTATACTTAATCCAAATGATGCTTCTAAGCGCCTTTTTAACTTCCTTTTGACCTTCTGTAGTATTCTGCCATCCATCAAATCTAACAATTTTAACAATACCATCTATATCATTAACAATTCGTTCAACTATAATTGGTGTTTTTTCATTACGAACGCCATTAAAAAGTTCAGTAAGAGCCGCTTTACCTTTATCTATTTCATTTTCAGGAACAACATCTCTCTCGGCTCTTGCTGCCTCTCTGGCAAGCGAAAGTAAAAGTTTTAAAAATTCAATACTTCCAATCAAACCTTGCTTATGCTGATCACGAAGTTTTTCAAGTTTTTCACCTAATTCAACATACCTTGGGTCATTAGAGTGTTTTTGAATTATTGCTACCAAACTTATTTCTACTCTCATTGTAGTTTTTTTCAAATCTTTTTGAGATTTTATAAAATCCTCAATGAGTTCTGCATCCATAGTGATTATTTCATTATCTTCCTCTGGCTCATCAACCGTAATATTTTGATGAACTAAATCCATAGTCTTTGCACCGAAAGCAGCCCATACAAGAGCGCCTCTGTTATCAGTAGGCTTAACAGACTCGTAAACCTTTGCAAGCCATTTATATTCTTCTCTATATTTCATAAGGCATGGATCAGGAGACAATGCTTCCCATGCACGCGAAAGAACGCGGAAGTATGCTGCAAATCTGTCCTTCGTATCATCATCCGGTAATCTCTCCTGCGCCTCAAGAAGAACTTCCCAGTCATCCTGTTCTCGATTAATTCCTATAAAATAATCCATACAGTCATCAACCAATTTCGGTAATTTCTTCTTTACCTCATCAATATTCGTGATGACCTTCTTCATACCATCCTCATCAAAGTTTAATGCATTAGCCACATTATCAAAAATGCCTATGTAATCTACAACCAAACCAAAGGTCTTACCTGCATTGTAAGTACGGTTGGTACGACAAATAGCCTGTAAAAGATTATGATCTTTCATTGGCTTATCTAAATACATAACTTGCAAAATAGGTGCATCAAATCCGGTAAGTAATTTTGCGGTAACAATAACAAGTTTAAGAGGTGTCTTAGGATCTCTATAATAATCTAAGAGCTTAGCTTCTTCATCTCTATCTCGACGATATGCTTTATATCGATCTGCCTTATCATTATTTGTATCCATAACAATGGTTGTTGCTTCCGGACCAAGAAGTGTATCTAACTCCTCTTTATACATTAGACAGCATTCGCGGTCATATACAACAACTTGACCTTTGTAACCATTCGGCTCAATCTTTTCGGTATAATGCTTTGCTATATGCTCACAGACCTTACGTATTCTCTTTCGGTCATACATAATTGCCTTCATATTGACACGCCTTGAAAGCTCTGCCTTATCCTCTTCAGACAGGTCTTTTGTCATAAGATCAAATTCTTCATTAATCTTCTCTTTATCAACATGCAATTCAACTGGAACGGCTTCAAAATTAAGCGGAAGTGTGGCACCATCTCGAATAGAATCCGAGAAGGAATACTTACTCATATAACCACTCTTATCTTCCTCCGCGCCAAATGTTTTGAATGTATTCTTATCAATTCTATTAATAGGAGTACCTGTAAGTCCAAAGAAAAACGCGTTAGGAAGTGCGATACGCATCTTCTCGCCCAAATCTCCTTCTTGGGTTCTATGTGCTTCATCGACCATGAGAATAATGTTTTCACTGGTATTTAGGCATTTTTCAACATCACCAAAACGGAAAATGGTTGTAATGAGGATTTTCCTCATATCGCCTTCAAAGAATTTAATAAGTTCCTCTTTGGTTCTGGCCGCAGCCATATTAGGAATATCTGATGCATTAAAGGTCGCCGTAATCTGTGTCTCCAGATCAAGCCTATCATCTACAATTACAACTGTAGGATTCTTTAACTCAGGTATCATGCGGAGCTTATAAGCCGCAAACACCATGAGCAGAGACTTTCCTGAGCCCTGGAAGTGCCAAATCAGACCTTTCTTTGGGTAACCAGCCTTAACACGTTCAACGATAAGATTGGCGCCTTCATACTGCTGATAACGGCATATGATTTTATATTTGCGATATTTCTTATCCGTTGCAAACATAGTGAAGAACTGGAATATGTCCATTACCTTTTCCGGTGTAATCATATCGACTACACTTTTCTGTACGGATATGAGCGTGCCTTCCGACTTATCGTCAGCTGTGTGCCACGGTCCCCACATGTCTATGGGCATATTAATTGATCCGTACCTATAGCACTTACCCTCAGACGCAAAGTTGAAAACGTTGGTAACAAACATCTGCGGAATGCTTTTTTCATAATCAGAGATATCTTTGGCTCCATCCAACCAAGTGATTGCATCACGGAATGGTGTTTTAAGTTCTCCAATGATAAGCGGGAATCCATTTACAAGAAGTACAAGATCCAGTCGTTTTCCGCCCTCTTTTGCTGGAAAGCACCACTGGTTTGTTACAACATATTCATTAAGTGCGAGATTCTCTCTTGTCATAGTTCCGAAGAAGCGTATAGGCACCATACGTCCGTCCTTGCCAAAAGGAAATGAATTTTCTTCGAAGATAAGTTTTTTGAACATCTCATTCTGAGCAATAAGATTATGCGGCTGTACCGAAAGAATCAATGAGCGTAACTTATATATAACTTCATCTGCCCTGTTAGGATCCTCTGCTATTTCAGGATTCAGTCTTATTAGCGCGGATTTAACCATAGACTCTACCATGACTTCTGAATCCTGTCGAGGCATGTTTTCTGCCGGAATATATGTCCAGCCATTTTTTTGAAGTACAGATATAAGCATCTGTTCTATTGTATCTTCGTTAAGCATATTGACCTCCTAACTACATCATTAATATATTTTGATTTATCGCTCTGTTCAACAAAGTGTGACCATTTCTGTTGCTCACTAAAACTAGGAATACAAACTGGCATCTTATCCACTCTTGTTATATATAAATGCCTAACAGTTACCCCTCCTGCATCTGCGAGCATCTTCTCTTGATATTCAGGCATTTGAAGTATGCTATACAAAAATTTAGGTATAATCCGTTCATTACATTTTATAGTCGCAACTGATTGATTAATGCATATTCCTTCTTGATCAACTATTGCCACTCTTCCCAGTGTTCCATCCTTCGTAAGCAGCACATCACCAACATCAGGTTTGCTTTTAGCAGTAAGCTTCTCATACTCTTCCAGTGATGTTTTTCTTGCAGTCGAATAATCAATTTTTCCATCAACTATATCTTTAGCAGTAACTTTCCAAGGTCCTTCATCAGTATCTGGCATAGGATTCGTAAATCCATAGGTAATGCTCATCATGTACTCTGACAATGGTTCATATTTACATGCTGACGACCACTCATTAGACATCTCGATAAATTGCGATTTGAAACTATAAATTTTGATTTATCGCTCTGTTTGTATAATTCTGCGAGCTCATCTTGTCTACTTCTATCACATACTGGAATACCTAATTCACGAAGGTAGCCTATGTTTATCCCCTTAACAGCTACTCCGCGTATGTTTCTCTCCATATCTTCTTGAAGTGGTCGGGATTCAAGCACTCCACGTATATATACTTTGTTGTACTCTGGCTTAATTGTTAATCTCGCAGTATCTTGAGTAATATTTGCATTTTCTAAGTTCTCAGGAACTTCTGCCATACGACCAACAGATCCCCTAATGGATATAAGGAGATCGCCCGATCTCAATCTAGATCTGCGATACTGGTAATCCAATTCTGGTGTAGTCAACAAAAGATCTGACTGGTCAATTACACCATCTTTCATGTCCTTCACTTTCACCACAGGAATGCCTCCCGGAAATCCTGATCCCGGTTTAAGTATCCCATATGTAATCGGCCTGTCATTCTCTACCAAGTCATCCAAAGGGACTGTTTCCCCGGATTCTATTAATGGCATTATCTCCTCGATAAATTGCGATTATTACCCTATGTACTTTTTATGGGAATTTTTTACATTTGCCTGATTCACCATCGCATACCGTAATGTTGTATCAATGCTTTGATGGCCAAGCAACTGCTGAACTTGTTCTATTGGCATTCCCTTATCAATAGCAACTGTTGCAAGAGTCCTACGAAACTTATGTGGATGAACTCTAGAAATATCAAGTTTTTTTCCTATTTCTCTCAGTCTAATCTCAACACCGCTGATTTGTAATCGACAATACGGATACTGTAAAGAGACAAATAATGCCGGATTATCGTCGACTCTTTTTTCCAAATATTGCTTTAAGTGAATTTTAGTTCGTGCATCAAAATAGACTTTTCGTTCTTTATCTCCTTTGCCAAGAACAATACATTCTCTGTTATTAAAATCTATTTCAGAAATATTTAATTTAACTAATTCACCCACTCTCATACCCGTAGACGAAAGCAAATCTATCAACGCCAAATCACGGATTGTGTCACATCCATCACGCATCATCTCTAATTCTTCATCTGAATATGTTTCTTTTACTGTTTTTTTTACTTTAACCTTATGAATCCTTTTCATTGGATTTTTTATAATATGATCTTCCTCTTCTAGCCAAGAAAAGAAACTAGATAAAATCCTGCGAATATTATCCACCGTCGTCTTACTCGCTCCGCTCCGTTCCTGATAAGATGATATATATAATCTCAAATCATCTGTGGTAATATCATAAATCGCTTTATTCACCGCCATTAATGCCGTAGAAATCGTTGAACGATAATACCGCAGAGTCTTCTCTGAACATCCTTCAATTTTCTTAGCAGCAATAAACATCTCTAAATAATCATCATCTTTTGCTCCGTAATCAGATTGTGCTAGCTGTGACAATACATCATGTAATATTTCCCTTTGATTATCATTTAATACAGCAGCCATCTTTGATTCAATAATTTGAATTTGTTGTAACAGCATAATAAGCCTCCTTATTGTTGTTTTTGAAGTTTATTATGCCATATTACTACTGTTTTCTTCTACTAATGCTTTTATTACAGCATCTATTCTATTTATAGATTTTTGTATTTCAAATTTTGATTTATCGCTTTGTTCCAAGAAATTCGCAAACCTGTCTTGAAGTTCAATCGGTGGTACAACAATCCTAGCCTGTTTAATCTCTCCTAAATGTAAATTGGGAACTCCTACGCCTTTAAGCCGAGAATCAAACTGTGCCTTCGTTTCTGGCATATTTATTGCCTGCCACAAATATTTCACATTAATACCTTTAAGAGGCCTCAACAAAGCCAAACTTACATATATATCAAAAACTATATCCCTATCAACAATTGCAGCTATGCCTGTAGTTCCGTTTTTAGCGAGTAATATGTCTCCTTTTCTAGGGGCTATTCTCTTATGCAACTCCTCATGCAACTCTGGCGGAATAAACATAGGGTGATTCCAATCCACATACCTACTTGTCACATCCTTAGATGATAGGAACAGGTACCCATTTACTCTATCATCAGTATATGTTGGGGTTTGATGTGTACCATCTTTAATAGGTTCGCAAATTTCCTCAAGTTTTTTTACATCATATATAGTGTTTTCATAAGTCCCAAACATCTCGATAAATTGCGATTTTACCAACTCATCTGTTTGAATAAGTAACTTTTCATAACTTCGCTTTGTCTGATATGCTGCCCATAACAAATCGGCATATTCTTTTTGTTCTGATTTCTCCGGTGCATAAAATTCGTATAGCATTAATGTTTTTGGAGATAAACGTTTAGACATAGTTCCATCAGCATATTGATCTGCGAAATCCCAAAATTCATCACTATTCAAAACGAAAGGAAGTATTCTAGATAATTCCCTGTCTTTTACTCGCAAAACAATTGAGTCTCCTGATGTTATTCCATCAAAATTAACAACGGATGCCCTCTTTAAATAAACATTCCTTCGAGCAATAAGTATATCCCCTGCCTGGAAAACTTTCATAGCAGAATTTAGTTTTTCTGTACTTCCATAATTGTGAATTTCCACATCACCGGGAATATAGTGCTCCAATCCAACAAATTTATCATAACAACTGCTGGCAGGATTGTTTTCTCTTACAGATATTTCTTCTGCTATATCGCCGATTTTATATTTAACCATTGGCCAACCTTCCTTCTAATAATTCATTCAGCTTATTAATACTACTCCACATATTTTCCTGTGAAATGGTCCAATCTGAAATCGCATCGTTTGAAGACATTGTTTCTTCTGCCAATTCACCACGCACATATAAAGAGATGCTAAGTTTACCATCGTTATCCATAATCTCTTCAATGGTTGCTATTTTTGAAAACTCATTGATTTCTTTATAATCGTAATATGCGCTTGCTATTTTATTAATATGATCATCCTCTAAATAACTTTGAGAATTCTTTCTTGTTACTTCATTTTTAGCATTTATAAATAAAACTCTTCCTCTCCTATTTGTTGGCTTGACACTTCTACAAATAACGATACATGCTTCCATCGGAGAATTAAAAAACAGATTTTTTCCAATACCTATGACGCATTCTATCAAATCGGTTTCAACAAGTTTTTTCCGCATTTCCGCCTCTTCTCCTCTAAAGAGAACCCCATGTGGAAACAAAATAGCACATCGACCAGTTTTGGAATCCATGCTCTTTAATATATGCTGAAAAAAAGCATAATCTGCTCGCCCTTGGGGGGGAGTTCCTAAAAAATTTCGTCCATATTTATCTGATTCAAAAGATGTTCTATCCCATTGTTTTATAGAATAAGGAGGATTCGCCAAAACTATGTCAAATTTTTTCAATTCGCCATGTTCAATAAATGCCGGTCTTGCAAGAGTATCATCATTGACTATTTCAAAATCCTTAATTCCGTGAAGAAATAGATTCATTCTTCCGATTGCCGAAGTAAGTGCATTTATTTCCTGCCCGTATACACTTACATTTCTCCACTCTTCTCCCTTATTTTTCAAATAAGCAATCGAAGAAATCAACATTCCCGCAGATCCACATGTGGGATCATAAATGCTTTCTCCGGATTGCGGTTTCAGCATTTCCGTCATTAAATGGACTACAGTACGATTTGTATAAAATTCCTGCGCTGTATGGCCGCTGTCATCTGCAAATTTCTTTATAAGATATTCATACCCCTGTCCCAGTTCGTCTTCCGGACAGTTTGCCAAAGAAAGTGTTTTAGAACTGAAATGCTCAATCAAATCCTTTAGTAATCGGTCCGGCAATCTATTTTTATTCGTCCAAGCCGCATCACCAAATACACCATGCAATTTTTCCGGGTTGGCACTCTGTATTTTTGCGAAAGCATCCACCAAAGCCGCGCCAATATTTTCGGATTTAGCACGAACATCTTTCCAGTGTGCTCCCTTAGGAACCATAAATAAATGATTCTCTTCCCATTCCAGCGCACTTTCATCACCGTCGTATTCTTTCAGGATTTTTTCGCATTCCTCGTCATAAACATCACTTATACGTTTAAAAAATAACAGAGGAAAAATATATTGTTTGTATGCACCAGCATCGATACTGGTACGCAATAATACAGCTGATCCCCAGAGATACGATTCAAGTTCTTCCATCGTTATACGATTACTCATTTACGTATCCTCCTTTCACCAGTAATTCCTTTAGGTGGTTTTCCGCTTCCTCGACTTCCTTTAGTGCTTCAAAATATTTCTTTCTCACTTCTTCCGGTGACACAACTTCCTGTTCCTTCTTTTCAATGTATGTGTTAACGGAAAGAGTATAATCCTTATCTCGTATGTCATCCAAACTTACAATCTTTACCTTTTCAACCACATCTTTGTAATTCGAATAAAGGTTAAATACCGTTTGAATATCATCTTCTGACATATAATTCTGTGCGCGAGCAGGCGTATAGATCCCAGTAGCATCAATCATACATATTTTATTCTTATGATCTGGTACTTTATGGTTATTCATTAGAATAAGACACGCTGAAACACCTGCACCATAGAACACACCACCAATCAAAGTAATAATGCACTCTATCTTATCTGACTCAACAATCTGCTTTCTTATCTCTCCTTCTTTGCCACCATGAAATAAAACACCCTGTGGCATAACAACAGCGACACGTCCAGTAGCAGGATTCATTGATTTAATCATATGCTGAAGCCACGCAAAGTCAGCATTTGAGTCCGAAGGGCATCCCCATATGTTACGTCCATAGATATCTGTTTCAAAAGCAGATGCTCCCCAGGCCTTAAGGCCGAACGGGGGATTTGCTATTACGCAATCAAATGTCTGAAGTTGGCCGGCATTTATATAGTTAGGGCTACGAAGTGTGTCACCTTGGGTAACCTTGAAGTCGCGAGCTCCATGCAAGAACAAATTCATTCTTGCAATGGCTGATGTAGACAGGTTCTTTTCCTGACCATAGATTTTCCCGTAGGTAAGCTGATCATTATTCATATAACGGATAGCTTCAATCAGCATTCCTCCAGTTCCACATGCCGGATCGTACACCGTCTCTCCCGCTTTAGGTGCCATAAGCATAACCAGCAACTTTACGATTGTTCTCGGCGTGTAAAACTCACCGGCATTTTTCTTAGAAAGATCCGCGAACTTCTTGATCAAGTATTCGTAGGCATCTCCCATCACATCAGCAGCATAGTCATTATTGCCCACACGTATCTTCGACATATGCTCGACCAGGTCTTTAAGTCTCTCATCACTGAGTTTTGTCTTATCAGTCCAGTTCGCATCATCGAAGCTGCTGAATACTCCTGAAAGTCTATCCGGGTTGGCACGTTCTATTCCATACATCGCATTTACAATGGCAGTACCAACATTTTCACTTACCTCACGAACGTCCTTCCAATGACAACCATCCGGGATCACAAAACTATGGTTTTCTGGAAATGCTGCGTACTCTTCATCGCCATCGGATTCATCCAGTGCACGCTGAGTCTCTTCATCGTAAACATCCGATAGTCTTTTGAAAAAGAGAATCGGTGTCACATAACTCTTATATTCGTCCTGGTTAATTGGCCCGCGTAAAATATTACATGCCTCAAACAGATGTGAATATAATTCTTGACTAGAAGTCTTATTCTCTGCCATTTTTTCTCCATTCATTTTAAATTTATTTCTGATTAATTTCACAAATATATAAAAGCCAAATCATCGATTTGGCTCACATTTTTAACAAATAAATACCTTATTCCTGTAACGCTCCCCAAACCTTACTAATTATATCACAAAAGCCTTATTCTATCTACTTTTATCGCACTTTTTAGACGGTATTATTTCACCCCATCCTTAATAAACACCACCATCCTATCCCCCTCCTCATATTTCACATTTTCATGTATTTCTTCCAATGCTTTAGCTGCATATTCACGGTACATGTCATCCGGGGCCCAGACGTCCGGCGGGGATTTTACGATTTGGTCAAGAATTATTGCCGCTTTAAGTAGATTTTGCTTAACATACTTGCCGAAAGCATACATCTCGGCCAGATAATACCAGGACCTGATATCATGTGTGGAACACATGAAGAAGTTGTATGCCATCTCGAAATTCTGAACCTCATCTTCAAGCAGAACCTGACCTATCGTGGAATAAACATATTCCAGTTCCTCTGGCTGTTTGCCCTCATCAAGTGCAGTCTTTAAAGTAAGTTTGTAGAATTCCAGTGCCAGTTTCAAATCCTTGGTAAGTCCGTACCTGATGCCCTCTTTTACGTCATACTGACGATATGAACCCATCATCAGATAATCCCCTGGTCTAAAATCCGCGAATCCCCTTTCATATGCCATCTCATAATACTTACATCCCTTTGGCTGATCGGCTTCAACATAGGAATTGCCCTCGAAATGCATATATCCAATCCTGTAATATGCTTCTGCAGCGCACTCCTCAATATTAGTTGCAGCCATATAGAGAGTATAGGCTTTTTCATATTCGTGATTTGCTTCATATTGTTTGGCTTTTTCAAGTAACATATTATCGCCCCCTTATGTTCGCCGGTGATTTTGGACTAATTTTATGATTCCCTTTATATTACTGATTTTCTCACACATCGAGTCCCATAAATGGGATTTTGGGCGTAAAAATGCCCCCATGTATAAACACGGAGGCTTTATCATTTTTAAGAGGGTTGTCAGCTGGATTTTTGTCATTTTTCAAAGGATTTCATTTATGGTTTTGTCATTTTTAAGAGGTTCGCCAGCTGGATTTTTGTCATTTTTCAAAGGATTTCATTTATGGTTTTGTCATTTTTAAGAGGTTCGCCAGCTGGATTTTTGTCATTTTTAAGAGGATACAGAAAAATTTGGACGTAAAAATACCCCAAGTTGATTAAATTTTTTAAACAATAATTATTAAACATAAACAAAAATAGCGCCCTTGCCTGGAAGCAGACGCTATTTGTTGGCTTTGTAGAAAATTCGGAATTTCCGAATTATCTCAATGATTTGTATTATATGGCTTTCCATCATCGGCAGTTATTAGAAATTTTCTAATAACTGGATTTTTCTAAAGTTCAGAATCCCTAAAGATTTTATTAATATGGTAATTTACTGTTGGAACAGTTATTTCATTTTTCTTATCAGACATATTTGTTTCCCTTTCATTTATGATTTTCTCCTGTTAACATTATCCTTGTTTTGCATTAACAGTTGGAAACGGAATTACGTTGTCTGGTTCTTTCTTACTAGCATACCACAACGTAAGTTTCTGCTGCATATTCATCCAGCTTTCAACCGAAGTGTTGGTTGCCTTACTTATTCTAAGCGCCATTTCAGGACTTAATGATGCCTTCTCGTTAACAAACTCAGACAAGGCTTTCCTGCTAACACCAAGCATGCGAGCAGCATCTGTAACAGATATATTTAATGGTTTCATATAATCTTCCAGAAAAACACTTCCTGGATGCGTTGGTTTTCTGTTCATAGACTCGTCCTTACTTAATTTTACCAAAATGCCTCTCTCGTCTGCAGAACGAGAGAGGCCAGGTATCTTTCTTATCTCACTGCTTACTTTTCTCGACAAGAGAAAAGAGAAATAAGAAACGAAAATAAAAAAATGCTTCTCTCGTCTGCCAACGGGAGAGACTGTGCTCGTAAGAGCATAACACCTTAATCGTGAGGCATCCACTTTGGAGCGGGTGCTTCTCTTATTTACAATCTAACACTTTGATAAATATATTTCAACAGAACTACAAAGAAAAATAGAAACATCAAAAATTTTGGTAGTATTGTATATACCCAAGGCCTATTTTGAACACCCTCAAACGCCAAACCTTTATATAGAGCCTAATTGACCATTGTGGATAATAACGAAGGATTTTTAAAACGCCCGAAATCGGCCAAAATACGCATTGCGTTCTTATATTTTATGTGATAATATCTTGCGTATGAAGCACCTGTGACGAGGTGGTAGCCTCCCGAGTCTATCAAACCGGCTTGCCGGAATTCGTAGGAAGGGAGGTGGTGAATATGACTGATTTTGAGATTATTATGGTCTTACTGGAAGTAGTTGGCTTGCCAATTACTTCTGGTATCTTTCTTATCTCACTGCTTACTTTTCTCGACAAGAGAAAAAAGAAGTAAAAAAATAAGCCTCTCTCGTCTGCAGAACGGGAGAGGCAATGCTCGTAAGAGCATAAAAATCACCTCGTGAGGCATCCACTTTGGAGCGGGTGCTTCTCTTATTTACAATCTAACACTTTTATCTTAAGAATTCAAGCATTTTTAAGCTTAAACATCCCCTAATTAAACGGCGTAAGCTCATACTTCCCTTATTAAATGTAATTCCATATAAGTATAAAAAATTGTCAATATAACGATTATAGTGTAATATATATTTAGAAATGAGGTGTAAAATGGGAACTGAAATAATACTTAAAATTGCAATGTTTATATATAGAATTATTTTTTTACTGGCACTGTTCTTTTCTATAAAGAAGTGCTTTTTAAAAGAAGGACGAAGCAAAGTCGCCCTCTTCTTCTGGGTTTTCTTTACTAACCCATATCTGATTTTCTACCTGTCAGTTGTTTTCGCCATGATTATAACAGCTTTTACTTTCATCATTTTGGGCTATGATAATAATGCAATCATAAACGGAATCGGTACCATCAGCAATATGTCTTTAATGCTTGAAATACTGGGATCCATATTCTTTGTTATCGCCATCATTTTAGTATCATTTATTGTAGGTAAATGGCTGAAGGCGCCTAATGTTTCACTGGTAACTTTCGTATATATGATTTTTTCAGTAATCTCCGCCCTCGCCAGCATCAATCCTGGCAACGATGTACTTTCGGTCAGCGTGGCAAGCGGCTTTAATATCATTGCTTTTCTTATACTAATTGGACTCTTTTACATCTTTGTCATAAGAGAACTTGCCAAACTTACAGACAAAAAAAGAGAGATTAGCTGGAAACTCTTTTTAGTTCCGCCAACCCTCTTCTTATTTGTATATTATATCTTTGACTTTGCAGCGCAGCTTAAAGGCGATTCTTTTGCCAACCTGGTTGTGCAGTTCTACTCATTATTAATTCTGATGATGTTCTTCTGGACATTTTATATTGTCATTAAGAATATCAACGCAACGAATGCTGCAATTGAGGCTAAATACGAAAGCGAGCATGACAAACTCACCGGCCTTTATAACAAGGGTAAATATATTAATATGAAGGAGGCGAATTTTGACAATCCTTCTTCTATTGCGATTTATAATTTCGATGTTAATAACCTTAAGTACATCAATGACAATTTCGGTCACGAGCTTGGCGATGAGCTCATTATCAAGGCAGCCAACAGTATCCACGCTGTAACTTCAGATAAAGTCTATGGCTTTAGAATGGGTGGCGATGAATATGTCATGATTGGTATGAATATTACTGAAGAAGAAGCCAAAGATGTCTACACCAAATGGGAACAGGCGCTTGAGAAATTAAACCAGGAAGGCCAGATGTACTGCGTAATGGCCTGTGGGTTACAATACGCCTCGGGCGACTTCAATTACGACGAACTCTATCACCAGGCTGATGAAGAAATGTATGTGAATAAAAAAGCCAAAAAAGAAAAAGGCGAGACCTCTCATATCAAGTCTCAGCCTTCAGCTTAAATCATATTAAAGGGGTAAGTTCAACTTACCCCTTATTTTATCCCTCATTGTTATAATCATTATAATCATCTGTTACAGTCGGATTAAATTCATTTAATGCATCCATGTTTTCTTTTGTTTCTACAGATATCACCGCTGCGGATGACCTTGCTTTAACAACAGAAATAATTACCAGGGCAACAACGCCAAATAAAATCATAATGCTCACAAGCGTTGGAAGCACAAACATCTTCCTTGCCTCTTTCTTGAATTCATCAAACTCAGACTTGGCATTAAAATTAGGGTCATACATCTTATCAGGCTCTGTTGAAGAAATCCTGACGCTTGTCACATCCCCTACCTCATACTTTTTCTCAGTTGTCGAAACATCCGTAGTTGCTGTATATGTTTCTCCGTTGTATTCATACTCGTATATCGGGCTGTAAACAATCGCTGTATGAGTCTCAACTCCTTTTCCCATGGAGCTTTCACTTTCCCTGAAACTTACTATTGTAGCATCAACCTTAGTGTCAAACTCATCGAGGTTAACGCTCATCTCCTCTTCCATTTCCTTAAATGCAGAGAACATCATAGTCGAGAAAAAAGCGACACACACAATACCTGATACAAGAATTATAGCCACAATAATGATGGCAACTACATTAACTTTCCCCTGATTATTATCTCTCATCTTCCCCCTCCTACAGATATACCAAAGTATACCACCATATTGTCATTTTTCTTATATTCTTTACTAGTGTCCCAGCATCATTCTTTCAATCGTCTCTAACATTGGAGCATCCAGTGTAACCTTATATTCCTTTGGATCAATAAGAACACCAAGTTTAGCAGGAGCCTTGCCACTGTTCATTTTCATTGTGGTTTGAACCACATCTATGAAAGGAGCCTGAAGTATCATAAAACCTACTCTTCCAACGTTATCATAATACTCTCTCATTGTAGTCTCTGATAAGAATACCGGAATATAACCCTCGTTTGCTGACTTAGGAATGGCAAAGAGTTTTTGTGTTCCATCCTTATGATCGCCAAAAGGTGTTGTATAATAAACAATCTGATCTCTGAAAGCCTTCAGAAAATCAATATCATTCATCTCTCCTTTTTCATGCTTTTCCAAAAGTGCAAGCCCTTCTGTATTATCAGGTAACACCTGCTTGGCATCTTTCTTTTTAAATCCGTCAAAAAGTCCCATCTTTGTCTCCTATAACATCATTTTATAAATTTTGGTGCAGTCATCTTCATTTAATGTTACAAAACCTGAGATGCTGCCCTGTCTGCCATCACCATGGCAAAGCACATCAACAAGTTTTGGAATATCTTCTTCCTTTGCACCAAGTTCTTCGAAATTCTTAGGCATTCCAATTGAGCATAAGAAGTTCTGGAATGCATTAATTCCCTCTAATGCTGTAACTTCCGGGTGGTCAAAATCCATCTGACAGCCCCATACTCTTACAGCAACCTTGGCAAATCTATTTATGTCATGATTCATAACATACTTGAAAACTGCCGGCATTGTAACCGCAAGTCCTGCGCCATGCGCACAGTCATAAAGAGCTGATAATTCATGCTCAATATTGTGGCTGTTCCAGTCCTGAGAACGTCCAACACCACAGGTATTATTATGAGCTACCATTCCTGCCCACATAATATTTGCTCTTGCTTCGTAATTATTCGGATCAGCGATTACTCTGGGCGTCTCATGCTTCATTGTAAGAAGAAGCGCCTCAATAAGTCTGTCAGTAACCTCTACATCCTTTGAATTGGTTAAATATCTCTCATAAAGATGAGCCATTATATCTGTAGCACCTGCTGCCGTCTGATATGCAGGAAGTGTCTGTGTAAGCGCCGGATTAAGAATACTAAACTTAGGTCTGAGCACATTTGAACCCGTGCCCCTTTTGTACATTCCTTCTTCCTTGGTAATAACTGAATCCGGACTTCCTTCTGAACCTGCAGCTGCTATTGTAAGAATTGTACCTACAGGAAGCGCCTTCTCAACCTGTTTACCAGAATAAAAATCCCAAAAATCCCCGTCGTACAAAACACCTGCTGCAATAGCCTTGGCTGAGTCAATTACTGAACCTCCGCCAACAGCCAAAAGAAAGTCAACGCCTTCCTTCTTTGCTAATTCAATGCCTTCATATACAAGGCCACTTCTTGGATTTGGCTTAACACCGCCTAAAGATACATAAGAGATGCCTGCATCTGAAAGAGCCTTCTCTACTCTGTCAAGAAGACCTGACTTACGAGCGCTCTGTCCGCCAAAGTGAAGGAGTACCTTTGTGCCGCCAAACTGCTTTACAAGTTCTCCAGCCTTAAGCTCTGCATCCTTACCGAATTCGAAATAAGTTGGTGAATAAAAACTGAAATTTTCCATAACTCCCCCTTTGCTTTTTTACCCTATGCATCACTTTTTTCATTATAACACACCTATACTTACGAAAAAAGCCACCGGAAAACTTTTCCCGATGGCTTTATCACCCTTCTCTAAAATAAGACTTTTTTATTTTCCCATACCCGGATTCTTAGGCTTGGCATTCTGCTTCTTAGCTTTGTTATTCTTCTTGAACTCATCAGACTGCATCTTCTTGTAAACCTCTTTCTTCTGCTGTCTGTCATTTTTTAAATCCTTTAAAGTCAGTTCTTTTTCTTCTTTTCTCTTAAAGGCCATTTTTTCAAATGTCTCGTTGTATTTATTGACAAGTTCAGCTGCTGTTGGCGCTTTATAATCAAGCTTGCCATAATTAGCCATTTCTTCTTTAATAATCTCTTTAATGACAGAAAAATCTGCACAAATTTTATCAATTTCCTTATCAGTTAACGGCTTTCCGGCATTCTTAATTCTTACTTCAAAGTTTGGTGTGGTTTCGGTATTACGAATCTTGTAATATCTGTCATTGGTATATCTTGCATATGCTAAGATTGTCTTCATTGACTTAAAGAACGCATCCTTGTCATTTACATTATTTGCAAGTTTTTCATTTTCTTCAGCAATATGAAGATTTGCATTTGCAATTGCCTCTTCTCTCTGCTTAGGTAATCTTCTATTTTGATAAATGGTTAAAGGATCAAGTTCATCCTGGAAACCATCAACACGGTCTACCATGTAATCAAGCTTATCAAAGATGTTAATTGCTGCATTAATTCTAGGCTGTTCTCTGAACTGCTTCATCCATTTGTTCTTTCTATCCGGGGTCTTATTCATCTGAGTACCCTTATAATCAAGATAATTCATGGTTGCTTCTCTTGCATCCATTAAAGCTGTTCTGATTTTACCGATTTCTTCTTTGTATGCATCTCTCTGATTAAAACCATCAGTCATTCTATAATTAAAACTATCAGCTACTACAACAAGGTTGGCGATTTTCTCCTTCATCTCCTTAAATGCCCCGGATGACTTCATCCACTGTGGATCAACTTTCTCTAAGTCTGCCAGCATAATTTTGGCATTCTTCTCAATAACATCAGCATCAAATCCTTCTAATTCAGTACTGATTATTTTTTTATAAGGCTTTTCATTAGGAGTTGTTTGATCATTTTTATATTTCATGTTGAAAACTTTACGCGGTTTCTCAACAACTAAGATAGGATTAAGTCCAATCTCATCTTCAGGAACTTTTGTATCCATGGCCTTATCATAGTTGTCAGTCATATTTATATTTTTAGGGAATGCGCTATTTAAAGCAAAAAGCTCATTATCGTTGATATTTGCGTTATACATAATATTATTGAAAGTTTCATCAAATAATGCACACGCATCCTTCATTGAGCCTAAAGTTTCTTCTCTTACTTCTGAAGAAACAACAAATGAATTATGAAGTATGTAATATGACTCTGAAATCTTCTTATATGCTTCCTCTGCTTCCTTACGGGACTTTTCATCTGAAATATTCTTCTCATCCTTACAGTAGCGAAGGAAATCCATCATCTTGTCTGCTTCGTTTAAGAATGGCAAATCCTTTCTTGACCAGCCCTGAGCAATATATCTTCTCTCTTTTTCAGTAAGTCCGGCATAATAAGCCTGAGCCTTCTGCTGCTTCTCATACTCTTCAACCGGCATGTCAACTTCCGGGCCTTCAGGGTCATTGATTGAATTAATGTTTTCATAATCTTTCATTTGCGAATCCTCCTTAGAATTACATCTCTATTTGCTTTCTGTTTTCAACTTACAAGCAGATAGTACCACCTATAATATAACAAAAGTGCAACAAAAAAGTAACCCTTGTGAAAAAGGGTTACTTAAATTTAATAAAACTTTAATAATTTCTTATTCAATAGTGAAAATATCAGAGAAACCTGTCACTTCAAAAATCTCCGTCACGATATCATTTAACTTCGTAACTTTCATGCTTCCCTGCTTATTCATTGTCTTCTGAAGAGATAATAATACACGAAGACCTGCTGAAGAAACATACTCAAGCTTCTCCATATCGATTACAAGTTCACTTACAGGTTCTGCACCACCGAGAACACCACTCATATAGCTCTCAAGCTCTGGAGCTGTAGTAGTATCAAGTCTTCCTTCAATAACAACTGTTAATTTGCTTCCTTCTGCTTTCTTACTAATATTCACTGTCTTATTCTCCTATCTTCTTATAAATAATCATCTCTACTGAATCATTCATGATACCAACCTGTACATCATCTGCAAGATTAGCAACGATTGATTTCTCGAGTTCGTCCCAATGTTCATCATCTTTACCGATGTTCTCTTTATACTGATTGAATGACCATGTATATGTCATACCAACATTGGAAGGATCCACATCATAAAGAAGACCTTTTACCAGGAAGTCTCCCGGATTATCTGTTGCAGGCTCAAGTGCTCTTTCAAAAATCTCCTTCACCTTGCCCATGAAGCCCTTGGCTTCTATATTCTTACCTGAAGAGGAAACATCCATTAAGCTCTTACGCATCTCAGTATTAACTGTAGTTGTTGTAACCAGATGGAGCTGGAAGTTCTTCTTCTCATCTTCTATCCAGAATAATGCTACACATTCCCCTGTAATAGCCTTAAGCATACCCATCATCTCTTCTGCAAGGAGTTTAAGATGGATTGTCTCTTTTACTGAAAGTTTCTTATAAACTGCAAGTTCATCGATCTGCTCGATGGCTTCGTCCATTCCGCCACCTTCACTGGAAACAGTAATAACGTCTGTTTTCATTCTTATTGCTCCCTTCTTTTTTTTGGCATATAAACACCTAAAAGATATTTTATCACAATACGTTATTAAAAGCAATTAGCAAAGGGGCAGAAAACCTGCCCCCGTAATACTTAAATTTTTCTAAAGAATTAAACTGCTCTTCCAAGGCTGTCATATAATTTCTTAAATAATGAATCCTCATCCACTTCTCTTTCACTGTTAATTGCATTAATATAATCAAACAGTGAATTCATAAGGTCAAGGGCCTTATTGAGCATTCTGTTATTAAGTCCTATCATATCTTTCTCACCTATTGTGGTTAGTCTTTCAAGATAATCATCCTTCTTCCAGATATCATCTGAATTAAATAAATCTGATCTGAGCAGATTCTTTGTCTCAGCGCTGTTATCAAGGCTTAAAGCTAGCGCTGCAAATGAAGGAAAATCAGTATATGTCGGATCCTGGCGGTTTGGATCAAACTGGCGGGCGAACATTTTGCCACAGGCATCCACGCCTTTAATTATATAGTTTTTCTCCTCGCCATTGTCTTCCATCACAATATCAAACTGCTGCATGGATTTGCTGTATGAGAATACTACATCACCCGAGGCTGACCTTTGAAGAATCATCTCCTCCACGGTTATTGTGGTTGAAAGATATGCGGTATACGGAACCACCTTATTGTTTTTTAATTCTCCCAAATCTCTCATCTCTTCGCTTCCTTCCGAATTTTTTGTTGTTAGTACATCCATAAAGGAATTAATAGTTTCGGCCAAACCTGTGTACATATTCTTACCTGAAGTACCATAACAAGCTGGCCACGTAATCTGATAACTCATAATTACTCCTCTCCGTTGCCTAAAAAAAAGACAACTCTTGTGTGCGTTCATTCCTTTGCCACAATCGCCATCCATAGCTAGCCTATATGTTACTCAATATTAATATCGGAAGTTCTCAAAAAAAATTAACCCGGGTGGCCCAAATCACCGCCCGGGTTTCCAAAATCTTTATTTTATTCCTGTTCCGGATATGTATAACTTATAAATCCTGCATCTGATACCGCATCATACATTCCTGTCTCTCCAAGTCTTTCAGGCATCTCATCTTCATCATACATCCAGTATAAATGACTCCACATCATAAATCCTTCAGGAAGTTCGTAAAGACAGATGTCAGGAAGATATATTTCCATGTAATGGCCTTCAGTAATGCCATATACATTATCATATACATATTTGACTTTCCAGTCGTCCTCAACGGATATCTCCTCTTTGCCTGGTTTCTCATCAAGGTCAACTGACTCAATCTTTGTAAGATAATGATAATCACCAATACGTACTACATCTCCAAACTGACCTTTGCCTGAGGCTAAATAAACAGTGGAATCATATCCATCTCCTGACTCGCCCATGTTTGAATCATGATAATATGCTGTGAAGCTGCCATCAGTACCAACGCTTAAATCAGTACCCCATGCACCTGCGCCGCTTGTAAAAGACATATCAAGCGGACCATACTGACTGAAGAATTCTTCGGCGGTCATTTTTTCACCGCTCTCATATTCAGAAGCCAATGTAGCATAATCATAGGCTGATTGATATGTATAGGTTGTATTTAAATATCCGTTATTATGCTGATCTGCTATCTCATCTGCAAAAGGTCTGTTATACATCAGGATTTCATCAATTACTCCTGCATAAGCTGATACAGTATTACTGAATTCATCCTCGCTTATCTCAAGGCCATCTGTGTCATAGTATTTTCTAATTATGGTCTGGCTGTCTTCATCCCAGACATCAACGCACTGGAATAAGTTAAGTGTCTCAAATGCTTCGCCGTTCCACTCATATGTATAGTATGAATCTGTGGCTTCACCGTCACCTGTCTCAGTCCATAACATCATGTTTCCAGGCTCACTACCCTTGGCAACCAGGAATCCGCCACCACCACCAACATTATAATCAACACCATCTATATGGAAAATCGGTTCATCCGAACTTCCATCCCAGATATCAAGGTTAGCCTTGTACATATCTTCCGTCGAAGAACCTGCCCTGTGAACAACTATCATTTCAGGCTTGTCATCTCCGGTTAAATCAGCGAAGGCAATTTTGTTTCCTTCGGAATAATCAGACATATCCCACTGGCCTTCCCATCTGTACCAGTAATAATCCCAGTCATATCCTTCAATGTCTTCTTGTAAATCATAGAGAATATTCTGATATACCGTATATCTTGGGTCGTAGATTTCCTGATTATCTTCATCAACATCTTTTTCCTCATCAAGACTAAGAATCTGATTTGCTTCTTCAAAACTTGGAAGATCATAACCATCCAGCACGCTCTGCTGAATCTGAGGCATTGGATCCTGAATCTGGAACTCATCTGAATTATCCTTACCTCTTAGCATAAGTATTACTGCGGCAACTACTGCTATTACAAGGATAAGCCCGATAAAGAGCACAATAACAACTGCTGCAATAATTCCAATAATAAGCCCTGTCTTTTTCTTTTTAGGCGGCTGTGGCGCTCCCTGGCCCTGCTGTGGCTGTGCTGCTGTCTGCGGCTGCGCTGCCTGCTGCTGCGATGCCTGTGGCTGTACCGGCTGGCCCTGTGGCTGTGGTGCCTGCTGTGGCGCACCCTGCGGCGCCTGATTCAAATTCTCGTTGTCCATACTCATCACTCCCTTAGTAATTCACAATATGTGTATTTATAAGTACATCCACCATCCTGTATGCTCCTGCTAAGTAACAAAGCAGGTTGAGCCATATAAACTTATGTGGATTTCCGCTTTCATTTATAACTTTATCATAAATGATAATTAATGCAAAAACTAAAATATAATCAATTAAAACTGCTGACAAATCTGTCATTCCCGGAATCAGTATTCCAACTACTCCAAGAAGCACGGAAAGAAGCAGTATTGATACGGACTTACTTTTTATTATATCCATATCCTCTTTTGTAATCTTCTTAAATCCAAATAAAACCAGTATTACCATAAGCGTAATAATAAGCGCTGCAGATGTCAGATACTTTGCAAGTCCCTCCATCACATAGTTTAACACATTATCCTCAAATGATATCATATCAAGATTTGATCCATCTGCGATATGCATCATGTTTCCAACGCTTATTACAGGCATAAAGGCCATAATAAAGCTTTCAGCAAAGAAGAAGTCCTTCACCTTATAACTCTTTATATATGCAAGCGGCATCAGTAAAAGCACTATAAGTATGGTCATCATCATTGTCCATATAAGGACATCGAAGAAAGGCCCATACTCAGCATTCCACATCATGGAAAGATAGATTCCGGCTCCGTCTGTCTTACATACATCCCACAGAGTATAGCCTGTTAATGCTGCTGCCATTATAAGTGTAAGAACATATATTATATTTTTGGATTTCTCTTTATTCATAAGCCTCACACAAAAAGATAAATCTCATATATTAATTTCCATACCGCGCCAGCAAATACCAAAAGGTAAGGATACATTAATCCTCTTTCCTTAAGATTCTTATAATCTGATATTTGCTTAATCAGGTCAGCTGATATAACTATTCCAATCACCATTGTTCCAAAACTCGCCCTGTCAGGATAATGCGGTGAAAGCATCATTGCAAGATAAGATATAAGCATATAAAGAATAAGTGCAATATGGCTTATATCAGGTTTCTGCTTTAAGACAATTACATATATAAGTATAAGTAAAACCATTATGACGGTTATCGGGAAGAGATATGCCCCGTAGCCTGTCAGCATGGATATGATTCTCTCTCTGATTGTTACGGCAAGGGACACTTTCTCAATTGTATCAACTCTTACGAAATTACCCGGAGCCAGTATCATTACAGCGCTTCCTATGGCGCCACCTGCTGCACCTATGTACATCCACAAAGGAGCCTTTTTCTTAAACTTGATAATAATATAAAGAATTATTCCTATCGCAAGCACTGTACTTGCAGGTCCCATATTCTCATTACTCCAGCCTGTAATGATGGAAAGCGGAATCATAAGAACTGTTATAAGGGCATTCACCCCGCCTTTGCAAAGCGCACATTCCTTGTCTTCAAGATAATCTCTTAAAACCTTTATATATAAATATACAAAGGTCAGAATCCAGCAGGAAGAGAAAACATAATTAACGCATCCTGCTTCCCAGAACATACTCATTTTGATATTTGGATTTGCAAAGATAAGCATCGAAGATACTCCCACATATGTGTAGAGATTCTTTGATTTTGCCATGATACATATAAGATAAGACAAAAGGGCAAACATAATCATATTTATTATGTCTGCGCTTAAGTTTCCTGTCATAATGACTAATTGAAGAATTGAATGGGTGACACTTCTGCCGCCCCAGTTAAGATAATGCCAAACCTGGCTTTCTATTACATCTGATATACCTGATAAGGGCGCACCTGTGGCAAGATTGGTTGAATACCAGATATCATCCATCATGAATACCATAAATCTGTGATAGATGAATTCCAGACACAATAACACCACTAAGGCGATTAAAGACAGAATAAAATATTTATTTATATTCTTCTGTTTCTCCAATACCCTTATCCCCCGGTTAATTACTATTTCATCATATTAAGAAGTTCTACGGCGTTACCGTATGTATCTCCTCCGAAGACTGCTGAGCCTGCAACGATTACATTGGCGCCGGCATCCAGTGCTTCATTTAAGGTTTCTTTGCCAAGACCTCCGTCTACCTCGATATCTATATCAAGTCCCTGACGCTCTATCTCTGCCTTAACAGCCTTTACCTTGTCTGTACATTCGTGAATGTATTTCTGACCACCAAATCCCGGATGTACTGTCATCACAAGTATCATATCAATTAAGTTAAGATATGGGAATACTTCTTTGATATCTGTTTCAGGATTAATTGCAAGACCAACCTTAACGCCTAAGTCTCTGATGTCCTTAAGCACCTTCTCAGGATCATCCAGTGTCTCGATATGGACTGAGATTAAGTCAGCACCGCTCTTAACGAAATACTCTAAGTATCTCTCAGGCTTTTCAATCATAAGATGTGTATCCATCACAATATGTGTTGCCTTCTTGATTGACTTAAGTACCGGCATACCAAAAGAAATGGATGGCACAAACATTCCGTCCATTACATCAAAATGCAGGTATTTAGCCCCAGCCTTTTCTATTAACTCAATCTCCTCACCCAGCTTGGTGAAGTCTGCTGATAATATTGATGGTGCAAGTATTCTTTCTCTCATTGTCTCATCATCCCTTAACGCCCAGCGCCCAACCTGGCCACCTCCAAGCCTCTCTCCGGCCCAGCGCCCAACCTGGCCACCTCCAAGCCTCTCTCCGGCCCAGCGCACAGTCACGCCTTCAGCCCCGGCCCCGCGCGCCGCCGCGCTCGCCTCGGGATTTTCCTTTCTTTTAGTACTTGTTATTGTTCTTTATCTCTTCGTAGATCGCTACGTAATTCTCGTACCTTACTCTGCTGATAAGCCCTGCTTCCACCGCGTCCTTAACGCCGCATTCCTTCTCCTTATCGTGCATACAGGACGCAAACTTGCAATCCCCTTCATACGCTGAAAATTCAGGATAATAATGCTTAAGTTCTCTTTCGTCCATCTCAGGGACATATACCGAACTAAAGCCCGGCGTATCCATGATAAATGAACTCACATTATCTATATCAACTGCAAACAGCTCCGCATGCCTTGTGGTATGCTTACCACGCGATATCTTGGCGCTGATTTCGCCGGTTTCCATCTGATCTCTTCCAAGAAGATTATTTATCATGGTGGATTTACCAACACCACTCGGTCCCGCTATCGCAGTAGTCTTACCCTTTAGCACTTCTTTTACGGCTTTGGTATTCTCATCATTCTTAACAGAGCAGATAATTATATCTATTCCTGACTTACCATAGATATCCAGGATTTCATTCTTCTTATCCTCATCAGATAAGTCATACTTATTAAAGCAAAGTATACACGGAAGATCCTGCATCTTCATGCTTAGAATGAGCCTGTCCAGAAGATTATAATTAACATCCGGACTTCTCATGGCGCTCACAATGAGGCACTGGTCCACATTGGCAGCCTTCGGTCTGATAAGTTCATTATTACGCACAGAAAGTGCCGTAATGTTGCCGAGTTTCTCTTCAACATTATGACACTTAATCTCTACATTATCTCCCACTATGGGTTTAAGCCCGTCTTTACGTAAGGTGCCTTTGGCTTTACATTCCACCACACCTATTCCATCTACATAAACGTAGAAAAAGCCGGCTATTTGTTTAATTAATTTGCCTGTATATACTTCATTAGCTGTCAAATTCCACCTCATAAGTAACCTTATCTTCTATAGGTGTGCTCTGTACTTGCGGATTACCTTCTGCATCATATACAGTCTCTGTTGTGTAATAAGTATATGTAATTGTAACTATTCCCTTAGGTACGCCATAGATTGATGAAAGATTAATCTGGCATGGGAAGTTAGTTGTAGTTGTATCAAATAATACTGTGGTTCCATCAGCTGCTGTAAGTGTAACTCTTGCCTGTGTACCCTGCTGATAATTAGGAGGGGCAAGTACTGATGTATTGCAGTTATAATATCTTGGTTCCGGTCCCTTACTTAATACGATATCAATCTGAGTCCCCTTCTTGATACTTGAGTTTGGTGTATAACTCTGGGAACAAACCTTTCCTTCTTCCACAGTTTCACTGTAATCTTCAGTTACGGATCTGCACTGAAGACCAAGTGCGTTCAGTATATCCTTGGCATCTGTCTCTGACTTGCCAGTCAGATCAGGCATCTGAAGTGATACTGACTCTTCACCAAGGCTGATGGTAAGAGTAACTGTCTCACCTCTCTTAAGTGAACTAAGGCCCACAGGAGTCTGAGTCATTACAAGGTCCTTCTCCACATCATCAGAGAATTCTCTTAACTTAACAACTGTAAAACCTTCGTCTTCCAAAACACTTGTCGCCTGAGCTTCTGTATATCCCATTACATCAGGAACGATTACATCTGAGCCCTGAACGCTAACCTTTAGTTCTACTGCGCTTCCTGTCTCTACCACGGTTCCTGCTGCCGGATTGGTGGATATGATATGATTTACTTCTGTTATATCAGAAGATTCTTCTTTAATCGTTATCTGAAGTCCCGCATCTATCATGGCATCCTTGGCATTCTCTAATGTCTGTCCTGTTACATTAGGAACCTCAACATTTTCAGTCTTAACTGAATTACCTGTATTATCCCATACGCCTAATACAATACCTGCAAGGTAAAGTACAATAAGTCCGATGGCAACAGCTGTAAGAATAATAAGAATATTCTTTACTTTTTCAATTCCGGATTCTTCTTCATCCTCTAATCTGTTAACAGGTTTTTGTGGCTTCTTTGTCTTGCCTTTACCCTGATTACTCTTTGAAGGCTTACCTGACGGTTTACCGTTACCACTCTTCTTAACAGGTCTGTCCGGTCTCTCAGATCTCTCTGATCTTTCTGATCTTTCAGGTCTTCCCTGAGCTGACTTAGGACGTCTTTCCGGATCACCGGTTCTTCTCTCTGCTTCCTTGACTCTTTCCACTTCCCTGATAGTGCTCTTGGCCTGAGATCTTCTTATTGCTTCAATCTCTTCCTTGCTTGCAGGTCTGGTGGCATCTATATCTGAAGAAGCTTCCTTCTTCTTCTCTGTTTCTTCTATTCTCTTGATTGTCTCTCTGACTTCCTTATTGGTTACATCAGTTCTGCCCTGCTTAATTACAAGCTGCTCATCCCTTGATGCTTCCTTGGTTGCAGACATGGTCTCAACTGCTTCCATCTTAACGAAGTTTTCATCAGGTGAAATCAGTGATTTCTTCAAATCTTCGATTAAGTCAGCCATTACCTGATATCTTCTGTCAGGACTCTTCTGTGTACACTTAAGAACTATCTGCTCAAGGCTGATAGGAATCTCCGGTACAAAGTCTCTTGGTGAAGGCATTGGCTCCTGAATATGCTTAAGTGCAATCGCTACAGTAGTCTCGCCGTTAAATGGCACCTTACCTGTAAGCATCTCAAACATTGTGATACCAAGTGAATATATATCAGATCTTCTGTCTGAATATCCGCCTCTTGCCTGCTCAGGTGATGTATAATGCACTGAACCCATTACGTTTGCTGTAACAGTATTACTTGTTGGCACCTTGGCAATACCAAAGTCTGTAACCTTGGTTGCACCATCACGTGAAATAATAACGTTCTGAGGCTTAATATCCCTGTGAATAATATTGTTGTTGTGAGCGGCTTCAATACCCTTTGATATCTGTACTGCAATAGCCACCGTTTCTTTTACAGATAGTCTGGACTTCTTCTGGATATAATCCTTCAGAGTTATACCATTAACAAATTCCATTACGATAAAATAGATGCCGTTTTCTTCTCCAACATCGTAAACATTAACGATATTTGGATGCATAAGACCTGCTGCCGATTCAGCTTCGTTACGGAACTTAACTACGAATTCTGCATTTGAATTGAATTCCTGCTTAAGTACCTTAACCGCTACTTCTCTTTTAAGCTTGTGGTCTTTTGCTCTGTACACATCGGCCATTCCGCCGGTACCCACGTGCTCTATAATCTCATATCTATCTAATAAAATTGTTCCAACTTTCAACATAAAAGTCTAACTCCAATCTTACTTATCCTGCGTATACTTGCCAAGCACTACGGCAATGTTATCTCTTCCGCCATTTGCATTGGCTGCCTGTATAAGGCTCTGGGCACATTTGCCCAAATCATCTTTATATACATTAATAACCTGCTCTATTACTTCGTCTTCCACCATATTGGTAAGACCGTCTGAACAGATTAAGAATACCATGTCGTCTTTAAGTTCAACTTCAAAGAAATCCACATTAACTGATACGCTGGCCCCAATGGCCCTTGTGATAATGTTCTTATCAGGATGGTTTCTAACAGCCTTCCTGTCGATTCCTCCAAGACGAACCATCTCTTCCACAAGGGAATGGTCTCTGGTTACCTGTCTTATCTTTCCATCTTCAACAACATATAATCTGCTGTCACCAACATTACCAACATAAAGAACATCATCCTGGGTGGAAGCCACAACCATAGTGGTACCCATGCCCACTAAATTAGAGTCCTCCATCGATTTCGTTCTGATATACTCATTGGCAGCTTCAACTGCCTCAGTTAATATCTCAATGACATTGTTGCTTTTATTCATAACAACCCGGCTGACTACCGTTTCTACTGAATATTTCGAAGCATAGTCTCCAGCCTTGTGACCACCCATTCCGTCAGCCACAATGTAAAGGTTCTCCAGGTTGCCTAAGGGTAAATCCGATGAGAAAACATAGTCTTGATTAATTTTTCGTAATTTTCCAATATCCGTCATGGAAAAGGATTTAATCACCTTAGAGTTCCTCCCTTAGCATCTTTCTTCGGCGAAGCTGTCCGCAAGCGCCGTCAATATCTCTACCCATTTCCCTTCTAATAGTAACATTTATTCCATTTTTTTCAAGTTTATTTTGGAATTTATACACCCATTCCTTGCTCGAAGGGGCAAAATCACGCTCTTTTATGGGATTTACCGGAATAAGATTCAAATGGCAGTTATGCCCCGACAGAAGTTCCGTCAGTTCCCTTATGTTTTCTTCCTTATCATTTACTCCGCTGATAAGGGCATATTCGAAACTTATTCTCCTGTGAGTCTTTTCAAAATAATATTTGCAGGCATCCATCACCTGGTCAAGTGAATACATCTTCGCTACCGGCATTATACTCTCTCTTACCTTCTGATTACTGCCATGAAGTGATATGGCTAATGTAATCTGAAGATTAAGATCGGCAAGTTCCTTTATTCTCTCAACTATTCCACAGGTAGATACCGTTATATTTCTCTGACTTAAATTAAAGCCTTCTTCTGAGGAAATGATTCGAAGGAAGCTGACCACGTTGTCGAAGTTATCCATCGGCTCTCCGATACCCATAATTACTATGTTGGAGACTCTCTCACCAGACAGCCTTGATACCTCATAAACCTGATCAAGCATCTCTGAAGCGCTAAGGCTTCTGTATAAGCCCTCTATTGTGGAAGCACAGAACTTACATCCCATCCTGCATCCTACCTGTGATGAAATACATATGCTGTTGCCATGATGATATTTCATGAGGACACTTTCCACATATGAATCATCCCTTAACTTAAAAAGATACTTTCTTGTTCCATCTATTGAAGATTCCTGATGAGTAACTTCTTCTATGGTATTAATGTAGAAACTCTCCTGCAACTTCTGCCTTAAATCCTTCGAAATATCTGTCATATCATCAAAAGACTTAACGCCCCTTTTATGAAGCCAGGTATAAATCTGCTTCCCACGGAAAGCACTCTGCCCCATGTCTTTAAGTTTCTGGGTAAGTTCATCTAATTGTAATGATTTAATATCTTCCATTTACTCTCTCACAAACGCCGTCACGAAGAAGCCATCTGAACCCATATCTCCTGGGAGGAGAACAATAGTACTGTCCGGCTCAGCCTTAAGCCCCAGCGTCTCTGCGATCCAGACGGCCATACGCTCATTCTCATCTTTATTTATTGTACATGTACTGTAGATTAAGTGCCCGCCATTCTTAAGATACTTTGCTGCATTGGTCACGATTGCCTTTTGAAGCGCAACAATGCTCTTAATCTCTTCTTCATTTATCCTGTATTTAATATCCTGCTTTCTGCCCATTACTCCAAGTCCTGAGCATGGCACATCACAAAGAATCACATCAGCTTTATTCTCAAATTCAGGATTATATACAGTGCCGTCATTAACTTTGGTTTCTATATTTTTAATACCAAGTCGGCTTATATTCTCTTTAATTAAATCAACCTTTCTTTCAGATACATCAAACGAATAAACCTTAGCATTCGGATGCATATCTGCAAGCTGCACGCTCTTGCTTCCCGGAGCTGCGCACATATCCATAATAACTTCTGCATCAGGATAATTACATGCTCTTCCGGCTAAGATAGAGCCAATATCCTGTATCATTATCTTTCCGTCATCAAAACCTGCCAGATTACGGATATTATCTGTATGTCCCAGAATATATACCTTATCAATTGAAGCTGATTCTACACTGATTCCTGCCTTCTTCCAGACTTCAACCAGCGCCTCTTCTTCCTCTTTACTAACGTTATCCCTTACTCTTACGCTAAGCCCTTTTATCTCATAGATATTCTCAAGGATTTTCTTAACATCATCCAAAGAATAATCTCTCATAAGCATTTTAAGTACAACAGGCGGCATCGAATATTTTACGCCCAGGTAAAGCGCCGGATTATCTTCTTCCTTTGGATATGGAATATTATCTTTATTTGTAACAACCTTACGAAGAACCGCGTTGGCAAAACCCGCCAGGTTTCCAAGTTTTCTTCTCTTAATTATATTTACAGCCACGTTGCAGGCTAATGACTCATATACCTTATCCATATAGATAATCTGATATACTGCCATCTCCAAAGTCGCCCTTAATATCTTCTGCATCTTTGGAGTCTTAACTGAAGAATATAAATCAAGGATGTAATCACACTCTATTCTTCTTTCTAAGGTACCGCACACAAGCATCTTGATAAAAGCTTTTTGCTTCTGATCAAGATAGTCCACCTTATCAAGCGCTCCTCTTAATACTATGTGGCTGTACTCACCCTTAAGAATCTCAAGATAAATATCCAGGGCAAGCTGCCTTATTGTCATCTCATCATTACGATTATGCATTAAACTATCCTATTCACGTGCGCCCGCCCCGTTCGTCGCCGTCCGTCGCCGCATGCACGCGCGCCGCTTGCGCACTCAAATCAACCCAGTTTCTGCCCAAGACTTAACTTTCTTCCAAGCATAAAATCATGGGTACTCATTGCTTTCTTACCCTCATACTGAAGGTAATCAATCTCTATACTTCCTCCTTCAACCTTAACCGAGAAAGTATTCTTATCAATGGCACATATCTCTCCGTGGTTATAACCACCAATTTCGTCTTCCACAAATTTCGCTTTAAGCACCTTGGTTCTGACACCATCTAGGAATGTATATGCTCCAGGCCATGAATAAAGACCTCTTATATAATTACCGATTTCCTTACCCGGCTTATCCCAGTCAATAAGGCCATCTTCCTTGGTAAGCATTCTTGCATAGAAGCCATCACCATCACCCTGAGGTGTGGACTCATATCTGTCGCCCGAAGGCTCCTTGGCTAAAACTTCGCTTATCATCTCGGCGCCAAGCATTGATAACTTATCAAATAAACTCTCACCTGTTTCATCAGGTGCTATCTCTATCTCTTTTTGAATTATCATATTTCCTGTATCAAGGCCTTCATCCATCTGCATTATGGTAACACCTGTCTTTTCATCACCATTTAAGATAGACCACTGAATCGGAGCTGCACCCCTGTACTTAGGAAGGAGTGATGCATGAATATTAATGCATCCAAGCCTTGGCATATCAAGGATTTCCTTTGAGAGAATCTGTCCGAAAGCACAAACTACAAAAACATCTGCATTATATTCTTTTAACTTTTCCACATACTCAGGAAGCCTTACCTTTGTTGGCTGCATAACCTCAATATTGTGGGCTACTGCGCATTCCTTAACCGGCGAGAAGACCATTTTGCCAGATCTTCCCTTTGGTTTGTCAGGATTGGTCACAACAAGTGCAACCTCATGCCCGTCTTCTATTAATCTCTCAAGCGCCCCTACTGCAAAATCAGGCGTTCCCATATATACTATCTTCATCTACAATCTCCTGCATCCATCGCCGCACATCCGCCGCCGTGCTTCACCTATTCCTCATCATCCTCATCATCATATGAATAACTTTCAAGATCACCTTCAACCTTGTCTACATACAAGATTCCATCAAGATGATCATTCTCATGAAGAATTGCTCTTGCAAGAAGTTCATCACCTTCTAACTCAAACCACTCTCCGTTCTCATCCTGAGCCTTAACCTTAACATGATTAGGTCTTGTAACTATACCGGATTTACCAGGTACACTAAGACAGCCTTCCTGTCCTGTCTGCTCTCCTGATGTCTCAAGAATCTGTGGATTAATGAAAACATGTGGATCTTCTCCCGTGGTATCAACCACGAAAATTCTCTTTCTCACACCAACCTGAGGAGCTGCAAGTCCAACGCCATTAGCCTCATACATGGTATCAAACATATCCTTAATAAGGTCCTGAACTCTTGGTGTAATTTCAGGCACTTCCTTACATGTACATCTAAGTACTTCTTCACCCATTTCTCTGATTTTTCTAAGTCCCATTGTAAGCCTCCTTCATTAAAATGATGATATCGGATTAAAATCAAACCATACCATATCCTTGGTTGGTCCATATAATAATTTATATTTTTCCATTATATCTTTTATTTTTACAAGCAGTGAATAATCCTCCGACTTGTAATAAATAACCATTCTGAACATATCATTAATCTTCCCGATTGACGCTTTGCCGGGGCCGATTCTGATTATGTTTTTATCACCTGTAACCTTCTCTGCCTGCTCCATTAGTTTAAGCGCAAGTTCCTGTATATCCTCTTCCTTAGGCCCTAAGAGCTGCACCTCTAACATGTGACAAAAAGGCGGGTATTTGGCAATTTTTCTATATATGCTCTCTTCGTTATAGAAGCCTTCATAATCCTGATTTGAAGCATGAATAATGGCATAGTGTTCAGGCTGGTATGTCTGAATTACCACATTGCCCGGCTTATCACCTCTGCCTGCTCTTCCTGCCGCCTGAGTGATCAAATCGAATGTTCTTTCAGCGCATCTGTAATCGCCCGAATAAAGTGACATATCTGCAGCTAAAACGCCTACCAGGGTAACACCCTTAAAGTCATGACCTTTAACTATCATCTGCGTTCCCACAAGCACATCCGCATCACCATTGGCGAACCTTGATAAAATGCCTTCATAATCTTCATTCTTTTTGGCAGTATCTGCGTCCATCCTTAATGTGATGGCGCCCGGGAATTCTTTCTTAACTGCCTCTTCTATTTTCTCAGTACCTGCTCTGAAAGCATATACTTTATCGCTCTTACATTCAGGGCATATCTTCGGCATATCTTCTTCATGACCGCAGTAATGACAGACCAGTTTATTATTTCCATGCCTTGATAAACTTACATCGCAGTGTGGGCATTTAAAAACATGTCCGCACTCCCTGCAGGATACAAAGCCTGCATAGCCGCGCCTGTTTATAAATAACATGGCCTGCTCTCCGCGCTCAAGACACTCTCCAAGAAGCTTCTTAAGTCTGCGGCTGAATATGCTCTTATTGCCTTCTTCAAGTTCTTTTCTTAAATCAATAATCTCACAGTTTGGAAGATTCTCTCCTGTAAGTCTTACAGTTAATTTATGAAGCTTAACATCTCCATCCAGCGCCTTCATATAGGTATCAACTGATGGCGTTGCAGAGCCCATAACAAGGGGACAGTTATATAAAGATGCCATATATGCTGCCACTTCTCTTGCATGATATTTAGGCATGTTCTCAGACTTATAGCTGCTCTCATGCTCTTCATCAATTATTATGACTCCAAGGTTGTCAAAAGGCGTATAAAGCGCAGATCTTGGTCCAATCATAACCGAGATTTCGCCGCTCTTTGCACGTAGAAAAGCCTCACATCTTTCGCCTTGTGTAAGCTTAGAGTGCATAACCGCAACCTTGTCACCGAATCTTCTGTAAAACCTTGCCACATTCTGATAAGAAAGCGCAATTTCAGGTACAAGCAGTATTGCCTGCTTTCCTTCATCCAGACATTTCTTAATTATATTTATATATACTTCTGTTTTGCCGCTGCCTGTGATTCCAAGAATGAGATGCTTTGAATTAATGCCTTTTTCCACGTCCTCATTGATGGTTTTAACCACATTTTTCTGCTCATCACTAAGCTCAGGCCACAGCGCATCATTACTTCTAAACTTAAGTTCAGTTTCCTTGGAATTAACTTCTTCTATCCTTATCAGCCCTGATTTTTCAACAGATTTAATGGTATTAGGTGACACGCTTAACTTTCCTGTAACCAAAGAATAATCGATAGTCTCACACTCTGTTAATTCCTTAAGAAGCCTTGCCTTACCCACCTGTCTTTTGGATATGGCCTTTTCATATGCTTTCATTATTTCGGCTTCAGTTCCAAGAGAAACAATCTTCTTCTTGGTAATTCTGCCTGTAATCTTCTTAACCGGAAGCACAATCTTAATTGCATTAATCATGGTTGAACCGTAATTCTGCTTGATGAAATAAGCGATTTTTAATCTGTTAATCTCCGGATTAAAACTGCCTTTATCCACAGATTCGATGGCTTTGATTTTGCCCATGTCATAGTCCGGAGTATTTTTTATATCAATAACATAACCGCTAATGATTTTGTTACCTTTTCCAAAAGGAACACTGACCTTGGAACCTATATGCACATCTCCTGAAAGTTCTTCAGGAATCCTGTATTCAAAACTTCTGTCCACAGCGGAGTGAGATATCTCTGTAATTATATCCGCATATCTATCCATTAATGTTCATTTCCTCTAACAAATCATGAATGACAACTCTCTCATCCATTGGATATTTAACACCCTTAATTTCCTGGTAATCCTCATGTCCCTTGCCTGCAAGTACCACAATATCACCGGCTTCTGCAATCTCAATCGCATACTTAATGGCTTCTTTTCTGTCTGTAATCTTCACGAACTTACCACCTGTATGCACCAGTGTTGAAAGTATGTCTTCAATTATCTCTTCCGGCTCTTCAAAACGCGGATTATCTGAAGTTACAATGGAAAGGTCGGCCATTTTGCCGCTCACCTCGCCCATCTCATATCTTCTCTCTTTAGACCTGTTTCCACCGCATCCAAAGAGACAAATCAGCCTTTCAGGATTATAAATCTTAAGAGTTTCAAGAAGTGACGAAAGCGCCATGGCATTGTGCGCATAGTCAATTAGGAATGTTGCGCCCGGCTTAACATCAACTCTCTCAACTCTTCCCTTAACCTTCACGCTCATAAGAGCCTTTTGAATATTCTCATTACTTACGCCAAACTCATGAGCAATCGCAATGGCTGTAAGCGCATTATATACGCTGAATTTACCCGGCATATCTATAGTGAACTCACCACTTACCTCGCCATTTAATTTAAATGAAGCATTAAGAGATTTATCCTCTCTGAAATACTTAATATCAGTAGCCTTGTAATCTCCGTCTTTTTCAATGCCATACTTAATGCACTGACAGGTAGCGCCATTCATCATATACCCGGCATTTCCATCATCCACGTTGAAGATACCGGTCTTACACCTGCTAAATAACAGTTTCTTACAATCCCTGTATTCCTCGAAAGACGAATGCTCATTTGGACCAATGTGATCAGATTCAAGATTGGTAAATACACCAATATCAAATGTAAAACCACCGACTCTGTGCAGCATTAAAGCCTGGGATGATACTTCCATTACAACTGCATCTAAACCCTCGTCGGCCATTTTGGCTAAATATTCCTGAAGCACATAGGATTCAGGAGTTGTATTAACTGAATGAATTCTCTCAGTTGCTGTAATAATCTCTATTGTTCCTATTAATCCAACCTTAAGTCCTGCATTCTCAAGCATTGATTTAACAAGGTATGTGGTTGTTGTTTTGCCCTTTGTTCCTGTTACACCAATGGTTTTAATTCTTGATGCAGGATTGCCAAAATAATTAGCTGATATAAAGCTAAGAGCAAGTCTTGTATCATCTACCTTAATGATGGTTCCCTTATAATCAGGAGCCTCCACATCCTTTGATACAACGATGCAGCCAGCACCTTTCTCTATAATCTCATCAATCTTGTCATGGCTGTCAAAGTTGGCACCTTTGATACATATGAAAAGCGAATCATCTTCAACCTTTCTTGTATCATATATAACCTTATCAACCTCTGATTCAATATCCCCTGTTACAACTTCGTACTTAAGTCCTTCTAATAATTTCTTAATCTTCTTCATAATACGCCTCACAATGTGCCACAACGGGCACTGGATTAAATTGTGGTTATAACCACATTTTTACTGATATCTTTTCTGTCATTTTCATCCCATACACCGCCTTTAATATTAAGGGCAGATGCAGCAGATGCCGAATACATTAATTTAAGTTTTTCATCAGGTTCCATTTGAGCTGAAAGTGCATGAGCATAGGCACCAACCAGTGTATCCCCGCAGCCCACAGTGCTTATGGCATCAATCTTTTGACCTGTAACTTTAAAACAGTTCTTGCCATCAAGGTAGATAAAACCGTCTTCTCCAAGGCTTACTACCATCTCACCAAGGCCGTATCTTTCAAGCACTTCTCTTGCCTTGTCTTTAATTTCATCATCCTTTAACTCCATGCCAAGAAGAGTTTCCAGTTCTCTCTTGTTAGGCTTAATAAAATATGGCTTTGCCTCAAGGCCTGCCTTTAAGTTATCACCTGATGTATCAAGTATAACCCTGGCGCCGATTTGGTTCGCTTCATCTATCATCCTGGCTATCAGCGACGGCTCTGCGTCCTGGCAGATACTGCCTGAAATAATAACTGCTTTAACGCCACTTATTATTGTATCATATTCTTTATTAAAAAGCCCAATTTTATCACTATTTACACTAAATCCCGGCTCAAGAATCTCTGTCATGGCGCCTTCGGACTTAATATTGGTATTCGTTCTTGTATACCCATCTACCATAACAAAATGATTGTCCATAAAAAAGGACTTAAATTCATTTTCAAATATTTCTGAGTTTTCTTTACCAAGGAAGCCTGAGACAATCACCTCTTCTCCCAGGATTCTTAAAGTCCTTGCCACATTGATTCCCTTACCGCCCGGAATTAATCTGACATTTTCTATTCTGTTTACCTCTCCCACCTTAAGATTACTTGTTTCGCACAACTTATCAATGGCAGGATTAAGTGTAATTACTGCTATCATCTGTATTCCTCAATATGAGCTTCCGTATGTGGGCCATTGTAATCACTGAATGATAATGAATAAAGAATATCAATCTTTACCTCTTCTTTATTCTTTAATCTTTCGTAGATATCTCCGCCGTCTCTTTCATTTAAATAATCAGCGATTTCAGAGTTTGGCTTGAAGATTTTTACATCATAATTTTCTCCATCCATATCAATCTTAAGTGTTGTATATTTGCCGCTTCCAAATGAATAGATATTCTTAATCTTCATATCATCCCACTCAAGTAAAGGCTTAATATTGCCTGTACCAAATGGCTCTAACTTAACCAGCTCGTTATAGATATCAAGTGTTCCCTTGGACGGGTCCATCTTGGCATCCACATACTGCTTTAAGGTTAGTTCTTCTTCAGTAAGTGTGCAGTCTTTATTAATTCTTTCTCTAAACTCATCAACTCTGTCCGGACTAATTGAAAGACCGGCTGCCATGGCATGTCCGCCAAAGGCTGCAAACATATCTTTATACTTACTTAAGTTTATGAATAAATTATATTCTTCTATCGACCTTGCAGAACCTGACAAGCCTTTGGATGAAGGCGAAAGCACTATGGTTGGCTTGTTATATTCTCTCTTTACTCTGCCTGCTACAAGACCACATATGCTTACGTGACACTCAGGAAGCACTAAGACGATGATTTTGTCATCCTTAATAGAACTTTCCTCAATCATCTTAATGGCGATTTTGGTCTGCTCTTCTGTCATTGTCTTACGCTTTTTATTTATCTCATCCAAGTCTCTTGCGATTCTGATTGCTTCTTCCGGATCTTCAGTTGTAAGAAGTTTTACACCCTGAAGAGCGTCTGCAATACGGCCTGTTGCATTGATGCAAGGGCCTAATACAAAGCCAAGTGAATATGAATCTATGTCCTTTTTTGAATAACCTCTTACGTCTATAAGCGAATTAAGCCCTAAATTAGACGTTTCCTTGAAGTTCTTCATTCCATATTTAATTAAATATCTGTTCTCCCCTTTAAGAGGCATTACATCGCAGTATGAGGCAAAAGCCGCCAGCACTAAAAGTTCTTTACGAAGTTCTGCCATGTCAGCGTGGTTTTTGATGTCGAGTAAGTTGGCGATGATTTTGTAAGCGACATAGGCACCACAGATTTCTTTGGTTCTGTATGTGCTGTCTTTCATCTTCGGGTCAACAACTGTTACAGCGTCCGGAATGATTTCATTGCCGTCACCATCAACAGGCACCTCGTGGTGATCTGTAACAACCACCTTCATGCCAAGTGAATTGGCATGTTCTATGGACTCTTTGGCTGCTATGCCGTTGTCGCATGTGATGATGTACTTTACCCCGTCTTCTTTGGCTTTATTTATAATGTTGATATTTAGACCGTAGCCGTCCAGGATTCTGTCCGGGATGTCCACGGACACATCATATGAAAGGGCTTTAAGACCCTTGTAAAGAATTGTGGAAGCACAGATGCCATCCACGTCGTAGTCGCCGATAATGCGAACTTTGTCATCTATATTTCTGATATATTCAATGGCCTTGTCTGCATTGATAAGGCCTTTTATATCTTCAAAATCATCCGTATCTTTGGTAAGGATATCCCTTATATCCTCATCCTTTGTTATTCCACGATTTGCAAGGATTCTGATTACAAGAGGGCTTGTTCCAAGTCTCGCAGCTGTGGCGGCTAAATCTTCGCCTTCCTGTTTAAATATCCACTTGCTCTTCATTCTTAACACCCCCAAAATATATCCTTAAATAGCGCGTGCTTCCGGCCCTAAGACCAGAAGCACGTTATAAAAAATCAATTGAAAATTATCTTAATCATCATCTTCTTCATACTTAGGCTCGAACTTGATTCTTAAGAATCTCCATACGATACCTGCGATGAATACTGATGAATAACCACCGGCAATGATACCTACAATAAGTGGAAGCGCGAATTCCTTAATGGAACTTACACCCATGATATAGAGGCATAATACCATGACAAGTGTTGTAATTGACGTAAGAATTGATCTTGATAATGTCTGGGAAATACTCTTATTAACGATTTCCTTAAGAAGATCTTTCTCACCTTCTTCCTTAACATCTTTGCCTTTCTTCTTATTACGTCTCTTTGCAATAGCCTCCGCTGCCATAGCTTCAGCTGCTGCCTTCTTATTCTCTCTTACTCTGTCGAAGATAACGATGGTTGCGTTAATTGAGTAACCAACGATTGTAAGCATACATGCAATGAATGTGCTGCCCACGCTGACTCTTGCAATAGCATAGAAGCTAAGTACGATAAGCACGTCGTGAAGAAGTGCTGCAACAGATGAGATACCAAATCTGATATCGCTGAATCTGAGCCAGATGTAAAGAAGCATAAATGCTACAGCCACAAGTACGGCTACGATTGCTTCTCTTCTCATTTCGCCTGAGATTGTAGCACTGATTGTTTCTGATGTAATTGTCTGCTCTTCTACACCAAACTGCTCTGTAAGTACATCATTAAATGTTGCTCTCTCTGCTTCATCAAGAGCTCTTGTCTTAATATTAACCTGAGTTGTTCCTTCAATCTTCTGTACCTGAACATTACCATCACCAGTAATATTCTCAACATAAGGAACGATCTCTGAATCGATTTCCTGAATTGTCATATCCTTGCCAAGGTCTGCAGTTGTTACTGAACCACCCTGGAACTCAAGGCTGTAGTTGAACATGTCACCACTCTTAATCTGATGGAATGCCATGAAACCAAGACCAACTACGATAATTGCGCCTGCAATTGAAAGCATGATTCCGCCCTTGGATACAAAGTCGAAAGATTTCTTCTCTTTTGCAACACCATATAACTTAAGGTTCTCAAGTCCCAAAGCGATGAAGCCGTTTACTAAGATTCTTGTGATTACAAGAGCTGTAAACATTGAAAGGATAATACCAATCATAAGAGTCTGAGCAAAACCTCTGACTGTACCTGAACCCATCAAAATAAGGATTACTGCTGCGATTAATGTTGTTATATTACCATCCACGATAGCGGATAAAGCTTTCTTGAAACCTATATCTACAGAAGACTGCAATGTCTTACCTGTTGCAAGTTCCTCTCTGATTCTGGCGAAGATAATAACGTTGGCATCAACCGCCATACCGATTGAAAGGATGATACCTGCAATACCAGGAAGTGTAAGTGTAATCTCTGTATTAAATAATGATAATGTTACGATTATCATTGCTGTATACATTACAAGTGCAATAACTGCTGCAAGACCAGGTAAGAAGTATACGCAAATCATAATTAAGGCTACGATGATAAGACCAATTGCTGCTGCCTTAAGTGATGTGCTGATGGCATCTGAACCAAGCTGAGCACCTACGATGTTGGAACGAAGTTCTTCAAGCTCTAACTTCATGGCGCCGATTTTGATCTTGGACGCTAATCTCTTGGCACTTGAATCATCGAAGTTACCTGAGATAACTGCCTCGCCGTTACCGATTACTGCGCTTACTGAAGGAACTGAGATAAACTGTCCGTCGTAGTAAATAGCAATTGTTTCATGGTTAGCATAAGCCTTTGTTGTTGCTGCCTTGAAAGCCTCAGCTCCTGCTGAATCGAAACCTAACTGAACAACGTACTCTTCTGCACCTGTTGTCTGGTTCTGCTGTGTACCAGCCCTTGCTGTAACAACGTTGCCACCCTCTAAGATGATGCTGCCGTCAGCCTTAAGTTCGTCAATGCTCTTAAGAAGAACTAATGTAAGGTCGCTTTCTACTGCATTTGTTCCATCATAAGGAACTACATTGCCTTCTTCATCAAGCTTTGCAGACATTGTTTCTGTGTCATATAAAACAGGAAGATTATTGTCTGTTGCATAGATGAAATATACATCATGCTCATCATGATATACCGGCTGACCTTCTGCTGTAACCATATATGTATAGTTATAATTACCTTCTGAATCAGTCTGTGATATGAAATAAAGACTACCCGGTTTACCAAGCTCTGCCAGGATACCCTCAGCATCAGTTACTTCAGGAATTTCAACTGTGATTCTGTCATCACCTTCCTTGTAAACCTGTGCTTCAGTTGAGTATGTCTCAGCTTTCATACGAAGCTTTGTCATGGTATCTTCCAGATCTTCAGCTGAAGGATTATCATCTCCAACTATCTGATAAGTGATACTTACACCACCGGCTAAGTCCAGACCTTTCTTAATATTGAAGATTGAACCATCCTTGTTAGAACCGATACCATAGTAGGCTACGTATCCTAAACCGATTGTTGCAAGGATAACCAAAAGAAATAATGCTATCCTGCCTGCCTTGTTACTCTTCATTTTCTTCTTCCTCCATCTTGGCAACTTTCATCATAATTGCACATTCTATTCTCTTTTTCTGTAATTCGCATCCCACATCATAGGAACCATTAATGCTTCCGCTGAAATGATAAGAATTAGCTGCACATCCGCCGCTGCAGTAGAACTTGGCAAAGCAGTTCTGGCATTTCTCTTTTGTATAAACATTGCTTCCCCTGAACTGTTTGGAAAGTTCTGTTTTCTGGATGCCGTTATCCACATCACCCAGCTTAAACTGCTCTTCTCCAACGAACTGATGGCAAGGATATAAATCACCCCAAGGTGTTACTGCAAGGTACTCACATCCTGCGCCGCAGCCTGATAATCTTTTATATACGCAAGGGCCGCCGTCCAGATCTATCATGAAATGGAAAAAGTTAAAAGCCCTGCCCTCTTTACTTCTCTTAAGCATCTCCTTAGCCAGTATGTCATACTGCTCTAAAAGGATTGGAAGGTCCTCTTCCTTAAGAGCATAAGCCTCATCCTTAGGAGCCACAACAGGCTCTACGGAAATCTGCTTAAAACCAAGGTCAGCCAAATGAAGAACATCTTCGCTGAAATCCAGATTGAAATGTGTATATGTACCTCTTACATAATAATTCATCTGATCTCTGCTCTCTGCAGCCTTAATGAACTTAGGTACTATGATGTCATATGTTCCCTTACCGCCTGCCATAGGTCTCATGGCATCATTGACTTCCTTTCGTCCGTCAATTGAGAGAACTAAGTTAGACATCTCCTTATTGGCAAATTCCATAATCTCGTCATTAAGATATGTGCCATTGGTTGTAAGAGTAAATCTGAATCTTTTATTATTCTCTTTCTCTATGCTTCTTCCGTAGCGAACCAGATCCTTAACCACCTTGAAATTCATAAGTGGCTCTCCGCCAAAGAAGTCTACTTCCAGATTCTTTCTGGCTCCTGAGTTGGCAACAAGGAAATCCAAAGCTTTCTTACCTGTCTCATAACTCATCAAACATCTTCTGCCATGATATTCGCCTTCTTCTGCAAAACAGTATTTGCATCTTAAGTTACAGTCATGGGCAATATGAAGACAAAGTGCCTTAACAAGTGATGGCTGCTCTAAAAACTTCTCAATGGCATTCTCATATACATCCTTGGTATATAACATGCCGCCTTTAATAAGTTCTGTTATCTCTCCAACAGCCTCTTTGATATCTTCCTCGAGCGCAGGAACAAGCTTGCCATCATCATCTGACATCTCATATTTAAAGCCACTATTCAAGGCTTTTGAAACGATGAGATTTTGATTTAATTTATTCTCATCTGATAATTCTTCGTAGATTTCAAGAAGGTCATAAACCAGCTTGTCTACATTATGAACACTGCCCGAATTCACATCAAGAACAATATAATATCCGTTGTTTAAATAACGATGTACCAATATAAAATAACTCCAATTTCTTTTTGTTTATAACGCACAAATCGAGCAGGCGCTGACCTACTCGATAATGATAGTCTTGCTATCTTCATTTAATGAATAAAAGCAGCGCCTTAATTTAAAACGCTGCTTTCATAAATCAAACTTTAATTATTTAATCTTCTCACAGCTCTGATTACCTACTGTACAAGATGTCTTGCAAGCTGACTGGCATGATGTCTGACATTCACCACAGCCGCCCTTAGCCATACTCTTCTTTAAATCTCTTGTATTAACAGTCTTAATGTGCTTCATTTATCCGCCCTCCATTAATTAATACTTCACAATCTTCACTAATATACCATATTTCGCCCTTTGTGTCAAACTTTTAGCACCCTTAAATCTTCGGGCAAAATATATATTCCTACTCTTCAAAAATTATCTCTTTAAGCTGCACCTTCTTATTTCCATGATATACAAGATATAACGGATAAACACCATTTACATCATAGAAGCCTCCAAGGCATTCCTTCCATTCTTTTCCCACATCATAAAGAGGAATCCTGCCGATTGGTTCACCGAATTCCGACAGCCTTACTTCGAAGTAACATTCATCCGTCGGATTGGTATTGGCATAATAGATTCTGTGTTTCTCATCCATACTGCCAACGCATCTTTCATCAAGTCTTAATGGTCCGTCAAACTTAACCTTATTAAGTTCATCATCCCTTACTACTACTTTAAGTGAATAATCACCATCAAACTTAAAATACTTAAATCCAATCAGCGTTCCATGCTCAATCTCAGCAATGAATCTTTCGTCATCTTTATGTGTAACATTCGGGAACTCTTCTTCATAAACGCTGTTTGAGCCATGTGGCATCATTCCATTTGTAATATTGCAGGCTATTACTGCCGGATATTTTCCTTGTGAACGAAGTGGTCCGTCATTAAGTCCGGCTGAAGTCACTTCAACCTGCTTAATAAATCCATTCTCATCAAAATAAATCTTCTCAGCGCAGGACTGACGTGAATAGTCAGATTTATGTGTCAGTCTGTGGTAAAATACGTACCACTGGTCCTTCACCTTCACAATGCTTCCGTGAGTGGTGCCCGTCATATTTAGTCTTTCATTTTCCTTACGCCCGTTAAGTCCAACATCGCCAGTTGAAACAATGGTTCCGCCAAAAACATAACCCTCATCCGGCTTATCGCTGATGCCATAACACAGTTCATGATTTTGCCATGACGAATAAATGAAATAGTACTTATCTCCCACCTTCCTTATTGATGAGCCTTCAAAGAAAGGATGTGCAGCGAACCCCGTCCCCCTGACATCATATGGGATGCAGTGCTTTGGCTCATTTTTGATGGTCAGCATGTCATCTTCCAGGGTTACTGTTATCGGTCCCATCATGTTGTCTTTATAACTTCTGAACTCTTCCTCAGTAACACCAAACATTACAAGACAGGTTTCTTCGAATTCGCGCTTTCTCATGGCTTCTTCTGAGCCATCGATGCCATACTGTGTACCGTAATAAAGTCTTATTACACCGTTATCATTTATTACTGCAGGGTCAAAGCAGACATATTTTTCCATAGGGCTTCCATCTTTATTTCTGACAAAGCCATGGAATTCATAAGGTCCTGCCGGATTATCTGCAACTGCAACGCTTATAGGACCTACATATCCGCCGAAGCCGTAGATTCCGCCCATGCCATAGTAGAGATAATATCTTCCATCATTACCCTCTGCCACATCAGGTGCAAACATATATTTAAGTTTAGGATACTGAGGATCCTGACTTGCCTTATATATAACTCCCTCATATCTCCAGTTGGTCAGGTCATTAATATTCGCCGAATATGTAACATAGTCTTCCATACAGAAAGTATGTCCACCCTCTTTATCATGCGAACCGAATATATAAACCCTGTCTCCAAAGACATGCGGCTCACCATCCGGAATATATTCATTCAAAGGTAAATAAGGATTATAAGCCTGCTTATCTTTCAAAATCCCCATAATAACATCGTAGTTCTCAGGATTGTGTGGGAAAGTACAATTGGTACAGACCTTCACCTTCCTGCCATCTGTCATCTTATATTCCGGATTACCCGGACATTTAGCCCTTGTATACATTGGGCAGTAGCAAAACAGACAATTCATATCATCCATGTTCTTATGACAAGGATAATACTCACATTCCTTATTGCTAAAATACTTAGAAGAATTACCCATAAGCACCTCTAGTTTTTTTCTTCGTGATACTTAACAGCCTTTTTAACTAACCCAAACGTCCAATCACCACCTGACGGATAATAAAGATGTGGAAAACCCGCCCACATATTATCCTTATCAATCACAGCATCATATGACTTTTTGCTGTAAGCCTTGGTGATGATACAGTCATCTCCATTATATGTGCTGTCGTAATAATGGAATTCGTGTCCTTTAATCATACCATTACTTTCAAGAAAATTAAACTTTTTCTCTTTAATCTCCACATATCCAAATCTTACAAGATGACCGGTATAATAGCACTCCCCATCAATAATGCCAACGCCTTTATATTCATTTCCGTCTTTATCTTTGATGATTTTGTGAAGATACATGAAGCCGCCGCACTCTGCCACAACCGGCATACCTTTATCTGCTGCTTCATTAACTGACATCATCATGCTTTCATTATCAGACAGAATTTTAAGATATTCTTCCGGATAACCACCTACCAGTATTACTGCATCCGCATCATTAGGAAGGCTTTTATCATGAAGCGGTGAGAAATATTTAATCTCTGCACCTGCTTTTTTTAGTTCATTAACATTCTCATCATAAAGAAAGCAGAAAGCTTCATCTTTTGAAATGGCAATCACCGGTTTATTGCTTGTTTCTGCATTTGTGGTTAAAACCACATTTTCTCCGGATGCCTCCACGCTCGCAACCCCTGTCGCCACGCCAGGCGTCTCATCCGGCGCCTCACCTGCCACCTTCAGCACGGCATCAACATCCACATTTTCTTCTAATTCTTTTGATAAAATTGGGGTTATCTCATTAATGCTTTCCACTTCATCCGGAGTAACCAGTCCCAAATGTCTGCTTGATAATGATACTTCCTTTTTATCCGGCATAAAGCCAAGTACTCTTATGCCAAGTTCTTTTTCTATTTCTTCTTTAATTGTGGAATAAAAAGATTTTGATGTCCTGTTAAGAATTACACCCTTTATTAATTTCTTATCATCATATGAAAGAAAACCTTTGATTAAGGCTGCTACAGATTTCCCCATACCTTTGGCATTAACAATGAGGATAACCGGAGTATCTGTAACTGCTGCCAGATCGTAAGACGAGCCTTCCATAAGCACTCCGCCTAATCCGTCATATAAGCCCATGACTCCTTCCATAACAGCAATGTCTGCGCCATCTGATGCTTCATTAAATAATTCAAGTGTCTTCTCTTTACCTGTGAAAAAAGTATCCAGATTGTGAGATTTAACTCCCAGAACATTTTTGTGAAATAACGGATCTATATAATCAGGACCTGTTTTAAAAGATACAATATTTAGTCCCCTTTTCTTTAATACATTAAGAAGTGCAATGGTTATGCTGGTTTTGCCGCTTCCACTTGAAGGGGATGCAATCATTATTCTTCTCATTATTCATCTCCCAAATCAAAAGCACAGATATAAACAGGATTCTCAGCCTTCATTAATCTGTGGCTTCCTGCCTTATATCCTCTGTCCACCTGCACCTGAATGATTTCTTCATTCTCTATGTTAAAATCATTTAAAATACTGCTTATCTCTCCAATGGTCTCAAGGCTGACGGCATTAATTACAACTCTCATTCCTAAATTGATATCTCTTAATGCCATAATTATCTCTTTCATGTTTCCCGAACTTCCACCTATAAAAGCATGGGATGCTTTAGGAAGTTCCTTTAATCCATCCGGAGCCTTGGCTTTAATAACATTAATATTATCAAGCATAAACTTATCTTTATTTTTATTAATTAATTCTACTGCTTCATCTTTCATTTCTATTGCATAAACATTTATGTCATCGCTAAGAAGTGCTGAAGCCACAGCAATTGAGCCTGTACCGCTTCCTATGTCATAGAGCACGGAATCAGATTTAAGATGAAGTTTACTAATGCTTATATCCCTAACTTCTTCCTTTGTCATAGGGACAAAATCCCTGATCATCTCATCATCTTTTAATGACACTCCAACCTCTTTTGAGGCTGCTCCCGGATTGCAAATATATAAAGTATATATGCCTTCCTCAAGTTTTATATCATCCCCAGGCTTAAAGCTCACAATTGTCTCATCAGGATATGACAGATTCATGCCGGCTGTTATTATCAAATCTCCCATTCCTTTGTTAACCAGTTTTTCACAAATATCGGTTATATCCTCTTTACCTGAAACTAAGATAAAGTTATCTTTATGGCAGGAAATACGCCTTATAATATTATTAATCTGTCTTCCATGAATACTTAATATATTGGCATTTTCATAAGTTTTTCCAAGTTTTGATGCAAGATATGAAACGCTGGATATTCCGGGAAGAATTCTAATAACTACCTGCCTTTCTTTATGACTATCCTTATACTCAAGAAGTTTCTCATACAGTTTGGCACTTCCACTGTAGAATCCGGAATCACCTGAATAAAGAATTGCGACCTTTCCGGAGCCCATTTCATCAAGACATGGAATTATATCCTTAGCAAGATAATAAGGGAACTTTTTAACATCCCTGTCAACTGAGTCAATCACCCTCTTTGCTCCCATTACCACATCGGCATTTGAAATCGCCATAAGAGTTTCCTTTGTCATCACTGACTTATCACCCATACCAATACCGGCAATAGTTATCTCAATCACATTCTTAATATCTTTTCCTGTTACATTCTCTATAAGTTTTAATACTTCATTAAAACTTTCACCATCTTCTGTCTGTTTTGGGCTTATGACAAAAACATTTACGCCCAGCATGTTCGCGGCGTCGATTTTGTCCTCGTATCCGCCAAAAGTCCCGCTGCATTTTGTAACGAGATTTCTGATATTATACTGCTTCATCAAAGCGGCATTTAGCGTCACATTAAAAGGACCCTGCATTGCAATAATCTGTTTGCCCTTTATGTCATTTTCTTCACATATCCTAAGGCTTTCCATCTGAGGAATTACCCTTGCATATATTCTTTCTTTGACTCCTTCAATGCAAAATTCAGGCAGTTCCTTACTGCCTGTGGTTAGAAGAATATTGCCTTCAGTTTCTTTAAGCGCATTCGCACATTCGCTCACGCTTTCATAATATCTGATATTCTCTCCACCCTCAGTTTTGGAGTCTCTTTTTAATCTTACATATTCAAGTCCCGCTTCCTTGGCAGCTTTGATAATATTTGAAGTCACCTCAAGGGCATAAGGATGCGTTGCATCAACCACCAAAGAGAAATCACCTTCTTTAATAAATTCAAGCATCATATCATAATCCATACGGCCTGTGTGAACATTCATATATGGATTTTCATCCAGTACTTCCCTGCCATAATCGGTTGCCACGCATATATCATGTTTTATCGATGACTTAGACAGAGTCTCCGATAATTTTCGTCCTTCAGTTGTTCCTGCAAATATCAAAATAGAACTCACTTTAAACCTCTCTTTTATATCCCCTTGGTGTTACTAACATTTCACCCATAATCTTAGTTGAAGAATTGCCAATAAAAACTGTGGTAAACATATCGACTTCTTCATCTCTTAATTCTTTAAGAGTACATACCTTTTTCATAAGGCCTTCTCTGCCAATGTTTTTTACATATCCGCTTGCTGTATCTTCTGACTTTATTTCAAGCAGGATGTCGCAGGCTTTCTTAAGATAATCCTTTCTCTTATGACTTGAAGGATTATATAAAACTATATTGAAATCACCTAAAGCTGCAGATCTTAATCTTTTTTCTATCGTCTCCCATGGAGTTAATAAGTCGCTTAAACTTATAATGCATAAATCATGATTTATTGGAGCGCCCAGTTCTGCTGCCCCGGACAAGGCCGCAGTAACTCCCGGTATTACCTCTATCTCTACCTCTGGATAATCCGCACCTCTCTCAAAGATTAAAGATGCCATACCATAAACACCTGCATCACCGCTGCATACGAAAGCCACATCCTTATCCTTCATTGCTTCCTCAAATGCAAGTTCACATCTTTTTTCTTCCTGCTTCATTGGAGTGGATATCATCTCTTTATTCTTATATTTATCTGAGAGAAGTTCCAGGTAAAGCGTATATCCAACTATTACATCGCTCTCTTCAATAGCCTTAAGGGCCTCTATTGTCATACCCTCTTCTTTGCCCGGACCCATACCGATTATTCTGATTCTTTTCATCCTAGTCTCCATTGTAAAATACTGCGTGCCAGTCTCTGACACCGATAGCCATTGTCATTCCCTCGTAGGCGATTTTATGCTGCAGTAAATATGCACCATCTCCTGCCCCGTGAATGGCAGCTCTTTCGCAGACATTATCAACTCCCACATTCTGAAGCACAAATTCTGATGAATCGAATTCCCCTTCAGTCTGGGCTAATTCATTCTTATCGAAAGTAATAAATGGTATCTCATTGGCATGAGCAAAGTCCACCAGACCTTTCTCATGTTCCTTCACATCTATTGATGTAATGGCGCAGACGCTGGAAAGTTCTATGCCTGCACTCTTAAGATTATTCTTAATAAAATAATCGATGTCTTCATAGCTTTTACCCTTTTTGCAGCCAATACCGATAACATAGATTCTTGGTCTCAATAAAAGAAGCGCATTACATTCCTTTATCTCATGATCAGGTGCTATAATCACGTCTGCCATCTCAGGTTTATCTGTATATACTATTCCGTCAGGTACCCTTTTCTTATCCAAATGCTTCTTGCTTGCATATAGAGTTATCACCTCTCCCGATAACTGTTTTGAAGATACTGCCGCTATGCCTTCTCTGTTTGCAATTACAAAATTATTCTTCTTTGCAAAAACATCGATTGCAAATTTCATATTGATATCTGTCGCAGTTGTAATAACCGGCGTGGCATTAATCATCTGAGATACTTCCTTCGCCAGTTCATTGGCACCACCAATGTGACCGGAAAGAATTGGAATTACATAATGCCCAAGTTCATCTACTACAAGAACAGGAGGATCTGTTAACTTATCCTTAACCCATGGAGCAATGGCTCTTACAGCTATACCTGTAGCACCCACAAATATAATGGCATTTTTCCGGGTAAACTGTTTCTCAGTCCACTCATATAATGGCTTTTTATAATAAGCCGTAGCTTCGTAATCATCGTCTCTTAGTTTTCTGGCAATTCTGCCTGCAAGTGTTTTGCCCTTGTCTGTAAAACTTATAATACTAACTTTCATTCATAACCCCTTTTTCACTATAATTAATTACTTACTCGCTTCTCTGTACTCTGTACTAAATGTTGCATCATATAATCTGGATTTCTCATATCCGTTTTTGGCAATTACATCACCTACTAAAATGACGGCGATTTTGGATATGTCATTTTCTTTTGCTTTTTTATCAAGCGTTCCAAGTGTACAGATTATTTTCTTCTCATCCGGCCAGGTTGCCTTATATACTATGGCAGCCGGAGTATCTTCACTAAAGCCTCCTTTAATTAAGGCATCTGCTACTTCTTTGGTATATGAAGCGCTTAAATATATAGCCATGGATGCCTGATGAGAGGCCAATTGCTCCAGTTTTTCTCTATCAGGTACTGAAGTCTTACCTTCTATTCTTGTAATAATAAGAGACTGGCTGATACCCGGAAGAGTATATTCAAGGTCCAATGAAGATGCGGCTCCAAAACATGCGCTGACTCCCGGACAGGAATCATATTTAATTCCAAGTCTGTCCAGTTCATCCATCTGCTCCCTGACAGCTCCGTACAGACTTGGCTCACCTGTATGAAGCCTTACTATATCCCTGCCATCAACATTTCCTTTTTTCATTACATCAATTATTTCTTCTAATGTCATGGTTGCAGAATTATATATCTTAGCGCCTTCTTTTGCATTATTTAATAATGCGGGATTAACCAGAGAACCTGCATATATAATTATATCTGCTTTTTTTAGGTAGTTTAAACCTCTTACCGTTATAAGGTCTTCAGCTCCACAGCCTGCTCCTACAAAATGAACCATATTAACCTTCCTTTACAAGTCTTTCAACTAATTCACGTGCTCCATCACTTACAGAGAGTTCACCCAGTTCCTTTGAGAACATTATGCATTGAACCTTTATTTCATCCCCGGCTCTTCTTTCAAGGTTTCGGCAGATTCTGTCATTGGCATCTTTCATAACCTCATCACAAATCCCCATCCTCTTTAGGATTTTGGCAGCCTCTTCTGTAGTAACAGATTTGCTCATCTCTCTTATTGAATTAATATCATCACTTCTTTGAATCGCAAGATAAGAAAGAATTTCCATTCTTGAATCACCCTCTTTTGAGTGTGTATTCATTATGCCGCCTGCTACTTTGATTAGTTTACCCACATGGCCCACATAAAGCACTTCCTTAAATCCAAGTTCCTTTGCCATATCCATGGTATCACCGATGAAATTACTGCACTTGACGCTCTTATCCAGGTCATATCCATAGGTATTCTTCATATAGTCAAGGCCGTAATTACCCGGAGATATGGCTACGTAATCAAAGCCTGATTCATATCTTTGCCGAAGTTCTATCTTTATTGTATCTTTAATTGCCTGAGTACTCATTGGCTCTACTATGCCACTTGTTCCAATAATTGATATTCCGCCTTCAATTCCAAGTTTTGGATTAAAGGTTTTTTGGGCTAATTCTTCTCCCCCCGGAACTGAGATAGTAATTTGTAGTGCTCCGTCATAATCATATAAATCACAGATATCATTAACTGCTGCCTTTATCATTTCTCTTGGAACCGTATTAATGGCTGCATCGCCCACCGGTCTGTCGAGCCCCGGCTTGGTAACTCTTCCAACGCCTTCACCTCCATCGATTATAAAGCGTTCTGCGCCTGCCACGCCGTTCTCACCCACCGTGCCAGCCAAGCCTTCCGATTCCGCCTTGCAGTCCACACCATCCGGCCGGTCGCCATTTGTCACAAAAGACACCCTGCTGTACACCAGCATGCCACTCGTTATGTCCGGATCGTCGCCGCCGTCCTTTCGAACCGCGCAGGAAACATAACCATCACCCTTCTTTATATCCTCTATTTTGGCATTATATATTATGCCCTTTGGTGTGGTTATCTGTATTTCCTCTTTTATTTTACCCGTAAGCAGCATATATGTAGCAGCCTTTGATGCAGCCGCAGCGCAGCTTCCGGTTGTAAATCCATATCTCATTTATCTGCCTCCGGCATCATATAAAAACGCATTACAAATAGCCGCCGCTATATTGCTTCCGCCCTTTCGTCCCACATTAACAATATAAGGCACATCTGTTTCCATTATCATTTCCTTGGAAACTTCCACATTTACAAAGCCTACCGGTACACCGATAATAAATGCCGGCCTGTAAGAACCTTCCTCTATCATTTCATAAAGCCTTATTAAAGCCGTTGGACCGTTACCAACCACAAAGATTACAGGGCCATCAAGTTTTGCCCCTTTTTCCATACTTACACAGGCTCTGGTAACGCCTCTTTCTTTCGACTCCCTCGCCACATCATCATCAGCCATAAAGCAGTATGCTTTCATATTGAACTTAGCCAAAGCCTTTTTATTGATTCCTGAAAGAGCCATATTGGTATCTGTAACTATGGTCGCACCTTCTTTAATCAATCTGTTAAATTCCTCTACTGCTCCATCAGAAAATACCAGACTTTTGGCATAATCCAGATCCGCCGATGTATGAATAACTCTCTTTATTACATTCTTCTTGTCATCAGGAAGAATTATATTATTTTGTTTTAATTCATCTTCAATTATTTCAAAACTTCTTTTTTCTATTTCTTCAGGAAGAAGTCTTTCAACTTTATCTGTCAGGCTCATGGGTTTCTTCACTCTTTCTCATTTCATTTAATAATACTTCATTATCTTTAGCGCTTTTAACTGCTATTCTGTAATAACCTTCACAAAGGCCTCTGTAATTGGAGCAGTCCCTGATTAATATCTTTTTTTGAAGCAGGATATCATACCAGTTTTTATTATCTTTAAATAGCACATAATCTGCGTCGGACGGGTAAACTTTAATACCCATGGACTTAAGTCCGTCTTCAAGCTGCTCTCTGCCTTTTATTACACATTCTTTAGCTTTGCCCGGATATTCATCCATCTCAAGACAGGCTATTCCCGCTTTCTGAGCTAACGTTGAAACGTTCCATTCCGGAAGATGCTTAGAAACATCTTTAAGATACTCATCATCCCCTGTCACCATAAACCCAAGCCTGATTCCCGGGATGCCATAAGTCTTTGTAAAAGAATTGATAATGACCAGATTTGAATAGTTATATATCTCATGAATCAGAGATTTACCGGTACTAAGTTCAATAAAACATTCATCAAGTATTAATCTGATATTGTATTTAAGGCATTTATCCAGAATCTTATAAATGACTGTTTCATCAATTAGCGCTCCTGTCGGATTATTGGGATTTGACATAATAACATAATCAAGTCCCCCATTAATCACATCAAGAACATCCTCTTTTAATTTATAATCATCCTCTTCTTTTAGATAATAATATTCAATATCACATCCCGCATTTGAAAAAGCATATTCATATCCGTAGAATGATGGCACTATAATTAATGCCTTTGCACCCGGTTTAGAATGTGCTATTGCCATAAAGATTTCCGAAGACCCATTTCCAATCAGGAAAAATGATGGCGTTATTCCATATTTCTCACCTAATTTGTCCTTTAATTCCTTACATTCCATATCAGGATAATTATTAATACTGTCAACTGACTTAACTATAACATCCTTAACCTTATCAGGCATTCCAAGAGGACTTATATTAACTGAGAAATCCAAGTCTGTCTTATTATCATATATATTTCCGCCATGAATATTCTTCATTTCATACCTGCTATCTGAAAACTACTGTAATTAAAAGTAATACCGAAACACCTGAAATAAGCCCAAGAAAAGCAGTGATATACATTAATCTGCAAACTCTCGGTATGTCTTTAAGTTCAGGTTCTCTTTTTTTATCACCTATATATGGTTTCTCCACCTTTTTTCCAAAATAATATGCATCCCCGGCAAGCTGCAGCCCAAGAGCCCCTGCCGAGGCTGCTTCGGTATGAGCCGAATTGGGACTTTTATGCTTATATCTGTCTCTAAAGTATATGTGAATCGAATCTTTAAAAGAATAATCCTTACCACCTAAAAGCGAAGCAATTATCATTAGCACTGCACTTAATCTTGCAGGAATAATATTAACCACATCATCCAGTCTTGCCGCCACCTTACCATAATATTCATAAGTTTCATTTTTATAACCTATCATTGAATCCATGGTATTAATGGCTTTATATATCATACCAAGAACCGGGCCACCAATCGTAAGATAAAGCATTGGACCTATGATTCCATCAGATGTATTCTCAGCCACTGTTTCTACTGCAGCCTTAATTACACCCTTTTTACTTAAGGAATCAGTATCCCTTCCCACTATCATGGATACTGCTTTTCTTCCATCTTCCAGGCCTTTTGTCTTAAGAGCATCAAATACTTTCATGCTTTCATCACGAAGGCTCTTTATGGCAAGTACCTGATATGTCATTGCACTTTCAACTGCAAGTCCCAACAATGTATCAATCTTATATGCAATAACAAGTATTGCTGCCGTTACAACAAATGTGGTTAAAACCACAATTATTACTGTAAGAATTCCCTGCAATGTCTCAGCAGTTTTTCCTTTTTTCTTATGAAAAAGTTTATTACATAAAGAAATCTCTGCCCCAATTACCTCAACCGGATGAAGTGCATTATGAGGATCACCAAGCAGCAAGTCCAGCACAAAACCTGTAATCAGGGCGATTATATGTAAATATAAATATCCAAATTTCATATAGTCTCTATTACCTTTAATTTAGGCTCATCCTTAAACGTAAGTTCGCATATATATCCGCATCCAGCTAAAACCTGTGAATCAAAATATTCCCTGCCACCATAGATATTAAGTAACGCCATTATATTGCCGCCATGTGCAACAACGGCTACTCTTTTGTTATCTTCATCAATAAGATTAAGAATTCTTTCAAATGCCTCTTTGTTCCTGATTAAATAATCTTCTCTGCTGTCACCTTCGGGGAATGGTATTGTTCCACCACTTTCGAGCCATTTAATATATAATTCATCATCTTTAAGAGTATTATAATCTTTGCCTTCAAACAGGCCAAAATCTATCTCATCAAGACCTTCGACCACCTTTATGTCTGAATCCTTATAAATAATCTCCGCACTTTGAATACATCTTTTTTTAGCTGATGAAATGATTAAATCTGCCTTAGGATAAATCCCTTGTTCTTTTTTTTCCAAAAGGTCATCCATTCCTTCTTTGGACAATTCATCATCATTTAATTTACCTGCATACAGTTTTTTAACATTGGATGCAGTAAGGCCATGCCTTATAAATATTATTATTTTATTTTCTGACCTGTCCCACATATAACTCTCCAAACCTCGGCGGATTTTTTGGCAATTTCTATCAGAATCTCTCCTGTTACATCCCTGTAATATCTGTCCTTTTCATCAATCGGAACCAGACCGTTTCCAATCTCATTACAGATAATAATTACATCAGGATGGCTTTCTGTGTAATCCATAACAATCTTTTTTATATCTGAGTCAAGATTATCCCTGATTATCTGCTGCAAATCATAGACTGCGTATGTCCCCTCTTCATCGACTAAAGATCCGTGCAGCCTTTCTGAAGTAATATTATATTTTTCGCAGACAAAATCTCTTTTTCCCTGATGGCTTCCACCAATTACCAGTATCATTTATAACTCCTTAAATTAACTGTGGCATATCTATAAGCCAGTATTCCAGCAATCCAACCAAAACTATCATTGCTCCTTCTGATAAGCATAAGAAATATCCTGCTGTATCACCGGTTATTCCGCCAAATTCTTTTCTGGTTTTGAAATAATAGTAAATAAATGTAATAAGTCCGCCTGTAACAACAGCCAGTGCATATCGCCAGTCTATAAACATTATGCCGCACACTAAAACCAGTAATTCAATCACCAGCATCACTCTGACCACGATTACACTGGAACTGCCTGAAAAAGTTCTTAAAGTTCCCTCTCTTGCAGATTTAAAAGTAACAGCTGCAAGAGCACTTAAAATCCTGGACAATATAAATCCAAATGCAAGAACCATAAGAGCCGTAGTGTCTTTAACCAAAGCCATACATCCGCCGGTTATCAATATATAAAGCACCAGCATTATTACTGAGAAAGCACCAATATGCGGATCTTTTAGAATCGATAACTTTGTCTCTTTATCCCTGTAAGAATGAATGGCATCCATTGTATCCATATATCCGTCTATATGAATGCCTCCTGTTATAAGAATTGGAATTGCAAGGCTTATACATATTCTTAATAATTCCGGGAGTTCAACTAAAATTGAAATATAATTCCACACATAGAAAATCAGCCCAACAATAACACCCACTAATGGAAAGAATACAAAAACATATCTCATATCCTCTTCTTTCCACTCAGTACGCGGCATGGGGATTTTGGAATACATTGAAAATGCAATTATAAAAGACTTAAATATACTCTTCATTATTTTATCCTTACCGGAATTCCCACCACTACTTCATATGCTTCATCAGCCATTCGCACAAGTTCCTGATTGATTTCTCCAAGAGCCTTTACATAGTTTGAAGTCATATCATCATAATTATCTATATCATCAAAAACATTATTGGTTACAATTACAAGATTATCCATCTTCGCGGATAAATCCTTAACTTCACTAATTACCTCCCAAACCGTCTCATCCGAAGATAAAACTCTTTCAGAGAACATCACATTGGCAGTAAGATTTGAGATGCACTCAAGCAGGGCGCTCTTTCCTTCGCCATCTGCTCGTCCGCCGCCTGCACCGCCGGCGCCCTGGTCCTCGGCTCCTGCGCGCTCGCCGCCTGTGAACTCGGCGCTCGTTCCTGCTTGCTCGCCTCCGGCCACATCGCCGCCGATTTCCTGAAGATTCTTCCCCTTCTCAATCGTTATATAATTGCTACCTTTACGTCTTTCACGATGCTTCTCAATTCGCTTCTTACCATCTTCATCGGTATCACTAATCTGCATCGTCGCAATATATAATTTTCTTCCCGGCTCCAGCTTATTCATCATATCTTCCGCCACCCTGGACTTACCGCTGGAACTTCCGCCTGTAATTACAATTATCATACCAGTCTCTTATAATTATCTATCTTAATATCTTCAAAGTTAGCTGCCCTGTTATACACCTCAAGCACATTATCAAGAAGCGATAACATCATAACAGCGCCTGTACCTTCACCAAGAGCCATATCTCCATCAATAACCGGCTTAAGCCCTAAGTTCTCTGACACCTTCTTACATAAGCATTCTCTTCCCATATGAGATGCTATTAAATATTCTTCAACACCCGGCACTAACTTACTTGCAACCAGCGCTGCAGCCATTGTGATTGCACCATCCAGGACAACCGGAATATGATACTTGGCTCCGCCTATACATATACCTGTAAGAGCTGCTATATCATATCCTCCTACAGTTTTTAAAATATCAAATGCATTTGCTTTATATAAATTATATTTTTCAATTGCATCATCTATTACAAGCGTCTTTTTGATAAGTCCAATGCTGTCCAGGCCCGCTCCCTTTCCTGTAACATCGGATGCAGGCAGATTAAGAATTGATGCACATACAGCTGATGATGTGGTTGTATTTCCGATACCCATTTCACCTGTAAGGATAATGTCATATTTATCCTTCGCCAGATCCTCTGCCATGGAGATTCCCACATTGATGGCTTTAATGGTATCTTCATCTGTCATTGCCTCTTCTAATGTGAAATTCTTGGTTCCTCTTTGGATTTTTTTATTTATAATCCCTGGAACCTCTTCATCACTGTCGACTCCCACGTCAACCACATATGTGTCAATCCCGGTTTTATCGCACATAACCATAACTGATGATTTTCTTTTGGACATATTCTTAACTACAGATAAAGTAACTGAAGAATCGCTCTGACTGACTCCTTCTTCTACAACGCCATTATCTGAACACATTACCACAAGAGCTCTTTTATTAAGATAAATATTATCATCTCTTTTTATCGCTCCAATCCGGCATAATACATCTTCAAATACGCCCAGCGAGTCCAGAGGCTTTGCAATATTATCAAGCCTTGCCTTAACTCTTTTTTTAGCTTCTTCATCCGGTTTTATTATCTGAGTTATATTATTATCCCAGTAATTCATATATCTCCTTCATGTTAAGATGCTGCCTTAGAATATCCGCCATCTTATCATACTGCTTTTCTTTATATAATCTGTAATCCATTATCTTCGAAACCTCTGCATCTTTTCCTTTTTTCCTTAACAGAGATTTAATAATCATTTCAGTTATCTCACCCTTATCGAATATGCCATGAATATAAGTACCATATACATTATCATCCGTGCTGATAACCGTTTCTTTATTATTATCAAGCCCCATATGAATTTCATATCCTTCATATTCAAGACCTGACAAGCCTTCAAAAATACCCTTTATCTCTCCAAGTTTTCCATTATTCTGACTTCTGGTTTTCTCACTACTTAAAACAGTCTTTATATTAAGCAGTCCCATGCCTTTAATCGAGGAGCCTTCTTCCACGTTATGTGGATCAGAGATTTCTTCACCTAACATCTGATATCCGCCGCATATTCCCCATATTGGAACTTCCCCGGCCAATGCCTTAATTTTATCCTCAAGACCGCTCTCACGAATCCATCTTAAATCGCTGATGGTATTCTTGCTTCCGGGTATAATAATCATATCAGGCTTTCCCAGGTCACTCGCCTTATTGACATAGCGAACAGCTGTAAGACTGCTTTGTGAAAATACATTATAATCCGTAAAATTCGAAATATACGGAAGCCTTATAACAGCTATATCTGTTTCTGCCTTACTCCTTAGATTAAACCTGTCACTAAGAGAGTCCTCATCTTCTAAATCAATATCCATAAAAGGTACAACTCCCAGTACCGGCACGCTGCCCTTTTCTTCAAGCATCTCAATTCCTGAGTCAAGAAGTGAAGCATCCCCTCTGAACTTATTTATAATAAGACCCTTAACTCTGTCCTTCTCATCATTTTCAAGCAGCATCAAAGTACCAAGAAGCTGGGCAAAAACCCCGCCCCTGTCTATATCTCCAACTAAAAGTACATTGGCATTGACCATTTCAGCCATGCCCATATTTACTATGTCATTTTCTTTAAGATTAATTTCTGCAGGACTGCCTGCCCCTTCAATTACAATAATATCTGCATATTCTTCAAGTTTTCTATATGCCTTCATAATCTCAGGTTTAAGGCTCTTTTTATATGAGAAGTATTCCCTTGCACTCATATTGCCTACAACTTCTCCATTAACTATAACCTGAGAACCTGTGTGATTGGTTGGCTTAAGAAGAATTGGATTCATACAAACCAAAGGCTCCATTCCTGCAGCCTCAGCCTGCATCACCTGAGCTCGTCCCATCTCCAGCCCTTCCTTTGTTACATAGGAATTAAGCGCCATATTCTGGGATTTAAAAGGAGCCACCTTATAACCATCCTGTTTAAATATGCGGCACAGCCCTGCCACCAGCATACTTTTGCCGGCTCCTGACATGGTGCCCTGAACCATAATTACTTTAGACATATCTATCCTCTAAACTATCCATTATAAAACTGAAATCTGCTTATCCCTGGCATAATCTGTCAGTTCGCTGCTTATTCCAAAAAGTTCATTTATATAATCTTCTTCAATAACCTCGGACGAACTTCCTTCCCTGTCAACTTTTCCGTCTTTAATACATACAACCTTGTCTGCAAATCTTCTTGCCAGGTCGAGTTCATGAACTGACATAATTACAGTAAGGTCACTCTTTTTCTTCATTTCCTCAAGAATCATGAGAAATTCCAGTTTATATTTAACATCCAGATAAGATGTAGGCTCATCCAGGATTATTATCTCAGGTTCCTGACAAAGCGCTCTTGCAAGCATCACTCTTTGTCTTTGTCCATCACTTATTGCATTATAATCTTTATCACCTATATCCAGAATTCGCACATCTTCCATTACTCTGGCAACTATTTGCTTGTCCTTATCTGAAAGCTTACCCATAAATCCTGTATAAGGATAACGGCCGCTTTCCACCACATCTTTGCAGGTCATAAGTTCACCCTTAACCCTGTCTGTGAATACCACCGCAACCTTCCTTGCCAAGTCGTCTCTTTTGTATTCATTTATGTCCTTATCATCCAGATATATGTTTCCATTAAGTATATTAAGTTGTCTTGCCAGCGTCCTTAAAAGCGTGGATTTACCGGCTCCGTTAGGTCCGATTAAAGCCATTATCTCACCCTTGTTTAATGAGATATTCACATCTTCAAGCACAGGCTTTCCTGCATATCCTACAGCCAGATTTTTGGTATATAATGCTAAACTCATTATCCCCTCTCCTTTCTGGCATTAATCAAAACAAGAATAACCACCGGCGCTCCAAAAATAGCCGTCACCGTACTTATACTTATTTCAGTTGGTGCTAAGAGAGTTCTCGCAAGCATATCACAGAATAAACAGAATACGCTGCCTCCTAGGAAACACGCCGGTATCATCACTATTGGCTTATTGGTTTTAAACAGCCACTTAACCAGATGAGGTGTAGCAATTCCAACAAATGATACAGGACCTGCAAAAGCCACAATACACGCTGAGAGAAAACTTGAAAGTACCACAAGCATTACACGAAGCATTTTTACATTAACCCCAAGACCTGTTGCATAACTCTCTCCCATTCCATAAGCGCTTAGCGGCTTAGCCATAAGAAAAACAATAACAGATGTTATAAATACCACAACGGACATTACATATACATTCTCCCATGTCATGCCGGAGAAACTGCCCCTTGACCAGTTGTGAAGATTAACTATGTCCGCATCATCAGCAAAAGTGATTATCAATTCCGTTATGGCCGAACAGATATATCCTATCATTACACCACATACCACAAGCATTGACATGGTCTGTATTTTTCTTGTCATCAAAAGTACAAATCCCATTGAGGCAAAAGCCCCGACGAAAGCAGCTATTATAAGCCCTCCACTTGTTATCTTAATTGAATGACCTACAAGTATAACCATGACTATGGCGACGGTCATTTTGGCCCCGGATGATATACCAAGAACAAAAGGACCTGCTATCGGATTATGGAAAAATGTCTGCAAAAGATATCCTGCAAGAGCCAGCGCGCCGCCAAGTACGAAGACTGCTATGGTTCTTGGAAGCCTTATATCCATGACTATCCTGGAATATGTCTCATTAAGGCCTCGTCCAACGGCTATGCTTATTACATCTTTAAGCGGAATCCTGACACTTCCAATTGCGATATTTAGTGCAAACAATAGTACTACTGCAACAATCAGGATTATAAATGCAAGTATGTATCTTGTAATTCTCTTATCCTTCATAACTTCCTACTCTAAATGGTATAAATAAGTGGTTTCTTTATCGCTTCCTGTCAGCATGGTATTCATGTCTTCTATCATATATCCAACTGACAGGGACTCCTGATAAGCATCGACGGAAGTACACCACACATTACCTTCCTTAACTGCCCTAAAGTCAGCAATTGACGGGCATTTGTTAATTATGTCTTCAACACTTTCAATACTTTTATCTATGGATGAATTATAAATAATATAATCAGCATCCTTGGCAAGTGAATAGAATTCCTCGATCTGAAGATTAACAGTGGATTTGACGCTGTCCTCATCTCCAATATTTTCAAGGGCATACTCACCACCTGCAAGTTCAATCATCTTAGGGATGTAGTCATTTGAACATCTCACCTGCACAAGACCATTGGATGTAACATAGAAGTAGGCCACTTTAAGCCCGGTATTCTCAATATCTATCTCATCAACCATGGCGCATTCATTGTCAAAAATACTGCCCGCCTTTTCCTTTTCATCAAGGAGTGCTCCATAAAACTTAATCCATTCAACTCTTCCAAGGGGATGATTCTCATAACTTGAATAATCCACGATATAAGGGATTCCCAGGTCATCGAATCTTTCCAGAACCTCCGGCGAATGGAATATCATTGTATTTTCTATAACTAAACCACAGCCTGTTTCAAGAAGCATTTCATAATCAGGTGCGCTGTATTTGCCGGCATACAGTATGCTGCCATCCTCCATCGCCATCCTTGCTTCATCTATATTCCAGTTTTCAGCTTTCTGTCCCGAAAAAAGTATGCTGTCTAATTCATCCAGTTCACAGAACATATCCATTGAAGCCGAAGCCACCAGATATATATCATTAACAGGCCTTTGGATTATAATCATTTCATCAGGTACATCTGAAGGAACCTCTTTTCCTTCTGGTACTATTAAATATTCATTTCCATCACTATTCGTGGTTAAAACCACGTAATTATCTTCATAATAATCTATTTTAAATCCATCTGCATACTTAAGTTCTTCAGTTGAAATATACTTAAGGGATGCCGTGGATTCTACGTCTGTTTTTTCACTATTTTCACTGTTCTCATAAGCAGAAGAAGGACTGCCGCAGCCGTTAAGCCCCAGCAGTCCCAGACATATTAATAATCCGATTATTAGTCTACTTAATCTTCTCATAGATATATTGTATTATTTTAATGTTTCAATATCAAATATTAACTGATATTCAACTTCATGAGGTGTGCTCATGGCTACAGTATCACCGATAACATCTGCCGGCTTACTTAATGATTCAACCGGTATTTCGAATACTGAATTTCCTTCTGTATTAACAGGAAGGTATTTCTCATCTCCTACCAGCATATAATCATAATTAGGACTGCTCCATTCTATGGTTGCAGTAATTAAGCCATTTTCAACTTTAATATTACAAGGTGATGTTACTGATGCTTTACCACTTCCGCCTTCTAAGACTACATCAATAGTATATTCACCATCTTCAATGGCCTCAGCATCATCGGTATCTCCTTCTGTTTCAGCGCCTTCCTCATATGGAACCGGATCTGATACTGAAACCTTATGGTCATACCAGGTTCCCTTTGTTCCTACAAGGGCTAAATCGAATTCCTCATCCAGATATGGCACAGGAACATCAAAACCATTTACTTCTTCAGTAAGTCCGTCAGGATATGTTACCTCATCAAGTGTTGGCTCTAATAATACAGCACCTTCTGCCTGAGCATCTTCTGCAAGTCCGCTGTAAAGGTTAAGAATCTTCTGTGACTGAAGAGAGATATGAATTGTCATTTCTCCGTCTTTTACGGTAAGAATACCTTTGTCATCCAAAGTCTCATTAACCTTGAACATGGAACTGTCTGTTGTAAATGTTGCAGTATATATACCATCTTCAAGTTCACAAACTGCATCATCCAAAGTCTCAGTTTCTTCCAGGTCAGTCTCTTCGTTCTCTGCTGTTTCTTCTACTACTTCCTGAACAACCTCTTCTTCATCAGGTAAGAGCGTTTCTTCCGTTGTAGAGCAGCCGACTGCTGCAGTAATTGCAGCAGTCATTGTTAATACTAAAAATAGTCTTTTCAACAGAAACTCCCCCTTATTCAATAACAGCCTTAGCATGCTCTACATACAAAGTCTGGATGTCATCAATTCTTCCAAGACCGGAAATCTGAGTCTGAACTTCATCAAAGTTACCTGAAGCATTAAACATGCTAACCCATGAATCTTCATCTTCACCAGCCATATCATTGTTTGCATGATCTCCGGCAACAACCATAAGTGGTCTTAAAACTACAGTCTTGTAACCTGCTTCAGATACGGCTGCAATTACTTCTTCACATGCTGTTTCTTCAGGCTCACCTTCAACTGTACCGATAAATACGTTATCATAACCAAGTTCATCCATCTGAGTCTGCATCTGGCTGTAAGAAATCTTTGCATTATGTGATGTTCCATGTCCCATAAGTACGAATGCTACACCAGCCTCTTTAGCTGCCTCTAATGACTCAAATCCTGCATCTTCTACTGCTGCTGCAACAACAGCTTCAGCAACTGCCTTCTTATCATCATTAATAACTGAAGCATCAGCACCTACTTCGCCAAGTAATGGCTCAGATACTGTGATGGAATCAATCTTGTCTTCATATTTAGCTACTGCATCCATAATTTCATCATATTCAGCACCATGCATTAAGTGAGTTGGCTGAATAACAAGTTCCTTAACACCATTTGCAACTGCTCTCTCTAAAGCCTGGTCAATATTATCAATCTTCTCACCATCTCTTGCCTGTACATGATTGATAATGATCTGAGCTGTAAATGCTCTTCTTACAGACCAGTCCGGGAATGCTTCCTTAAGTGCATCTTCAATACCCTTAATATCCATCGCTCTGCTGTCATTAAATGATGTACCAAAGCTTACAACAAGAATTTCCTTCTCACCGATTTCATCAGCATTTAAAGGATCATCCTTGGAAGCATCGCCTGTATCTCTGCCAAAATAATCAGGATCAGCATTTTCGCCTTCAACTAATTCCTTCTGAGCATCAGTAAGGGCATCCCATGCTTCCTTAGCAGCTGTACACTGTGCATCTGTTTCATCTGTTCTTGTCTGAACATAGATTGCATCAATAAGCTCAGCTACCTCATCAGCCTTAGCCTGATCACCTTCTTCAGAACCTTCAATTGCTTCAACAGTACTATCAGCTAAATCTTCAAGTACCTCCTGATTGAGTTCCTCTGGAACCTCAATGTTTACTTCCTGTGTATTACCGTTACATCCGGCAACACACATAGCTCCAACTAATGAAGCTGCTAACATAACAACAACTTTCTTTTTCAACTTTCTATCCTCCTTATAAAAAAAGTTTGCAATAAAAAAGCTCCGCCCGTCACGGGTAGAGCTATTTTGCACGCAAAAAAGAATGGACTAATCCACTATTTACGCACAGCCAGTTACTCGTGACTTGAAACCTAAGTTTCCATGCAAGCCTCAGGCAGGTCTCCCGGCTTATCTCTCAACACGTGAACCGCCTTCCCGGTTTCCCAGTGACATATTGATTCACGCTCCATAAATACGGTGACGAGTTCGTACAGGATTCACACCTGTTTCCCTTTTCACCAAAGCCAACCAAGCGGTTGCTTTGACACCTGATGCTTTATTAAATTCAATTTATTGTAATATATATTAATCAATAATTCAAACTAAATCATTGATAATTATTCACTCTTTTTAATTTCTTACATTAAGTGTAAAATCTTTTATTGACTCTCTAACCATTCTGACTAATCCCCAGATGCCTGAGCCCAGCACGATAAGCCCTGCAACAACGAAGACAATTCCTATTACAAGACCTGTCGTATCACCGTTCGTTAAGAAGCCGCCCATTAATATAAATGCAGCTGCAAACCCAGCGAATACAGCACCAAATATTACCATAAACATGTTGGAATAATTAGCCTGAATTATTCCCGTAAAATACAGGAACATTCTTCCAAATCCATTTTCATATGAGCCCGACTTAATAATAAAGAATTCCACAACATCATGAATGAGCATAACAGCGGCCATAACAAATATAACAAGCAGCATGGCCTTCATACCCTTGGAAACTGAAACAATAATTCCGTCTTCTGTTTCAGCCATGGCGCTAAACATATTACTGGCCATAACCAGCATAAAACCAATCATAACCATCGATATGGCAGACCTTACTATTTTAATTGCTGCTCCCGCCGGAGTAAATTCAATATCCTCAATATTTTTCTTATCAAGAAGAGCCATTTACATACCTCTTTTACTTTCTTTTATAAGTCATGAAATGATATGTTAAATCAAAATAGATTTCTTCTTCGCCTTCCTCTGCAACTTCCCACTCATCATCCTTATCAAGATTAGGGAAGAAACTGTCTGCCTGATATGCTTTGTCAATCTTTGTTACCAAAGCTGTATCGCAGTATGGAAGGAACTGCTTATATATGCTGTCTCCACCTATAATGAAAACATCATCCGAATCATACTCTTTAACCTTTTCAATAACATCTTCCACACTTGAAAGATAAATCTCTTCACCCTTAGGTTCTCTTGCTTTCTTGGAAAGTACAATATTGGTTCTGTCCTTAAGTGGCTTACCGCCAGGAAAAGAATCCAGAGTCTTACGTCCCATAACCACTACCTTGCCTGTGGTTGTCTCTCTGAACATCTTCTGATCTTTTGGAATTCTTATAAGAAGTTCATTATTATTACCTATTGCCCAGTTCTCATCTACTGCAACAATCATTTTCATACAAACACCTCTTTCGTGGTCGAAACCACATTTTCTTTTTTCGCCGAAACCGCCCTACGCCCTCGCGCCAACGCCATCATCCGCCGAAGCCGCCCGCGCGCCCCACGCGCCGCTCTCACGAATCATCGCTCAACTTAAATCGCTATCGGAATATCTTTAATCTGCTCGCCGGTTACGTAGTTCTCGACGCTAACATCATCTTTTGTAAACTGATAGAAATCTTTGATATCTGGATTTAATTTAAATACCGGAGCATCATATGTAGGTCTCTTAATCAGTTCCTCGATAATAGGCACATGTCTGTCATAAATATGCGCATCCGCAATTACATGAACCAGCTCGCCAACCTTCATATCGCAAACCTGCGCCAGCATATGAAGAAGCACCGAATACTGAACCACATTCCAGTTATTTGCTGCAAGCACATCCTGTGAACGCTGATTCAGGATTCCATTAAGTGTCAGTTTATCATCACCCTTCTTCTGGGTAACATTAAATGTCATACTGTAAGCACAAGGATATAATCTCATTTCAGAAAGATCCTGATGCACATAAATATTAGTCATAATTCTTCTGCTGAAAGGATTGTTCTTAAGGTCATAGATTACTCTGTCTACCTGGTCAAACATACCCTCTTTATATTTATGCTTAACGCTCATCTGATAACCATAAGCCTTACCGATTGAGCCAGTCTCATCAGCCCACTCATCCCAGATATGAGAACCAAGGTCATGAATATTATTTGACTTCTTCTGCCATATCCATAATACTTCATCAGTCGCACTCTTAAGCGCTGTTCTTCTTAAAGTAATAAGTGGAAATTCCTTTTGTAAATCATATCTGTTAACTACACCGAACTTCTTAATTGTATATGCCGGTGTACCGTCTTCCCAGTGTGGTCTTACTTTCTCTCCCTGAGTATCTGTTCCATTCTCAAGGATATCCTTACACATATCAATAAAAATCTGATCTGCCATGCTCATGGCTCTATTCTCCCTTCACAATATCTTTATAAGTCATTATTTTTTCGCTTTTGCCCACATTCACGCTGCCGGAGGACTTATTAACCATATCATCCAAAAGCACTTCATGTTTATTCTCTTCCACCTCATATGTGACCATAATCCTGTCGGTATACTGAGCATCCACAATAGTGGCATTATAATCACCTAAAAGCCTTTTAACGAGGTTATCAAGGTTGTAGGCATATTCTATGGTAACTTTGATGGCAGGCACCATTTCGGCCAGCGTGCTCTTTTCCAGGGCATCTTTAACTGCCCCCTGGTAAGCTCTGACCAAACCTCCCACTCCAAGAAGCGTTCCGCCAAAATACCTGGTCACCACAACAACCACATCCTTCAGCTCATACCCATTTAAAACGTCCATAATCGGTCTTGCCGCACTGCCTGACGGTTCTCCGTCATCAGAGCATTTCTCAGTCTTGTCGCTAAGAATGTAAGCATATACATTATGCCTTGCATCATAATACTGTTTTCTTTTGGCCTGTATAAATTCAAGAGCCTCTTCTTCCGTTTTGACATAGGCTAAAGAGGCAATGAATCTTGATTTCTTATCTTCATATTCTCCAACTGCAGGCTGACTGATTATCTTCATATGGCCCCCTGATTTTACTGGCCTGCGGCTCTTGCTGCCATCTCAGCCATCTGCTGATTAAGAATATCCTGATAATTAGGTTTTAAGAAGAAGTCAACATTGTGAGGACACATACGTGTTCCACCTGTTCTGACTACTGTTCCATCCGGATTAACATATGAGGAACCTGAACGAAGTGACTCATCCTGAGTAGGACTGAGTTCTACTGTTCCTTCTGCCTTGAATGGGCAGTTCTCACATGCCGGAAGTCCTGAATATGTACAAACCATACCCTGATAATGAACATCACAGTTCTCAGTTGGTACAGTACCTACTGCAAAATACTCGGTCTTAAGACATGCATCACAAAGTCCAGGAATTGGCAGTTTACCTGATCTTGAACATATTGTGGCAGTCGTAATACCGTTAGGCATTGGGAAGGACTGGTTAGGAAGATCCTCATGGATACGGCTCATAACCGCTCTCCAGAGTTTCTTGGAAAGTCCCTTCTCATCTGATGATGAAAGTTTGGCATTATTATCAATACCTGTCCATACTGTTGCTGTATAGTATGGTGTATATCCTGCAAACCATACATCGTTATAATCTGATGTAGTACCTGTCTTACCTGCGATAGCCATATTACCGAAGTTAACAGCTGAACCTGTACCCTTGGTAACAACGTCTACCATGGCATCTGTAAGAAGGAATGCTGTAGTCTCTTTAAGAACTCTCTCACCTTCACGATTTGTATAATCAATAAGCACATTACCATCATTATCAAGAATTCTTGTATAAAGTGTAGGCTTAAGATATACTCCGCCATTGGCAATACAAGCATAAGAACCGTTAAGTTCCATATTTGTTACACCGTAAGTGATACCACCAAGTGCCAGAGGCTGCTGGATATCAGTCATTACGGAACCATCTTTCATTACCTCTCTGTCAACAAGTGTTGTGAATCCAAACTTAAGCAGGTAATCATAACCAAGCTGAGGAGTAATCTGTGTAAGTGTCTTAACTGCAACGATATTAAGGGATTCCTGAATACCATATCTGAGTGAACAGATTCCCTTGTAACCTGAACTGTACCAGTTGGATACCGGCTTACCGTTATTATATCTAAATGGTGCATCCACCTGAACTGATGCAAGTGTAAGTCCTGCTGAATCAAGGGCAGGCGCATATGTAGATACAACCTTGAATGTTGAACCAGGCTGTCTCTTGGTATTGGATGCTCTGTTAAGAGTACGTGACGCTGTCTTAGGACCACGTCCACCAACCATTGCAACTACGTAACCTGTAGACTGATCTTCTACTGTAATCGAAACCTGAGGCTGAATTACAAGTGATATGGACTCTGCTCTAACCTCATCGCCCTCTTCCATTGTTGCTTCCTTATAGGCTTCAATCGCCTCATAAGCCGCTTCCTCGGAAGAATATAATAAATCAAAACTTGGATTGGTCTGCTGATAGTAAGTCTTAAACATTTCCTTACTGATATTTACCAGTTCTCCATCCGCTTTCTCAATTGTCAAAGCATAGTTAAGATAATATTTCGGATTGGCAGGATAATTCTCTTCATTCGAGAATACCTCATCGCAGATACCCTGAATCTGAGGATCCTGAGTTGTATATATCTTAAGACCACCGCTGTATAAAAGACCATAAGCCTGAGTTGAACTGTAACCACACTCAGTCTGCAGATCTTCAACAACCTGCTCAATAAGTTCGTCAACAAAATATGAGTTAACTGTATCAGTTTCAATTACTTCATTGGCATCAAGAATTCTTGAATAAACATCATCTGCCATTGCAGCGTCATGCTCTTCCTGAGTAATGAAACCAAGTTCAAGCATCTTGTTAAGACATTTCTCTCTTCTTTTTGCATTTTCTTCAGGATGCGAAATCGGATTATACTTATAAGGATTCTGAGTAATACTTGCAATAACCGCGCACTCAGATAAAGTCAGCTGATATACAGGCTTATTAAAATAACGCATTGACGCAGTCTGTACACCTAAAGTATTCTGACCTAAGTTAATTGTATTCATGTATAATTCAAGGATTTCTTCCTTGCTGAGTTCCTTCTCAAGCTGAAGTGCAAGGTACTGTTCCTGAACTTTTCTCTTAATCTGAGCCATTGTATTTGACTCATTAACCCAGTCCTCAAAAACGTTATTCTTAAGAAGCTGCTGTGTAATTGTTGAAGCACCCTCTTTTCTTGAAAAACCGGAACTTACTGTAGCATAACCTGCTCTGATAATACCCTTAATATCAACACCGTTATGCTCATAGAATCTTTCATCCTCGATTGCAACAAAAGCATCAGCCAGGTCCTGCGGAATCTTATCCATTGTAACGTAGCTTCTGTTAGAATTCTCTGCTACAAGTTTTGTAATCTCATGACCTTCGCTGTCGTAAACGGTTGTAGCATAACCTTCAGGTACAACGTCCAGTGTTGTAATATCCGGAGCCGAACTAAGAATACCGTTAAAAGCCCCGACTCCCATGGATATTCCCAATGTGCCGAAAGCTATGATTACAATAAGTACCACCTTAAGCAGTGTTACCTTAATCATCTTGGTAAACTTAATCTTCTTCGAATTAAGTATCTGTTGTTTTTTCCTTACACCTTTTCTGGTATAATTCATTCTTTTCGCCTCTTATTCTTCACTCTGAACTTCAGAATTCTCTTCGTTTTCTTCTTCACTCTTGTTCGGAGTCATATATTCAATATCCTCAGCAAGTCCTGATGTATCTTCACCAACGTAAATCTCATACTCGCCTTCAGGATTAAGCATCATATCAGTAATGTCCACATACTGTGAATAAACATATGCTGTCTGACCATAGTAAATGATCTTGGTCCAGGATGCAGCCTCCTCATTATCTCCCTGCTCAGGTGTGGTTTCATTTTCACCTTCTCCGCCTTCACCTTCCTCTGTTTCAGGATGTGATTCAGGTACAGCGACTCCACCATCAGCAAGTTCGAAGTCATTACCCTTATATGCAGAACCAAGTCTTTCGTAATCGGTACCAGGACCTGAACGAACATTGATATTGTCTGCATTGATAACTGCTCTTTGCACAATTACAACTTCCGGTTCTTCTTCCACCACTTCTTCAACTACTTCCTCTTCAACTACTTCTTCCTCTTCAGGCTCGGCAATATCCTCCTCAGTTCTGAAAGCAAGTTTAATGGAAACAATACTTATGGCAATAACCAAAGTTATAATTACGCCTATCATTATGGAATTAAGTGTGCTCTTTTTCATACACCCATCCTTCTATACACATACTTAGGGAAATTATACCACATTTTGTATATAAATAAAAGAGCCATTGAGGGCTCAAATCTTAAGGCCCCCGCCGGCTCATTTTGCGTGCATTTGCTTTATTTGTAATCACTTACATCTTTATTGAATAATCACTGTCATACATGGCTTTAAGTGTTTCATTGGTGGAATATTCTTCAGTAAGGCAGAATTCCTTGGACCAGGTCATGTAATAAGCCCATGGCACCTTACTTTCTTTTAATTTCTTAATATCAGGCACATTGCCAACCTCTGCCAGGGCTGCAACCTTCTTAGAGCCTGTATTAGCCATTAATTCATCATATTCTTTTTTGTAATCTGTAAGGGCGCCTTTATCTATATAAACATCCCTTGATATTACATCTAAGTATTCATCTCCCGGGAAGCCTGCCTTAGCCGGAGAATTCCATACCCATATAAGATTATCAATGTGTTTTACATTCACGTAATAATCAAACATCAGCTTATATAATTCTCTTCCAACTTCATCGCCTCTGGCACCCCACCAGAACCAGTCGCCGTCTGCTTCATGAAATGGTCTCCAGAGCACCGGAATTCGTTCATCCTGAAATCTCCCCAGAATCTCCGCGAGCGCATCCATATCGTGATAGAATGCCTTTCTTTCATCACTGACGACCATCAGGATTTTGGAAGCATCAAAGTCTGTATTCTTCTGATAGAAACTCTTATCTCTTCCACCTATTGGTGAATACCAGTGAAAGCAAAGAGCCACTATTCCTTTAGTCTCTTTATACCACTCTATCGCAGTATCAACAGTTCCTCTGTTTTCCACAATCTCGGTAAGGCATTCAGGCGTCATATCATCATAATTAATATTCTGAGAATAACTAAGAAGTTCAAAGCCCCTTAACATCGGCTTATGCCCGGTCACCTTATATATATGTTCCGCTTCTTCCATCGGAATCGTCTGCGTGTGCTGCCCCGTAATTATCTGCTTACCTGCTACGCTGTACAGATAATCCAGCAGTTCCCTCGCCTCTTTTGTCGCATTTTTATTTACAGTGTTCATAATGAGGCCCTCCCCCTCCATTATAAAAAAAAGGACGCCCCCTTTTCAAGAGCGTCCTCATCACAACCTTTCGGTTTAATATTAGTCAGTAACTGTATATGTATGTGTCTGAACATATGGCTCAGTCATATCGCCATACATAAACATGATTTCGAATGTACCATCGATTGTCTTTGTTCCGTCACCATTGTCGTAAACAGTACCTGAGAACTTAATTCCGTAGATACCATTTCCTTCTTCAGATGTTTCGAATACCTGAGCAGCATACTCGCCCATTGGATCTTCTTCAGTAACATCTAATGAGAAAGAACCGTTTGAAGGAATAATGAAGCCATTAGTATATTCTGAATTTCTGAATTCATCATATGTAAGAACATCCCATGAATCCCAAGCCTGTTCACCAAAGTAGTCACCCATGTTAATGTTGAACCACCAGTCACCATCAGCATATGCATAAGAATCATCGTAGTAGATTTCAAGTTGACAGTTGCTGTCTGTAACATTTAAGTCATTATCGCCTCTGATACCTGCCTTCTCTGATTCAGATAAGCTTCTGCCGTATAACTCTTCAAGGTAATCGATAAGTTCATCAGCACCTGAAACAGCAACAAGTTCGCTTGTTCCATAGTATGAATCTTCAATGCTTGCAGCAGTAGCATATGTATCTACAGTACCGCTGTTTGAGCTGTTGTAGTTATAATCATAGTCATAGTCAAAATCATAATCATAATCATAACCATTATCATAATCATAATCGTAATCACCATTAATGTAGTAATCAGGATTCTCTAATACTTCATTAATAGAAGCACCTGTTTCAATAATACCTGCAACAAGTGGAATAATAAATAATAAAGAAACGATTGTTCCGATAATAGCACCAAGGATTGAAAGAATCAAACCTGTGATAGCCATACCCTTCTTGCTTGTCTTCTTAGCAAGAGCAACAATTGCAAGAATAAGACCGATTAATCCAAAAAGTCCTGATAATGGGCAACAGATAAGTGCCAGAATACCAAATACTAAAGCTGCAATTGCAGGTCCCTTAGCCTTAGCCACAGGTGCTGCTCCCATAGCTGCTGTATTAGTATAAGAATAAGTGCCCTGCTCATATGTTGGAGCCGGATTTGGATTATATCCATAGTTTGGAGCTGGATTAGGATTTGGATTGTATCCATAGTCCTGTGCTGGAGCCGGATTAGGATTGTAACCGTAATCCTGTGCTGGAGCTGGAGTTGGTTCTGGAGCTGGAGCTGGTGCAGGAGCAGGTGCTGGAGCAGGAGCTGGAGCTACTTCTGGTTCAACCTTTGTACCACAGTTAGTACAGAAAAGGGAACCATCTGGTATTTCAGTGCCACAACTTTTACAAATCATTTAATATTCCTCCCTTTAACGAATTAAAATGCTAAAATACACGTCTCTTACATAGTACCATAACGGTACATATATTTCAAATACAATTTTATAAATATTTAATAAATAGCACCCTTCACAAAAATCGAGTAGGGGCCCTACTTGCACAAAAAACCTGCGTTTAACGCAGGTCATAATAGAAAGCTGCTAACGGGAATCGGACCCGTGACCTCCGCACTACCAATGCGACGCTCTACCTACTGAGCTATAGCAGCTTGTTTTGTCAACCTTGATATATTAGCATAGGAAGACCTTATTGTCAAACCATTTCAGTCTCTCACCAAAAGAAAGGCGGAGATTTTTTTCTTGGCTCTCTGATAAGCATTATCTGCCGACTTATCACTGATTCCAAGTATGGCAGGGATCTCGCTGACATCTGTTTCAGCAACGCGAAGATCCACAACCTTCTTCTCAAGATCCGTAAGATTCTCCTCAATATAATCAGTCAGTTCTTTGTATTTCTCATTATTAAGGGCAATTCTCTCAGGGTCCGCCTCATCAGAAGGATGCACCTCCTCGATGCTTAAGCCCGTGTTGCCCTCGCTGTCTGTAGTTGTCTCAAAAAGTGAAATATAATTCTGAAGAGGAATATTCTTCTTATTACCCGATTTATAAATCCCCGTCAGAATATTTCTCGTAACACACAAATTGGCAAAAGTCGTGAACTTGGCATTTTTGTCCGGCTTATAATTCACAATTGCCTTATATAAACCTATCATTCCTTCCTGAATGACATCGTCTGGGTCGAGACTTAAGACGGTCATTTTGGAAGAAATCATTCCAACGATTTTTTTATGTTTGCTAAGGAGATAATCCGCGATTTCAGCATCGCCCTCATTATACATTTCAATGAGTTCTTCATCTGAATAATTATCATACTTTGAATTCATATTTTTCCCCTATTTAAATTCCCTTTGTCTCACAATCTCATACATCAGCACGCCTGCTGCCACTGAAGCATTGAGAGAATCAATCTGTCCCTTCATCGGGATGCGTGCATTGATGTCGCAGTGCTCTTTCACAAGTCTTGATACGCCCTCGCCCTCGCTGCCGATTACAAGACCGATAGGTCCTGTGAGATTTGTTTTATACATCACATCGCCGTCCATATCCGCAGATACAAACCAGAGGCCTTCTTTCTTAAGTTTATCAATTGTCTGACTAAGATTTGTAACTCTTGCAACAGGAATATAATTAAGCGCTCCGGCTGAAGTTCTTGCAACTGTGCTTGTAAGTCCAACTGCCCTGTTCTTCGGAATAATTACGCCGTGAGCCCCTGCCTGATGCGCAGTTCTGATAATCGCTCCAAGATTGTGGGGATCTTCGATATTATCAAGTAAGATGATAAAAGGATCCTCGCCCTTTTCTTTCGCAAGAGCCATTATATCTTCTACTTCGCTGTATTCGTAAGCCGCAATATAAGCAATAACGCCCTGGTGCTTCTTGGTCTCTGAAAGCTGGTCGAGTCTTTCCTTACTTACATATTTAATGATGGCGTCTCTTTTCTTTGCCTCTCTTTTGATTGTAAGAATCGGGCCGTCCTGACAGCCGTCCTCGACGAAGATTTTGTCCACCGGTCTTCCGGACTTAAGCGCCTCAAGCACCACATTTCTTCCTTCAATTATCTCTTCTCTGTATCCCATTTTTTACCTTTCTTCATCTTCCATGGATAACTTCACAAGTTCCACGATTCTCTCATTCTCGCCCTTAAGATACAAATATCCCAGAAGGGCTTCATATCCGGTGGCGTTGTGATAATCGCCGATGCCCGCATTCTTGGCTTTGGAATGCACCTTGGTATTCCTGCCCGTTTTAAAAATCTCCATCTCCTCATCCGTGAGGACATCCTTAAGTTTCTTTATATACTGAGCCTGCGCCGTTGCATTAACCATACGGCTCTTCTCTTTATGAAGACTCTCGACCTTCCTTTTTCCGGGAACCACCAGGAGGCTCCTTATAACCAGGTCATATACGCAGTCTCCCAGGAAAGCAAGACTAAGGGGCGAATATAGTCTTAAATCCACCCCTTCAAGCTCAAATTCTTTTTTTATGATACTTAAAAAATCTTCTGACAAATTGTCTCCTTTTATGCTCTGCTCCACTTAACGCCTTCTCTTGTATCCTTAAGCACGATACCCATGGCTGTAAGCTTATCTCTAATCTCATCAGCTTTTGCAAAATCCTTGTTTGCTCTGGCTTCCTGCCTCTCAGCAATAAGAGCCTCAACCTCACTGTCAAGGTCGCCCTTTTCCTGAACCAAGATAATACCAAGGATATCAGCCATTGTCTCAAGTGTAGATTTGTAGATTCCTACGATTTCCTTGCCTGAGTTTTCATCAAGGTTTGAGTTGGCGGATTTTACCAGTTCGAACATTACTGAAATTGCATCAGATGTGTTGAAGTCATCGTCCATTGCCTCTTCATACTTGGCAACATATCCCTTAATTTCTGTATTGAGGCTGACCTCATCAGCGCTAAGTCCCTTATCTTCAGCCTTCTCGTAAAGTTCAGCAATTCTTTCATATGCTGTAAGAATTCTCTCTAATGAATTCTTGGCTGCTGCCATAAGGTCGGCACTGAAATTAAGCTGTGAACGGTAATGTGCTGAAAGCATTAAGAATCTGAGCACCTGTAAATCATATTTGGCAGCAATGTCTCTTACTGTGAAGAAGTTGCCAAGAGACTTGCTCATCTTCTTGTTGTCTATATTAAGGAATGCATTATGCATCCAGTATCTGGCGAAGGTTTTGCCATTTGCAGCCTCTGACTGAGCAATCTCATTCTCGTGATGTGGGAATACAAGGTCCTCGCCGCCTGCGTGAATATCAATCTCCTCACCAAGATATTTCTTACTCATGACTGAGCACTCAATATGCCATCCCGGTCTTCCCTGACACCATGGTGACTCCCAGTATGGCTCCCCTTCTTTCTTAGGCTTCCATAATACGAAATCAAGCGGATCTTCCTTCTGATCCTCACCTGTTACGAGGAGTGATCTGTTACCACCCTGAAGATCATCAAGATTCTTATGTGATAACTTGCCATATTCCTTAAAAGACCTGGTGCGGTAATAAACTGTACCGTCCTCAGCCTTATAAGCATAATTCTTATTCATAAGTGTGCCAATCATCTCAAGCATGCCGCCGATTTCCTCAGTTGCCTTTGGATGTGTGGTTGCAGGACGCACATTAAGAGCCTTCATATCCTTCTTGCATTCCTCGATATAACGCTCTGAAATTACTGACGCATCAACGCCCTCTTCGTTTGCGGCCTTGATGATTTTGTCATCAACGTCTGTGAAGTTGGATACGTAATTAACTTCATATCCCTTATATTCCATATAACGACGAACCGTATCAAAAACAATCATCGGTCTTGCGTTACCAATGTGAATTAAGTTATATACTGTAGGTCCGCACACATACATACGTACCTTGCCTTCCTCGATTGGTACAAATTCTTCTTTTGTCTTTGTAAGAGTATTGTAAATTCTCATATCTTTTAGGCCTCCCATGCCCTATATATTAATAATAACATTTCCCGGCTTAAGTAATTTATTCCAGGACTCGTAAACTTCTGCTTCCTTTGACTTTACATATACCTTGATACAGTCTTCAGCAGTAATATATCCCATTATAAATGGCGCCAGATAATCAATATCAATCTCGCACTCTGCCGCAATTCCCTCGCCGTAAGAATTCTGCATCGGCTCAATCGGCACCGCGTGAACCTGACCGCCCTCCGGTGATGTATGAAGCATGTAAACTCCGTTATTCTCCGGAAGCAGATTATCCTTAATCCTTATGGTTCTGACAAAAGTCTCGGTGCTTGTCAGCATCGTCATTGCCTTCGCCGCATCGATAACCCTTGCGCTCATGTATTTTTCGGAATACTTATCAATAAAGATATCCCAGTCGTTTATCTCATCCTCGATATAACACCTGGTGACCTTGCCCTTCTCACGCCCCGGAATATAATCAAATACTCCCTTAATGAGCCCGTTATATTCCATCATAAAAAGGCTTCCGTCCTGCGCATTTAAATCAAGCTTAATGCTCTTTATCTTCTCCTCGGACACCGTCGCATGCAGCGGACTCTTCTCATCAAGATACTTATTCAGCCACCTTGTTACCCTGCCGTAATGCTTCTCCTTAACGGTATGCACGTTCAGCGTTCCTCTGTCCTTAACCAGCAGCGTAAAATCCCCGTCCGCAACAGCCGCTTCCTCCAATAACTTCGGAGACATCCTGTGAGAATTGATATCACAGTATTCCTTATCAGAAATATAATTAAAACCATATTTCTTAAAAATCTTCTCGTCATTAGGAACCATTACGGTAAGTGGCTGTCTCTCTTCCTGGATAACCTCAAAAGTTTCCTTCATTAGTCTCTCCATCAGCCCCTGACGTCTGTAGTCCTTCTTGGTATATATATTTTTAAGTTCTGTAAGTCCAAGTCCGTTATTAAGCATTTTAAGATTTATATACATAACGCTTATAACTTCCTTGCCTTCTTTTAGTGAAAGCACCAGATTATCTGCTTCCACCACCATATTTATTTCCATTTCTCACTCCTTTGTGCCACCTGGGACGGGGTAAAATGCATCTTGCTGCCACCAGGGACGGGGTAAAATGCATCTTGCCACAGGTTTCTCTTATCGCCGCGCCCCTGTGTCCCGCTCTTACTGCTGTCTGCCAGGGCAGCCCGCGCAGCCGCTTTGCTGATATGGATTAAAAGACATCTCTGAAGGAGATGTAATAAGTGCCACAGCCTGTGAGCTGATTCCTTCTTTCGCTCCTGTAAAACCAAGCCCCTCTTCAGTAGTTGCCTTCACATTAACCATATCAATATCAATATTTAATACATCCGCAATATTCTTACGCATCTCATCAATATAAGGTCTCATCTTCGGAGCCTGCGCAATTATCGTTGCATCAATATTACAGATATAATAATTCTTTTCATTAAGCATCTCTCCTACTTCTTTTAAAAGCATAAGAGAATCAGCACCCTTATATTTTTCATCTGTATCAGGAAAATGCTTTCCAATATCACCAAGAGCCGCAGCACCTAACAGCGCATCAGATATTGCATGAAGCAGAACATCCGCATCCGAATGTCCCAAAAGACCCTTCTCATAAGGGATCTCAACTCCCCCAATTATCATCTTCCTGCCCTCAGCAAGCTTATGAACATCATATCCCATACCTATTCTCATACATATATCCTCACTTAATTAACTATTCACACGCAACTTTAAATATACCATAAAAAGCACATTTGTTACAACAAAGGCTTTTTATCCCAGTATAAAGCCATAAAAGGCACTGTTATCATAACCGGAAAAACATATCTTAACTGAACACATGGACCAAAAAACATGGTAAGATAATAGCCTGCAACAAAAGCCAACGCCATAACCGCTGTTTTTCTTTTGTATTTTATTCCCAAAACAGTCATAAATATATAAATCCATAAATAAATACCCGGCATAAAAATATACTTCAAAACAGGAATTGCCAAATAACCATTATCATTAGTCCACTTATCCAGTAACTTCCACAAAAGGCTGATGTGGCTATCTTTGCAGAATCCTCTTTCTGTCAGGGATATTTCTTCCCACTTGGTTTGCACATATCCAAGACCATACTCTCCCTCTCTCTCGTTGATATGAGCATGTGTCTCATCCATAAAATCAATGAATCCTGCATTCAAACTAAGAAAAGCATTGATATAATCCCCTGGATATTTACAAAATAGTCTGATATATGTAGATGCAAATTTATCTGTTCTGTTAACAACATACCAGGTGTTTGTATTTCTCTTTACAGGATCAGATATGTACGGGTCGTACAGCAATACTCCGTCATTTAATATAAATTCACTTATTACCTGCCTGGATTCTTCATCTAGAGAATCATCGTCTTCTGAATATATGCCGCTTCCTCCATGATACATATACGTTCTGGACAATTGCTGAATAGGTACGCTTAACATTTCCCGCCTGTCGCCCTGTATTGCATTAAGTTTTACAAATGCAATTTTTGTAGTAGCAATTCCTATAATGATGGCAGCCATCACAACAGCAATCAGGTATGCATATTTTTTTACCAGATTGATGCCTGATTCCTTTTTTACTTTTTTATATATCAGGTATCCAACAGTCCAAATCACTGAAACCAAAACCGCAAATGCCAAAGCATATACACCATTATTTCTGTTAAGCACACACCCTAAAGCACCTAAACCAATAAGGCATAAAGTAAGATATGATGATTTATCTTTTATATCTAATTTAAAAAACTCTGAAATTGCCAGAACAAAAAGCAAAAAGAATGCTGAAAAAGGAACATCCTTTGTCATACTGATGGCCATAAACCAGTTAAAAGGGAAAATAGCTAACAACGCAAGAATAATAATGGAATAAAGATTTCCCATTCTTTTGGCGCAAAGAGCAATTCCATATGAAAACACCAAGTTAATTAATAAACCCTGGGCACAAATATAGATTGCAGCCCCTGTATTAGGTTCTGCTTTAATAGAATTAGAAATAAAAAATGCAAGTTTAATAAATAATGTATTAATTAAAGGATGATGGTCGCTATAGCCATTCTCCATAATCTGTCCAATTTGGGCATATGAATCATAGGCCAGAATTCCGGGATAAAATGCAAGAAAATAGACAGTAAAAACAATTGTAAGTACTACCGCCGATATAAAAAACATCTTTATGGCATTTTTCGTGGTACCTTCTTTAAATGATATCTTCTCTTTAAGAAAATCTTGTAGCTCATAAAGAACATCACCAAGTGCCACACCGCCAAAAAGAGAAATAACTCCTGTTTTTAATACATAACCTACCGACCAGATTAGATTACCATCTGTTGTAAGTTTGTGTGTTACCTGAGTAAAAAAGATAAAAATGATACCAAGGATAATAATTGGAATGGCGTCATATAATTTATTTATATTCTTCTTTTCTTTAGTCTTCATCAGTACTTCCTTCTCAATAAATTACATTATAACCAATTATTATATTGTAGTAAATAAAGATTGGAATCCCCCTCTCGCTGCTACGCCGCGTGAGGGCCACAAGACGTAACACCATGGATTCATTTTTCATAAAGTTGACTCTCACATCTGATAAAACAGGACAGCCCCCCAATGGGGGCCGCCCTGTTTGTATGCGAGAGAGGGATTCGGTCTCGTCTTCGACTCGGTCCACTCGCAAACAACGCCCCACTGGGGCGTGCTCGCCCCTCGACACCACACCCGTGGTGTCTTATTCTTTAGGAACACTCTCACAAAAGATAAAACAGAAAGGTCCCAAATGGGACCTTCTGTTTATATGCGAGAGGGGGATTCGGTCTCGTCTTCGACTCGGTCCACTCGCAAACAACGCCCCACTGGGGCGTGCTCGCCCCTCGACACCACACCCGTGGTGTCTTACGATTCGAACCGAATCCTGCATCTTCAAGACGACAAAAAAAAGAATCCATCTGGATTCTTTTTTCTGTCGTAGCGAGAGGGGGATTCGAACCCTCGACACCACGGGTATGAACCGTGTGCTCTAGCCAACTGAGCTATCTCGCCATATATTATTAAGTTAGTAATTAGATGGGACCTACAGGGCTCGAACCTGTGACCCCCTGCTTGTAAGGCAGATGCTCTCCCAGCTGAGCTAAGATCCCGCATCTAAAAAACAACTGCCTTAATAATATAACTGAATTTAAAGTTTCTGTCAATAGAAAGTTTTAATCCCCCTCTCGCTACTCCATTTTCTTCACCGCCGCATTAACAAAATAATACAGCATACTAATCACAAGGCATGCTATGCCGGCCACGAAGAAACTTAATGCGTAAGCCAGAAGCGATGATTTTTCGAAATCAACAAGGGCAAGTTTAAATACCATTATCATTGATACGATGAGGCCGTAGATTCTGACGCCCTTCATCTTTGTTACAAATCCAAGCACAATACATCCGACCGAAAGGATAATTCCAACGATACTCGACATATAAACAGGCGCTGACATTGCGTAGCATAAGAAGAATGGAACGAAAACGTATTCCACTACCGCTCCGTATCTCAATGTAACAACCCATCCTTCATCTTCATCCTCAGTCCATATCCAGAGCGTTCCAAGTATTACAAGAAGAATGGTGAGCATACCCGGAATAATGTCGATGGATGTCTGTATGATAGCTGTCGCTATAATTCCAAGAAAAACAAGCGCATTGTCTACGATTATTGTAGTGACACGCATATCTTTTTCTTCAGTTTCCGGATTATAGCATAGCGGTGAGTATCTGAAAAGTGCATTAAATACACAAAGCAGCACAAAGTTAATTATCAGATATACGTCGTAATCTCCTCCGCCACTCTTTGAATAATAAAGGATTGGGCAAACCACAGCGTTTACCATCATAAGTGCATAAACGCAGGCCTTGGTTGAAAGTCTGTAGGCGTCTTTTTTAAAGTAAGTCATAAACAGAATAAGTATCGAGACGGCGTATGCAAAAATCATATATCCTGCAGCGCCGAAAGTTGCGCTCCTGAATACAAAGAAAAACATAAATACTATCGCCGTAGTAATCTCTGCAGCAAATCCACTTAAAAATCCGCTCAATATCCATTCAGCAACTATTGCAATAATACATAAAGCCAGCAGATAATCACCAAGATTCTCGGATCCCTTCATAAATAGTGAAGCTATGAAAGCAACCATAACATTTATCACAAGAGTCGGAACCCTCATATCATTCATGTCATCTCTTCTGTCTATCCTAAGCTCTGTAAACTTGAATGCTGCTGTAATTACGGTAATAAGTACAGCCACTACATTAATTGGATTAAGGAAGTTCTCTAGCACGAAAGTTTTGAAGAAATAACCTGTACAAACAAAGGTAAATCCCAGCGCCAGCAGATACAATAAAATCTTGTAAATACTGGAATACCACTCATCCTTAACATAAAGAAGAACCAGCGCCGCAATTATAATAACAGCACCAAACCAGAGCGCCGAATACTTAAATGGAATAAGTGTAATCATTCCAATTGAAAGCGCAATAATCGGATTAATCTTACATATAATTCGCCTGCCGGTAAAGCCTCTGAACAGCGTAAGCAGCACAAGTACAAAGGAAGTCAGTAAAGCAATATACCCGGTGCTTCCGCCCGCAACCTTAATTCCAAAAGCAGTCCACATAGCTGTCACTGTGGTAAATACAGCCATTATCTCAGGAATTATAATAAGGTCGTATTTCTTCTCTTTGTCCTTTGAAAGCGGCGTAAACATCACCATCACATTAAGAAGACTTAAAGCTACCACCGAAGCCGTGAATCCTGCACCCCAGTCCCACGTCGGCTGATATGTGGCATAAGACCTGGTGATGATATAGGTGACAATGGCGAAATAGACGGTGATTTTGTATGAGGTAAAATACTGATTCCTGACTGCATACAAAAGAAGCAGTGTAATCAGCGCACCCAGAACGCCCACCAAAATCGCCAGTATATTCTCGTTAAAAATAAATGCATAAATCACATAAGAAAGCAGCGCCGTAATTTTAAGCAGATGATTCTTTCTGATATATCCAAGCGCAGTAAAAATAAGAAATACAAGGATGTAGCCAAACTTAAAAGTATCATGACTCATAAGTAAGCCACCCAGCAAAATCACCGCCACGATACCTTCCGAGAAAAATTTAGCAAATGTACTCTTAAGCACGAACTCGCTTGCAAGAAGCATGCAAAGCACAATAAGTGAAGCCACGCTAAACATGAGCCATCTTTCATCCCAAATTTGAGAAGCTATTTCCTTAAGGCGATCAGCGCTTGCAATCCTTCCACCGCATATGAAGAATGCCTGCAGATCGAAAACTGTCATAGCAGATGAAAAAAATGCTGAAACAGCATAGAAACCGCTGACTACAGCGCAGAATATGTCTCTTCCACGGAATATTTTTTGAACATTTGCCTTGTCAGATACGAGCACATCCACATATAATCCAATTCCAACCAGTGTGCACAGTACAAAGAGCACTGAGTTAGTGAGCATACTGTTTCCGAAAGCAAAGGATACCGTGAAAAGAATTACCAGAATTTTACATATGTTAAAAGAGTGGAATATCGCGAAATTCCAGACACTGCCCTTTATCCTGAACAGCAGATAATATAGCAGCATGCTCATAAAGAAGAAGGCAAATACCACAATAATTCCACTGTGATTGCCCTGGGCTATACAATAAATTGTTCCAAAAACAACCGCAAAAAGTATACCCAGTTCACCTATGGTATGAACCAAAACATTGGCATATTTCTTAAATGGAATAATCAGAATCGACCATATGAATAAAAGAATAAACAGCACAAGGTCGTTAATTGACTTAAACGCAAAGCGCATCAGAACCGCAGTAATAAACAGTTCTCCCGCACCTATTGCAGTAAGAATTTGTCCAAAAGCCCCGCCCTTCTTCTTAAGAGAAAGCCACAATCCTGCTCCCATAAAGGAGAAACCTGCTACCACCATGGTAGATTGTTTGATGATGTCGCCGATAATCTCCGGAAGAGCGTTGGCAAATAATATGAGACTTATGAATATTAAAGATGCGGCAAGAATAGGCATGACCATAAGACCGATTCTGTTTTCCACAGATGTTTTTTTGCCTGCATCCTTGGTTTTGATTTGTTTGATTTCGATTGGTTCTTCAACCGTAAACTCTGGAAGAGGTTTAGGCTGATTTGTGGTTTGAACCACTTTTTGAGGTGCTGGCTGCGGGCCCTGAACCGGACGCACTGGCGCGCTCTTAACAGTTCTCTGGGCCTGTGGAGCCGCTTGTACTGTCTGAGCCGGACGAGCCACCTGTGGCGCTTGCTGCGGTGCCTGAACCGGACGAGCCATCTGTGGAGCCGGCTGTACTGTCTGCGCAGAACGTACTGGCTGTGGAGCCTCCTGCACTTCCTTCCCCTCTTCCTCTGCCCTTGACCACGCTTTCACAGTCTTATCCTTCTGCGTCGCAAACTTATCATTTGCAATAGACATAGCCTGCATGCGCTCTTTAGCCTTCTTCTCTGAAGCCTCGCTGACTAACTTATACTGATTATTGATATAATCAAGCTCGCTTTTAAGAAATTCAAGTTTATTCTTCTCTATTTCATCACCGGAGCCAAGACTCTCGATTACTTTATCAAGTTGTTCTCTCTCTGCGCGAATTCGTCTTTCTATTTCCTGAATCTGTAACTTAGAATTATCCATCGTTCCCCTTAAACCTCGATTAATCTAATCTAATTCAAAAATTTTACATTTTCTCCGGTGCACTGAATCCCAGCATATCCATTGATGCATTTGCCATTTCCAGTGTAAGTTTAAGCATTCCAAGGAAGCTTGCCTTAATAGCCGGATCTTCCTGCTTCATAATATTATTCTCATGATAGAAACTGTTGAAAGCATTAGCCATATCATAAAGGTATGCGCAGATTTTGTGCGGTGCAAGTTCATCATATGCATTCTCAACCACTGAGTTGAATGTAAGTAATGTCTTAAGAAGATTCTTGGAACTTGCATCTGTTGGCTCTATGATATTCTTTGTATCTGCCTCAAGTCCTTCTTCTTTAGCCTTGGCAAGAATTGACTTGATTCTGACAACTGTATAAAGAAGATATGGGCCTGTATCACCTTCGAATGATATGAACTTATCAATATCAAAGATGTAATTCTTGGAAGCCTGATTGGACAGGTCGCCATACTTAAGAGCTGAAAGGGCAACAACCTTTGAAATTGCCTCAGCCTCTTCCTTACTCATCTCACGACCGGAAAGAATCTTCTCAAGCATCTTGTCATTAATCTCATTGATAAGATATTCAAGTCTTAAGACGCCGCCATCCCTTGTCTTGAACGCATGGCCGTCTTTACCATTAACTGTACCAAATCCAAGGAACTTAAGGGATGTATTCTCATTAACAAGTTTTGTCTTTCTGGCGCATCTGAATACCTGCTCGAAATAGAGATCCTGTCTCTTATCAACAACATAAATAATCTCAGCAGGATTGTAGAGTCTCATTCTCTCCATGATAGTTGCAAGGTCTGTTGTGTTGTAGAGTGACGCGCCGTCTGACTTAAGAATCATGCAAGGAGGAATCTCCTTGGTATCAGTCTCTTCTTTGACATCAACAACCAAAGCCCCCTGATCAAGATGCGCATATCCGTTATCCTTAAGATATGAAACCATACCCGGAATAACTTCATGCACTGTTGACTCACCATTCCATAAATCAAATTCAACATTAAGATTATTGTAATTTCTCTTAAGGTCAGTAACGGAAACATTAATGATATGATTCCAAAGTGCCCTGTAACCGCGAACTCCCGACTGAAGTTTGAAAGTTGCTTCCATTGCTGCCGCCTTGAAAGCCTCATCCTCTTTGGACTTACCTGATGCAAAAGGATAGATTTCCTCAAGATCCGAAATTGTAAAAGGCGCCTCAGAAGGATACTCACCTTCATAGTTCTCATCAAAATAAACAAGCTCAGGCTGTCTTACCTGAAGTTCGGCAATAATAAGTCCCATCTGAAGACCCCAGTCTCCAAGATGGATATCACCTATAACCTTATCTCCCATATAACGGTAGATTCTCTTTATACTCTCACCTATAACGGCTGAACGAAGATGTCCAACATGAAGCGGCTTGGCAACATTCGGTCCGCCGTAATCGATAATAACTGTCTTTGAACCGTCATGTGCATCAAGGCCAAACTTCTCGTCTGCAGCCATTCTCAAAATATAATCCTTTAAAGCTGAAGGGCTTACATCAAGATTGATAAATCCCGGATTAACAGCTTCAACCTTGGCAAACATTGAAGAATCCTTAAGCACTTCCACAACATCATTTGCCACCATAATCGGAGCCTTATGATACACCTTGGCTGCTGCCATTGCACCATTACACTGATATTCCGCAAGGTCAGGACGGTTTGAAACATTTACCTTTCCAAGATTTGCATCATAGCCCGCCTTCTCGAAGGCATCTGCTACCTCTTTACTTAAAAGATCAATAAACTTCTCCACTTTATATACTCCTTACTTCCTGGTAATTTTTTCCGAATCTCTTCCCAAAAATTTTATTCCTTAGAATTTTCTTCCTTAAGTTTCTTCTCAATCTCCCTGTCTCTTTTTGAGAAAACGCATCCGCAGTAATCCTGCCTGTATAAACCATATTTTGCCGAAAGTTCTATGCTGTGCTTATACCCGTCTTTTTTCTTAAAATCCGTAACCAGATACGGCACACCATATTCTTCCTGAAGACTAAGCCCAATCTCATTAAGCCTCTTCGTATCCTTCAAAGGGCTGAGCGTCAGTGTTGTCGCGAACATATCAGTTCCCATTTCCAGCGCCTTCTTCGCCGTTTTTTCAAGCCTTAAACGGTAGCAAAGAGTACATCTCTCTCCTCTTTCCTTATCCATCTCATGCCCTTTACAAATCTCAAGAAAAATCCCCGGCTCGTAATCTGCTTCCACATAATCAATAGAGAACCCAAAGCCTTCTTTATTAAGAACGCCAATCAATCTTATCTCTTCTTCTTTTCTTTTATTATATTCTTCCTGTAAAGTTATGTTGGGATTGTAATAAAAGACTGTAACCCTTGCATATTCCCTGAGTACCGTCAGGCAGTGGGATGAGCAGGGCGCACAGCAACTGTGAAGCAATATATGATTATTATCTCCAAGATTCTTTAATTGTCTTTCAAATATATCGTAATAGCTTTCCTGCATTTATTTCACACAATACTTCTCTACGAATTCTTCCATTGGCATAGGCTTGCCATAATAATATCCCTGTACAAACTTACATCCCAGGTCTTTAAGAGTTTTAACCTGTTCCTCGGTTTCAACGCCTTCACAGATAACATCTACTCTAAGGCCTTCTGCCATCTCCAGAATCTTGGACATGATAACCTTGGTCTTAGCTGAAGTCTGTGCTTCCGAGAAGAATTCCTGATCGATTTTAAGTATATCGAAAGGTATGTCTTTAAGAATACTAAGGGATGAATAACCTGAACCAAAATCATCCATATCAAGTTTAAAATTAAGCGCCTTAAGATTCTTACATACCTCAAGCATTTTAACCTTTTCATCGAAGAATACCGTTTCAGTAATCTCGACTTCAATCTTGCTGACATCTATGCTGTATTTATCAACAACCTTCTCAACATTACTGATATAATCCGGGTTGTTAATCAGTATTCTGGACTGGTTAACAGATACCGGATATACATTGAAATGAAGAGGATCACTCTCTAACCTGCTAATTAGTTCACATACTTTATCAAGCATATAGAAATCAATATTCTCTATAAAACCGTTTCTTTCAAAAACTGAAATAAAATCTGAAGGATAAACCATTGAACCATCAGACCTTACCCATCTGATAAGGGCTTCTGCACCAATTACATGATTATTAACTATATCCCACTTAGGCTGAAGGAATACCTTGAATTCTCCTGAAGCCAGAGCCTTTCTCATTTCAGATTCAATAAAGTCGACTTTCTTCATCTCAACAATAATGCTGTCTGAATAAGTCTTCTCAAGTACCTTCTCATCACCCTTAAGATTCTTTCTTGCAACGTTGGCATGGTCAATCATGATATCTATGTCACGGTCTTCTTTTCTAACCTGATAAATACCCATCTTGAATCTTACAGGATACTTTACACCCTGATCTACAGCTGCGTCCACAACGCCCTTGCTGTATTTCTGGTTCTTCTCTGCAAATTCAATATCATTAATCATCAAAGCCAGAAACTGGTCAGAGTTAATACGAACACAGAGTTCTCTTTCCTTGGAGAAGATTTTGTTAAACTCAGATATGCAGGCCTTAAGAATCTCATCTGCTTTTTTATGACCATATGCTTCATTTATATATCTGAAATTATGAATATCATATCTGCAGATAACATAGTGCTCTTCTGAATTATCCTGGATAATAAGTGGAGCATTTCTTCTGAAATAATTATAATTATATCCGCCTGTAACATCATCTCTGTAAGCCAGGGAATCCATTACGTTTCTAACCTTTGTGCTTCTTGCCCAGATAATAATTATATATGTGGTTAAAACCACAATTATAACCAGGCAGAATAACATGCTTCTGACAACAATATTATTTACCCTGGCATCCACATAACTGTCCTTGTAAAACGCCACAATATACATGCTGTTGGTTTTAACAACTTCTTCAATGCTGAGATATATTTTCTCACCATTATTATCATTAAGGGTAATCTCTGATAATCTTTCTGAAACATATTTATTTCTGAAGGAATCAATTTTTTGTGCCTGATAAGGCGCATCTTTGACACTTTCTTTAATAAGTTCAAAAACATTATGCTCATTAGGATAATCACGTGTCAGATTACCTGATGCCTTAACCATCTCACCCTCTCTTGTAATGATACATACATATGACAGGTCTCTTAAAACAGAAAATTCTGCATCATTAAATACATCATCTATGTTGCTGTCCGCAACGATATAGTTATATACCTTTTCATCACCAATTCTAAAACGGTATACACCTCTTATATATGCACTGTTTTCGCCTTTTTTATAACAGTTTGAATAATATCCGGCGCTGTATGAACTTGCATTATAACCACTGATTTCTTCATAAAGGCTCTTATCTGTATGAATTCCCTCAGCATCATACATGTCGCCATCTGAAGTAACATATCTGATATTTATATCCTGATATTCTTCACTATATTTCTTAATAATCTCCACCGCTTCCTTGCCGCTGTTATTCTCCGTAATCTCTCCGGAAACGGATGTGACCACGTCTTTCATTTCTTCAGCCTTATTATTAATTGTGGTGGATGCAACTGCCAGATGAGCACTCAGTTCCTGCTGAATTAAATTATAGTAATACATACGTACATCATTGACGTGAATAAAAGTGAAAAGAACACAGATAAAAAGAACAACGCCTGCAGCAATAAGCAGTTTTCTGACAACTTTTTTGTCTAAAGAATTATCCATTTTTTCTGCCCCCTCCTTTCACTTATTTTTCTAATTTACATAATATCCCTATAATAATTCACATTATACCATAAGCCCCTGTCATATTCAATAATGCTTGTTTTGAACTATATATAAATGATATAATTATTTTGTTGTGGTTTACGCACAAAAATATAGTATTTGGGAGAAACTCATGAATCAGGATATCAGTAAAGCAAAACAGCTTATAGCAACAGCCATTCATGGCAAAGATGATGTAATTAATACAGTACTTTGTACTATCTTCGCAGGAGGACATATCCTTCTTGAAGACATTCCGGGTGTAGGCAAGACCACACTGGTTACTGCCCTTGCCAAAGTTCTTAACATGGACTATAAGCGTATTCAGTTTACACCTGATGTTCTGCCAAGTGACATTCTTGGTTTCACCATGTATGACAAGAATACCGGTGAATTTACTTTCAAAGAAGGTGTAATCTACACCAATCTTTTCCTTGCAGACGAGATTAACAGAACATCTCCTAAGACTCAGTCAGCACTTCTTGAAGTTATGGAAGAAGGAAGAGCCACAGTTGATGGCGTTACACGTCCTATGCCTAAGCCTTTCTTCGTTATTGCTACCCAGAATCCTATCGGTTCATCAGGAACACAGAAGCTTCCTGAATCACAGCTCGACAGATTCATGGTCAGACTTACCATGGGTTATCCTGATCACGAAAGCAGCAAAAATATCCTCCGCGGCGATTCACATCAGATTATCGATCAGATGGAAAGTGCTCTTACAAAAGAGGATTTATTACGTTATAAAGAAGAAGTTGAGAAAGTCTTCACTTCAGAAGAAATGTATGAATATATTATTTCACTTACAGAAGCAACCAGAGTTGATTATACTTTAGGCTTATCTCCAAGAGGCAGTATCGCCCTTCACAAAATGGCCAAAGCCAATGCTTTTATAGAAGGCAGGAATTATATTACTCCTGACGATGTTAAGGCAGTCTTCTATCCTGTTGCCAACCACAGAGTCATTTTAAGTAATACCATGAAATCCCAGGGCACTTCAGTCAGAAGCGCTCTTAGTGACACATTAGCCTCAGTTCCAATGCCAAGAATAAAAGCATAAATCCATGACATATACAAGCAAAGAACAACTTAATATGTTAGAGGCAACATCCATCAATCCGGATATTCCAATGCCTAAATTCTTAAGACGATTTTTCGACAGAAGTCCTGTTGCGGCCTTTGTTCTTAATTTCGTTTTGTTATTCTTTGCGCTGATTGTGGTTACAGTAATTGTAATATTAACTTTCAAAAATTCATTTTTCTTACTTATATGCTGGGCACTTGTTGCTCTCGGATATTTTTTCCTTTTTGCATACAGCAAAAAAGCGCACAAAAGTCAGGTTACATTAATTGCTCCTGACTCAATCTACGCCTACAATAATGAATTCAAGAACTGCGTTGTAAAACTTAATCTTAATATCAAAAACAATACCATCTTTCCTTATTTTAACTACAAGGCTAAGATGACTATTTCCAACGGATTCTTCGAAGGCTCTGATTCCTTCAGCGTCTATATCCCTTGTATTCAGAAGCATACTGCTGAGATTGAGATTCCAATTAAGGTTAATTCCCTTGGAATGGTAAGAATCTCCGATATCACAATCTATAACAATATAGGTGTGCTTTCGACACTGCTTTTTGAACAGGATCTTATAACAGTTCCTGTTCTTCCTATTGCAGGTCATAAAGAAGACTTTCCTAATGTCGCTGTTTTCGACGGCGCTGATGAAGTTGAAGAGAATAATAACTTAGGCAGCGTTTCCGGTGAAGTTAAGGAAATAAGGGAATACCAGCCTGGCGACAGACTTCAGAGAATTCACTGGAAGCTCTCTGCCAAAATGGACGACCTCTTCGTTAAAGAGATGTCCCATACCTCAGCTGTGGCAGTTACTCTTCTTCCTAATACGGTACTTGAAGATACAAAGATGCCAAAAAATAATGAGCATTTCTTCCTGACTTTAAAGACTCTTTATGAGATTTCCAAAACTTTAAACAGCGAGAATCAGCGTTTCCTTATATCGATTCTTAATCCACTCACACTGGACATTGACGAAATCACCGTCATGAATGAAGACGATATAATGAAGGCTTTTTATTCAATATATGCTCTTCCGCTTAACAGGGAAGAAGCAAGTAAAATCAACATCAAAGATGCATTTCTTAATGCCTCATCAGGCGTCAGCGTGGTTTGTTTTATTGACGGAGATGAATATGAATTAATCGAAAGGGAGATTGTATAATGGCAGGTGGCAATACAAATACCAATTTCATACAATCCTCTTTTGGCAAAGTGAAAGCCGTTATAAAGAAGGATAACAAAGCGGTTTACTTAGACAAAATAAAGGCTAAGGATAAGGCTAACAAATACAGCCCTCTTAACCGTTTCTTAATCTGCGTCCTTAAGGGTCTTCTTATCTGGGCTTTGTCTTATACGACAGTCACTGCTTTTGCCTACTGTTTTGAACTGCCTTATAATCACGGAATTGTGTTTGTTGCATCATTCCTTTTCTCGCAGTTTATAGCGCTTTTATACTTCAACAAAATCATCTTCTATACAGGATATATCCTGATGTTCATTACTTTCCTTATAGAACTGGTTCGTAATTATATTGTTGTAAACTCAGGTTTCCAGGCCATCATCAACATTGTTTATGAGAAATATTCAGATTATTTCGCACTGTCCTCTCTTCGTGAAGGTCAGGAGCTTATAGAAAACAGATATTATACAATCACCATTACTCTGGTTTTCGTAGCGATTTTCATTTCTATTCTGCTCAACGTAACCATATCAGGTTATATGAATATGCTTGAAAGTATGCTTGTAACCTGGCCTTTAATCGAAATTGCATTATTTGTGGATATAATGCCAAAGCCGATTTATTTTGTCATTCTTATTGCCTGCTATGTGGCAGTCGGCCTTCTTCAGCTTACAGGTCATATGCGAATGCAGGTTAAGGGAAGAAGGACACCTGAATTTATTAAGGTACGCTTTGGCAAGAAACCATCATTCTCCTACCAGGCCAACGTTCTTGGAATTGTTTATATCATGCTGCTTTCCGTTTTAATCGGTACCGTGCTTAGCGTGGTAGCTTTTGCATTCTACTCATTTGATGGCAGCTCAATTCATTCCAAAAAGTTCCATGACTTTTTGGATGAACCTGTCAAAATCTACGTCCAGAACGGCTTCACCGGTCTCTTCAACCGCTATGAAGCCACAGGTGGTATGAGTAGTGGTCGTCTTGGCGGCGTGGCATCTATTCGTAATGATTACAACAATGATTTTACAATTACGTTTATGCCATTTAATAATGATTCCTTATATCTTCCGGGATTCATAGGTAATGAATATCTTACTGACAAATGGTCCGAGCAGTCTCCAAAATATGAAACTGTAGACGGTGAAGAAAGAATCGTGGACTTCATTACTACCACGGGAGAATTAGTTAAATACGAGTCTGATCATCGAATCAATCAGGGTGCTACTGCCAAGGCCGTGCTTCAGAATATCGACATATCGCCTACGCAGTTATTAAGACCTTATTATACCTATGATTCCGAAGTTTTGACCTTCCCTGATACTTCGGTTGATACAGTTCAGCCGTTCCCGCTTGGCGGAAGTACAGAAGTTAATTACAATCCTTTGGTTTATAATATTAAATTAATTGATAATTACGGACAGATTAATAATTTTGCATCCAAAGATTATATAGTAAGCTACTTAAGACAGTCCACTAATGAAGAGTCTTTGATGTATGCTGAATATGTGGATGACATGGCTCTTCGTATCAGGGAAAATGAAAAATCCTACATTGAAGATTTCATCTATAATTACATGTCAGATTATATTTTCCCATCCAATCCTGCAGATGTGGATTCTTCCATTGACGGTCTTACGGATGATGGCGAAATATCATATGAAGAATTAAATGAAATCAATGAGTACAGGCTTGATGTCTGCAACATGATTTATTCAGAGTTCGTCAGGGATTTTGAATATACCAAGGCCCCTGGTAATACTCCATTTAATGAAGATTATATTGATCATTTCTTAAATGGAAATCGCCGCGGTTTCTGTGCTCATTTCGCCACGTCAGCTGCAATGATGTTAAGAGAAAAAGGCATTCCTGCAAGATACGTTGAAGGCTATGTAATTCCAACCTCTTTGATGGCTGAGAACGGTGCCCTTACAAGCGAAGATCCGGATGAGTGGTATCAGGGAACTTCCCTTTTGGACGACAGAGGTGTCATCACCCTTAATGTTACTGATGCCTATGCTCATGCCTGGGTTGAGGTTTATATGGAGGGCTACGGCTTCGTGCCTTTTGAATTCACTCCTCCATCTTATGAGAATGACATTAACACAGAATCAGGCGGTAACCTTGCAGACCTTCTTGGCAGCCTGTTCACAGTTAATTTTAACGTTAATACAGGCTCTGAACTTACAGGTACATTAGGAGAAGATCCTGGTAACAACGAAGGCCGTTTAAGCGAAGCCTTAAGCATCCTTAATATCAACAAAACCAAAGTTCGCAAGACTGTAACCTGGATTATTGTTATAATCGGCTTAATCATCGCTTATATGATACTCAGCCCGGTTATTTACCGTAGAATTCTCATATCCAAAGGTAAATACAAACCGGTTGTTTATAACCTTTATAATAACCTGTTGCAGCGCTCGGCTCTTTCAAAAATTCTTCCTAAAGCGCCATCTGAGGATGACGTTAAGGAAGCTTTGGATAGAGTAAGAAAAGATAATTACAAGAAGGCTTCAAATATGTCTTCAGAGCAGATAGACAGATTCATTCTTTTAACCAAACAGGCTTTATATTCAGGCGCTTCACTTACGAAGGAAGAATTCAATGAATATGTGAAGTTGCTTAAAGTGATTAAGAAAGCGTTGTAAGATAATAAGCTATTCAATGAGGTAATATCTCATTAGTATTAAAGAAAACTTGTATTAATATATGTCATACAGAAAGCACCACCGATGTATTCACCGGTGGTGCTTTGAGTTTAGTATTATTTACTTTTATTTTGTTTTGTTATGCTAAGCTTTACCTTAGCTCATATAATCTACTTTCTGTTCTTAATGTAGATTATTGTACCTGTTACTGCAGATGCGATTATTATGAGTATCAACAGTAAGATGAGAATCCACCATGGGAAGCCATGCTTAACTGCATTTGAGTCTGCAATAAAGGCTATTGCATATGTTGAGAATAACTTGGTCTTGATTGTTATTGTTTCAGGATTGTTATCCTGATCTTCAAGAGTTGTTACCTCACCATCATGATATCTGAGTACGTAGAATACTCTTCCATCTGCCTGAAGTTCTTTATCGATTTCAATGGTGATTTCAAGTTCTTCATTAAGATCAGTAACCTTCTCCCAGTCACCATCACCTATCTTCTTCATTACTGTTAAATCGATAAACTTACCAATTGCAAGAGGTGCATTAGCTGCGCTATCCAGTGAAGCCTCGATTTCCTTCTTATCACTATCAGGAACCTTATCTTCAAGAGGCATTACAACAAGCTTAACTACTACGCTCTCTCCTGCCTTAACTCTTTCTAATTCTTCTTTTGTTAAGCAGGCCTTAAGGATGCTTTCTGTGCTTCCATGTAATGTTCCTGTTAAAGTTGATACGCTTCCATCTTCATTAACGCTTTCAACCTCAATTCTTACATTACCTGAACCATACTTATCTTCTCTTGCAGAGCCTGATGTAATCTCATCTGTAAGACCTTCTGAAGTTTCAGCATCATCTTCATCTTCGTCTGTCTCTTCTTCATCAGCTAATTCTTTATCATCAGCATTCTGATTTTCTTTATCATCAGTTTCTGTAGTATTTGCAGGTTTCTTACCATTTGTGTTAGAACCTGGTTTCTTACCTGTATTTGCTGCATCTCCTGCTGCATTGCTGCCATCTGAGCTTCCTGAGCCATCACCTGATGACTGTGGAGCGTTAGGATCTGCATTTGGTGTGACCTGACCTTTAGCATCGATAACACCACCAAATTCCAGTACAGTCTCAACTCCGTCCTTGGTAATTATTGTTCCAGCCGGAACTTCTGTTGTACCATCTTTAGCCTGCGTAATCTGCTTAAGATCTGACTCATCAAATGTATAAGTTACATCACTGCCTGATGCATCCTTAGGAATAGTAATAGTATTTGTTTTACCATTTTCATCAACTGTAGTAATTGTACTTCCTGCCGGAATTGTTATCTTTCCGTCTTCAGATATGCTTACGTCACTCTTTGAATCCTTTGGTACGGTAATAGTAACACCATTCTTACCTGTAGTAACATCACCTGTTACCTTACCACCCTTATTAATCAGGTAACCATTATTATCAATAGAACCTGATATGGTCCCTTCTGAATCATTCTTTACAGTACCGCCTTCATTAGTGATATCTCCTGAAATGGTTGCGCCTGCATTATTGTTTACATTTGCACCATTTTCATTTTTGATTGCTCCTGATATAACGCCTTCTTCATCATTATTAACAACACCCCTATTATCAATATTTCCTGATACAGTGCCTGCGTTATTCAGTTCACCTTCACTCTGATTAACAATGTCTCCTGAGATATCTCCTGTATTGTTAACTTCACCGCTGTTAACAATATCGCCTGATGCAGTTCCGTCATTATTAAATGTACCATGATTATCAATATCATTGGTTATTACTGCATCTTCACCATTCTCTAATACTCCTTCCGGATGGTTAGTTATTATTCCGGTTGTATCAATGGTGCCATTATTAATCATGTTACCGCTGTTAGAGATATCGTTATCTCCGGTTATATTTCCGTCATTGATTAATTCACCTGAGTTACTTATATTACCTGATAAAGTACCATTATTATCGAATGCACCATCATTATTGATATCGCCGCTTATTTCGCCCTCATTATCTATCTCACCACCATCGGTATTTATAATATCACCGGATATTTCGCCTTCATTTAAGAAGTTTCCATTATTTGTAATATTACCGGATATGGTACCTATTTTATTCTTGCTTTCATCTTCTTCATCATAGGTGGCATTATTTTCAAAATCGCCACTATTTACTATATCTCCGGAAATATCACCTTTATTATGAAACTCGCCTTCATTATTAACGTTACCTGATATGGAAGCTCCATTGTAGTTATATATTATTCCTTCCTCAAGATTTGATACATCGCCAGTTAGTTCACCGGTGTTATAAACACTACCACTACTTGTAACATCGCCGGTGATTTTACCAGTGTTAATAATTTCACCGTCACTTGATATATCGCCGTTGATTTGACCAAGATTATCTAAATTTCCATTATCCAAAATGGTTAAATCACCTGTAATAATACCTATATTTATAATTATGCCATCACCGGTAATATCACTTGTAATAGAACCTTTTTCACGATTAATTATTCCTGAATCTTCTCCATTATTTATTATTTCTGGAATACTTATTTCACCTTCATTCTCAATACCACCAAGGTTAGTATTAGTAATGCTTACATTACCGGTTATTTTTCCATTATTACATAATATACCATCATCGCCACCGGTTCCGTCATTTGTTATACTACCGTTACCTTGTATGGTGCCATCATTGATCAGTAATCCATTATTAACAATATTACCATTGTTATTTAATGTAACATCCTTTCCAATAGTCACTTCCATACCTGCCGGAATAACAAGTGTTAAACCTTTAGGAATTTCAAAACTATCGTTCTCATCACCACTTTTAATAACAAATGTTGCCGGCTTATCACCTTCTGCAGGTGTATATACAACATCATTTGCTGCAAGACCAGGCAATAAGAATTCTATATTTGCAGGGCTGAGTGGAATTTGAATTTCCTTTTCATTTCCATTTTCATCTAAAACCACTGCAGTCACAGCAAGATCACCATAAGGATTGGAATCAATCATTGCAGCCTGACCATTTGCAATAGTCAATTCTTTACCATTATTAACTACTGCAAAATCCCCGACCATATCCAAATATCCATCAGTGGTAGCCTGATATGCGCTTTCATTCTGGGTTGTCGTAAATGAACCCGGATTAGCCATTTCTACTTTTATAGGACCATTTGATGTTACTCCATTTGTAACATCAATTTTACTGTTTCCACCTAAATAAACTCCGGTTTCACCTATATTGGCATTACCAATAATTTCTACAGAACCGTTTACCGTATTTACCTGAACTGCATGTCCTTCTCCAGAAACCGTACCACCCGAAATAGATACATTAGCATTATTTACTATGAAAATACCATTTGAAGTCTCGGAATTAATCTTTCCACCTGTTATATTAACAGTTGAAGTACCACTAGGTGTACTACTGGCTCTAATTGCATCAGAATGTAATGAAACAATCTCTCCACCTGATACATTGACATTTCCATAGGCTTGTATTGTATCACCATTTGAACTAATTGTTCCATCTGAAATATTAACAGTTGAATTACTGCCTGCGTAGATTCCCATTCCAGCAGAATCAATCTTTCCTCCTTCTCTGGAATCAGTTATTGTAAGGCTTCCTTCTGTAATATTGATGGCTGGATCGTTGGAATTACTTGATTCAAGTGTATATCCATTTAAGTCAAGAACTCTGTCTCGATTTTCATTAAGATTTGCTGTAGAAGTTATGACAGAATTCTCCTGAAGCACTAATGTGCCACCATTATTATTCCATACATCTATTGCTTCTGCTATTGTTCCATATCTGACACCATCTACAGTTGCAGCAACTGTGATATTCATTTCATACTCAAGTATGCCAGTTATATCTTCATGGTTACTGTCAGCTTCATATTTAACATAAACCTTATAATGTCCATCTGCTGTTCCAGTTGGAATAGTTGTACTCCATGTTTCACCATCAGTACTATAAAGTACTCTATAACCATCAAGGGAGTGTTCGCTTACAGTTGGTGCTGCCACAAGATTCAATGGTCCTGCAGTATATGGTAAATCCTTAGCAGTTGGCTTCATATCAGCCGGAAGTTCAGCAGCGTTGGTTGAAGGTGGTACCTTCTTAACAATTTTGAATTTAACACCAGATCTAACAGTAATGTTATAATTATCTGCTGCTAAAGTACCAATAACTATCTCATATTCTCCAACTTTTTCATCATCAGTGGTTCCTATCGGTGTTCTTGATAATGCGCCGCTAAGTACAGCTACTGTATCTGTTCCAAGAAGCCCAGTAACAGAATATGTAAATGTCGGATCCACATCTCCAAACTGTTTTGTTATTCCTGAATCAGGCGTAACTGTAAGAGGTGCCTTAGCAATTTTTACATTATCAACAGGTCCATATACTACACTGTCTACACATCGGTCTGCATCAATGGTTGTTGCTTTATAATATACCTCATAATTACCCGCAAGCACACCTTTAGGTATAACATCTAACCATTGTCCCTCTGTTCCAATTTTATACTGAATCTTACATAAACTTGTATTATTTACCTGACCAGCAGTTACAAGTTCCTGATCGTAACTTGTATATGTAAGAGTTTTAGCAGTAGGCGCTGTTGTTACTGCAGCCTGCAATTTCCATCTTGCATACAGCATAGTGTCTTCAGTCTTATTCCAGGTACTTGCACTTGTACCATCTGCGTTGTAATACTGTGTTCCACCAGTTTGTGCATTAGTATCCCAATATCCACAAAATACATATCCCTCACGTGTTGGCATTGTGGCAGCCGGCATAGCGCTATCGTATGTAGCCTCTACCTCCTCGCTTCCACCACCATCATAATTTTGATTCAGTGTGACAGTATATTTATTAGCAGTCCACTTAGCATAAAGATTTAGCGGTTCAGTAGGTGTATAAGATCCCCCTCCGTTACCTACCTGTGTATTAAGGTCAGAATCTGAATACCATCCTCCAAATGTATATCCTGTTTTAGTAGGTGTCGGAAGTGTGACACTGCCGTTTGTCCATTTAGCATATAGATTAACAGTGCCGCCGTTTGTAGTTGTAAGATTATTTACACTCTGTTGATCGTCATACTCTTTATTTCCAGTCTCACTTGTCGCCCATCCATTAAATGCAGCAACAGCGTCTGCACTTGCAGATGATGCTCCTCCGGTTGCACCATTATAATTATATGTAACTGTATATTGTCTAACGAAAGCATTAGCTGTCAGATTTTGAGCTGTACCATAAGTAAAACTCTGGTTTGTCATGGTTCCACTTGTAGAACCATTACCGTTAAATTTTACTTCATAGGTATTTATTGTCCACTTTGCATAGAGTATTGTATCGGCTGTCTTATCCCAATTTCTTACACTAGCACCATTTTCATTATAATACTGTGTTCCACCACCATTTGTCTCAGTATAATATCCTCCAAACGTATAACCTGTTCTTGTTGGTTTTGTCATCGAAGGCATTGCACTTCCGTAGGTTGCCTCTACGCTAGTTGAACCTCCTGTTCCATTTTGACTATTTAATGTAACAGTATACTTATTTCCTGTCCAATGAGCATATAATGTAGTGTTTAAAGCTTTATTCCATGTTCTAGCGCTGCTTCCGTCAGCTTTATAATACTGTGTTCCACCACTTGCGGCATCCCAATATCCAGCAAAAGTATAACCAGTTCGTGTCGGCATAGTAGCTTCTGGCATATCACTATCATATGTAGCTGTTACACTATTAGAGCCTCCCGAACCACTTCGCTTATCAAAAGTAACTTCATATGTATTTGCTGTCCAATGAGCATAGAGCGTAGTATCTACATCTTTATCCCACACTTTAGCACAAGTTCCATCAGCTTTATAATACTGAGTTCCCGCGGTTGCGTCGTCGTAATATCCAAGAAAACTATAACCTGATTGTGTTGGAACTTGAATAGTTGGCAAATAATCCCCTTTTGTTGCCCATGATGGATCCGAACCACCTGTACCACCATTCCTGTCCAAAGTCACAGTTAATGATGTTAAAAAATATAAATTAACTTCTTTAAGAGACTGATCAGTGTTGATAAAATTCAACACAACTTTCTTGCCAAATAAATCATTAATTCTTTGATTTTGTTGGTTATTTTCAAAATAGTGTTTGTGTGTTGAACTATTATCTAAATATAACGCATATCTATATAGGTCCCCCATAGGGCCTAAAGAAAAACTAAGTTCATCATCTGTGTTTAACAAAAGAGGATACGGGACAGTTGTACCATCATCAAGTGTAATGCCTCCTCCTGCTATAGTATATGATTTTCCATCACCAGATGCATCCGTCACCACAATCTCAACATCCATCTCAACCCCATCAAGAGTAACCTTAAGCCACTCATTGGATTTAAATGCCTGATGGGCGATGACATACCACTCACCATCTCTGTTCTCTGCTGAGAAGAGTGAATCATTACTTCCATATGCGTTTGTTACATTTCCTGAGATTCCCAAATAATCAAGAATCTCCTGAAGAGGCACTTCACTGTCGCCAGGAAGAACATACTGCATTTCACCATATGTGAATTCTACCTGGTAGTATGAGAAACCTTCAGTCTCTGCCACAACAACAGGGTTGTCACTGTCTGTAACTGTTTCGGTATCAAGTTTATCTACATTTAACTCATCATCAATATGATATATATCAGCTGAAAGATTGGCATTATCTGCTTCAGCCATTGCAAAGGATACACATACTTTACCCTTGCTTGTATCAGGCTGAATCTCATTTCCTTCAGCATCAAAAACCTTAATATCAAATGTATATGAAGATGCAACTTTAACGTTATCATCTCTTTCTTCTTCTATTGATTCTTCAGCGGGTGCGATTTCTGATGGATCAACGGCGCGAACGAAAAGACTTGCTCCTTCAGGGAACACGCCAGGGTCTGCAGATACAGATACTGCAATGCCATCTACAACCTGTACTTCGTAGAATGGTTCTTCACTTATTTCTTCATCAGTTTCTTCATCTTCTTCTAATGCTTCAATATCAGAATCATCAACAACTATCTCTTCTGCAACTACAGCTTCAACGCCTGCATTAGGTGTGAGTTCCGGAAGTTCCTCAACTGCCCCCCTCAGAATCTGTCTCTTCAGAACCTGCATCTTCAGAAGTCTCCTCTACAGCAGCTTCATCAGTTGTCTCCAAAACTTCTTCAGCATTTTCTTCTATAACTTCTTCAGTTACTGCTTCTGAAAGCGCCTCATCAGTCTCGTCTAAAGATTCTTCAGCGACTTCCTCACCAGAATTATCTCCTGCAAGTTCATCAACTAACGCCTCATTTTCAGTAGTATCAGTCTCCGAAGCCTCTTCCTGAATCTCAGCCTGAGCATCAACCTGTGCCTCATCCACAGTTTCTTCAGGAACTATCTCAGCCTCAGCCTGTGCATTCTGATTCATACCAGCCTCAGCATAGGTTCTAAGCGGAGCACTGACAGTTCCGAATAATAAAAGAACAGACAAAGTAAAGGCAAGAACTCTCATGCCCTGATGTCTGTTCTTCATAAGGATTCTTTTAATATTTTCCATAACCACACCCTTATTACCTTTCTAAAAAACTCAACAATTCTAAAAGTGTACTTTTATAAATGCTCTAATTTTTACAAAACTGTACAATTCCCCTAGTTTTTATTATAACTTATACCTATAGAAAAAGCCACTGTTTTGCACGAACAAGGCATTTTTTTGTCTGTTTACCACTTTTTTTCATAAAAAAAGCGACATGTAACCACCAAATACATGTCGCTTTATTATTTCTAAACCATTTTCTATTACAGTATTATTTAAAGTACTTAACACCAGATTCAAATATCTTCAGATCCTGCTCACCATAGATATTGATAGCTACTCCATCACCACGACGCTCTGCGTGAGCCATCTTACCAAGTACCCTGCCATCAGGTGATGTAATACCTTCAATTGATGCATAAGAACCATTGATGTTCCACTCTTCATCCATTGATACATTACCTTCAAAGTCTGAATACTGTGTAGCAACCTGGCCATTCTTGAAGAGTTTTTCGATTGTTTCCTTAGGTGCTACGAATCTGCCTTCACCATGAGATGCAGGTGATGTATATACCTTACCAACCTCAGCACCCTGAAGCCATGGAGACTTGTTGGATACTACCTTTGTATAAGCCATCTTGGAGATGTGTCTGTTGATTGTATTAAATGTAAGTGTAGGTGAATCTTCTTTCTGTCCTACTATCTCACCCCAAGGAACAAGACCCAACTTAATGAGAGCCTGGAAACCGTTACAGATACCAAGTGCAAGACCGTCTCTGTTATTAAGGAGGTCCATAACAGCCTCTTTAATGATTTCATTCTGGAATGCTGTTGCAAAGAACTTGGCACTACCATCTGGTTCATCACCGGCTGAGAATCCGCCAGGGAACATGATAATCTGTGCATTCTTAATAGCCTTGGCATATGCATTGATGGAATCCTTGATGTCCTCTTCAGACATATTCTTAAATACTATTGTTTCTACCTCAGCACCTGCTCTTGTGAATGCATTACCTGAATCATATTCACAGTTGGTACCAGGGAATACCGGAATAAATACTCTTGGCTTAGCCACTTTATTCTTGCATACATAGATTTCTTTAGTTTCATATAAAGGCTCATCAATCTTTGTATAATCTTCAGTAACTCTTGATGGGAATATTCTGTCAAGTTTTTCTACATAAGCCTTTCTTACATCATCACTTGATACAGTAACATCACCAATTACTACATCTTTATCTGTAACTTCACCAATAAGTTCTGCTCCTGCATTTGTGGTTACAACCACATTTTCAGGTTTAACCTCTAAGATGATGCTGCCGATTTCATTGGCAAATAACGCCTTAGCATCAATGCCTGCTTCTGTCTTAAATCCAAGCCCGTTACCCATTGCCATCTTGGCAAGTGCCGGTACAATACCATATGAATCAACTACGTAAGCACTTAATACTTTGCCATCTTTCATAAGAGATGAAACATTATCATACATCTTCTTAAGTGCTTCATAATCAGGCATTAAATTCTTATCTCTTGCTACTTTGAAGATAACAAGTTTATTACCTGCTGCCTTAAGTTCATCTGTAATTACATTTGAAACTTTAGCTACATCTACAGCAAAAGAGCAAAGTGTTGGAGGTACATCAATATCCTGGAATGTACCGCTCATGGAATCCTTACCACCGATTGATGGAAGTTTAAATGCCATCTGTGCTGAATATGCACCAAGAAGTGCTGCAAAAGGCTGGCTCCATCTTGTTGCCTCTTCTGTCATTCTTCTAAAGTATTCCTGGAATGTAAATCTGATCTTCTTATAATCACCACCTGCGGCCACGATTTTGGACATTGATTCAATAACAGCATAAGCAGCGCCATGATATGGACTCCATGATGAAATATATGGATCGAAACCGTAACTCATCATTGTAACTGCATCAGAAGTACCTTTTTGAACAGGAACCTTGGCAATCATGGTCTGAACAGGTGTCATCTGATATTTACCACCATAAGGCATTACTACTGAGCCTGCGCCGATGGATGAGTCAAACATTTCAACAAGACCTTTTTGTGAACATGTATTAAGGTCTGATACTGATTCAATAACTGCCTTCTTGATATCTCCTGCCTTAAGAGCAGCATCAACTTCAGGAGTTGCAAACTCATTAAGGTAGCTGTCCTTTGATGGCATCTCAAGTCTTACATCAGTCTCCTGATGAGCACCGTTGGTATCAAGGAAACTTCTTGCAATATTAACGATTTCCTTACCACGCCATACAAGTACAAGTCTTGGATCTTCAGTTACTTCAGCAACCTTAACTGCCTCTAAGTTTTCTTCAGCAGCATATCCTAAGAATTCATCTACATCCTTTGGATCAAGTACAACTGCCATTCTCTCCTGAGATTCGGAAATTGATAATTCTGTTCCATCAAGACCTTCGTACTTTTTAGGAACAAGATCAAGATTAACTCTAAGACCTGCTGCCAGCTCACCGATTGCAACGGATACACCGCCGGCACCAAAGTCGTTACATTTCTTTATTAACTTACTAACTTCTTCTCTTCTGAATAATCTTTGAATCTTACGCTCTGTAGGAGGATTACCCTTTTGAACCTCAGCACCGCAGGTTTCAATTGAAGATACTGTATGAACCTTTGAAGAACCGGTTGCACCACCGCAACCGTCTCTACCTGTACGTCCACCAAGAAGTACGATTACATCACCAGGATCAGATGTCTCTCTGATTACTGCTCTACGAGGAGCAGCACCCATAACAGCACCGATTTCCATTCTCTTAGCCACATAATCAGGATGATAGATTTCTCTTACGAAGCCTGTTGCAAGACCAATCTGGTTACCATATGATGAATAACCTGCTGCAGCGCCTCTGACAAGTCTCTTCTGTGATAACTTACCTTCTAAAGTCTTGTCTGCAGGAACTGTAGGATCTGCAGCACCTGTAACTCTCATTGCCTGATATACATAGGTTCTTCCTGAAAGTGGATCTCTGATAGCACCGCCAAGACATGTAGCCGCGCCACCGAAAGGCTCAATCTCTGTAGGGTGGTTATGTGTCTCATTCTTAAAGTTGATTAACCACTCTTCAGTAACTGTCTTACCATCTTCATATTTAACATCGATAGGAACAACTATGGAGCAGGCATTGATTTCATCAGACTTCTCCATATCCTCCAAAAGCCCGTCCTTCTTAATCTTCTTCATTGCCATTAAAGCAATATCCATAAGACAAACATGCTTTGAATCTATCTTCTCGCCGTAAACTTTTTCTCTTGTCTTAAGATAATCTTCATATGTCTCCTCGAAAAGATCATGATATAAACCTTCATCGATAGTAATATTCTTAAGTTCTGTAGAGAATGTGGTATGACGGCAGTGGTCAGACCAGTATGTATCTAAAACTTTGATTTCCGTAAAGGATGGATCTCTGTGTTCATTCTTGGAATAATGCTCTCTTATGAATAAGAAATCCTTATATGTCATGGCAAGTCCCATGCTATCATACAATGCTCTAAAATCCGCCTCCGGCATACTATTAAACCCATCAAGGATCTTAACATCTTCCGGTACATCGAACTTTGTAATAAGTGTGTCAGGTTTCTTGGTTCCTGATTCTCTTGAATCAACAGGGTTAATGCAGTAAGCCTTAATCTTGTCGAATTCTTCATCTGAAATCTCACCAATTATCATATATGTAACTGCAGTCTTAATTACAGGCTTTGCTGATGGGCTTAAGAACTGTACACACTGAACAGCACTGTCGGCTCTCTGGTCATACTGTCCCGGCAGATATTCTACTGAAAACAGTCTGGCATTGGCAGGTGCATCCAGTGTTTCTTTATATAAATCATCAACAGGTGGTTCTGAGAAAACCTTACATAAACTTTCCTCAAAAACATCCTCAGCAAGATTCTCAACATCATATCTGATGAAGACTCTTACCTTCTCAACATTCTTAAGACCTAAATAACTTCTTAAGTCTCTTAAGACTTCTTTGGCCTTAACTGCATAATCTTCTTTTTTCTCAACATAGATACGTTTTACGTTTCCCATGACAGGCTCCTTTACTTTTAACATACTGCATTAATTATAACTTTTATTTATTATCTTTTCAATGATGAAATAAGTGTGTTATAATTTATAAGAATGGTGCCAAAGCCCCGTTTTTCAAGGGTTTGACCACTTATATCTTCATAAGGAGAAGCAAAATGGAAGAAAAAAAGTTTGCTCTGCTCATTGATGCAGACAATATCTCAGCAAAATATACCAAAACAATACTCGAAGAGCTTACCAAATACGGTAAAGTCACATATAAAAGAGTTTATGGCGACATGACCAAGCCAACCAACAGAGGCTGGAAGGATGCCATTTTGGAGAATTCAATCAATCCAATGCAGCAGTATAATTATACTCAGGGCAAGAATTCCACAGACTCAGCCATGATAATTGATGCCATGGATATCCTTTATTCAGGCTCGGTTGATGGTTTTTGCTTAGCTACAAGCGACAGTGATTTTACAAGACTGGCAAGCAGATTGAGGGAATCAGGCATGATGGTAATCGGAATGGGCGAAAGAAAGACACCGGAGCCATTTAGAATCTCATGCGAAAGATTCTTTTTCCTTGATATCTTATCAGACGATTCAATTAATGACGGCTCGGATAAGAATGAGAATGCGGAAGGCGTTACTCCACTTCCTGTTATCGAGTCATACGTTAAGCGTATCATTATCGAGAACGGCAATGAGTCCAACTCCATGGATATCGGTGAGTTAGGTTCAAAGCTTACCAAACTTGATCCTGCATTTGATACAAGAAACTATGGATATACCAAGTTTTCCAAGTTCCTGCAGCAGTTTAAGTCCATCAATCTGGTTAATAAAGATAATGCGGTTACTGCTTATCTTACAGATAATGGAATATCCACTGACCTTGTGGAGAAAGAGATTCTTACCATTCTCTCTACTGCAGACAAATATACAATGAATACAGGTCTTCTTAATCAGAAACTCCTGGCTATGGACCCGACATTTGATGTAACCAATTATGGCTACAACAAGTTCTCCAAGCTGCTTTCTGATTTCGATACCCTCTCAGTCAGCCCATTTGGACGTACTGTAACAGTTGTGGATGAGAAGGCAATGAAGGCTGTGCTTGAAGCCAAGAAGCCTACAGTTAATGGCAGAAAGATTGCTTCAAGAAACAATACCAATACCTCTCCAAAGAGAATAAGACAGTCATCCAAAAAAGCGTAAAAAAATTATCTTACAAAGTCTTATCTTCCTTCGTCCAGAAAAGGATTATATCATTCATCTTCTGAATGGCTGCAAGCATAACTCCGTTTGCCACGCCTTCCTGCCAGATAAGCCCTTTCACTCTTCCTTTAAGGATATATTTAGAGAGGATGCCCCACAGAAGATCCATATTCTGGATTCCTGCCTTGTTAATCTGATAGAGCTCATCATTGCTGTCTGTCATTCTGTATTTCTTATAGACATAAGCATAATTCTCATTCATAAACTGAAGGTTCCCCACCTCTTCTGCCATTTGAAGAAGGGTGCTGTCGAAGATAGGAATCATAATATTCCTGTTATCCTCTCCTTCAACTTTATGAAGCTGCGGCTTATATTCACCAAGTTTCTTTTTAAGATATGGCACATATTTCATAAGCAGCGCTGCATCATCACGATATTTCTCCAGTATCTGTTCTGTACTTAACTGTTCATTCTCAAGCATAGTCCCACCCCCACTTAAGTTTGTTATTATGATTATATCACATTATGCCTCGTCGGTGATTTTAATCTTTTTGATATGACTTAATCTTTCTTTCGCGCTGTCATATTCATATTCATCAATGTCCGAGCGGACCTTGTTAAGCGCATTTCTAAGTTCATCCGACATCTTCTTTTTAAGAAGTTCATTAATAATCTCAGCTGCCTCCTGCTGTTCAAGAAGCTCAAGCGCATCATTAAGTTTCTTAAGATATATTCGAAGATCGCCCAGTTTAAGCTGTTCTCCGGTTCCGTCCGTACCCTCGCCTTCACCGCCAACTGTAACATCATTATCCTTAAGTACATATTTAACATTGGCAAGAAGCATGGCGTATTTCTCAATAAATGACGGATAATTCTTTTGAATGAAATCCGCATCTTTTTCCTTGCATGCCCTCTCCAGGTTTTTGGCTTCCTCCGTTATCTTGTCTGCACCGATACCTGCTGAAAGGCCTTTTATTGCATGAACCTCATATGAAAGCATGTTGTAATCCTCATCCTTCATATAATTGGACATTCTTCGCATTGCTCCGGCGCCGTCCCCATAAATATATTTCAGCACGCTTAAATATCTGGTTCGGCTGTTGCCGTAATTCTCTATACCTTTTTCCACATCCACATCAGGAATCACGATACTTCTTCCCACTATCTCTTCAGGATGCTCTCTGTCTACATAGATGATATATTCGGCAGGGATGTATTTTTTAAGCACCTTCTCAAGCACCTTGATGCTCATAGGCTTGGCCACATAATCCTGGAAACCGTTCTTAAGAAGCATTTCGCGAACGCCCTCTAACGCATTGGCTGTGAGCGCTATAATAGGAATACTGTTCTTGGCAGGGTCTGCCATTTCTCTGATGCGCCTTGTGGTTTCAATTCCGTCCATACCAGGCATCATCTGGTCCATAAATACCAGGTCATAATGGCTGGTGTTCATTTTCTTAAGGGCTTCTTCGCCACTGATTGCCGTGCTGCAGTGAATCTTATATACATCAATCAATGACTTGATAACATTAAGGTTAACCTGGTTATCATCCACCAGCAAAACCCTCGCCTGCGGAGCTATGAATGTCTCATCATCCACATTGCTTTCCTGGGTTTTCAGATCTTCAAGTTTGCCAAGCGGAGTATAATCCACGATTCTCTGCTTAATATTAAAGGAGAATGTACTTCCTACTCCTTCCTCACTCTCAACAGAGATTTCGCCGTCCATGCTCTCTATAAGTCCCTTTGTTATGGCAAGGCCCAAACCGAAGCCCTGGATATTCTTTTTTCTTGCAGTTTCTGCTCTTTCAAAACTTTCAAAAAGTCTTTCCATATCATCTTTACTGATACCTATACCCGTATCTTCAACAGAAACCCTGATATCTGCTATATCTCCCTCTTCTTTGCTCCAACCGACATTAAGAGTAATCTTGCCATATAAAGTATATTTTTCTGCATTATTTAAAAGGTTAACCATGATACGTCTTACATGGCTTTCGTCGCCGTAAAAATACGAAGGCAGCGTCTCATCAACATTTATTATAAGACTAACATCCTTGCCATCGAGTCTTACATCCAAAATGGAAGCCATCTCTTTGATTATCTGACCTAAACTGTAATCACCTTCATGTACCTCCAGTTTGCCTTTTTCAATTTTTGAGAAATCAAGGATATCATCAATGATGGACAAAAGGCTGTTGCTGGCACTAATTATGTCATTAATGTACTTATTATTTCTCGGGCTGTTCTCTTCTCTTTTCATCAGCTCAGCTGTACCCATAATGGCATTCATAGGTGTTCTTACCTCATGGGATACATTGGCAAGAAAGACTGATTTAGCCTTACTTGCTTCTTCCGCTGCTTCCTTAAGTTCAAGAAGTTTGGCTGTAGACTGCGCCTCATCTGTTTTATCAAAAATCCAGATATTGTAACCCTTGATTCTGTTTTTGTTATAAATAGGCAAAACCGAAATATAGTAGGTGTTTTCGCCTCTCGTAATAGTTTTCTTATTATTGCTGAAAAGTTCATTAATGGTGGCTTCCTTGTCCTTCTTATCCTTAAGTGACGGATAAAGTTCAAGGGCTGTTTCATTAACAAACAAAAGCCTGTGACCTATATCGATAATTAAAAGACCTTCATTTACGTTTTTAAGAACGTCCTCTTTCGCTATGGAAATCGTATCGAATATTCTGTATTTGAAAACAACCATGGTGAAAAATCCCAGGGATGCAAATGCGATTAAATAGAGCGGATCAAATCCCACATCCAGCTTATATGGCAGGAATCCGCCCTGCAAAGCCATGGTATATATAACGCCTAAAAATGACAATAAATATGAATACGACAGATAGAGCATTTCCTTGCCATAGTTGCGGCGATTTTTGAAATAATCAATTAGAATTAATAAAAGATTGACTGCAAATAAAATACCGTTAAATGCATTGATGAAAATAGCCACTATACCATATGTAACCTGTAATCTTGGGAAACCTTTGACCTTGGTGAACTCAACAGTAACATAGTAAAAAATATGCCTGTCGCCTGTACAAAGGAACATCAAAGCTGCAAATTCCAGTAATACCATAAGATATATTATCCAAATGGAAACTTTGCTTTCCACCATTCTTATGATAAAGAGGAACATAAAGATATTTAAGAAAAACAGACCTATAAGTTCTATCCTGTTTGAGAAAATCGTATCCTTAAAATCCGCCGACGCAATACTGTAAACCTGTCCCAAAAGAGAGATGCATAAGGAAAGCCATGCCATACCAAGGAATTTGTGGTTAGAAGAAGTATGGTCCGAGAAAATAAAAAAAGACATACTAAAAGCGGTAAATGCCATAATAATATGAAATATCAATACCACATAAAAGTACGTCATAAGTTTTTCTCCAACATTCGGAGCAACTCTTCTGTAAAACAAAAATCCGAAGGGGGAAGCCTTCGGATTTTGCTTTGTGTAAAAGGGGAATTCTTTCGGAATAACTAAGGTGTGAGCGCCACACCTCAGCTTTCAATAAGAATTATATTGCTAATCCGAATAAAAATCTACTATAATATTGCTTAATTTTAACACAATATTAGCCAAATTTGATTTTTTGACCTTTTTTTGCCAAAAAATCTGCTACTATTTTAACCTGCTAAAGTAAATTATAACACAGTATCCGGGCTTATGCATCATTTAGAGGGATATATTTTTGCCTCCAAACTGTTTAATTGCAAAGAATACTGCAAGAATTATCAGTAATACCAGCAAAGCCGCCGGCACAATAATATAAATACTGTCAACAACGCTGTTAGGAACATATTCTGTCTTAACCACGGTTTCCTTAATACTCTGGCTGCCACTTCCTGCTTTTTCGTTACCTGCTGCCTCTTCCTCAGCCTTCGCCACAAGATAATCATAATCCTCAGTTCTTGTATGAGTATATACAATCTGTGTGCTGTCCTTATATAACTTAAACTTGCTTCCGTCTATGGCATAGCGAACTGTTATCTCGCCCTCTTCGTCCTTGGTGATTTTGACTAAGTATTCCATTCTTTCATCACTCGCATCATATCCCACCGGATAAGACACTTCTTCCACCTTATAACGCCATATTGTATCATTAGGCATAAATGTTACATCTATGTCCATATTTGCCCTTGCAAGGCGTCCTGTGGCTCCATATGATGCCACCAGTTTGTTATTATCTGAAGGGGTATCGGTTCCCGGCATGGCGCTTATTGAGAAGATCACGCTTTCAGCTTCCCTGCCAATATCATTAATTAATAAAGTCTCCCCCCCTGCATCCTCGAATTTACACAGAGCGCCAACCGACACAATTGTTACGGGAACATTTAATATCTTATTAACGCTGCATTCCTCGAATACAAAACCCTCATAGGTAATGTTTGGGAAAGTCACATTTCCAAGATCATCAATAACTGCGGTATAAATCCTTTTATCATACATCCTGTATGCTCTTCCGCCGTTATCCATCGGATCTGCAACTTCAAGCTGCCTGATATACAGACTTCCCCTTAAAGTTACATCATTAAAAATAATCTGTCCGTTATTATCGGAAACGGCCGTATCCACCATTACCGTGCAGTCCGGATCCGTATAAAGGCCGAATTTGGCGCCCTTAATGAGCTCAGTATTATCTTCTTCACTTGCCAGAATAAGCACAATGTCAGAGGTCTGATCGTTCGTAATCGTGGTTGTATCCACATTTCCGTCATTAATAATCACATCCTCCGAAACTGTCACCTTATAAAGTTTACATGAGGCCCTGTATCCTGCTGCTGCCTTGGTCTGTCTTAAATAATATGTTCCATAGCGAATTCCTTCGAAAGTCACATTTCCCTTTGAATCCGCTTTCACCTCAGATATTGCCTTAAAGCAGTTATTATCAGGATATATGGCAAAACTCCCGCCTTCAATTCCGTTTCCCAAAAAGTCCACATTGCTAAAACTTACCTCTTTAACAATAGGCTCTCCCTTAAGGCCTTTTAAGGCTGAGTTGGTCGATGAGTCCAGGAGACTGATTTTGCGCGGGGATACTTCTATCTTATAAACAGTTTTGTCACTCTCATATCCGTAAGGTGTGGTTGATTCCTTAAGATAATAGGTGCCTTCCTTAAGGTTGTTGATAATGATTTTTCCATCATTTCCCGTAAAGAACTCATCCATTGCTGCCCCTGATGCATAAAGCGCCTTAACCCTGCAGGCCTCATCCGTATAAAGCACATAGCCTGAGCCTTCAATTACTGTTTTATTATCCGGTTCTGTCTTGGTAAATGTAAGATTATAAGTAGCCTCCATCCCTTCAGTCGCTCTGACTTTCAGCGGCATAAACGCTACCATAAAAAGAAATATGAACAGAAAAAATATATATATTAATCTTCTAAATCCTTGCATAAAAATTACTCAATTCTTAAATTCCCTCATACATAAGAAAAACCTTATCATCTCTGATAAGGTTTAGCAGGGGAAGAGGGATTCGAACCCCCATGAACGGTTTTGGAGACCGTCATACTGCCATTGTATGATTCCCCTAAGGCCACACACAAGTGCCATTATAACATAATGATTTTTAAAATGCAATAGGTGACAACAGGACATTTCCTATTGCCACCTTGTTTACATAATTTATTCGAGAGTCCACTTCTTCTCCCACAGTTTTATAATATCCTCTTTATTCTTAAGGACATAAATAAGTGCGAAAACTCCAATTATAAGGGCCGGTATATCCCAAAGTACAGAAGATAAAGTTAAACCACCCTCAACAATACCATCTTCCGTTGCTATTCCCTGAATACTAAGAGCAATAACATCATGAATAAAATGCACTGCAATTGGAATAAGTATATTTCCTGACATCAGATACATTGCTCCCAGGGCAATTCCAATGAAGAAAGTTGCTGCAACCTGAAGAAGTGTACGAAGAGGATCGGCTCCAAATAAAGCATTAGCTCCATGTACCAGACTAAAAACAATGGATGATACCAGAATTGCTGCCACAATATCTTTCTTCTTTCTCATCATTATAGGAATCATATAGGCTCTAAAAGCAACTTCCTCAAGTACACCTGCTCCAAAGGCTGTACATACGGCAACCAGAGTAACCTTAAACGATGAATGTTCAACGGCCATCTGAATAAATGATGTTCCTAAGTATAACGCATATGCTATTAATAAAATCCACAAATTTAACTTGTATTCCGAAGTTTTAATAAATCCGGCGAACTCCGGCTTATACCAAAGTACAAAAATAAGCAATGCCACTACAGCCGATATGATAACAAATATCGGATTAAAACTTACCTGTACAGGCAAAAAAATATTCGTTATATAGGTTGGTATAAATGCTGCAATCTGTGTTATTATAAGAACTACAATACCATAAATTATAGCCAGTAAAACCGGTACCTTATCTGTAATAACGTGTTTTCTCTTTTTCCCTTCCATTTTGAATCCTCCTACTTAAATACATTTTTTATTGCTTCATCAACCGAACCTGCGTAGATGATGTTAATTCCATCTATGCTTTCAAGTGATGATTTATTTGAAGAAGGCACGACACAGGTTGTAAAACCAAGCCTTTTGGCCTCCATCACTCTCTTATCAATCTGACTGATACTTCTTATTTCTCCGGACAAACCAACTTCGCCAAATGCAACAATGCCTGTATCCAGCGGCTTATTACGAAAGCTTGATGTTATGGCTAAGACTATTGCAAGGTCGATTGCAGGTTCTGTAATTCTGATGCCGCCTGTTATATTAACATAGGCATCCTGATCTGACATATTAAGTCCGACTCTCTTTTCAAGCACTGCCATCAAAAGATTAATTCTGTTATAATCCGTACCCTGGGCCTGTCTTCTTGGAAGACCGAAATTGGTTCTTGTAAGAAGAGCCTGTATCTCAATAAGAAGTGGCCTTGAGCCTTCTAAAGCACAGGAAACAATGGTTCCTGATGCATTATCAATTCTTCCATTAAGCATATATTCTGAAGGATTCTCAACCTGTGTAAGCCCCTGCTCACGCATCTCGAATACTCCGATTTCATTGGTGGAACCAAATCTGTTTTTCACTCCGCGAAGCACTCTGTATGATGCATGCCTGTCACCTTCAAAATAAAGCACTGTATCCACCATATGCTCCAATACTCTTGGTCCTGCCACAGTACCTTCCTTGGTAACATGACCAACTATCCAGATGGCTATTCCAAGCTCCTTGGCAAGCCTCATAAGTATTGCGGTGGCTTCCCTTACCTGTGATACTGAACCCGGCGCTGAGGAAATATCACTTACATACATAGTCTGAATTGAATCAATGATTACGATATTCGGCTTTTCATTTGTGATGGTCTGACGAATTGCATCAAGATCTGTCTCACAGTATATCTTACACTTATCACCGAATTCACCGATTCTTTCAGCCCTTAACTTAATCTGTTTTTGTGATTCCTCACCGGATATATATAATACTTCCTGCCCCTTATTGCTAAGAAGCCTGCTTATCTGAAGAAGAAGCGTGGACTTACCTATACCCGGGTCACCGCCCACAAGAATAAGAGCACCGGGTACGATACCGCCACCAAGCACTCTGTCGAGTTCTTCTATATCAGTTGAAATTTTATCTTCTTTTGTAATTACTATATCTGAAAGAGTACTTACCTTTGCTTTAGGAAGCCCTATAGAAATGGAAGAAGCAGTTTTGGTTTTACTAACTACTTCTTCCACCATAGTATTCCACTCTTTGCAGCCCGGGCACTGTCCTACCCATTTCGGAGACTCATACCCGCATTCCTTACAAAAGAAAACTGTCTTACTTTTACCAGCTGCCATATTTATTTCTTAATTACTACCTTTACTTCACCCTTGCCCTGAAGATCAATGCTGAGTGATAACTTACCTGACATATTTGTAGACATCTTGCCTAAATCTGTACCTGCAATATTAACATCATATTCTGTATTCTCTTCAAGACCAACTGTAATCTGTGCATCACCTTCACCTGATACTAAGAATTCCAGTTTTTCTTCATCCTCTACAAGATTATTTACACTGGTTCCAGGAACTGATTCATAAACCAGCATGTCATTTCTTTTAAACTTAGTCATTGGCTTATAAGTCTTAACGGAATAAACATCACCATTATACTTGAAGTCTTCAAGCTTCCCCTTCTCCTGCAAAGTATAATCTCCGAAACTAAGACTACCATCTGATTCAACCTTGATTAAATCTTTAACTACAGCCATTTCCTATCCCTCCTTCTTTTTTAGGCTTTTAACCTTAAAAATCACCTTCTCCTTTTCTACGGTACACAAGACATCATCCCCCCTCTTGATATGACCCGAAAGGAATTCCTGAGAAAGTTCATCATCAACATTAGTCTGAATACCTCTTCTGATAGGTCTTGCACCCATCTTGGCATCAGAGCATGTATCTGCGATAAACTCTTTTAACTTCTGGGAGAAAGTAATATTAATTTCCATATTTTCTTTGGCTCTTACAGAAACCTTCTTAAGCAGTAAGCCTGCTATGCTGACGATTTCCTTTCTTGTAAGCTGTTTAAATACGGATATTTCATCAATACGGTTGATGAATTCAGGTCTGAAAGTCTTTTTAAGTTCTTCCATAACCTTACTCTTCATATTTTCATAGTTGCTGTCAGGTGTTGACTCTGCACCAAAACCAAGGAGCTTTGGTTCAACTATTCTTGCAGCGCCGATATTGGATGTCATAATAATTACCGCATCCTTGAAGCTTACCTTAACGCCCTTTGAATCTGTAAGCTGTCCATCATCAAGAATCTGAAGAAGAATATTCATTACATCAGGATGACCTTTTTCCACTTCATCAAAAAGAACAACTGAATATGGATTGGTTCTGATTCTGTCTGTAAGCTGTCCGCCCTCATCGTGACCAACATATCCCGGAGGTGAACCGATTAACTTGGCAACTGCATGAGGCTCCATATATTCAGACATATCAAATCTGATAAGAGCTTTCTCATCTCCAAAGAGAACCTCTGCCAGGGCCTTGGATAATTCAGTCTTACCAACACCGGTTGGGCCAAGGAATAAGAAACTTCCAATAGGTCTGTTCGGATCGCCGAGACCTGTCTTACCTCTTCTGATAGCCTTTGATAATGCTTCAATCGGCTTATCCTGTCCAACAACTCTTTTATGTAATTCCTTCTCAAGTCTGAGAAGTTTATCACTCTCTTTTTCAACAAGCTTTGAAATTGGAATCTTACACCAGGTTGATACTACCTTTTCAATATGGGCTGGCAAAATCTCCACACTCTTATCGTTCTTTTCAAACTTCTTATCAAGAGCAACCAGACCATCATAGGTCTTATCCATCTCTTTCTTAAGAGCACCTGCCTTGGCATAATCGCCACTAAAGATAGCATCTTCTATGCCCTGATCTAATTCATCAAGCTTATCATAATATTCTTTAGTCTTGGTATAAGGCACCTTGGCAAGATGAACCAGTGAACATGCTTCATCAATTACATCAATGGCCTTATCCGGGAACTTACGCTCATTAATATATCTTCCACTGAGTCTTACTGCGCTTTCAATTGCTTCATCAGTAATTACAACCTTATGGAATCTCTCATATTTAGGAGCTAAAGTCTTAATGATTTTGATTGTTTCTTCAGCTGTAGGCTCTTCAAGATTGACAGTCATAAAACGTCTCTCCAAAGCCCCGTCCTTCTCAATAAACTTACGATACTCACTTAAGGTTGTAGCACCAATAAGCTGTATCTCACCTCTTGAAAGAGCCGGTTTAAGAATATTTGCAGCATCTAATTTATCATCAGAGCCTGCACCTGCACCCATTAAGGTATGAAGTTCATCCAGGAAAAGAATAATATCGCCGCTTTGTGCAACATATTCTATTGTCTTTTTGATTCTTTCCTCAAACTGTCCACGATATGTGGTTCCGGCAACCATTGCTGCCAAATCAAGTGAAAGAATTCTCTTATTCTCAAGATTGAAAGGAACATTACCCTGTACAATTCTAAGTGCAAGACCTTCTACAACTGCTGTTTTACCAACACCCGGCTCACCCAGGATTACAGGATTATTCTTTCTTCTTCTGCTTAATATCTGAATAACTCTTAAAGTCTCATCATCTCTGCCATATACAGGATCAAGTTTTCCTTCATATGCATCCTTGGTTAAATCCTTGCAATACTTATGAAGAATATTCTCGCCCTTCTCGCTCTTTCCGTCAGGGCTTCCTTTTCTGCTGGCCGGTGCACCGACTCTGCCTGCAAAGAATTCCTTCTTTGCTTCAGCATTGCTTGCAACCATGTTACGAAGGATTTTGCGAACAAGCATCTCAACATTAACACCGGATTTCTCAAGGGCAAAATTCACCCACTCATTCTTCTTCTCAACAATAGAAAGAAGAGTGGTCTCGCAGTTTACCTTTGGAACTCCAAGCTGCCTTGCAATATCCTCAGAATTCTCCATAACTGCGTCTAATTCTGAAGATATTCTCTCTTTGCCTTTCGGTGGCAGTTTGCCTTCCGGGTCTGAGTTTTCTTTTATGAACTTGAATATCTGATCTCTTTTGCCGGCAAATGTATCAACTAAATCAAGACCTTCCAGAACTTCATCGCAGTCAATAATACCAAGGAACAGATGCTCCGGATATATGTACTGCTGTTTGCACTTTCTGGAATATGCGGCTGCCCTGTCAAAAGATTCATTCAAAATCTTCGTATATTCCATATTGGTCACCCTGTTGGTTTATTTTATAAATCAATGAAATTAATATCATCCTCATCGTCATCCGGGATATATGAAGATTTAGCTGATGACTTCCTGGCAGGTTTTACATATTCTTCCTCTTCGTAATCATCATCGTCTTCATCATCTTCGCCGTCATCCACTTCTTCTACTTCTGTGAAGTAATCAAGGAACTTGGCACCTAATGACTTCTTGCCTTTCTTTGCAGGCTTTTCTTTCTTAACTTTTTCTTTCTTTGCCTTCTTAGGCTTCTCGATATATTCTTCTTCCTCTTCTTCGTCTTCATATTCATCATCTGAATAGGAATCAGAATATGTCTCTTCTTCTACATATGTCTGCTTTGGTTCCGGAGCATATGTGCTTGGTACAATATCATCATCATATAAATCGTCATCATCATCTAAGATGTCTTCTACTGAATCCTTGGCATAGATTGTCTTCTTTGCAGATGTTGATGGCTTTGTATACTTATCATCATCGTCATATGTATCATAATCATCATAGTCATCATTATTTCCGCCTCTGCCTCTTCTAAGAAGAAGTAAAACAACAACGATGGCTAAAACTAAAATGATTATTGCAGCAACTGCAAGGATAATAATATTTGTTGTTCCTCCAAGAAGTCCGCCGCCCTTAACATCAGCTGATGATAATAAACCATCATACTGAATGAAATTGGATGTTCTGTAATCGAAGATATACCACATTGGATTATTATCACCATTATCTGCATAAATAAGATAATAATCACCCTTTGCATAAGCTGTTACTGTATCATCACCGAACTTAACTTCTACTTCTTCAAATCCTGTTGGAATAACGCTTGGTGCAGCGCCAGGCTGAATTGCATGTAATGATGAAATACCTGTACTTGTTGTAGGAGCAGGCTCCTCAACAGGCTCTTCTGCTACAGGCTCTTCAACAGGTTCTTCTGCAACAGGTTCCTCAACTGGTGTTTCTGGTGTTTCTTCTGTTTCTTCCTGTCCGCCCTGCTGACCTGTAATTTCTGTCTGCTCAGGTTTAACTGTAGGAGCAGTAAATGTAATAAGGTCTGATCTGATGAAACCTGTCATTGTTGTACCATTGGCTTCAAAAGATACCTGATACCATTTGTAATTATCAGAAGACTGTGTCTCACCTGTAAGTGTAATAACTGAATTCTGCTGAGCTTTTGCAACGATATCTCCGTTTGTTGATGGTGTCTTACGAATATTAACACTTGCAGGAGCAATATATGCTGTCTGATTATCAATTGCTGTTACCTGAACCTTAGGCTCTGTTGTAGCAGGAGTCGTTGTTGTGGTAGTTGTTGCATTATTGGTAGTTGTTGTAGCAGCATTGTTTGTTGTTGCAGCTGCTGCATTATTATCTGTTGTTGCAGGAGTTGTTGTAGTTGTTGTGGTTGTTGTCGCAGCAGCATCCTGAGTCTTTGTAACCAGGTCTGCACGAATAAAACCTGTAACACCTCCGGCAGTTGTAACATTATACCATGTCTTTCCATCAGTACCTGTAACTTCAGTTATGATAGTTACAGCATCATTGGTATTTACCACTGCTACTGAATTAGATGTAGTATCTGCTGAACTTCTTACATTAACATTAGAAGCATTAACTGTACCGCCTGCTGCCAGTACATTTATGGACATAAGTCCTGCCACCAAAATGGCACCAATAGCTGCTAATGTTGACTTCATCATCAATTCCAATTTTCTCATTTTAAGAGTTCTCCTTACTTTGACAATATCGCATTACCTATATCGTTTCTCATATACTTGTTGTCAAAATCAACCCACTTTGTTGCTTCATAAGCTTTTGCTCTTGCTTCAACTAATGTGTTTCCTTTGGCAGTAACCCCGAGTACTCTGCCGCCGTTTGTTACTATAACTCCATCTTTGAGAGCTGTTCCTGCATGGAAGCAGTAATAATCTTCCTTGTCATCGAACTTCTCAAGCCCCTTAATTTCAAACCCCTTCTCATATGATAACGGATAACCGTTAGATGCCAAGATTACGCATACTGCTGCATTATCCTCAAATTCAATATCAATCTTATCAAGTGTTCCATCGATGCATGCAAGCATAACATCCACAATATCATTCTTCATTCGTGGAAGTACAACCTGTGCTTCAGGATCACCGAATCTTGCATTATATTCAAGTACCTTAGGACCATCCTTGGTAATCATTAAACCAAAGAAGATAACACCCTTGAATGTTCTGCCTTCAGTTTCCATTGCCTTAACTGTAGGCATAAAAATCTTCTCCATACAGAACTCATTAATTTCATCTGTATAGAAAGGACTTGGTGAGAATGTTCCCATACCACCTGTATTAAGACCTTCATCATTATCCTTTGCTCTCTTATGGTCCTGAGCTGAAGATAATACTTTGATTGTCTTACCATCACAGAAAGATAATACTGATACTTCTCTTCCTGTCATAAACTCTTCAATAACTACAGTATTTCCGGCATCACCGAACTTCTTGCCTTCCATCATGCTCTTCAGAGCATCTACTGCCTCATCATAATTCTGGCAGATAAGAACGCCCTTACCAAGAGCAAGACCATCAGCCTTGATAACTATTGGATAATCAACATTATCTAAGTACTTAATAGCCTTATCAAGTTCTGTGAAGTTCTCGTACTTAGCTGTAGGAATACCATATTTCTTCATTAAATCTTTTGAAAAAGCCTTGCTTCCTTCAAGAATGGCAGCCTTTTTTTCCGGACCAAATGCCTTGATTCCTGCATCCTGTAATCTGTCTACAAGACCTGCAACCAAAGGATCATCAGGTGCTACAATTGCAAGATCAATTGCATTCTTAACACAGAAATCAACAATGTTGTCAAAATCCATTACTTTAATATCAACGCACTTTGCGATTCTGCCGATTCCGGCATTACCCGGAAGACAGTATATCTCAGTAGCCTTAGGGCTTTTGGATAATGCATAACATATTGCATGTTCTCTTCCGCCACTGCCTATAACTGCAATCTTCATTTTACTACTCTCCTATACTTATTAATCCGTTAGCTATCATATCAATAGCCTTTGGCAAAATAACCCACTCCGCTTCTTCCATAACACGAAGCTGTAATTCCTTAGGTGTATCACCCTCTTTAACTTCAACAGCCTTCTGCGCAATGATTGGGCCTGTATCAGTGCCTTCATCCACGAAATGAACTGTGGCGCCGGTGATTTTGACACCGCGTTCAAGTGCAGCCTCATGCACCTTAAGTCCATAATATCCTGTTCCGCAAAATGAAGGAATTAAGGATGGATGAATATTAATTATTCTGTTTCTGAATGCTCTTATAACCTGTGGAGGAATAACAACCAGGAAGCCTGCCAAAACGATGAGGTCCGGGTTAATCTCCTTAAGTTTTGCAAGGAAAGCATCATTAAATGCTTCTCTGTTTTCATATGACTTAGGGGATAAACAAAGTGCATTAATTCCATTTTGTTTTGCTCTCTCCAAGGCATAAGCATCAGCATTATTACTAATTACTGTATCAATCTTTGCGTTGGTAATCTTGCCATCCTTAATTGCATCAATTATGGCCTGAAGATTGGTGCCGCCGCCTGATACACATACACATACCTTTAACATATAATCACCTTTATACTAAATCTACGCCCTTTTCGCCGTTAATGATTTTACCAACTACGAAAGCCTTCTCGCCTGATTCGTTGATTGCCTTAACTGTCTTGTCTACATCAGCCTTGTCAACTGCAAGTACCATTCCAAGACCACAGTTAAATGTGTTATACATCATTTCATCAGCGATATTTCCGGTCTTCTTAATAAGATCAAAAATAGGTGGAACATCGAAACTGTTAAGTTCAATAACTGCTCTCTTACCGTCGATTAACATTCTTGGAACGTTCTCATAGAAACCGCCACCTGTAATATGTGAGCAGGCTTTAACCTTAACGCCTGAGTTCTTAATATTCTTAAGAGCCTTAACATAGATTCTTGTTGGCTCAATTAAAGCTTCACCTAAAGTTTTGCCAAGTTCATCATAGTAAGTATCAAGACTTTCTTTTGTCATCTCGAATACTTTACGAACCAGTGAAAATCCATTTGAATGAACACCTGATGAAGCAATACCGATAAGTACATCTCCATCTGCAAGGTCAGCGCCTGTGATTAAATCTTTCTTCTCAACTACACCAACTGAAAAACCTGCAAGGTCATATTCATCCTCCGGCATGAGTCCCGGATGCTCTGCCGTCTCGCCGCCAACCAAAGCACACTCTGACATAATACATCCGTCTGCAACGCCCTTAACGATTGTTGCGATTTTTTCAGGATAATTCTTACCGCATGCTATATAGTCTAAGAAGAATAACGGCTCACCACCTGCACATGCCACGTCATTAACGCACATTGCAACTGCATCAATACCGATTGTGTCATGCTTGTCCATAAGGAAAGCCAGTTTAACTTTGGTACCACAGCCATCAGTTCCTGAAAGAAGAATCGGCTCCTCATAATTTTTAATTTTGGCTAATGAAAAAGCACCTGAGAATCCGCCAAGTCCACCAAGAACTTCCTCTCTCATAGTCTTCTTTACAGACTCTTTCATTAATTCAACAGATTTGTAACCGGCTTCAATATCAACCCCTGCTGACTTGTAATCCATAGTTGTTTCTCCTTTATGTTTTATATTTTATTTCTGATAATTCTCGTATCCAACTTCCTGAAGCTTGGCATCTTTCACAATAACGCCAGCAGCCAGACCATCCTTATAATCTTTTAACTTCTGAAGAAGTTCAGGATTTGATGTTGCAAGAATCTTAGCAGCTAAGATACCTGCATTTGCACCACCGTTAATTGCAACAGTTGCAACCGGAATACCTGAAGGCATCTGAACAATGCTGTACAGTGAATCTTTTCCACCAAGTGATGGTGTATGCATTGGAATACCAATAACAGGCATTGGAAAAATCGCCGCGCACATACCCGGAAGATGCGCAGCCATTCCTGCGCCCGCAATGATTACTTTATATCCTCTTTCTTCAGCTTTACTAGCATACTCAAAGAATACTTCCGGCTCTCTGTGAGCTGAAATAATATTCATTTCATAAGGAATATCGAACTTATCCAGAATCTCTGCTGCCTTAGCCATAATAGGCATATCTGAATCGCTTCCCATAACAATGCCGACTATCGGCTTAACATCATTATCTGCTTTAACCTGCATCTTTATATCCTCCTATTTTAGCCGGCAAATAAAATGCCGTCGAATAATTCCTGAATATCCACGCCATCAATGTTCTGCGGCCAGTCATCATTATCAACATATACTCTTACATAACTTCCATCTTCCAGACGTAAGTCAACATATGTATCATCATCTGTACCTGCGATTAAAACAGTACTTCCCTTAGGGATTACCTTGCTCTCTCCATCCGGAGCGCCTACTGAATCAACTGCATATCCGTTTATATCACGAAGCGCTGTAAGCTGAATATGACTTGTTGCAGTATAACAGTCATCCATAAATTCAACCTTACCATTTGAATTAATCTTACTTAACTTGAAACCATCATATGTACTTAATAGATCAAGTCTCTGATTTACAAAGAAGCAGTCCGGATTTGTAAATGATTTGAAGCTTCCGAATACTTCATCAGTCTGTTTGATTACACCATTCTCAACACTGAAAATATAAGTACATGTATAATCATTTTCTACTGAGGTCTTAACAATGACAAAATACCTGCCGTCAACCTTTGCTCCTGCAACATCATAACTAAATCCATATATGTTTTCATCCTGGAACTTGGCTGTATCTGTTTCTATAATCAGATTATCATATTCGCCGTAATCATCGTTATAAAGCATGTTAACCATGATATTTTCTTCTGTGCCATCATTATCATAATCCATATACAGATTCATTCCGTCATAATTATTGTAGATTATGTTTTCCTTGCTGTAAGTTGTATATGTTTTATTGAATACTTCAGGACAGTCCTGATATCTTACTCTGATAAATACAGGGCCAAACGCATATGCAGCAAGTTCATATGGAGAATAAATCATTAAAATAGAATCATAATCCATTACGAAATTGCATCCATATTCAGGATCAGTAATTGAACTATGAATCAGTTCCTCATAATTCTCCCATAAATCATCGGTTCCGATTCCATCCTGTGAGAACTGCTTATTTAATGAATCAATAACAGCATTATAGAATCCTTCTTTATCAGCAATTACATCCTGTATCTCGAGAGTCTTTCCACTCTTTGAATCCACATTATGTGATACATAATATGTATTAGGATGAGCGCCACCTGCATAACTTTCAACTGTTTCCATCAATGAAACCATTACAGTATCAGATCTGTAATTGGTAAGATTTGAATAATAATAACAGCTGAGGAAATCATCCTCGTTCATGTATTCAAGATTCTCTTTGGCAAAATCAGTATAATCCCTGTAAGAATCCAACGCTGCACCATTAATGTCTTCGTCAACCTTTTCCATTGCACTCTTTAATGCAGAATACTTACCAAGATTATCTGTATTTATGAATGATGTACTGTAACTAACTGAATAATTGTCATTCCAGTCACCATCATAAGTCCAGTCAGTCACAAGAGGAATAAATTCAAATTCCCCCGTAGCCACATCAGTATCCTGATTGTCATTTGAGCCATTGCCACCTACATTAAACTGGTCAATGCCCCAGTCGGTAGACTGAGTAACCTCATTATTTGTATTTCCTGTATTGTTACCATCATTAGTAACATTACCCTGATTGTTATTGGAATTAGCAGGATTATGCAGCATATTACAGCCACCTGCAGTCAGAGTCAGCACAAGGCTGACAGATATAAGAGTTTTTAAAAAAGCTTTTTTCATATCATCAAATCCGGGCTTGCCGAATTACTCCTTTTAAATTAGTCCAAATTTCCACACATAACCTATTTAATTATACTATTTTACCCTATTTCAGTCAAGAAAAGCCTCGTTCAGTTCCTCCGTTCCTTCAAGGACAAAACGGCCATTCTCGATTATCTTTACTGAGGCTCCTTTTTCATCTATTACCTCAAGTAGCCCAAGTTCATCATAAGGTATGGTTATATCCGTATGACAGTTAAAATACGCCTTGGAAGAATCTGTCTTTCTGAGTGCTGATGCGCTGTTCTCCTTGGCCACTATTTCCTTGCCATCCGGGTTATATACCCTGACCTCTTCTTCTCTTGAATAACAGGTATCCCCAAATGCAAAATGCGGCCCTGTCTTCTCTGCTATAAGAATAGGCATATATTTCTCAATATCATGTTTTCTTGCCATAACATAAGCTGTTGTATTGGTTCCTATTGCAAACTCTCCCATTGGCAGAGTTTCATGATGGAACAGTATTCCCGCATCTATATATTTACGGTTCTCTGCAGGGTCTGAGAAATTAGCGCACGAATATGATTTAATATATCCTTCTTCAATTTCAAGTGTCAGGTCCTTATATTCCTGCTCGTTTAAGAATACTTTCTTAACATTAAGAACTCCATGTGTTCCCTCTAAAACAGGCGATGTGAAGACTTCACCCACAGGGATATTTACATCAGCCACGCAGTTTTCAAATTTTGTTTCTTTTGCAGGGTCCTTAAGTTCCCAGAGTTTCACATAAAGGTCTGTTATATTTCCATTGTTTCCTACTACGTGAGCCACCGAGTGTTTATCTAAAACATCAATTATTGTCTGCTGAATTTTTCTATATTTGTTAACATCAAGAGTATTAATCTTTATTGTATCCTTAAAAATCTCTTCATAATTCTCAGAGATGGATGGCATCGGAAAAGCTATTATGCTGAAACTTCTTTGCTCAGGGTCAATGTACTTAGCAGTAATCTCAGCATTCTGTGAAGATAAATCCACATTGTTCTTTCTTTGTGATTCATTAAGCGAAATGGCATTTTCTCTTGATACCAAATCCACAATAGGCTCACCAAATGTCTCAATCACAATAGGGCCTGCGAATGAGGCAGCCGCTTCCCTGTTTTCTTCATAGGCAGCCTTTAAACATTCCACTCTTCTGTTTACCAGATGACCATCAAGAATCATACCCATATCTTCTCTGTGGTCATAATCAAACTGTAATAATTCATTGGCTCCCACATAGCCTATAGGATTAAGATTTCTTTTAGCAAAGATATCCCTTCTTCCCCTGTACATAACAGGCTCAAGGCCCAGTTCTGAAAGTTTATCAACAACCGCCTTTATTACTCTTTCAAAACCAATATGATATCTTACATTGGCATATTTCTTTTTAGACAGATCCTTTCCAGCCTGGATGAAACCATCTCTGTAACCATTCACTATGGTTGCGGCCATTTTATCTATATCTTCTTCAGGAAGTGATGATAAGAATTCACTTACCCTGATTTCATTTATTGTTACTCTCTCACCATACTTATAAAGGTATGACGGATTGCTTAAATCTTCCTTTGTAACAATATTGAAAGCCAGATTCTCCACCTCAAACTGAGACTTAATCAGTCTTGGAATTTCAGTATCATAATAATCACTTACATACCAGTAAAATATCTCCTTAATACTGTTTATTTCCTCAGTTTCTCCATCTGCTACCAAAAGGGACGAATAAACCTCCAGCATAAGTTCCATCCTGATAAGAATTCCTTCAAGATAACCTTCATATGCATCAGGAATCGCCGCCTTAATCTCTGTATATATGGCAGAAAGATAAGGACCTGCGTAACCTAATACACCATAGGCATAATCAGGATTTAAGAAACTGTTATCATATCCTTCCGGCACCGCATCCTTATAAAGAAGATCATTAATTCCCTGGTAATCCCCTTCTTTCCAAAGTGCAGTAATTACGCCATCTGACTCTGCGCCTTTATTAAGAGAATATAACTCATATAAATCCAAAAGGAATGTACTTACAACCTTAAAAAAGGGCTGATATGCCATCACCCCCTCTTCATTCTCTATTTCCCTGATTCTTGTTAAAGCAAGTGTTAATCTTTCTTCCATCAATGCTCCTTAATAATTCATTATTCCAAGCCCGACAATATACATGATAAAAAACAGATTCACTGTATTTATCACTATTCCGGTATTTGAAAGAATATAATAATTGTCCGCCTGTAATCTGGATATAATGGAGAGGACCTCTCCCACAATTGAAAAAATCAGCGCCAGAATAACAGTCAGGCCAAATCTGATAAAGGCTTGACCGTCATTGAAAAAACTTATGATAATAGCCGCAATTAAAGCAAGAAGGGAAATACTTCCAAGGACAATTCCCATAATACTGAGATTGTCTATCTTCTTGTCTGTGAATTTGTACTTCTTGCTTAAATTAAATCTGCTGCCCATTTATAATCCTTATTTTGCACCATACTGCTCATAGTATGCATCAATTGCTTTCTTGATTTCATCATCAATTACAACTCTGCCATTAACTTCTCTGTTATAAAGATATTCGCATACCTCAGCCATTGATACGATGGCGCCTGTCTTGATATTATATGTTTCTGCAATTTCATCAAGTGCAGTCTTGTCTGTATTAAGTCCCTTCTCCATACGGTTAAGGCTTACCATAAGACCTACAACTTCCACATCAGCCTGAGCCTTGATAATTGGATATGTCTCTTCAATTGACTTACCTGATGTTGTTACATCTTCGATAATAACAACTCTGTCGCCATCCTGCATCTTAGAACCAAGAAGGATTCCCACATCACCATGATCCTTAACTTCCTTACGGTTTGAAGAATATTTAACTTCCTTGCCATAAAGTTCGCTGTATGCAATGGTTGTTGCTACTGAAAGTGGAATACCCTTATATGCAGGTCCGAATAAGATATCCCAGTCATCGCCATATGCATCATGAATTGCCTTGGCATAATATTCACCTAATTTCTTAAGCTGATATCCTGTTACATAAGCCCCTGCATTCATGAAGAATGGAGACTTTCTTCCACTCTTAAGTGTAAAATCCCCGAACTTAAGCACATTGGCTTCCACCATAAAATCTATAAATTCCTGCTTATAACTTTCCATTTCTTTCTCCTCCTAATAAGCTCTGACTATTTAAGTGCTGACTTAATATCTTCTTTCATTGCAATAACTGCTGCCCTTGAAGCATCAGCATAATTCTCTTCACCATATGAAGCATATGCTTCTGACTGATATGCTGCAATAATTCCTCTTGAAGAATTGATAATTGCACCAAGACCATCCTTGTTGAAGAAATGTACAAGGTCAGCACCCTTACCACCCTGAGCACCGTAACCCGGAACCAGGATAAGAGCTTTAGGCATAATCTCTCTTAATGCCTTACCAACTTCAGGATAGGTTGCACCAACTACAGCACCAACATTGCTGTAATTGCCTTCCATTACATCCTCTCCCCACTTATTAACATATTCTGCCATAAGTTCATATACATGCTTTCCATCACAGATCTTATCCTGTAATTCACCGCTGCTTGGATTGGATGTTTTAACAAGTACGAAGATACCTTTATCTTCAGCCTTACATACATCTACGAAAGGCTTAACACCGTCAGTACCAAGATATGGATTAACTGTTGCCATATCTTCATCAAATACAGGAATAAGTTCATCTCCTACCTTAACCTTGCCAAGATGAGCAACTGCATAAGACTGGGATGTTGAACCGATATCTCCTCTTTTAACATCACCAATTACAATAAGGCCTTTTGACTTACAGTAATCTACTGTCTTCTTATATGCCATAAGTCCTTCAATACCGAACTGCTCATACATTGCTATCTGTGGTTTTACTGCAGGAACAAGATCACATACTGCATCAACAATTCCTTTGTTATATTCATAAATTGCTTCAGATATTCCTTTTAAAGTCTGACCATATTCATCATAAGCTTTCTTCTTGATGTAAGTTGGAATAAACTTCTCCATTGGATCTAAGCCCACAACAATAGGCGCATCCTTCTTTTGAATCTCATTTAACAATTTAGTAATCATATCATTATTTCCCTTCTGGTTTATTTTTTCTTCTGCCTGAATATGGCAAACAAGAAAAGCGTCAGACCATTGTAGCCTGACGCTCTTAATTATACCATAGCTTTTATATTTTCATCTATATATTTCTTGATGTTAGAAGCATTTATAATGGTGGACATCTTGTCTCCGTCAACAACCACAAGTGTAGGTGCACTCATTATGCCAAGCTGCTTGGATAATTCCATATTCTCTTCAGCATCAATTACATCATATTCAATGCCCTCTAAGAACTCTTTAGCCTTCTTGCAGTTTGGACATGTCTTTGTTGTGAAAAGATGTAAGCCATCAGCTAACTTTGAGCAGGATGCATCAGGATCTTTCTCATAATTTGATAATCTTGCGCCCTGGTTAACCTTAAGATGTGACTTATCGATTTCATACTCAGTTCTGTTGTTATATTCCTGAGTCTTACCATCATTCCAGTTCTGAATTGGTCTGTAGTATCCTGTGATACGGCTGTATACTTCTGTTACAGCGCCACATGTAGGACATGTTCTCTGATCACCTGAGATATATCCGTGCTCTCTACAGATTGAATATGTAGGAGACATTGTATAGTATGGTAATCTGTAATTCTCAGCAATTGTCTTAACAAGCTTTGCTGCTGCCTTCCAGTCCGGAAGCTTCTCACCAAGGAATGCATGGAATACTGTACCTGATGTATATAATGTCTGTAACTCATCCTGAATATCAAGTGCATCAAAGATATCTACTGTATAATCTACAGGAAGATGTGATGAGTTGGTATAGTATGGTGTATCTCCTTCATGACCTGCTGTCTTGATATCCGGATATCTCTTTCTGTCATGCTTAGCAAATCTGTATGTTGTACTTTCAGCAGGAGTTGCCTCTAAGTTGTAAAGGTCACCGTACTGCTCCTGGTAAATAACCAGTCTGTCTCTCATGTGGTTAAGAACCTTCTTTGAGAATTCCTGAGTCCTCTCGCTTGCCATGTCTTCACCAAGCCACTTGGCATTAAGACCAACTTCGTTCATACCAATTAAACCGATGGTTGAGAAGTGATTGCTGAAGTCTCCCAAGTATCTCTTTGTATATGGATATAGTCCTTCTTCAAGAAGTCTTGAGATAACGCCTCTCTTAATCTTTAAGCTTCTTGCTGAGATATCCATCATATGATCAAGTCTCTTGAAGAAATCTGCTTCATCAGTTGCAAGATATGCAATTCTTGGCATATTGATTGTTACAACACCTACAGAACCTGTACTCTCACCTGAGCCGAAGAAACCACCTGTTTTCTTACGAAGTTCTCTTAAATCAAGACGGAGACGGCAGCACATTGAACGTACATCTGAAGGCTGCATGTCTGAGTTGATGTAATTTGAGAAGTATGGTGTACCATATTTAGCAGTCATCTCAAAGAGAAGTCTGTTATTAAGTGTATCACTCCAGTCAAATTCCCTGGTAATTGAATATGTAGGAATTGGATACTGGAATCCTCTTCCGTTTGCATCACCATCGATCATTGTCTCAAGGAATGCTCTGTTAACCATATCCATCTCTTCTTTACAATCCTTGTAGCAGAAATCCATTTCCTTACCACCAACGATTGCAGGAAGTTCAGCTAAGTCGTTAGGAACTGTCCAGTCTAATGTGATATTTGTAAATGGAGCCTGTGTACCCCAACGGGATGGAGTATTAACACCATAAATAAAGCTTTCAATGCTCTTCTTAACTTCGTCATATGATAAGTTATCAACTTTAACGAAAGGAGCTAAATATGTATCAAATGATGAGAATGCCTGAGCGCCTGCCCATTCGTTCTGCATGATACCAAGGAAGTTAACCATCTGGTTGCAAAGAACTGAAAGGTGAGATGCAGGAGCTGATGTAATCTTACCTGTGATTCCGCCTAAACCTTCTTTAATAAGCTGCTTAAGTGACCAGCCTGCGCAGTATCCGGTAAGCATTGATAAGTCATGAATATGAATATCTGCATTTCTGTGTGCCTCTGCGATTTCTTCATCGTAGATTTCTGATAACCAGTAGTTAGCAGTTACGGCACCTGAGTTACTAAGAATCAAACCACCTACAGAGTAAGTAACAGTTGAATTCTCTTTAACTCTCCAGTCTTCAACCTTAACGTAGCTGTTTACAACATCCTTATAATCAAGGATAGTTGACTTCATAGCTCTCATCTTCTCTCTCTGCTTACGATAAAGGATGAATGCCTTGGCTGTCTCTGTATATCCGGCCTGCTCTAATACTTTCTCAACGCTGTCCTGGATATCTTCCACGTGAACCATGCCATCTTCAACCTTTTCCTGGAAATCAGCTGTAACTCTTAATGCAAGAAGCTGAACAATGTCATCTGTGTAATTAACAGATGTAGCATCAAATGCCTTGATAATGGCATTGCTGATCTTGCTAATGTTAAAATCAACTGTTTCTCCGTCTCTCTTAATAACTGCAAACATTCTCTTAATCCTCCCATTACAGTACTATTTCTTAATATTTATTACGCTTAATATAGTGTTTTGCAAAATTTCAAAACCCTATATCTTGTGGTCGTGTATTGCTATACTACCACATTCCCATATAGATGTCAACAGAAAAAATACAATATATTTGAATAATTTTTAAAACCAACCACTATATCTTGTGGTTTACACCAAAATTATTCCTATGTTTTATGTTGACTAGTCCGAAATAGTGCTATTTTGAGCCATTTGTTATTTTTTTAACCTTCCACATCTTGTAGTATTTTTAATAAATATTTCCATGTTCTGTTTACGGATTCTATATCAAGTTTCTCTTTTACTGTATGAATATCCAGAATATTAGGGCCTATTGATACAGGGTCCAAATCTTCCTTTTTATCGCAGAATATGCCGCATTCCAAGCCTGCATGCACAACTTCAAGCTTTGGCTCATATCCATATTCTTCCTTAAATATTCTCACCATCTTCTCTCTAAGTGGAGAATCTTTACGATATTCCCAGTTAGGGCAGTCTCCGAATACTACCGCTTCACCCCCAACATCTTGTATGCATTTTGAAACCACATCAAGAATCTCTTTCTTTCCTGCCTTCGCATTGCTTCTTAAAAGCTGATCCGTAACAACATAATCATCTTCCGTAACGATTGTACCTATATTTAGTGATGTCTCCACCATATCCGGCAAATCATCCGACATTTTAATTACTCCATCAGGTGTAGTATTTAAAAAGTCCACAACCATATCAGTTGATTTCCTGCTCATACAGGTTATATCATCTTCATCCTGCGCGCAAAACTCTATCTTAATACCATCTTCAATTCCTGTATATTCAGATATAAATTTAAGTTCGCATTCCTTAACGGTACTCTCAATCTTTGCCTGAAGCCAGTCATATTCTACACCCGGCACATATATTGAAGCAGTTGTTGACAATGAAATGGCATTATCCTTCTCTCCACCTTCTATATGTACAAGTCTGTAATCAATTCCTGCATCCTTAATACTCTTAAGCACTCTGCCCATAAGAATATTTGAATTTGCTCTGCCAAGATGTATCATCATTCCTGAATGACCACCTTTAAGTCCGCGAACTCCAATATAATATACCTTTCCTGTATTAGGACCGGTTCGCTCTCTTCTAAACTTACCATTAAGTCTTATGCCACCGGCGCAGCCCAGGGTAAGAATTCCTTCTACTTCTGAATCAATATTAATTAATTCCTTTCCTTCTATATCTGACATATCAAGACCAAGTGCTCCATCCATGCCAACTTCTTCCTCAACTGTAAAAATACATTCCAGTTTCGGAAGTTCATAATCGCCATCCAAAAGCGCCAGCATGAAAGCCACTGCTATACCGTCATCTGCTCCCAATGATGTCCCTTTGGCATAGAGATATCCATCCTCAACCTGCAGGTCCAGCCCATCCTTATATGGGTCCACAGCGCTGTCAGGAGTCTTTACAGCCACCATATCCATATGACCCTGGAGAATAACCGTCTCTTTATCTTTAAAGCCTTCAGAAGCCTCTTTTTTAATTACAACGTTGCCCAAGTCATCCCTTCTTGTATAAAGCCCTCTTTCAAGGCCAAAGCGCTCCAGATACTCACTTATCTTCTCAGTATGATAGCTTGGTCTTGGAATGGCACTGATCTCCCTAAAAAACTTATATACATCTTTTGGTTCCAAAGTATCTAATATATTGCCCATATTCGTTCTCCTCGTATTATATAGTCATACCCATTCTTTACCTTCTCTATAGGTATCGGGTATGCTGTTAAAGATGCTGTGGATTGGTTTTGTTCTCCTACCGC